>CALGZC010000038.1 GCA_937934745.1 uncultured Blastocatellia bacterium
CTTGCTTTTGGGCCGTTTGCCGCCCGCGCCGACCGGCGCATCCCCCAACCGACGCGACCAATGACGCAACTCGGTCCGTCCACCTCACTGTCAACCGCCGATATTGCCAGCAGCGCCAACAGTCGGCTGCTGTTTGAGGAAAATCGTGGCCAGCATGCCGCCTCCGTCCGCTACAAGCTGTTTGGCGGGGCGGTGTTTCTAACCGACCGCGCCGAGGCCTGCATGCTGGTTGAAGTCGCCCGCGAGCCCCTGTGGCGACCGCAGGGCAAAGCAGCACAGAATCCACTGTGGCGGAAAGTGCCGGAATCGCGTCCGGTGTACCGGGCGCTGCGCATGCAGCCGGTGGAACGCGAGACCGGCCGCCCGGTTGCGCCTGCGCCGTCGGAAGGCATCGCCCGCAGCCCGATCAAATTGTCATATTGCAAGGGCGACCGCTCGCGGTGGCGCAGCAATGTGCCGCTTTATCGCCAGGTCGTCTATCACAATGTCTATGCCGGGATTGACCTCGTGTATTACCCCAAGGACGAACGGCTGACCTATGATTTTCGCGTTGCCCCGGGCGCCGATCCCGGCGCGATTCGGTTGCATTTCGACGGCGCTGACCGCCTGGCGCTCGACCGCGAAGGCAATTTGCAGTGCTTTGTCGCCGGGCGCGCGGTTGTGATGCAGAAGCCAACCCTCTACCAGGAAGTGGCCGGCGAGCGGCGTCTGGTGGCGGGGCAGTTTGTCCTGAACGGCAACGACGTCGCCTTCGAGGTCGGCGCCTATGACCGCCAACTGGCGCTGGTCATTGACCCGGTACTGCCGTTCTACTCGACCTATTTCGGCGGCAGTCAGGATGATGAGGCCGTTGGCGTTGCTGTTGGGCGCGCATACAACCGCAGCGCGACGTCGAGCGCCGCCGTTTTTACGACGCCCGACACCATTCCGGTTTTCATCGGCGGCACAACGTTTAGCCCGTCGCTTCCGGTTCCGGTCGGGTCAGGCCCGAATGCCAACCTGCCGGTTCCAAGCCCGGACGTGGACCTTTTCGTGGCCAGATTTGAGTTTCGCGCGGATGGCCTTGTCCCGGCAAACCTGCTTGACCTGGGACCTTCGCGGCGCTTTGCCCCGTGGAACGATTTTGCAAACGGCAGTGACGAGAACTTCACGTATGACGACCGCGGGGCCGAAAACGGGTTGTCGGCGGTGGTGGTCTATGGCGGCAGCGGCGACGACGTCTGCACCGGGGTCAGCGTCAATGCCAGCTACAGCGGCACGGAAAATGTAACCTCGCCGAGTGCCTACTTCCGTCCGGCGATTGGCCCGGCGCTGGTTGGCTACACGACGAGCAGCGACTTTCCCACCGGTCGCTCCGGGCTAGGCGACAGCTCGCCGGTCACTTTTCAGAGTAGTTTCGGCGGCGGTTTCACGGACGCCTTTGCGATGCTGCTCCCGTTTTGTCTTGACGCAGCGGCGGACAATATCACGACCGACCCCATAGCCTACAGCACGTATGTTGGCGGCGCTGGCGATGACTTCGCCTGGGCCTGCGCCGCCGAGCAAGGTTCCGGCGGGACGCAGTTCGTCTTGGGGGGCGAAACTTCCGGGAGCTTCCCGACGGGGAGCGCGTCATTGCCCGTTTTTGACGCCAGCTATGGCGGCGGCGACGGCGACGGCTTTCTCGGGCGCTTCGACCCGGCGATTAATACTGCCACGGGCCAGCGCCGGTATCTGACCTACTTCGGCGGGAATGACTATGACGCCATTACCGGGATTTCGGTTTTTTTGAGCGGTGGAGCGCGGGTCGCGGTGACCGGCATTACGCTTTCCGACCCGGAGACAGACTTTATCAACGGCGCCTCTGGCGCCGTCTCCAGCACCGTCAGCGGCGCGACGCGCAACGGCAGCGTGGACGCCTTCGTCGCCCTGTTTACGAATAACACCGGCCCGACGCGGGCTTTCTCGACCTACCTGGGCGGCGCCGGCGACGACTGGGGGATAGGCATCTATGCGCGGCGCCGCCTGACCGGCTCGGGCCCGACCACCGGCCGTTATGTCGTTCATGTCGCCGGCCTGACCAACTCCACGACAACCGGCTTCGGTGTCCTAACCAGCGGGCAGTTTTCAGACACCAACCATGGCTTGAACGATGCGTTCATCGCCCAGATCAGATGGGATGAAAGCATCGCCGGCACGCGCGTCGTGCAGTATTTTGGCTATCTGGGCGGCGCGGGCGACGATGAAGCCTATGCGTTGGCGACGAGCAATCAGGCTGGGCCGGGTAACTCGATTGTGTATGTCGGAGGCACTTCGGACGGCCCGCCCAGCACGCTGTTCA
Organism: uncultured Blastocatellia bacterium; assembly: GCA_937934745.1. Lineage (GTDB taxonomy): Bacteria > Acidobacteriota > Blastocatellia > Chloracidobacteriales > Chloracidobacteriaceae > Chloracidobacterium. Next base: position 2,321 of record CALGZC010000038.1, read on the forward strand.
CGCCCGTGGGGGCAATGCCAGGCTTGCCGACCTTTGCCAACGATCTGCTTTATCCCGCCACCGGCACCGGCATCCCGACCAGTCGGGGCTTCCTGGCGCGGATTTCCGCAGTCAACGAGGACGGCACAAACTTGCCGGCTTCGCTGCACAACCTGGTCAATGTCGGCGGGCGCGACCTGGCCGTGGGCGAGCCGATTCAGCGCGTGCTCGGCATCGCGCCCTACCTAGCGCCGCCTATCGCGGAAAACGGCGGCGTGCTCTTCTTCACGGGGACATCCACATCCACCGATACCTTGCCTTCGTCGCCGCCGGCGCCCTACAACGTGTTTCAGACGACGCGGGCGAATAACACGAGCGACCGTAAGGATGCCTATCTCGGCTCGGTTCGGCTAACGCCGTAGCCATTGCCGACGCAGACGACTTCCGGTTTGCCTTGACCGCCGGGTTGCCTGTGAGCCTGGCGGTCTTTTTTTTCTCACTTGCTTCCAGCTTGAACCCGGACGCGGAAGCTGTTAGCGTACGATAAGTCACAGCGCGCTCCCCGGCAGCTGTCCTTTCCCGTTTTTCTCGCCTGGAGTGGTTATGACAGAGTGGCTTGCGACGCATTCGGTGGCGGAGGCGCTGTGTTGGGGGCTTGCCTTGGTTTCAACCCTCCTGCTGGCAGCCAAGCTCCTCCTTGGGTCGTTTCTGGATGGTCTTGATGGCCACTTCGACGGCAGCTTTGACCTGTTTGGCGGGACCGATCCGGTTCCGGGGGGCGGACTCAAAGCGCTGCTGGCCGGGTTGATGGTGACCGGATGGGGCGGCGTGTTGTGCTTTCAACTTACGCGCCTCTCGCCGCTGGTGGTCGTGGGAACGGGGCTGGGCGCCGGCCTGATGACATTTCTGGCAACCGCCTGGATTCTGCGCCAAGCATCCCGCCTAGAATCCGATGGAACCCTCCAACTGGCCAACGCCATTGGCCGGTTCGGAACGGTGTACTTAACAATCCCGGCGCAGGGACAGGGCAGCGGGCAGATTCAAATCGAGGTGCAAGGGCGACTGACTACGCTGAACGCCGCGACCGATGGCCCGGCCATTCCGACCGGCGCGCGGGTTTTTGTGCACAGTGTCAGCGATGGCGTTTTGATGGTTTCGCCGGAGTCATGGCTGAGCCCCTATGCCGCTTCCGAGCCGGCATCGCTGGCATCCGAGACCGCTGAAACAACAACCGACCGCGCCGCTTTGGCCGCGCCGCGCAAGGAGCTTTCCCATGGGTGAAATCAATATCGCATTGCTGGCTATCGTCGGCGTATCGGCTCTGGCGGTTTTGATCGTGATCGGCATCATCGTCAACCAGTATAAGCGCTGCCCATCCAATCGCATTCTGGTGGTGTACGGGAAGGTCGGCGGCGGGCGGAGCGCCAAGTGCATCCACGGCGGCGGGGCCTTCGTCATTCCCGTCATCCAGGACTACCAGTTCCTCAGCCTGCAACCGATGCCGATTGAGATTAACCTCACCGGGGCGCTCTCGAAGCAGAATATCCGCGTCAATGTGCCGAGCACGTTTACCGTCGCCATTTCGACCGACCCAGCGATTATGAACAATGCTGCCGAGCGGTTGCTGGGTTTGGATGAACGCCAGATCAAGGAACAAGCGCAGGAGATTATCCTGGGTCAACTACGTTTGGTGATTGCGACGCTGACGATTGAGGAAATCAACCGCGACCGCGAAGTATTTCTCCAGCAGGTCAACAAGAACGTCGCGGCTGAGCTGCATAAGCTGGGGTTGGAGCTGCTAAATGTCAACGTTCGCGACATTACCGATGCTTCGGGCTACATCGAGGCAATCGGCAAGAAATCGGCTGCTGAGGCCATCAACAAGGCGCGGGTTGAAGTTGCCGAGCAGGAGCGTTTTGGCGCCGTTGGCGAGGCCAAGGCCGTGCGTGAGCGCACTGTGCAGGTTGCACTGGAGACGACGGAAACCGAAAAGGGACAAAAGGAAGCCGAACGGACCATGCGCATGGCCACGGCCCAGTTGGAAGCCGAGGCCGCCATTGCCGAAGCCCAGGCCTCGCGCAAGAAAACCGTTGATATTGCTGCCGAGCGCGCCGAAGCCGAAGTCGGGCTTAAACGAGCCGAAGCACAGCAGCGGATTTCCGTGGCCGAGCTGGAAGCCGAGACGGCGGCTAAGGAAAACCAATCGCGCGCAGCCGTCATTGAGTCGAATGCGATGCTGGCTGAGCGTGAGGCGGCCGCGCGGCAGCGCGCCGAGGTTGCCAGGGCCCTTGCCGAGCGTGAAATCCTCATCGCGCAGCGGCAGCGGGAAACGGCCTTGCTTGAGAAGGAAGAGCTGGTCCGGCAGGAAATTGAAAAGCTCAAGCGGCAAGTGGATGCCGATGCCGAAGCCGAGCGCATCCGGCGCGTGGCGCAGGGCGAAGCCGATGCCATTTTGCTCAAGTACAAAGCCGATGCTGATGGACTGCGGCAACTCCTGCTGGCCAAAGCCGAGGGCTATCACAACATCATCCGCGCCTGCGGCAATAATCCCGACACAGCTGCTAAGCTCATCCTGCTGGAGAAGCTGGAAGCGATTGTTGCGAAGCAAGTTGAGGCAATTGCCAACCTTAAGATTGACAAAATTACGGTGTGGGATTCAGGCGGTGGCGGAGACAGCTCGTCCACGGCGCGTTTCATTCGCGATTTCGTTGCTGCGTTGCCACCGCTCCAGGAAATTGCCCGGCAGGCCGGCGTTGAGTTGCCGGCTTACTTAGGGTCGCTGACGGAATCCGTCGCAAACGGCAGAGCAGAAAGGGAGCTGCTCGGGGCGGTGGCCGTAAAGCCTCAGCCGCCTTCGAAGGAAGGATGACCAAGACGGAGATTTTGGCGTGTTTTGACGACTGCGCTGCCCGACGCGCCATGCCGATGCTGGATGCGCCGGGCTTTCGACTGGCGGCAGCGCGACTGCATGCCTACCGCGCCCCCGGTCGCTGGGCGGTCATCATCGAGACGCTCGGCTGTTGTGACTGGGAAGTCGGGCACGCTGCCATTGATAACTGTCTGCATGTTTTGGGGAACTGCCTGGATCGTCCGCCGGGCGCGACCCCGGACGATTACCTGTACCCGACGGCCGACGGAGATGAAGGACCGACCTTCAATGACCGTGGGTGGGTGCGTCGTACGGCGCGGACGGTTCGTGTGCGCGGTCGCGTTGTTCCACTGCCCGATCAGTCGCCGCTCCGCGACGCGGCCGGTCAGCCAGTCGCCTATGGCCGGCGATGGCGCGCCGACGATTTGCTGCGCTGGCTGACAGAGCGCCGGCGCGACGAGCTGTTGGCGACGGAAGAGGAGCTGCGGGCGCGCCTTCCGCCGGGGCTTCTCAAGTTGTTGAGCCTCGATGCGTGGCAGCATCCTGATCTGGGAAGCGGGGAAAAACCCAGCCGATCCGCTACCTTGCGCCAACTGGCGGCGGCGCTGGCATCGGGTGAGCCGGCGCACGTGCAGGGGTCACAGGCACTGAACATGCCTTGGTTTGGGTTGCGTAGAGGCGCGGTATGCGATTGACCAAAGCTGCGGTCTGTGACCACCCGCGCATGCAGCCGCGCACGCCCGGCGACTACCTGGCGCTGGTCTGGGCAATGGGCTTTTTTTCCGGTTATGCGCCTATCGCGCCGGGGACGGTCGGCTCGGCCGTCGTCGGCGTGCTTTACTACGCTGGCGGCAAGCTGGGGTGGTTTCAGCCCTTCGCGCCGGACAGCGCGTGGGGGCTGCTACTGGTCGCGGCGCTGGTGAGTTACACCGGTATTTGGGCATCTGACCGCGCGGCTCATTTTCTTGGCGCGAAGGACCCGCGCGAGGTTGTTGTGGATGAGTTCGCCGGGCAGTTGATTACGTATCTTTTTTTGCCGCTGGCGCCGAATCTGTCCGGCCTGAGCGGGGCCTTTGAAGTCTGGGTGATCGCCGGTTTTCTCGTCTTTCGGGCGTTTGACATCCTGAAGGTGTATCCGGCCCGCCAGTGCGAGGCGCTGCGCGGCGGGCTAGGGATTATGGCCGATGACATTGTGGCCGGCCTACAAGCGGGGCTGCTCCTGCTCACGTTGGCCAAGATCGGCGAGTACGTCCTGTGCGCGTGAAGGCCGCGCGAGAAAGTTGACCGACGCGCAGGGGAGGCCCTGACGCGCGTTTCGAACCGGCGATGCCTCTGATAAGCCGCGATGCTGACGGACAGATTACCTTTGGCAAAGGCGAGCTCTTCATCCAGGCCGTCATTTTTCTCTCGCTGGCCGACTTCGCGCTGGACACGCTGCCGAGCCTGACGCCGGAGCAGCGCTTTTGGATTGAGTCGTTTGAAGTGTTTTCGGTGAGCGTCTTCACGCTGGAGTATCTTGCGCGCTCTTTGGGCGCGCGCCCGATGACCAAGTATGTCTTCAGTTTTTACGGCGTAGTGGACTTGCTGGCGATTCTGCCGTTCTATGTCGGGCTGGCGGTGGATTTGCGCTCGCTGCGCTTGCTCCGCCTGCTGCGCATCCTCAAGCTGACCCGCTACAGTCGCGCGATGCGACGCTTTCACCGCGCCGTCATGATTTCCAAGGAAGAGCTGCTGTTATTTGCGGCGACGGCGCTGATCCTGATTTACCTGGCGGCGGTAGGGATTTACTACTTCGAGCATGAGGCGCAGCCGGAGGTGTTCGTCTCCATGTTTGACGGGCTGTGGTGGGCGGTGGCGACGCTGACCACCGTCGGCTATGGCGACAGCTATCCGGTGACCGCCGGCGGGCGTTTCTTTACCTTTGTGGTGTTGGTGATCGGCTTGGGGATTGTGGCGTTACCGTCCGGCATTATTGCATCGGCGCTTGTTAAGGCGCGGGAGGAAGAAGAGACAGTACAGGAGGCACGTGCCGAGGGCAACGCGGTGAAGGACCTCAGCCACCAGCAGGACGAAACCCACGGGCCGAAAACTGAAGTCCCAAACTGAAGTCCCAAACTGAAAGCTCGGCGCTCTGGAAACAGGCGCTATCGGTAGCGGTAGGACTGGGTTCCGGCGTGTGGGCTGCGCGTCAGTTCCTCAAAAAGGGCAAACAGTTGTGGATCGCGGCGGGCCAGTTCGTCGCGGGTATGGCCTGCGGTTGGGCTGGCCGGTCGGCGCTTAACGGTTGAGACGTACGCTTCATAGCCCTGCGCAAAGTACTCAAACTTGTCCGAGGCGGCATAGTAATCGAGTGCGTGGCCCTCGCGGACGGCTGCTTCATAGAGCTTCTCGATGCGCATCAGGGTCGGTGTATCCAAGGCGCAGCTATGAATTTGGTGGGCAAACTCATGCGCTAACGTGTTGAAGCCGCCGGAGGCGACGGCGTACAGCGTTTCGATGCCGGAGACTGTGACAACCCCGCCGACGCCGCGCAAGCTCCCGTAGTAACGCCCGTCGAAGGTTGTCCGCTCTGCCAGGGCCGCGCAGCCCGGCACATCACCCAGCAGGCGGTCAAGGGGTAGAATCCAGTGTTTGGCTCCAGACCGACGGAGTGTGGGCAGTAGGTGTGCCAGTGGGGCAATGGTTGCTAAGACAATGCGTTGTTGCTGGGGTGTCAGCGTGGTGTAGTTTGGGAAGACCGCCTCCAAGTCTTCGGGTTGGTGGGTGACTTCGGCAAAGGTGAGCTGTGGGATCTGCGCGCCTAGTTCGCGGACGGCGGCTTCATGCCGGGCGAGGTGCACCAGACTCAACTGTAAGTGTGGGAGCGGGTGGTGGGAATCAAGCGCCAGCGCGCGCCGGGCCAACTGTTCAGCGTTGTCCAGCTCGTTGTCTTCCAGTGCCAGTGCTGCACGACTCAGCAGGGCGGCAAAAAAAGTCGGATGGTGGGCGAGCGCGGCATCGTAGTGCCGTTTGGCTTCGGCGATCTGGTGTTGTTGTCGTGCCGCTTGCGCTGCGAGGTAGGCGGCCTGGGCGGCGGAAGGAGGGAGTGGGTGGACTTTGCGGCTGCGGATGTACTGGGCATAGGTGCGGCGCACACGGATGTTGGCCGGCTGGAGTTCCAGGATGCGCTCGGCTAGGCGGCGTACGTCATCGGGACGGCGTTCCATGACGCGCACGGCGCACAGGGCCGCGAGCGCCTCTGGGTTATCCGGGTCGAGGGCGACGGCGCGTTCGGCATAGCGTCGTGCCTCCGCCGTTTGATTCCGCTCAATATAAAGCCGCGCGCCAAGCACATAAACGCCGACCGCCTTCGGGTATTGCGCTACCAGCTTTGCCACGTCGGCTTCACAGTCTTCCAGACGACCTTCTGCCAGGCTGATGGCTGCCAGTCCGGTCGGGCCGCGCGGATCGTCGGGAAAGCATTGCGCAAGGCTTTGGAAGTGCTGTGCGGCCGCTTCAAAACACTCCGCCGTGAGATAAGTCAGCCCCAGTTCGGCGAGGGCATCTGCCTGTGTTGCCACATCGCCGAGTTGGGCGGCCTGTTCGGCGTAGCGGAGTGCCGCCGGATAAGCATGCGCTGCGCGGGCAGTCCGGGCGGCTGTCAGTAGTTCAGCAGCGCCGGTCGGTTCGTGAGGCCACGGCGTACCTCCCGCCGGCGCGCTGAGTACAAACCCAAGCCACAGCAAAAACCAACTGTGGTTTCGTCGCCAAAGCAAGGCAGCCAATGTCACGGCAAGGTACCTCCAACATGCGCCAAACGGCTGAGTGAAGCATCCGACAGCGGCAGTGCAGAACGGCGCACCCGTGACACAGGGCCGATGCTGCACTGACTGAGGTCAGATGAGCTTTGGAAGTTTGTGTGCCGTCAGATAGAGGCTGAAGGTTAGTCGGTTTGCGAGTCGGACGGCAACCCTGAGTTGCCGATTGGTGAACATTTTGTAAACACATGACAATCAGGAGGAAAGAAGGCAAGATAGGGCTTCCAAAAAAAAAACAGCCGTCAAAAACACACTCCCGAAAGAATACTCCCTGAGGTTTGCTATGCCTGCTGCCGAGAAGCTCGCTTACCTGACCGGTCGTTGTTTGTGCGATGGGTTATATGACGTGACACGGTTTGTCGTCGTCCTGCTGTGTTGTTTCCCCACCTTGTGCCTGATTGACGTGACGCTGGTCTGGGCGCAGGGCACAACCTCGCGCCTGACGGGAACGGTGCGCGATCCGTCCGGCGCACTCATCGCCGGGGCGCGCGTCACGCTGATCAACGAAGGCACCAATGCCACCTTTGAAGCGCAGTCTGGCGACAGTGGTGTGTATGTTTTTGACGCAGTTCAAGTCGGCGTCTACACCGTTACGGTCGAGGCGGCGGGCTTCAAGAGGATGGTTTTGAAGGGGAACGTCGTCAGCGTCGGTCAACCGACGACCGTCAATGTCACCCTGGAGATCGGCGGGGCATCGGAAGTGGTCGAGGTCACCGGCGCTGCCGAGCGGATTCAAACCAGCAGCTCCGGCAACTTGGGCAACCTGGTCGAGCAGCAAGCAGTCGTCGCCTTGCCGATTGTCGGCGCGCGCGGGCGCAACCCGCTCAACTTCATCAACTTTCAGCCCGGCGTGGTGGTCGGCGCGAATACCGGCGGCGGCGTTCACGTGCATGGCGCGCGCGACCGCGCGGTGAACTTCACACTTGACGGGGTTGACACGAATGAAACCAGCGCCGGCGGCTCGAACTTCTCGCCGACGCGCGTCAATCCCGACGCGCTGGCCGAATTCCGCGTCATCACGAGCAACCCCTCGGCCGAAAACGGGCGCAGCAGCGGGGCGCAGGTAAATATGATCACCCGCTCCGGGACGAACGAGTTTCACGGGACGGGCTTTTGGTTTTACCAGACGCCGGGCTTGAACGCGAACGAGTACGAGAACAACCTCAACGGCATCGTCAAGCGGCAGTTCGTGCAGCACATCGGCGGCGGCAGCCTAGGTGGCCCCATCGTGCGCAACCGGCTCTTCTTCTTTACCAACGTGCAGGTCTTGCGGGCGAGCGAGGGGCGCCCGGTCACGCGCCTGGTGTACACGCAGTCGGCGCGCCAGGGATTGTTTCGCTACGTCATCGGCGGACGCAATCTGCCCTTCGGCGCGACCGGCGCGTCGGTGGATGCCAACGGCAATCCCGTGCCGGGTCTCAATATCGGCGCCTACAACATCGGTATGATGGATCCGCAGGGACTGGGGATTGACCCGACCATTCGGCGCGTGATTGACCTGACGCCGCTGCCGAACAACTTCGCTTTCGGCGACGGCCTCAATACGGCCGGATTTCTGTTCAACGCCCGCGGGCGCGAGCAGCAGGAGGATTACACGGTCAAAGTCGATTACGTCATCAGTGATCGCCAGACGGTCTTTGGGCGCGTTTCGTGGGGGCGGCAAGACTCATTGGGTGACTTTGCCAACGCCGGTCCGGCGGCGTTTCCCAACACGGAGCGGCTGGTGGATACGCGCCGGTCGCCCCGCAATGTTGCCATTAATCACCGCTGGTCGCCGACGGGCAATCTCACCAACGAGTTTGTGATCGGTCTCAACCGCTTCACGTTTAGTTTTGACAACCCCGACCCAAACTTCGCCAGCAATCCACCGATCACGCTAAACGACGTCACGACGCCGATTTCAAACCTGGCGCCGGTCATCAATCGGCGCGCGCTGACGACGTTTCAGTTTGTAGACAACTTCACCGCCGTGCGTGGGGCGCACACCGTCAAGGCCGGGATGAACCTGCGGTTTGGGCGGCACATTGACCGGCGCACATCGGTCGCGGGCCTCAACACGCAGCCGTTGGCCAACTTCAGTACCGCCATTAACACGGTGAGCGTTGCGGCGTTTGGCATTCCGGGTAACATCAATACGGCTTTTGATTTGCCCCTGCTCCAGCGCACAATTAACAACCTACTGGGGCGGGTGGGGCGCATATCGCAGGCGTTTGTCTCAGTTGGGAATCAGTATGGGCCGCCCGGCACGATCTTCACTGCCGATGCGCGTTATCCGGAGTATGATCTTTACGTTCAGGACACCTGGCGTGTGCGACCGAATCTGGTCGTTGATTACGGTGTGCGGTGGGAAGGTCGCCCGGCGATGCGGGAGCCGAACCGCCTCAGTGTGCCGAACGTTCCGCTGTATTTTGGGGCGGCTCCGACCAACACCGCAGCCTGGTTCAACGGCAAGCCGTTTGCCGATGACTGGAACAACTTTGGTCCGAGTGTCGGTGTGGCCTGGGATCCATTTGGGGACGGGAGGACTTCCGTTCGCGCCAACTATCGGCTGGCGTATGACCGGCTGAATACCTTTGTGACTTCATCATTTATCCTGCCGACCGTGCCGGGCGCGACGCTGGGCGTCATCAACGACGCTTTTGGGCAGGGCGGCGGGCGGCTGCGCAATCTGCCGACCCTGGCGCCGCCGCCGGGCATCTCGCCGGATGCGCTGCGGCAGCCGCCGCCCTTTTCGGCCAACAGCATCACCGTGTTTGACCCACGCTACCGAACACCAAAGGTCCATCAGTGGGCGCTTAGCCTTCAGCGCGATCTGGGGTGGAATCTGGTGCTTGAAGCTAACTACATCGGACGCCATGGGAACGGCCTGCTAAGCGGCTACAACGCCAATCAGGTCAAAATCTTTGAAAATGGCTTCCTGGACGCCTTCAACACCCTGCGCCCCTGCGCTGTGTCGGGGTCCTTTGCGCCGGCTTGCAACAGCCCGCTCATCAACTCGCTGTTGGCCAATCCGAACGGCTCGCAGACAACCATCAACAACTTTCGCGGCAGCCTGACCAACAACAATGTCGCTGGCCTGGCGGTGTCGCTGGCCCAGCAGATTGGGGCGAACCTGCCGGCGCGCGGCTTTTCGCCTTTTTTCTTCTTTGACTTTCCGCAGTACACTGGCGGGGTGTCGGTGATTGATAACTATGACTTCTCGAACTACCACGCGGCCGAGGTGCAGTTGTCGCGGCGCTTTCGCGATGGCTTGAGCTTTCAGTTCAGCTACACCTTCGCGAAGTCGCTCGATACGCGGTCCTTTGATCCGACCTTTACCGTGGCGGCGAGCGGCAGCGCCCAGTCGGCGTCGAGCACGCCGTTCGATCTCCGCAACCGACGCCTCAACTATGCCCGCTCGGACTTCGACCGAACGCATGCGTTGCAGGGCAATTTCGTGTGGGAGCTGCCGTTTGGGCGCGGGCGGCAATACGCCAACAGTCTCCATCCGGCCATTGACCAGGTCATCGGCGGGTGGATGGTCGCCGGCATTCTTCAGCTCACGTCGGGGCGGCCCTTTACGGTCTTTTCCGGCGCGAACACGCTCAGCAACGCGGTGCAGTCGTTTGCCAACTGCAATGGCTGCTCGCGGTCGCTCGGCTCGGTACGGCAGGAGTCTGGGACAAACTACTACTTTACGGCCGATGAACGGACGCGGTTTAGCATCCCGTCCCCTGGGACGCTGGGCAACACTGGGCGCAACTTTTTCAATGGCCCCGGCTTTTTCCAGCTCGACCTGACCGTGGCCAAGTCCTTCCGCATCGTGGAGGGGGTCAATCTCCAATATCGGCTGGAGATGCAGAATGCGACCAACACGCCTTCGTTCGCGTTTCCAACTGCGGTGGTGACGGCGGCGACCTTTGGGCGGATTCGGGATGGCGTGGTGAGCAGCGCGCGCCGAATCCAGATGGCGCTTAAGTTGACATTTTGAACCTCAGTCGGGCGTTCCTGGTTTTCCGGCGACCGGATGCGATTGTTGCTTGGGCGGTCAAAGGGAGCTTTGGGCGCGGTGGTTTGTGCTTCGGGTGGATGGCTATCCCGGCAGGTACTGCCTGGCGGGGAAGGTCCCTCTGCCGTCGCCGTGCACTAGGCCACATGGTAGCATCGCCCTTCCACGGCGAAGCGCCGTCTGCCCGATGGGACGCCAGATCGGCGCGCACACGTCGGGCAAGTCGGCTGCGCTGGGGGCGCGCGCCGGTTGATGTCGCGACAGATGGCGGCCTAGGGGGCAGCGGCGGGTCGGCTACGGGGGACGGGTTGAGCTACCGCCCCTTTTTGTCCACGTTGTAACGTTCCAGGACTTCGCCGGTCAGCCCGTCTAGGACAACACAGGGGCGGTCGCCCATGTTGCTGATGTGCAGGTTGAGGGCCGCACGTGCATTTTGCGCACGAATTACGTAGATGAAACGTTCTTCAGGGGTGTTCCCAATGACGCGGATGAAGAAGTCGCGCATGACTTCATTCGTTCCACCGGGCATGGCCAATGTCCTCAGCGTGCTAGGATGTGCAACAAATGCAAACGAAACCGTTGGCGCAAAGTGTATGACGCTATACGGTTATGTGTGATGCGCGAATATAGCCACGCTAAAATCCTCCGGTCAACCTACCCCGGATACACCTCCGGCGGTGACTCAGCCGGTTGTTGACGCGTTGTGCTACCTTGGCAGCCGAGCGCCACGCAGGGTAAGCTCTGAAGAGCGATGTCACGGAGGTGAAATCCTATGGCCGGGCAGGAAGAGCGAAAAGTCGTTATTATTGAGCGAAAAGATGATCCGCGACCGGCGTCGGAAGCTACGCCGGGTGCGCCAAGCGAGGAGCCGAAGGGCGCAATTGAGGAGATTACAAGCTCCGTCCGTGAGCTGGCGCGGACGCTGCCGGAGTCAATCGGCCGGCTGCCGGGTTCGATTGGGGCAGCCATTCAGCAGGCGTTGGCCAGCCGTGACTTGAACGTGACGGTACATCTGTCGGAAGACACGATGCGTTCGATTGAAATGCTCGTTCAGGCGGGTATTTTCGCCAACCGCTCAGAGGCAGCCGCCTACCTGATCGGGGAAGGGATTGCTGCCAAGCGTGAGCTTTTTGAGCAGGTAACGGAAAAGATCATCCAGATTGAAAAGCTCAAGTCGGAGCTGCGGTCACTGGCGGGACGCGCCTAGCGTCCCGGTTGTGTTGGCAACAGAATGCCTGAACAGAATGCCTGTGCTCTGGGTTGTCAAAGTCATTGTCCAGGCACTCTTCCGCGTGCTGTTCACGCTAGAGTATGCGGGGGTTGCCAATGTCCCGCCGACCGGCGCGGTGATTTTGGCTGGCAATCATCCCAGCTATCTTGACCCCGTTCTGATCTCGCTGCCGATTCGGCGGCGGATTCGCTTCATGGCATGGGATAAACTGTTTGCGATTCCGGTCTTCGGATCGCTCATTCGTTTTCTGGGCGCTTTTCCGGTTGATACGAGCAAACGCGACCAGCAGGCTTTTGCCCAGGCGCTCGAGGTTTTGCAGTCCGGCGAGGCGCTGGGCATTTTCCCCGAAGCCGGACTTTCTAAAGGAGAGCGGGTGAACGCGCTGCTGAAGTCAGGCGCAGCTCGGTTGGCAATTGCGGCCCGGTGTCCGATTGTTCCGGTGACCATTGCCGGCGCCCGCGCCGCCTGGCCACGGGGGCAGTGGCTCCCGCTGCCGCGGAAGATCACGGTCAAGTACCATCCGCCGCTTCAACCGCGAGTGCGTGCAGCGTGGACGGCGGAAACCGAGCTGGAGGCGGCGCGGGCACTGACGGAGGAACTGCGCCAGGCCATCGAGCGGCGACTTGTTCCGGCTTTGAAGGTCGGCGCAAAGCGGGCGGAGCGTTACCGCCGGCCGGCGTGTGCCCTGCGCTCCTACGAGTATATTCCGCTGTGGGTTTGGCTGGGCAGTGTGGGTTTGTTTGGGGTGGCGGGGGCGCCGACCTGGCCGACCGCACTGTATCTGGCATACGTGTTGCTCGATATTTGGGTATTGCCGCAGCGGCGATTGACTAAAGTGCTGCGGGACCTGGCGCTGCCGGTTTGGCTGGCCGCCGGTTACCCGTGGGCGGTCACGGCGTTTGTGGAAGTGGATGCGCAGGGGGCCTTTCTGGACGCCAAGGCCTGGCTGTTGGGGTTGGTGGGCGCCAGTATTGTGTTTCCGTTTCACTGGACAAGCTACTACGCTACCCAGCGTTTCCTGCGTGGTTTGGCGGTCGGCTATCCGGTGGTATGGTGGTTGGAAATGCTGCGTCCTGAAAGGCTTGGGTACGGTCCGCATGTGTTGTGGTTATCCTTTACCGTCGCGTATGCTGTCGGGGTACGGCACCTGCACTGGGCCTGGGTGGCGATGGGGGCACTCAGCTACCTGGCGCTGTTTTGGTGGTTGTCGCCCGAACGCTGGGCGCCGACTATGCTTTACTATGCTGGCGCAGGTGTGGCGGTGTTCTGGTACGTGCGCTGCGTCAGCTATGCAGCACACGACGGCCGGTGGGTATAGGCCCGCTCTGAAAGGTTGCAGCCCAACAGCATAGTCGGGGGGTGCCGGGCTTTTCTGGCCCGGCGCGATTCTGGGGATTTCCGCCGAGGAAACGTGATTTTGTGATGACGACCCTGATGCACTGGCTCAGTCAATCCTGGCTCGCGTCTGTCCTAGACCTGGTGCTGGTGTTTTTCGTCGTCTACGAGGTGCTCAAGCTGCTCAAAGGAACGCGGGCGGCGCAAGTGGCACTTGGGATTGCCTTGGTCGCGCTGCTGTACCAGGCTTCCCACTGGCTGCATCTGCCGACGCTGGAGTTCGTCATCCGCCACAGCTTCCTCTATGTAGGCTTTGCGGTTGTCGTGCTGTTTCAGAATGAAATCCGAACGGCGTTTGCCCATTTTGGGCGCAACATTCGCTTTTCGGCGCTGTTTGGATGGCGGGCACCGAAGTCGCCGATGGCGCAGTATGAAGACGTGTTGTTGGCCGTGACGACGTTTGCGGCGAAGAAAACCGGCGCGCTGATCGTGTTTGAGCGGCAGGATAATCTGGATGAATACATTACGCGCGGCGTCAAGCTCGATGCCGTGGTGGGCTATGACCTGCTCATCAATTTGTTTAACCCGGAAGCGCCGCTGCACGATGGTGCCGTCATTATTCGGCAGGGACGGATTGCAGCGGCGAGTTGCTTTCTGCCGCTGACCCTCAATCCCCGGCTTTCAAAGGACACCGGCACCCGCCACCGTTCGGCAATTGGGATTACCGAGGAAACCGATGCGTTTGTCATCGTTGTTTCGGAAGAAACCGGTATGGTCTCGTGCGTCGAGCATGGGCAGATCAAGCGTGGGCTTGGCATCCGGGAGGTACGGGCGCTGCTATCCCGCGCGTTGAATGCAGCCGAGGGTCCATCGCCTCCGGTACGGCGCCGGCGGCGGTTGCTCATTGAGGACACGTCCGGCGTGGATTTTGTCACTGCCGACTTGCGCAGTGAGACCGGCGAAACGCCTGCAGCCGGGACACCGGCCCTTGTGGGTGAGGGTCGGACTTCGCGGATGCGGGAGCGCGGCGTCGTGGATGTGGCTGCTGTGTGGCGGCAAGGGCAGCACTGGGCGGCCTGGTGGGGCGAGCGATGTCGCGCCCTGTTGTTTGAAAACTTCCCCCTCAAGTTCATTGCAGCCGTGATTACGAGTGCGCTGTGGCTCTCGGCAACCAAGCAGGATGCGATTCCATTTGTGTTGCGCGGCGTCCCGATTACTTATCAGGGCCTCCAGGAGGACTTGATCATTGCCAACAGCCAGGAGGTCCAGGAGGTGACGATCCGTGTGCGCGGACCGCGGGATGTTGTCGAACGCCTGCGCCCTGAGTCGTTTGTCGTCACCGTTCCGCTGGCCGGTAAGAATCCCGGCGAGCGGGTGATTGTGTTGCGGGAAGACGCACGCATTGAGAAGCCCACCAATGTCGAGATTCTGGAGATTGAGCCGGTGCGGATTACGCTCAACCTGGAGCGGCAAGTGTACCGCGAGGTGGAGATCAAACCGAACTTTCGCGGCGTGCTGCCGGTGGATCGGGAAATTGCCGAGTATCAGGTGACCCCGCCGACGACGCGGGTGCGCGGGCCAGAATCACAGGTGTACGCCCTGCAGGCTGTCGGGACGGAGACCATCTGGCTCAATATTCACGACCGGTCGTTTGTTGAGCGCTACAAAGTGGATGTCAAAGATCCACGGATTGAGATTGTCGGCGCTTCAGAGGTTGAAGTGAAGGTCACAATTCGGCCGATCATCATCCGGCGGCGAGTGGATGTCATCTTGGACGTGCCGGGGACGCCACCCAAACGTTTGGAAGTCACCGTGGAGGGGCCGAAATCGGTTGTAGAAAAGCTCCGGGGGCGTGATTTTCAGGCAACCGTTGCCAATGAGCCGGTGGCGGAACATCCGTTTCGCCGGGCGGTCGTGGTGACACCGCCGCCAGCTGTCGCCGGACAAGTGCAGATTGTAGCGGTCAATCCGAGCGAGGTTCTCTACCGTGCGCCATAGAGGCGGGGCGGCAGTCGGTAGGGTGGCTTACTGAGGGGTTTTGGCTGCCTGGCGCAGGGCGTTGCGGCGGAACATCGTCAGTAAGAACGTACAGGCTAGGACATCATCGAGGAGGAGGACGCTATACAGCGCCACATCACCGCGCAGGCCGACCGCCATCAGAAGATGGATAAGCCCCATATTCACCAGGTACAGCAGGAACAGTACGACTGACATGACGAGCAAGGGCTGGATCGAGGCAGAGTACAGACTGGCACCCTTTTTGACGCGCACGGCCGAAACCCGCGCCAGAGCCAGCAACATCACGGTGATGATCAGCGTACAGGACGTACCGACAAAAAAATCTGAAGCCATAGCGCCATTGCCGGTTGTTGTGCGTGGCGCACGCTGCCCTGGGGGCAGTGAGCGCACGCCACCGGCCCACAATTGGAGGTGGCGGTCGGAATCGAACCGACGAATAAGGGTTTTGCAGACCCGTGCCTTACCACTTGGCTACGCCACCGTTTCGGTTAGGACTGTGAACGGGGGGCACAGTCCGTTCGCGTTGGGCAAGTAATGCTAATCACCCGGCTGACAACTGTCAATTCATGGGCGGCCTGGCGTCAGCAGGTGGAAGCGTGGATTGTCGCGGCCGTGCTGTGGGGATTGGGGCGGCTTCCGCGCTGGTGGGCGCGGCGGTTGGGGATTGTCCTGGCCGGGCTGTTGGCGCTGGTATTGCCGCGCTTGCGGCGCGTCGGGCGGGATAATTTGACGGCGGCCTTCCCCGAGGCGCCGGCGCGCGTCCGGCGGCGCCTGTTGTGGGGGTCGGTGGCGAATCTGGGGCGGCTGCTGGGTGAGTTTGCCCACTTGCCCACCGTGCATGCTGGGAACGTGGCCGAATTGGTGGAGTATGAGGGGTTTGAGCACTTTGCCGCCGCGCAGGCACAGGGGCGCGGCGTGATTTTTTTTACTGGGCATCTTGGGGCGTGGGAGCTGAGCGCCTATGCCCATGCGGTGTACGGCTATCCACTGACGATCCTTGTACGTCCGATTGACAATTCACTGGTGGATGCGATTGTGACACGCTATCGCGTCGGGAGCGGGAATCGGGTTGTGTCCAAGCACCGCGAGTTGCGGGCGCTGGTGGCGAGCTTGCGGCGTGGGGAAACGGTAGGGATTTTGGCGGATGTCCATGTGCAACCGCAGTATGGGGTGTTTTGTGAGTTTTTCGGTCGTCCGGCTTCAACGTCGCCGTTGGTGGCGCGGCTGGCGCGGCGCACCGGCGCCGCTGTGGTTGTGGGCTATGTGGTTTGGGATGCCGCCCGCAAACGGCATCGGTTGATCGTTGAGCCGCCGCCGGTGCTGGTGCAAACGGCGGATGAAGCGTTTGATGTGCAGGAAAATACGGTGCGTTTGACGCGTTGTTGGGAGGCGATTGTCCGGCGCTATCCTGACCAATGGCTGTGGATTCATCGCCGGTGGAAGAGTCAGCCGCTGCCGGCAACCCAACGCACTGTCCCGGCTGACGGTGTAACTTGAGGGCGTTTTTGATGGAAAACCAACAGATGCGAAACCAGAAGAGGATGGCCGCCGCCGGTGCCGTTTTAGTGTGGGTGGGGCTGTGGATGGGGGTTGTGTACGGTGAGAAGACGGCGTTTTGGGAAGCGAGTCGGAAGGAGGACTATCTCGCGGGGCGGTTGGTGGGTCTCTCTGTGTCTGATAACGGCATTCTGCGGGTTGTTCCGCCGCCCCGACTGGTCGGTGATCCGCAGCAGCCGTTTGCGTTCTGTAGTGTGGCCGTCGGCCGTGAAATCTATGTGGGGACAGGCCATGATGGAAAGCTCTTCAAAATCGGCGCGGACGGCGTGACGACGCTTGTCGCTGACTTTGAGGAGTTGGATGTCACGGCGCTGGCGACGGACGGGAAGGGGACGGTGTTTGCCGCAACGTCGCCCGATGGGAAGATTTACCGGCTGCGTGACGAGGAGGCAAGCTGGCAGGTGGCGTATGATCCGCCGGAGAAGTACATCTGGGCGATGTGTTGTTTGCCGGACGGGACACTCGTCTATGCGACCGGCGCCAAGGGCGGTGTGTTTGCCTTGTCGTCCGGCGCGACGGACGTCAGATCTCTGCTGACAACCGACGAGCTCAATGTGACGAGTCTGATGGTTGCGCTGGACGGGGCGATCTGGGCCGGTACGGATCCAGGTGGGTTGGTTGTGCGGTTGGCGCCGGATGGGCAGGCGACGGCAGTATTTGATGCGCCGGCGCGGGAAATCCGCCAATTGGTGCAGATGGCCGACGGCACGGTATTTGCCCTTGGGATTGGGGAGGACAAGGCGGGGGCCTCTGGAGGCGAGGAGGCTGTGGGGAGTTCCGGGGAGGGGGCCGGCGGCGGGGCAGTTCGGCCGGCAGCGGGTGGGACAACACTGTACCGGCTGGGGGGAGACGGGCGTCAGACGGCGGTATGGACTTCGCCGGACGCAGCGACCGTGCTGATGTGCCGCCCCGATGGTCTGTTGGTCGGTCTGGGCAGCCAAACGATGGGGGGACAGGGGCGGCTTTTTTTGGTAGCCGAGGACGGACGGGCTGTTTTGCTGGGTGCTGTTGAAGAGGAACGGATTGTGGCGGTCAACATCGTCGGCGACACGCTGTATGTCCTGACCAGTGGTTTGGCAAAGCTTTACCGGTTGCGTGAGACGGCACAGGATGAGGGCGTGTTTACGTCGGCCGTACAGGATGCAAAGGCCGTAGTTGAGGCCTGGGGGCGGATTGTGGTGGAGGGGACGGGGGAAATTTTTGTGCAGACGCGGACGGGGAACACACAGACGCCGGGACCCCTATGGAGTGCGTGGTCGGCGGAGATGCCGGTGCCAGGGGGAGGCATTACCAGTCCGAAAGCGCGGTTTCTGCAATGGCGGTTGCGCCTGAAGAAAGGTGCCGAAGTGCGGTCGGTACGCGCTGCATACCTGCCGCGGAATCTCCCGCCGACGATTACGTCACTGACGGTGTTGCCGGTTGGGGTGGCGTTACAGGAGGCGGTCGTACCGCCGCCTGATCCAAATGTGATGACGGCAGGATTAGACCCCACCCAGTTCGGTATCCTGGTCAACCAACCACCCCGCAAGGTGTTTCAGCGCGGGGCGCGCACGTTGCAGTGGCAAGCCGAGGACAAAAACGGGGATACCCTGACCTATCGCCTGTCGTATCGGTTGCGCGGTGAGACCCGGTGGAAGCCTCTGGCCGGGAAGCTCGACCAGCCGTTTTTTGTGATTGCGCCGGAGATGTTGCCCGATGGGACGTATGAGTTTCAGCTTGAGGTCAGCGACGCCGCTTCCAACCCCCCGGCGTTTGCACTGACCGCGGTCGAGACGTTAGGGCCGGTCGTGATCACCAACACAGTACCTAAGATAACCTTTTTTCCTTCTATCATTTCTGCTAAAGAAGTGAAGCTGCAAGTTAAGGTAACGGTGACGACTGAGCCGCCAAAATTGGTCGAGGTGGCGGTGAATGGCAACGACTGGGCGCCGATCTATCCTGATGATTTGGTTTTAGATTCTCCGCAGGAAACTTTTACTCTGACATACCAAAACCTGGTGCCGGGCGAATATCTGGTGGCGGTACGGGTTTTGGATGCGGCGCTCCACACGACGAGTGAGAAGTTTGTGTTTGTCATTCGGCCCTAACTGCCGTACCGGCAGGGTGGTCGGAGTCCCTGAAGAGCAGCCGGTTGAGAACAACGGCTCGGCGGCGAGGTTGCGGGGCTGTTTTGTTGCGAGGGCTGTTTTGTTTTTTGGTCGGGTGCGATACAGTGCTCGGTGTGGTCACTAACCCTACACCTAACCCTCTGTGCCGATTTGTCCATGCATTCTTCCACGGCTCTTCCGCGTCTTACGGCATCTGCTCTACAGGAAGCTTATCCACGGACGGCCGCCGCCTTCGCTACGATGCCCGACGGTGAACTGTGGTTTGAGCGGCTGGTTGAGCTTGATGTCAACCGGCACCGACTGTTGTCACCGCCGGCACGACTCCTGCGCTACGGCCCCTCGGCAGAAACCGCACCGGCGGTTGCCGAGACCTTTGATGTCATGATTGCCGGCGGTTGTTTTGGGTTGATCGTGGGTGCCACGCTGGCGGCGCGCTATGGCTGGCGGGTATTGGTTTTTGACCGGCATCAGGTGGGGAAGACGCACCGGGACTGGAACATTTCACGGGGCGAGATTCAACGGCTGATCGAAGCCGGTTTGTTGACCCGGGCCGAGGTGGAAGCGGTTGTTGTGGCCGAGTACGACGGGGGCTTCGTCAAGTTTCACGGCGCGGACTGTCTGATTGATGCCGACCGGCTGTGGTTTGACGATGTCTTGACGTTGGCCGTGTCTTCAGATCGGCTCTTGGCGCTGTGTCGGCAGAAGTTGCTGCAAGACGGTCGCAGTCGGTGTTATGACCGAACAACGCTTCAGGCAGTAGAGGTTGGGGAGCAGAGTGTCACGGTGGAGGTGGTCTGCCCGGAGCAGGGGCGCCTGCGTTTTCAGGGGCAGCTGTTCATTGATGCGATGGGCACGCTCTCACCGATTGCCCGCCAACTCAATCCACGCGAGACGGTGACGTACCTGTGTCCGACGGTGGGGACGATTGCGACCGGTTTTGTCACGGGCACAGCGGCCGACGAAGTGGATGCGCGGGTAGGGGAGATTCTTGTGACCACCGAGCATGCCCAGGCTGGGCGGCAGTTGTTCTGGGAGGGTTTTGCCGGGCGGGACGGGGAGTTTACCACCTATTTGTTCCACTATGCGCCGGTTGGGGCAGCCGAGCGGCTGTCGCTGCTCGCGTTGTTTGAGACCTACTTTGAGACTTTGCCGCGCTACAAGCGTCCTGGGGCGACCTTTGCGTTTCGGCGGCCGGTGTTTGGCTACATTCCTGGGTTGCACCAGGTTGGTTTTGGGCCGCAGAAGCGGACGGCGACGCACCGGGTGTTGCTGTTGGGGGATGCGGCATCGTTGAATTCGCCGTTGACGTTCTGTGGATTTGGGTCGCTGGTGCGCAACTTGCGTCGGATAACGCATCTGATTGACCTGGCCCTCAAGGGCCGGCATCTCGATGAAACCTCGCTGCGACTGATCAACGCCTACGAGCCGGGTGTGGCCATCATGGCGGCATTTACACGCTACATGGTCGTGGACGCGGGGGAGCCGCCACAGGCCGTCAACGAGCTGCTGAACATTGTCATGGAGGCGTTGCACCGGTTGCCACCGTCGGTGCGGCGGGGACTCTTTCAGGACTGCATGGAATGGGGTGACTTTGTGAAGCTGATGCTTGAGATGCAAAAGCTGCATCCGAACATCTGGGAGGCGGTGCCGCGCAAGCTGGGGGCAGTGTACACCTCAGCGTGGCTGCTCAACTTTGTTGAGTTTTCGTTCTTCGCGATGCAGAAGCAACTGAGTACGTGGACAGGGCGGCTTGGGCAGGGTGTCCGGGAGGACTTTTACAACTACGCCAACTACTACCGGTATGCCATGGTCTGAGCCGTGGGCACGTGGCCGGCAGGTCCGTCGGTGGCGTGGCGGATGGTGGGGGGGCGGATGGTTGTTGGTCAGTGTGTTCGTCGTGTTGCTGCCGGGCGGTTGTCGGCAGCCGGCGACAACCGATCCTGACACACTGGTGATGGCGGTGGAGAAGCCGCCCAAAACCCTCGATCCGCGTGTCGGCAACGACGCCGTTTCGGCGCGGCTACATCAGATCATCTTTGATACCCTGGTCAACAAAAACGAACGGCTCGACATTGTGCCGGATTTGGCCGCCGAGTTTACGGTCTCTCCCGATGCGCGGCTGTTCACGTTTCGGCTGCGGCCCGACGTGCGGTTTCACGACGGTCGTCCGTTGACGGCCGGCGATGTCAAATACACCTTTGAGACGCTGTGCGCACCGGACTTCAACTCGCCGAAGAAGGGGGACTTTGCGCTGGTCGAGCGCATCGAGACACCGGATGAACGAACGGTCATTTTCCGGTGTCGGGCGCCGAACTTGCCGATGCTGGGGAGTCTGGTGGCCGTGGGCATCCTACCGCAGGGGACCACGCCGGAGGAGGCGGCCCAGAAGCCGGTGGGAACGGGGCCGTTTCGGGTGCTGTCCTACCGGGAAAACAACGATATTGTGCTCGGGGCGAATGCCGCCTATTTCAAGGGCGCGCCTCGGTTGAAACAACTCCGGATTCGCTTCATTCCCGATGCGACAACGCGCGAGCTTGAGCTCCGCAAGGGTACTGTCCAGTTGGCGGTCAACGCCGATCTGGCTTACAGCACGAGCCAGGCATTGGGGAAAACCCCGGGGTTGAAGTTGGTGCAGGCGAAGGGGACGAACATCGCCTACCTGGGGTTAAACTGTGAGGACGCGCGTTTGGCGGATCGGCGTGTTCGCCAGGCGCTGGCGCTGGCCATTGACCGGGAAATGATGATTCGGACGGTCTTGCGCGGTATGGCGCGTCCGGCGGCCGGGCCGTTGCCGCCGGAGCAGTGGGCCTACCCTGACGACTTACCCCCGCCACGTTACGATCCGGACGAAGCGCGCCGGCTGTTGGCGGAAGCCGGCTACGGGCCTGAGCAACCCTTGCGATTGGAGCTAAAAACTTCGTCGGCAGAGTTGCCGCGTCAGATTGCCGCCGTTTTGCAGGAGCAACTCAAGCAAGTGGGGATTAAGCTTTCACTGCGCTCCTATGAGTTTCAGACCTTTTTACAGGACACCATCGCCGGCAATTTTCAGATGTTTTACCTCATCAACGTCGGTGGGAATCAGAGCGTTGATTTTCTGAGCTACTTTTATGAGTCATCGCGGATTCCGACCAGGGAGAAAGGCTACAGCGAGGGGGCAAACCGTGGGCGCTACCGGTCGCCCCAGGTTGATGCCTGGTTGCGTGCGGCCGCCGCAACGACGGACAAGGCTGAGCAGCGCCGGCTGTATGGTTTGGTGCAGAAGCAGGTTGTCGCCGATGCGGCGCAAGTGTTTCTCTGGCATCCGCACAACGTTGCCATCGCGCAGGAGCGGGTGCAGGGCATTGAGCTCGAGTTGTCGGGCAGCTACGCCTTTTTGCGGAAGGTCTGGATTGCCGCGGTCCCGCCCCGGGAAACGGCAAGCTTTTAGTAACATTAGTCTGATAAAAGGCCAAGATGGCCATTCGGAGGGGCTTACTTGGGGACACTGAAGCGCGTGTGTGTGTATTGTGGGTCGCAGACCGGGCAGGTGGCGGCGTACCGAGAAGTTGCCCAGGCGTGTGGGCGGAGGTTGGCGCGGCAGGGCATCGAGGTGGTGTACGGCGGCGGGCAGGTCGGACTGATGGGGGTTGTTGCCAGGGCAGCGCTGGCAGAAGGTGGGCGGGTCATTGGGGTGATCCCGGAACGCCTGCTTGCGCGTGAGGTTGCCTGCCGTGAGGTGACGGAACTGTATGTCGTGCGGACGATGCATGAGCGCAAGGCACAGATGATGGCGTTGGCGGATGCGTTTGTAGCATTGCCGGGCGGCATTGGGACGCTGGATGAATTGTTTGAGATTTGGACGTGGCGGCAGCTGGGCTACCACGCGAAGCCGGTCGGGCTGTTGAACGTTGCCGGCTACTACGATGGTTTACTGTCGTTTCTCGACCGGGCCGTTGCAGAGGGTTTTTTGACGCCGGACTGCCGGGCGCTACTCATGGTAGAGACGGATTTCGAGGCTCTGTTGGCACAGATGATGGCCAGCGCCTGTCGGTAGTCATCCGGTGTATTGAGGTTGACCAGCAACTGGTCAGCGTAGGGGAGGTCGGCGTACCTTGGAAAGGTGAGTTGTGCTGCGCCGACACGTGTCAGGAAGTCTTGGACACGCCGTTGTCCGCGGTTGAGAAGGTCTGTCAGGGTTGGTTGGATTGCCGGTCCATAGGCGGCGCAGACGCCGGTGATGTTTCCGGTCGGGGAACAGGGTACAACCGCCGGGGCAGCCAGGTCAGCCGTGACAAGCCGTGCGAGGAAAGCCGGCGTGAGAAACGGCAGGTCACAGGGGATAACCAGCCAGCGCGCCGCGCCGAGATGGAGCGCGTGGCGGGCGGCGCGTTCGATACCGGCGAGGGGTCCGGCGGCGGGCCGGTCATCGAGGAGGATTGCGTCCAGGAGTCCATAGTCTGATAATGCTTTTTCAAAGCGTGGCGACAAGGCCTCGTGAGTGCAGATAACCCACTGCCGCGGAAACGCCGCCGCCAGACGTTCTGCCAAAACTACTAATAACGGCCGCTCTGGAAAGGGAAGCAGTGGCTTCGGGAAACCCATGCGACGACTATAGCCACCTGCCAAAATGTACAGAGGGACGTACAGAGGCGGGTGATGGTCGTTCCGGTGTACGGTCACCATTTCGTCCACTCCAGAGCGTCTGCCTCACGTCTCGCCGGCCGACGGTTTCCCGGGGCAAGCTCAGGCTGATACGGTCAGACCCTCCCCTGGCCTTCCCCTGGGGGTCACGCTCGATACCTGCCCTCACCTAAGGTGTTAGGGAATATGGTGGGGCGTGAGCGTGAAGGTCTCAACCATGTAGTCGTGTAAATAGTTAAAGACCAGGTTCTGAAACCGCCAGCCATAGCGTGGGTCCTGCATGTCACGGTGCGGAACGACAAAACTATAGGGTTCTAAGATACCCTCTACCTTGAGCGAGATGATGACCCGAACGCCCTGGGGGTCTGCCTCGGCCTGGAAGTTGAACAGCGGGTGTTCATACCGCTGCAATTCGGCTTGGATTTTTTCAAGTGTCGAGAGATCAGGTGCAGGCATGGTGGGCCTTCCTGGTTAGTGGGAAAGAGAGCGCCGACAGCAGCGACGATGGAGCACCTAGATGGCCAAGCCGCCATCAGCTTGAATGACCTGTCCGGTAATGTAGCGTGCGTCGTCCGACAAGAGAAAAACGGCAATGCGCGCCACCTCCGCCGCGGTACCGAAGCGGCCCAGCGGAATTTGATCGAGCAACTTGGCGCGGTATTCGGGGGAGAGTGCCTGCGTCATCTCGGTTTCAATCAACCCCAGGGCCAGCGCGTTGACGGTAATACCCCGTCCGGCGACTTCCTTGGCCAGCGCCTTTGTGAAGCCGATCATGCCGGCCTTGGACGCCGCATAGTTGGTCTGTCCGGCCATGCCGACGAGGCCACTGATCGAGCTAATGTTGAGGATCGTGCCCCCTTGCTTTTGCCTGAGGAGTAGGGCGACGACGGCCTTGGACATGTTGAACACGCTCTTGAGGTTTGCATTCAGCACGGCGTCCCAGTCTTCCTCTTTCATCGTCACCAACAGTTTGTCGCGGGTGATCCCGGCGTTATTGACCAGGCCGTGCAGCGCGCCGAAGTGTTCCCGGACCTGTTTGACAACGGTTTGCGCCGCTTCAAAGTCGGCGGCATCTGCTTGATAACCTTGGACCTCCACCTGGTATGCCCGTGCTGCTTCCACAACGGCTTGCGCGGCCGCAGCTTGACTGCGGTAGGTGAAAGCCACGTTGGCGCCGTACGCAGCAAGGGCAAGGACAATGGCGCGGCCAATGCCGCGTGAGCCGCCCGTGACAAGGATAGTTTGACCGTGAACGTTCATGGCGTTGTCGGTGGGGAGGCTTCGAGCCACTCCCAAAAGAAGATGATGGCGACGGCCTGAATGCCGTTGAAGGCGTAGTGCAGCACCAGGGACGGTATTACTGAACCGGTGACTGCGCGCAGCCAGGTCAGGGTGAGGCTGAGCAAACCGAGCATGGTGAGTCCGGCCCAGCCGCCCCAATACTGGGGGATGTGAGCGGCCAAAAACAAGGCCGAGACCAGGAAGATCGCCGGGCCGGTGCTGAGCCGACGAGATAGGGCGCCAAATAACACACCGCGGTAGACGATTTCTTCGACCAGTGGGGCCGATACAGCCGCCACCGAGGCGACGGCAAGTCGGATGGATGGTCCGAGCGCCAACACGCGGTCGAGGTCGGTTTTGGCATTGGGGACGTAGCGCTCCAGCCAGGTGCCAAGTGTCAGGAAGACCGGCGCAGACAGTAGGGCCGCCCCAAGGATGGCTCCCTCGCGCGACCACAGGGTTTGGCACCAGTCAAGCCCAAGCGCTCTGCGGAAGCCCTGGGGGATCGTCATCTGGATCACTTTCCAGCACCAGAGGAGCGTGAGGGCGTGGGCCACGAATGTGGAGAGGACGAGGGCCAGTGTCAGCGAATGCGAGCCGAGCAGGTCTGCTTCCGTCGGGAGGACTGCCCGGCGGGCATAGAACCAAGCCGTCCAACCCAGTTGGGCACCAATGGAAGCCAGAAGCAGCGAGCCGACACTCACCAGCCAGGTGATGAGCGCAGCCCAGAGCGTCCATTCAACCGGCTGGGACGGCGCTGGTTTGGTGAGGTTGGATGGATGTTCGACTGGATCAACGGTGATCTTCATGCGTGGGGTCACCGTTTACCGGTTAGCGCAACGGGTGACATCGCTGGCGGTTGCGCCATCCGTATCGCTTCAGCTTCCAGTTGCCGATTCATCACCGTTGCAACCTCAGCCATCAATGATTCGAGTGTTCCGGTCGGTGGTATGGGTGGGTGAACGGTGAGCGAGACCGGGCCGGGAGACAACTGCCATGTTCGCGCCGGTAAGAAGGCCGCCGTACCATAAATTGTGACCGGTACGATTGGGACGCCAGCTGCCTGGGCCAGGCGGAAGCCACCCGCCTTGAAAGCCTTGACGCGCGCCGGTTGGGCATTGCGTGTGCCTTCGGGGAAGAGCACTACCGGAATGCGTGCTGCCAGGGTTTGACGCGCCATCCGCAGCATCGCCGGCGTCGCCTGGCGCTTGGCCCGATCAACGGGGATGTGGCCGGCCCGCCGTAAGAACCAGCCCAGAAAGGGGAGGCGAAAGAGTTCTTTTTTGGCCAGAATCCGAAATTGAAAGGGCAAGCAGATAAACAACACGGGAATATCCAGCAGGCTCTGGTGGTTTGCCATAACGACTGCCGGCGTATCGTGTGGTATGTGCTCAAGCCCGGTAGCGATGGGGCGCAGGCCGACCGTCGCGGAAATCATACGGCACCAGCTACGGGCAATGCTGTGTTGCCACGCACCGGTGCGGTCGAAGAAAGAGACCAGGAGAGCAAGGCTGGCCATGATGACGGTGTAACAAACAATTGCCGTGAGCGCCACAAGAGCGTGCAATTTACGGAGCATAGCCGAGGGTAGGGGCAGGGTAGAGTTGATGGTAGGCCACACGGTGCTGCCGGAGGACGGCGCGGTAGTTGTCACGGGCGGTTATGTCCGGCAGGAACCATTGTCCGACCGGGAGTGCGCATTGTGTCGGCGTCACCAGGCCCAGCTGCAGGGCGACCCAGAGGGCAGCGCCACGCGCCGACATCTCGGCTTGGGTCACGTACAGCGGACGCCCCAGCGCGTGGCACAGGAGGGTGGCGAAGGCCTCCGACCGCGCCACGCCGCCGGATACAACACATGGCGCATCGGCTGGGAGGAGGTTAGCCGCTCTCAGTTCGTCGGCAATCCAGGCGAGGCGGACGGCAAGGGTTTCCAGAAGCGCGCGCCAGATGGTCAGAGCATCCGTTGCAAGCCGGAGACCGAGGATAGCGCCGGTGGCATTGGGATGCCAGCCAAGGCTGCGTTCGCCGGCCCAGAACGGCAGGATGGTCAAGCCGGTATCGGCTTGGTGGGCGGCACGGAGTGCCGTCTCCAGTCTGGATGATGAAGGGAGCCGCAATGTCCGGCGAGCCCAGGTCAGGAGGTTTCCGGCATTACTCAGCGCCCCACCGGTGAGGACCCGCCGCCGATCAAGGCAGTACGTCCAGAGTCCTGGCGGCGGCGTTGCGGGGGCCTGGTCGAGCGTGTGTGTGACCCGCAACGCTGCCGTTGTGCCGATGTTGAGGGCAGCCTGTCCATCAGAGAAGCAGAGGCTTCCCAGGTTGCCACACGCACCGTCGCCGAGCGGTAGAAAAAACGTTGCGCGGCGAAGCAGCCCCCAGCGCCGATGAAAGGGTGGGCGGAGCTGCTCACCAGAGAAGGTTAAGCGGTCATCGGCAAGAGGTGTCAGGTTGTGCTTGGTGAGTCCCAGGTCGGACAGGATGTCTGTGTCCCAGTCGCCGCTTTGGCGGGCATACAGGCCGGTTGCCGACGCCAGGGAAGCGCTTGCATACGCGACGCCGAAGAGCCGGAGCCAGACATACTCGGCAAAGGACATCCAGCGCCATTCGGCAATGTTCAGTTGGCGTTTGAGCCAGAACAACTTGAGCAGCCAGTAGCTGGAATGGAGTGGGCAGCCGGTGCGAGCATAGAGGCGGCGTTCGGCAAAGTACGCCCTTAGATGCTCGCTTTCGACCTCGGCACGTGTGTCACCCCATGCAAACACAGGCGTTGTCGGCGCGCCGACATCGGCTGTGCCGTCCGGCCGCAAGCGGACACCGACGAGGCTGTGCATCATGGTGGCGACGCCGACGCCGGACAGGGAAAGGCCGCACTGGGCCGCGCGGCGCAGTGTCTGTCCGACCACTTGTGTTAGGTGGAGGAACAGGGTCGGTGCGTCGTATGTCATGCCGCCGTCGGTTGTTATGACCGGCGCGACCGGGCGCTGCGCCCAGGTTTCCGGCACGGGCTGTCCGTCAGGGGTAAAGACCGCTGCCCGCAGTGAGGATGAGCCGATGTCCAGTGCCAGAATGTGCATGACTTCTCATCATGACTCGGTGTGACGTTTGGCGTAGTCGGCCGCGCCGAGCAGGGCCGTCTGCTCATTGAGGATGACGGCAACCGGCACCTGCTCTAAGAAGTGACGAAAGCGGCCCTTGGCGACAAATGCGCGGAGAAAGCCGCCCTGGGTCAGCCAGGGAAGGATTTTAGGGGCAATGCCACCGCCGATGAAGACGCCGCCAACGGCGAGTGTCTTGAGCGCCAAGTTGCCGGCTTCGGCACCGTACAGAGCAACGAACCGTTCCATGGTGGCGACGGCAATCGGCAGTCCTGCCGCTGCAAAGTGGGCAACGGCAATGCCATAACCCTGTTGTTCGGCCAGGGCTTCTAAGTCCGGTGAACCGGCTGCTCGGCCTGTATCGCGCAGAAAGGTGTAAATGTGCTTGAAGCCGAACGTTCCTGAAACGACGCGTTCCCAACTCACGTGCTCGTAGGTTTCCCAGAGGTAGGCGAGCAGGGCTGCTTCGGTGGGGTCGCTCGGCGAAAAGCTGGCATGACCGCCTTCAGATGGAACGGCCACGTGACGGCTGCCATCCCAGAACAGGGTACACTCTCCCAGCCCTGTTCCGGCGGCAATCAGCGCGGCGTGACCGGTGCGCGGGATACCGGTTTGCAGGTAGTGGAAGTCACTCCGGGGCAGCAGGTGGATGCCGTTTCCCTTGGCTTCCAGGTCGTTGATGACAAAGGCCGGACAGTTCAGTACCCGGCAGAGTTCATCCGCCCGAACGGCCCAGGTCAGGTTGGTAATGCGGCATATACCATCCAGGACGGGGCCGGCGGCGCCGATGCAGGCGGCTTGACAACGCCACGTGCACCCGCCCAAGAAGGCGTCAAGCATGGCCGGTAGGTTGGGGAAGTCGTGACTGGCAAAGGTCTGAACGTCGAGCGGGGTGAGGGTGGCCGCGTCGAAGAGGCCCAGGTGAGTTTTTGTGCCGCCGACATCGCCGGCCAGAAGGTAACGCGCCTCTGTCATGCGTCTGTCATGGGTTGGTGGTCCAAGGAGAGGGTTGCCGGGTGGGGAGGGTCGCCAGCGCAGCGCCGACAATCCCGGCCAGATTCGCCAGCTCAGCGGGTAGTACCGGAACCGAGCAGGTGAGGTAAGCAGCAAACTTATCGAACTTCTTGCTTGCGCCACCGCCGATGATAAAGGCATCGCACCACAGCAGGCGGTGGAGTTCGTTGAGATACTCTGTAACGTAGCTGGCCCATTTTTTCCAGGACCAGTCATGTCGCTCACGGGCAGCGAGGGCAGCCCGCCGTTCGGCGTGCTTGTTACGGATGACGAGGTGTCCGAGTTCGATATTCGGGATGAGTTGTCCCTGGTCAAAGAGTGCCGTCCCAATGCCGGTACCGAGCGTGACGACGGCGACCAGGCCTGAGCAGTGGCGGCCGGCACCGAAGCGCATTTCGGCCAGTCCGGCGGCATCGGCGTCGTTGATGAGTGCCATGGTGAAGCCGGTGCAGTCTTTCAGGAGTGTCGCGGCGTGGCAGCCGACCCAGGTCGGATCGATGTTGCCGGCCGTGTACGTCGTGCCTTGCCTGACAACAGACGGCAGTCCAACACCGATCGGTCCATCCCGTTCGCGCCAACCGAAGTGGCGAATCAGCTCAAAGATGGCTTCGGCAACGGCGCGTGGCGTGGCCGGTTGGGGTGTCAGCAGGCGGAAGCGGTCGCGCAGCAACGCACCGGTCTGGAGGTTAACCGGTGCGCCTTTGATCCCCGTGCCACCGACATCAATCCCAAGTGCGGACTGAGGCATAGGGAAGACTCCTCAGGGGCCCTCGTTGGGCGTTGAGCGAAGCATAAGGGGCCCTCGCCAAGCGGCCGAGCGCCGTCGAGCAGCAGGTTTGGTGGGTGGTTGTTTGGGAGTCATAGAGTCTGATAATATTTGTTATGTACTTAGACGCCACCGCGCCTGAAGCCACAGGCGTGGGACAACCCATAACTTACCACCTAGTGAGACGTGCGCCCGGCGTGAAAAGACGTCGTAGCCGTGACGCTCAATGTCACGCAGAATTCCACCGTAAAGCCGGCTGCTGAGGAGGACCGTGAAACGGCTGTCACGCGACAGGAGCGGAATACCACACTCGGCCTCGCGGTAAAAATCCCGTGCCCGGCGGATTTGAAACTTCAGGAGCGCCACCACTTCCTGCGTCAATTGCTCCCGGAGAATCATTTCCTCCGTGCACCCAAAACGCCGGAGGTCTTCCAGCGGGAGGTAGATTCGGTTACGCCGTGCATCTTCACCGACATCACGCAGGATATTGGTCAACTGAAACGCGATACCGAGTGCCACTGCATACTGGAGCGCGCTGGCATCACGGTAACCAAACACTTCGCTGGTCATCAGGCCGACCAGCGCCGCAACGCGGTAGGCATAGAGGTAGAGTTCGTCGAAGGTCTCAAACCGCACCGGGCCATCGGCGCGGGCATCCATCAAACAGCCCTGCATCAGCTCCAGTGGGTGTTCGAGCTTGACAGGAAAACGCGGCAGAAAATCATGCCAGGCAATGAGTACTGGGTGCGCCGGGAACGGCGCACCGCGGTAGACGGCGCGCAGCGCCTCAGACCATACGGCAATGGCAGCCGAGACTTCAGCCGGGGATACCTGACGGTTGGTGTCCACCAGATCGTCAACCCGCCGGCATAAGGCATAAATGCCGTAGATGGCCGGACGTTTCCAGGGCGGCAGGGTCTGCGTACAGAAGTAAAAGCTCTTGGCATGCGTGCGGGTGACATCGCGGCAGTAGGCGTAAGCGGCTGCAATCTGCTTGGCGTCCGGGCTGTGAATCACAGGGTAGTCCGTCAAAGGATCACGACTCGTCGCGAGTCCAACGTGAGTGGTCATGCAAAGCAGTTCGGTAGTTCGGCAGCAGGCTCCATGGGGGCTTTCTTGACAGGAAAACCTAGGGCACTATGGTATAGACTCACGTGTGGCGTCAACGGCGTCCGGCCGGTTCCCGGCAGCCTGCGCCGGCCTGACGCAGATCACCGATGCTGGGCTTGCAGGACATCACCTATGCCGTCCTCGGATGTGGCTGCGCCATCACCCTTGACACGAACGCTCCTGACCCATCTTCAACTGCTCGACCCGGTTACCTGGCTTGGGCCGTGGCAGTGTTTTTGCTGCGGTGTGCTGGCAACTGGTCTGCGGTGGTCAGATGTGACACCGGCCGACGGACTGAAGTTTTTTCTTGCCTGCGGCCTCATTGGGCCTCTGCTGACCGGCTTTAGTCAGTCCATCAACGACTACTTCGACCGCCATCTGGACGCTATCAATGACCCAGAGCGCCCCATTCCTGCGGGTCGTATCTCGTTGGCCGCTGCCAGGGCGAACTTCATCCTGACGGGACTGCTGGCGGTCGGCAATATGCTGGTGTTGTACCTGGTGACCAATAGCCTGCTGATTTTGGCACTCGGGCTTGGGGGGCTGTGGCTGGCCTACGCCTATAGTGCGCCGGGGTTTCGCCTGAAAGAAAACGGATGGCTCGGCACAACTGCCGTCGGTCTTGGGTATTGCTTAATCCCCTGGCTGTTGGCGGCGCACCTGTTTTCCCGGACACCGGACTTCCCGACCTTTCACCTGGCACTTGGCATCGTTAATGCGTTGGTCGCCATGGGGCTGATCACGATGAACGATTTCAAGTCTATTGAGGGCGACCGGAAGAACCGGCTGCGCACACTGCCGGTGCTCTATGGTGAGCGTGGGGCCATGCTCATTGCCTTTACGGAAATCAACCTGGCGCAGGTCATCTTTGTGGCCACGTGCTTTTATTTCGGCCACCCGACCATTGGGTGGCTGGGTCTTGCCTTTTTTATTCCGCAGATGATCCAGCAGGTGCAATTGTACCAGGCGCCGCATGACAGCCGGTTACTGACCAGTTTGGGACGCAATGCCGCCGGCCGGTCGCTCATCAGCCAGAGTCAAACCGGCGCACATCCGGGCTTTATTCGCTTTCTTGTCGGGAGTAACCTGTTTACCGTGACGGCGCTAACTTCCCTATCCGTTGTCCATGGTTACTGGCGATGAGCGGACCAACCGACATTCGTTCACCGGTCCCGGTGGTGTTGCCGACTCGATGTTCCGTACCGAGGCGACACATGGATGTGACAGACACTGATGGAGGTTCACGTTATGCAGGAAAAACCGTCCACGTCGGGCCAGGACACACCGGCCGTCAAAACCTCTCTGGCAACATTTCGGACACTTTCTCTCCCCGAAAAAGCCCTGACCATTGCCCAGACACAGGCCATGCTGTTTTCAAACACGGTCGTGCGTACGTTCGCGACGTTGCTCCGGGGTGCAACGCCAACGTCATCCACGCCCGAGCGTCCCGGTGCGTGATGCTCCTGAGGAGCATCCTGAGGATGTTCCTGAGTACGTCCGGCGGGTCTGCCCGCGCCGTTGAGGCTGGGGTGGGTCTGGGAGCCTTATTGTCAGCCTCTCTTAGGCCTGGGCTAAGGCTGCATCCAGGTCAAAGGCTGGATACCAACCCAGCGCACGTCCGACATAGGTCAGATCGCTGACGTAACGGAATTGGTCGTCCGGGGGTGGTGGCTCGTCGGTTAGTTCAACGGTCGGTGAGACGCCGTAGATGCGGCCGAAGCGCCGGGCTAACTCATGCAACGTTAGTGCATAAGCCGGGCCGCCGCCGATGTTGAACGTTGCCTCCGGGAGCGTTGAATTGACGCAGGCCCGGATCACCTTGACCAGTTCTGCAACCGGGAGTAGATCGCGTACCTGTCTGCCCTGCCCACGCAAGGTCAGCAGCCGTCCGGTCCGCACGGCGCGCGCAAAATGGCCGACCAACCCACCGGGATTGCCGGGTGTCGGCGGTGCGAAAACGGTTGACAGGCGCAAGATAAACAGCCGAAATCCCCGCTGGGCGGCATAGAAGCGGGCATAGTCCTCCGCCAACCGCTTCGACCAAGCATAGGCATTGTGTCTGTGAAGCGTCGTTGGACACGTTTCAGGAACGGTCACATACGCTTCGGCATGGCCACCATAGACGTCTTTTGTTGAGGCGAGAACGAGCGTATGGCGTTCGGTAAGGTGTTCGCAGACCCAGCGCGTTCCATCACTGTTGATTTCAAAGCAGCGTAAACGTTCGCCGGGCTGTTTAGCAACGTGCGCAGCCAGGTGCACAATGATGCGGTGTGTCGCCAGGGCGTGGGCCAGCGGCGGCTCAAACAAACTGCACCCGACGCGCCGTCCGGCGGCGGTCGCTCCAAGCGCGGCGGCGACGTGAACACCTAAGTAGCCGGTTCCACCTGTCACCAACCAGTCGGTCATAGTGCGACCGGGGTCTCGGCAGCGGCTGCACGTGGCGGCACATAAGTAATCGGCAGGGACACGATGACGGTTGTGCCTTGGTTCGGATGACTAGTAATCCCAACCCGTCCACCGTAGGCCGTGACAATCTCATGGACTAACGTTAACCCAATGCCGAGGCCGCCTCCCTTGAACTTCGTGCGTGATGTGCTGTGGTGCTGTGTTTTGGCTGCTTCGTAAAACAGCTCAAAGGCAGTGGTCAGCTCCTGCTGGCTCATCCCAATCCCGTTATCGGCGACTTCAATGTTGAAATTGGCGCCCTCCGTGGTCAACGACAGGCGAATTTGCCCGTGGTTAGGAGTAAACTTGACGGCGTTGAACAGCAATTCGCGGGTAATCTGTGTAATTCGCAGCGGGTCGCCAAAGGCCGGAAGGGTTTCCGGCCCGGTCAAAAGATATTCATGCCCACGGTCACGGGCATGCACCTTGATCTCCGCGAGTGTGGTACGTAACACCCCCATGACATCAAATGCCCGTTGGCTCATCGGCAGGGTGTCGCTCTTAGCCTGCATCAGGAGGGTTAAATTCTGGACGATGACGGTCAGATTCAAGATGGCCACCTGCATGGCCGCCTGGGCTTCGCGGATTTGCTGCGGGGATTCGGCCAGACTGTCGAGCAAGTCACAGTACCCCTGCAAAATCGTGAGCGGGCCGCGCAGTTCGTGGCTTGTCAAACGGAGGAACTTTTCCTTGAGCTCACCGAGCCGGTGGAGTTCTTCGTTTGCCTGGCGTAGCGCCGTATTCTGCAACCGAAGGGCGACCCGTTCGAAGCATCTGTCGATTGCAGTCCGCATCTGCTCGATTTCAAAGGGCTTTTGAATAAAGTCGCTGGCACCTAACTTCATCGCCTGGACGGCTTCTTCAACCCGTCCATACCCGGTGACGACCAACACTTCGACAATTGGATTGTGGCTTTTGGCGAGTTCGATGACCGTCAGTCCTCCCTGCCGTGGCATGCGCAGGTCGGTGATCACGACATGCGGCCGAAACAGCGTCAACAGCGGCGCAACCTCACAGCCATCGGCGACCGTGCGAACCTCGCAGTCTTGAAGAAAATCCTCGAAAAACTCACGGATTTCGGCCTCGTCGTCCACCACAAGGACGCGGCGCGGCAGGTCAGGCGGTGTGTCCGGTGCCTTGGGTACATCAGCAGTCATACGGCAGTCACCGAAGGTTGGCAGAGTCGGTCCAGGACGGCGTCCAGAATGCGGTGGGCCAGCGCGTCCTTGGTCATCAGCGGCAACTGGCTCAGGCTGCCATCCGGCATCACCAGTGTGACACGGTTGGTGTCGGCGTCAAAACCGGCATCGGCTTCGGTGATATTGTTGAAGACGAGAAGGTCGGCCTGCTTCCGCCGGAGTTTTTCCACCGCCGCCGCTGCCGACCAACTTGTTTCAGCGGCGAAGCCGACGACGAAGCGTTGTCCCTTCCGGGCGCCGACGGCTGCGAGAATATCCTCGGTCGGCTCTAACTCGAGTCGCTCCAGGGGGGACTGGGACTTCTTCAGCTTTTCTGGCGATGCCTGCCGTGGGCGATAGTCACATACGGCGGCTGCTTTGACGACAATCGTCGCCGCATCCAGTCTTTGCAGGACGGCCTCGTACATTTCACGTGTTGAGCGCACGCGGATCACCTCAATGCCGTCGGGTGGTGGGAGTCGGGTCGGGCCGGTAACAAGCGTCACCTGTGCGCCACGGGCGCGGGCAGCGCGCGCCACGGCGTAGCCCATTTTGCCGGAGGAGCGGTTGGTAAGATAACGCACCGGGTCAATGGCCTCGATGGTCGGCCCGGCCGTAACCAGCACGTGGTGGCCGGCCAACGACCGACCGGCTGCCGTCAGCCGCTGCACCACAGCCGCGACAATCCGTTCCGGTGCCGCCAGGCGGCCCTCACCAACGGCGCCGCAGGCGAGAAACCCCGACTCCGGTTCAATAATGTGGACGCCGCGTTCCCGGAGCCGGTCGAGGTTGGCCTGAGTTGCCGGGTGGCGCCACATTTCGACATTCATGGCCGGCGCAACCAGCACCGGGCAGGTGGTGGCGAGGTACAGGGTTGAGAGGAAGTCATCGGCCAGCCCGTTAGCGAACTTCGCTAAGCAGTTTGCCGTCGCCGGGGCAACGACGAGGGCTTGGGTGCGTCGGGCAAGTGCGATATGTGCGATCTCGGCGCCTGCGGTCTGGTCCCACAGGGACGTATGCACGGGACGCCCGGCAATGGCCTGAAATGTCAGCGGTTGGATGAAACGCTGCGCGGCATCTGTCATCACGACTTCGACCGTCGCCCCTGCCTGCTGTAACCCGCGCAGGACGAGCACGGCTTTGTAGGCCCCGATACACCCTGTCACGCCCAACGTCACATGGGTTGCGGCTGGGAAGGTGGTTGGAGAGATGGCATTGCCGGTCTCCATGACAGTCGTTCGCAGGAGCAAGTGTCGGTGTGGGCGTTGCGCGTACCGGCTCCGATGAGTGCCGGCCTTGGTTTAGCTGTTGAATAAAGGTATCGTAGTCAGCGGTCCACGCCAAGGCTTTCCGTCGGCCGCCCACGCCAGGTCGGTTGCGGAGTTCAGGAAGCCTCAGGGTTTTGCCCACGTTGAGAGGTGATTACCGCCCATGGAAACGAAATTTTCGCATCTCTCCAAAGAGTTTTTGCACGTGGTAGAAGTCGCTGCCATCGCCGCTGCGCGGACGATGGGTTTCGGGCAACGGAAGCAATCCGACCGAGCTGCCGTCGAGGCCATGCGGGAAGCGATGCGAACCGTACGGATGAACGGGCGGGTTGTCATCGGCGAGGGGGAACGTGACAAAGCGCCGATGTTGTACATCGGCGAGCGTGTCGGCGCCGGCGCCGCGTTGCCCGATGATGACGAAACATTTCCGGCCGTGGATATTGCCGTCGACCCACTTGAGGGCACCAACCTATGCGCAACCGGCGCTGCCAATGCCATTGCCGTTCTTGCTGCTGCTGAGCGCGGCGGCCTGCTTCATGCGCCGGACATGTACATGAACAAGCTCGTCGTTGGACCTGCCGCACGGGGACGGCTGAATATTGACGCGCCGGTTGCAGAGAACCTCGCCGTGTTGTCCGCGTGTCTGCGGCGTGCGGTCAGCGATCTTGTCGTGTCCGTGCTGGATCGTCCCCGCCACGCCAAGCTCATTGCCGACATTCGCGCTGCCGGCGCACGGATTCAACTGATTTCAGACGGAGACCTGTCGGCCGGCATCAGCGCGGCCATCGGCGGCTCCGGCGTTCATGCCGTGATGGGGATTGGCGGCGCCCCGGAAGGGGTGCTGACGGCAGCAGCGATGAAGTGTCTCAACGGAGAAATCCAGGCGCGTTTTGTCTTCAAAGATCAGCTCCACGCGGAGGACTACGCTAAAGTCACTGAAGACAGCGAAATGCTGGCGCGTTTACAGGCGATGGGGATTACCGACCCGACCCGTGTTTACCGGACGGACGACCTAGCGCCGGGACAGCACATTATCTTTGCCATGACCGGCGTCACCAACGGCAACGTGCTCCGCGGCGTTCGGTTCTTCGGTGACGGTAAGCGGACATCATCCCTCTTGATGACGACCCAACCACATACGGTGCAACTGGTGGAAACGGTACACGTGGACGGTGGCCCCGAAACGGTCATCCGCCTCTAACTTGTGTCGAACCGCCGCAACGCTGCTGGCGCACGGTTGCCGTTGCTTGACAGTGAGCGGCCGAGCCGAGTTGATTAACATGCCTGAAATGCCGTGTGATGGCGGTATGGCGGCCGCGGTAGAACCGGCCCTTGTCGGGAAGTTGCGGCCCTGCAAGCCATCCTGATGAACGTTGACCGCCAGGCCCAGGCGGAAGGAGACACCATGCGACACCTGATCGGTAGTTTGCTGTTGGGCTTTGTGCTGCTGGCAACCGGCGCGGTGCACGCCGCGCCGAAGCCTCCCGAAGGATGCAGTTTGACCGGGATTATTACTGACCACCACGGGCAGCCGGTTGCCGATGCGCTGATTGCCCTGGCCCGGGAGGGTGAAGGCCAGGCCGTCATCAAAACGGCAGCCAGCGACCCCCAGGGGCGGTTTGTGCTCTTGCGCCTCACACCGGGCACCTACCGACTTTCGGCTGCAGCGCATGGTTTCCAACCCCTGCTCGGCGAGCGGGCCATGGTTAAGCCCGGGCAGGCATCACAGGTCCGCCTGATGCTCCGCCCGGCGCCGGACGCTACAACCTCCGGGGTCAATCCGGTCAAGTACCAAAATCGTCGCTACCGTGGACTGTTCAACATCGCCCCGGCAGGTGGTCTGGCCGCGTCACCTGGCGGGGCCACAACGACAGCGCTGGTAGATTCAGACGGCTACGCTGTCCATACGCTGGTGCAACTGACGCCTGAGATGGCGACCAGCACGTTTGTCCGACGCGATTGGGCAGGGCGCCACACCACCTTTGGCGGTTTGCTGCGTTACATGACCGACCACCACCACACGCTTGTCCGTGTCGTCGGCGGGCCGGTGGCCGAGGACGGCGCGCCGGCTGCGCGGGCGGGCCGGGCAGTCTTGCGCCACCACACGGGGGTGCAGGCTATGGATGCCTGGCAGGTCTCTGAAGTTCTCCAACTCGTGTACGGTGTTGACTACGTCCACATCGGGCAGGGCCAGGCCGACACCTGGCGCCCGCGTGTTGCGCTGCACTGGCAGGTACGTCCCGGGCTACAGTTGCACACGGCTGTGACACCGGACGGGCAGACAAGCTCCGGTGGTGTCGAAACAGGGGTAGAAACATGGGTGGGAGCAGGAGCCGTTCTGCCGTCCGATGACCTTCTGCTCCGGCCGGCCTGGGCGATTTCTCCCATTCAGACGCCCTTGGCAGCGCACAGTCTGCGTACGGAAGTCGGCGCCGTTTGGCACCCGCATCCCAAGGTCACCGTCAAGGCGTTTGCCCACCATGATCGGTCGGGCGCACCGTCCGTTTTCAGCCGGCTACCTGGGCAGTTCCACGGCAAGGTCCGGGGAGGTAGTCTTGTGGTCGCTTACCGTCCACACCGGCGCCTGGCGGTGGTGACGGCGTATGCCGGTGGGCGCGCTTCGGCAGTGCTGCCGGCCGGTGTTATGCAGCCGGCAGCAGACTACCACCTGGTGGCCCTGGCTGCCGAGACGGTTTTGCCGAAGGCCGAAACGCGCTTGAGCCTAGGGTACCGTGCTACACCGCGTGCGACCGTCCATGCCCTTGATCCGCTGGTGTCCCACCTGCCGTGGACGGAGTCAGGCCTGAGTCTGGCTTTTGTTCAGTTACTGCCGTCGTGGCTGACACCCCCAGGCCGGTGGGAGGTGGTTCTGGAAGGACGTCACCTGGGTAGTTGCCGGGGTGATGGAGCCGGTGCGAGCACCCTCCTCAGTCACTGGCGTCACCTGCGGGGTGGTCTCCGCGTTCGTTTCTAACGGCCTATGCCTTCGCGCTCCTACGCTACGGTTCTGGTCGTTGTGGTCAGCCTGGGAATTCTCCTGCTCGGCATTACCAATCTAGTCGAGCGGGCCGTGCAACCACTGCCGGCCGACGACGGTGTGCGCTGGCAAATGACCCGCTATGGGCTGACGGCCGACTATGTCCGTCCGGGTAGCTCGGCAGAACGGGCCGGCGTGATCCGGGGTGACGTACTGCGCGCCATGATGTTGACACCGGTTGACGGCGGCCCGCCGGAACCGCTCGCCGTCACCCAGCCCTGGCACATTCAGTACTATCTGGATGAATACGTCCACGTTGGCGGCAACGTCACCTACCTTGTCGAGCGATACAACCCGGTTGGCTTGAGCCTTGGATTGTGGCAGGCCGATTTGCGCGCACTTGATGCCCAACCAAGCCGTTTCTGGCTGGAAGTGTATGCCGCTTTGGTCGGAACGCTCTACCTACTGATTGGGCTAGTGGTATTTGCCAAGCACGAACACCTCTCCCAGTCGCTGCATTTTTTTGCCATCTGCGCGTTATCGTTTGTGTATCTGGTATGGAATACCAGTGGCACCCTCAGCGTGTTTGACACCTGGATTCTCTGGGGAGACCGGGCATCATTGACCCTGCTGTGCCCGACCTTTCTGCACTTCTGTGCTGTCTTTCCACTGCGCAGTGCGTGGCTGGAGCGCCACCGGCGCCTGGTCTGGCCGATGTATGCCCCGGCCTGTCTGTTGGTTATCCTGGAAGCGTTGCACCTGTGGGGTGGGCGCCACAGCACCTGGTTGCTCGACTTACGTCCCACGCTTGACCGCCTGACCGTGCTGCACTTCGGTGTAGCATTTACAGCCGCGCTGGTTGTTGTTGCCGTCACGTTTGTGCAGACGGAGACGGCACTTCTCAAGCAACAGATGAAGTGGATGGTCATTGGGCTGACGGTGGGGATTACGCCCTGGCTGGCCTTTTACGGCGGGCCCGTCGTTGCCGGCGTTACACCGACGCCGACGATGGAAGCCCTTGCCCTGGGGCCGACCGTCTTTATCCCGCTTGCCTTCGGGTATGCCATTGCGCGCTACCGGTTGATGGATGTGGACGTGATTGTCCGGCGCAGCCTGACCTACGCACTGGCGACCTTCAGCGTGGTCATGCTGTTTATGCTCGGCGTTGTCAAAGCAGCCGATTGGATGCGTGAAGCCTATCCCACCGTACCGCCTTTGACGACGACGTTTTTGCAGGTTATCGTCCTGTCCTGTGGGGCCATACTCTATGCACCCTTTAAGAACTGGCTCCAGGAACGCATTGACCGGCTCTTTTACGGCGCACGTTACGACACCCGGCGCGGCGTTGCTGACTTTGGGCGCGCGATGGCGACGACCACTGCCCTCCCCGAACTCCTCTCGGCCGTTGCAGCTAAGCTGTCGGACACGGTGTCCGTCACTGACCTGGCGATTTTTTTACCGGATGCTCTCCAGGACGACGAGTTGTCTGTGCCTGTGGCCTTGCGCCCGGTGTTTATCGGCGGCAGCCTTGAGTCGGCAGAGGTACCACGCTATGTCGGCGCCCGGCTGCTCCACACCGGCCCGCGCGGGTACATCGTAGATGAAGCCGGTCTGGCGTCCGGCGGCTTAGCCTACTACTTCCCTTGTTTGGCGCGTGGGCGACTGGTGGCCGTCATTGCCCTCGGCAAGACAACCCAGCGCACACTGTTGACCTCGGAAGATACGGAGTTGCTGCGGAGTTTATCCCCCTACATTGCCGTCGCGATTGAAAACAGTTTGCTCTATGAACAGGAGCGCGCCCGCGTTGAGGAGTTAGCGCGGCTCAAAGAGTTCAACGAAAGCATTATCGAGTCAATCAACGTCGGCATTGTCGTTCTTGATCGGCACGGGCGACTGACCACATGGAACAGCGCCTTCGAAAAACTGTTTACCGTCCCGCCCGAGCGTGCCTCGTCCCTGGATGGCCTAGTTGACCCGGATTTACTTCGCATCATCCGGCAGATCGGCGGCGATTGGCAGATTACTGAACCCCGCACCATCTACCGCTGCCGGACGCAGGGTCGGGATGGACAACTGTTGGTCCTCAACATGACCCTGCTGCCGTTTCAAAGTCGCGCTACCGTTGATGGGGTGTTGATTTGTTTTGAGGATGTTACGGCGCACGTCCGCCTTGAAGAGCAACTGCGTGAGGCGGACAAACTGTCTTCGATTGGTTTGCTCGCGGCAGGCGTCGCTCACGAAGTCAACACCCCGCTGACCGGTATTTCCAGCTACACGCAGATGTTGCTGGCCGAATGCCCCGCGGACGACCCATGGCGTGTGATTCTGGAAAAGATCCGCCGCCAGACGCTCCGCGCCTCCAATATCGTTAACAATCTCCTGAATTTTTCCCGCACCGGGAACGCGACCTTTGCACCGGTATCGCCAGCCGGTGTCCTGGATGACACGCTGCAACTGTTGGAAATGCATCTGCGGGGGACGGCCATTGAAATCCGGCGCCGCTACGGCCACAACCTGCCGCTCATCTGGGGCGACGCCGGGAAACTCCAGCAGGTTCTCATGAACCTTATCCTCAACGCCCGCGACGCGATGCCACACGGCGGTGTCCTGACTATTGCCGCAACAGCCCAGGGCAACGCCGTTGTGATCGAGGTTGCCGATACCGGTGTCGGGATCCCACCGGATGTGCTGCACCGGATTTACGATCCGTTCTTTACCACCAAGGAAGTCGGACGCGGAACGGGCCTTGGCCTCGCCGTCAGCTACGGGATTGTGCAAGAACATGGCGGCCACATGGTTGTTGAGAGTCTGCCGGGCCAGGGCACAACCTTTCGCGTCAAGCTGCCGGTTGCAGCGGCCGTGACGGAAACACCGGCAGCTGTCGCGCCGGCCGAAGTCGCATCTGCCTCCGGCCGCGCGATGGACATCACACATTTTGATCGCTAACCATCCTTATGTCACCCTCCACCGTGACTCGCTTGTGTGTTCGCCGCTATCGTGAGGCCCGGATGGTCGTCCGGGGTGTTCTCCATCGTTGGCATCCGGTACTTGTTCACATTGTCCCGATTCGGCGCTGCAACCTGGCCTGCGCTTACTGTAACGAGTACGACGCCGTTTCCAGTCCTATCCCGCTAGATGACATGCTGCGCCGCATTGACAAGCTTGCGGCGCTTGGCAGCTCCATTGTCGCCTTTAGTGGCGGCGAGCCGATGCTGCATCCTGACCTGTACACTATGATCGGCCGCATTCGCGCCCATGGCATGATGGCCGGACTGATCAGCAACGGCTACTATCTCACCCGTGAGCGCATC
Organism: uncultured Blastocatellia bacterium; assembly: GCA_937934745.1. Taxonomy (GTDB): domain Bacteria; phylum Acidobacteriota; class Blastocatellia; order Chloracidobacteriales; family Chloracidobacteriaceae; genus Chloracidobacterium. The sequence goes on from CALGZC010000038.1 coordinate 44,269, forward strand.
GAGAAACTCAATGCGGCCGGCCTTGAGTATTTACAAATCAGCATTGACAATGTTGAGCCGGATGAGGTTTCCCAGAAAAGTCTCAAGGTTCTGGACCGGCGGTTGGTCGATCTGCACCGCTACGCGCGCTTTGCAGTCAGTATCAACTCGGTCATCGGGGGAGGCATCCGGCACCCTGAGGATGCGGTCACGATTGCCCGGCGTGCCGCCGAACTCGGTTTTGCCGTGTCCTGTGGGATTATTCATGACGACCGGGGAGCGCTGAAACCGCTCTCGGCAGCAGAGCTGCTGGCCTATGAGGAAGTCAAGCGAATCGGTAAATGGGGCTACTCGATGATCCGCACCTTTCAGGACAACTTAGCCTATGGCCGTCCGAACACGTGGAAATGCCGGGCCGGGGCACGTTACCTGTACATTTGTGAGGATGGCTTGGTTCACTATTGCTCACAGCAGCGAGGCTTCCCGGGAATTCCGCTGGACAAATACACACAGGACGACTTGCGGCGGGAGTATGCCACGCCAAAGCCCTGCGCCCCGTTCTGCACCATTGCCTGTGCGCATCGGGCCTCAACCATGGATTTTTGGCGCGACCCACAGAACCGCCGTGAGCCGGCTACCTTTCAAACGTAAATTTGTGTTAGCCTTGAGTCGGGTTTACAACCCAGCGTTGGCGTCCGCCGTTGGGTGACGCATCATGCGGAAGTGGCGAAATGGCAGACGCACCAGACTTAGGATCTGGCGCCGCAAGGCGTGAGAGTTCGAGTCTCTCCTTCCGCACTCTGTTTCCCTCCCCCGCCGGCAAAGGCCGGCGAAGACTTTCGCGGTGAAACCCTTCCCGACCGGCGGGCCATCCGGTGGCGCGCCTCCCTGCCCGCGCCGGAACCTGCACCGCAGCCGACCACCACTGCGTCGATTACGTAAATTACATGGGGTAAATTACATGCGGTTTCATGCGCACGTCATCCGGTGAGCTGGTCGGGCCTTGTTGACTGCCGTGTGCGGACAGACCGATTCGTGGACGGATTCGTTCCCGCCTCTATGGTACCCGTTCCACGACACGCATCCACAAATCCGTCAGCCGCCGTTGCAGACCGTGTGGGCGCCAAGTAAGGTTTCCGCGTCTGTCGCCCGGCAGAGCGACAACAGCGTTTCTATGTCCTCAAGAACTGTTCCTCAGTAAAGGAGTGTCCTATGCTACAAGTTGGGCAACCGGCGCCAAATTTTGACATGGCGTCCACCAAAGACCTGGCCACGCTGAAGGAGCGGGTCAGACTCGAAGACTACCGTGGCAAGTGGCTCGTCTTATTTTTCTATCCGCTGGACTTCACCTTTGTCTGCCCGACTGAAGTGACGGGCTTTAGCGACCGTTTGGAGGAGTTTCACGCCCTGAATGCCGAAGTGCTCGCCGTCAGCACCGATAGCGTTTACTCCCACAAGGCCTGGATTGAGACACCGCGCGAGAAAAACGGCGTCGCCGACCTCAAGTATCCGCTTGCCAGTGATATCACCAAAGACGTGAGCCGCCGCTACGGCGTCCTCATCGAGAACGAAGGGATTGCCTTGCGTGGCCTGTTCATCATTGACCCAGAGGGCGTCCTCCAGTATCAGGTGGTTCACTCACTCAACATCGGCCGCAATGTGGACGAGGTCCTGCGCGTTTTGCAGGCGCTGCAGTCCGGTGGGCGCTGCCCGGTCAACTGGAAGCCGGGGCAACCGAATATCTAAAGGAGAACAACCTATGCCGATGCGGATTGGTACGCCGCTGCCGCCGTTGGACGGCGCCACCGAATGGCGCAACGGCGTCGTCACGGCTGACAGCCTGCTGGGGCAGCCCATCCTTGTTCACTTCTGGGCCGTGAGTTGCGGCATTTGTTCCGAGCAAATGCCACAGGTGAATGCCTGGCGGGAGATGTTGGCCGGCAAGGGGGTTCGGCTTGTCAGTGTCCACATGCCACGCTATGAAGCCGACACTGACATTGCTGCCGTAGAGGCCGCAATTGCCAAATACGGACTAACCCAGCCATGTGCGATTGACAACCTGCACCGGATTGCCGACGCCTTTGGCAACGAGTTCGTGCCGGCGTTTTACCTCTTTGACGCCCAGGGAAAACTCAAAAGCTTTTCCGCCGGCGAGCATGCCGCACGACTCGTGCAGCCGGCGCTGGAACGTCTTCTGAGTAGCCCACCTGCCGCAAATTAGCTCGGCAAACCGGCCCGCCCCTGCCAACTACATCGTCAGAGAGGCTCTCCACACCGACGGCAAAGCTGCTGCCCGGTGACCGGATCGTTGACCTTGGGGATTGCCGGCCTTCGGATGGTTGGTCTTTCTTCCGGCGCGCCACTAAGGCGCGCCGTTTTTTCTGCTTCTTTACTGCGCCTGCTTCAGCTTGGCGCCGCACAGAACAGCTGCCAGGGCGCGCCCGGTCGGTGTTGCCAACCGAGCAATTGCCTCCGGTGTTCCTTCGCCAACCACCTGCCCGCCGCCGGTACCCCCTTCCGGTCCGAGGTCAACGATCCAGTCTGCCGCTTGCATTACGTCGGTATGGTGCTCGATGACAATCACGGTGTTTCCCTGCGCCACTAAGGCGTGCAAGACATCGAGCAACCGCCGAACATCCTCAAAGTGCAGTCCAGTCGTCGGTTCATCCAAAATGTACAACGTTCGTCCGGTGGCACGCCGCGCCAATTCACAGGCCAGCTTCAACCGCTGTGCCTCGCCGCCGGAAAGGGTTGTGGCCGCTTGACCAAGGGTCAGGTATCCCAATCCGACTTCAGACAAAACCCGTAGCTTGTTCGTCACTGCCGGCCAGGCAGCAAAAACCTCCAGCGCTTCATCAACGGTCAGGTCAAGGGTCTCGGCAATGTCCCGCTCGCGGTACTTGACCTGTAGCGTTTCTCGGTTATACCGCCGCCCCCGGCAAACTTCGCACGGAACATAGACATCCGGTAGAAAAGCCATTTCGATTCGCCGTAGGCCGTCGCCTTCGCAGGCTTCACAGCGTCCCCCTTTGACGTTGAACGAGAACCGGCCGGCCCGGTAACCACGGGCTTTAGCTTCCGGTAATCCCGCATACAGTTCCCGAATCGGCGTAAACACGCCTGTGTACGTGGCCGGGTTTGAGCGTGGCGTGCGCCCGATGGGCGTCTGGTCAATGGCAATGACCTTATCCAGGGCTTCTGCACCCTCGATACGACGGTGGGCGCCGGGGCGCTCGCGTTGCCCCGCCGGACTCAGGGCGCGGTAGAGAACATCCATGACCAGGGATGATTTGCCAGACCCGCTGACACCGGTAACAACCGTCAGCAGGCCGATGGGAAACCGTACCGTGATGTCACAGAGGTTGTTGTGAGTCGCCCCAACGACCGTCACATAGCCACGGTTGGCGGCACGTGGCGCCCGCGGCCGGATCACCGTTACCGCACCAGTCAAGTACCGCCCCGTAGGTGATTCAGGTGCTGCCATCACCGCTTCTGGCGGCCCGGCAACAACCACATGTCCACCCTGGGCGCCGGCCCCGGGTCCAAGGTCAACGACCCAGTCTGCCCGGCGAATCGTGGCCTCATCGTGCTCAACCACGAGAACCGTATTGCCGGCATCCCGCAGTTGCTCCAGCGATGCCAACAGCCGTTCGTTGTCGCGTGGGTGAAGTCCGATACTTGGTTCATCCAGGATGTACAACACGCCTCGCAGAGGGGCGCCGAGCTGAGACGCTAGCCGAACACGCTGACTCTCCCCGCCTGACAGCGATCCCGTCGGACGGCCAAGCGTCAGATAGCCCACCCCAATGTCCACCAGGAAGCGCAACCGGGTTTGAATTTCCGCCAGAATACCGGCGGCAATATCTGCCTGTCGCCCGGTGAGACGCAAACCCTGTGCCCAGGCTTCGACCTCTGTCAGCGGCAACTGGATGAGCTGCCCTAGAGACCGTCCCTGAACGGTCACGGCCCGCGCTTCGGGCCGCAGTCGCGTCCCGGCGCAGGATGGACAAGGCATACTGTGCACGGCCTCGGCCGGTTCCTCCGGCAGCCACCTCATCTGTCCGCGACGGCAGTGCGCAAGGAGATAGTCGGCGACGCCGGCCCAGCGGGTACGGTATGAACTGCCCTCCTGTTGGAAGGCGATCCGTTCAGACGTTCCATAGAAAAAGGCCTGCTGCATAGCAGGCGGCGCATCGTGAAAGACCGTTTCCGGCGGCACGCCATAGTGGCGTGCTACGGCCTGCAGCGCCGCCCGAAACATCCTGTGGACTTGGCGGTCGCCGACCCGGAATGTGATCTCATCGAGTGGTCGGGAAGGATTCCGGATAACGGTCTCCGGGTTAAGCGCTGTCACTGCCCCCAAGCCAGCACACCGTGGACAGGCTCCGAACCGGCTGTTGAAAGAAAACAACCGAGGCTCAAGGTCAGGCAGGCTCAGGCCGCAATCCGGGCAAGCCAGTCGCAGGGAAAACAAAGTCTCTTCACCGTTGTGTACCTCAAGTAACGCCAGGCCCTGTGCGAGTTCGGTGGCCCTCTGCACCGCCACCCGCAACCGCTCATCAATGCCGGGTTTCACCACCAGTCGGTCAACGACAATGGCAATATCATGGGCTTTCCGCCAGTCAAGCTGGAGTTCTTCCTCGTCCAGCGCATAGAGCTTCCCGTCAACTCGTACCCGTGGGAAACCTTGCTTCAGTGCTGCAGCCAGTTCCTTCTTGAACGCACCTTTCCGGCGACGCGCTACCGGGGCCAGTACCGTCAGCCTAGCGCCGGCCGGTTGTGCGCCGGCCCAGGCCGCCACGGCCTCAGGCGTTTGGCGGCGGATCACGGTGCCACAGTTGGGACAGTGTGGTGTTCCGACCGCCGCGTAGAGTAGCCGGAGGTAGTCATACACTTCCGTCACCGTTCCAACGGTTGAGCGCGGACTGCGGTTGACCGTTTTCTGCTCAATGGCAATGGCTGGACTAAGGCCGCGGACGGCATCCACTGCTGGGCGTTCGAGCTTGACGAGAAACTGGCGGGCGTAGGTCGAAAACGATTCGATGTAGCGTCGCTGGCTTTCGGCGTAGATCGTGTCAAAGGCGAGGGATGATTTTCCCGATCCGCTGACGCCGGTAATGACCGTGAGCGAACGCGATGGAATGTTGAGGGTGATGTTTTTGAGATTGTGCTCACGAGCGTTGACAATTTCAAGTGCCTGCATCGCTTGGTGGTCTGCCTTTGCTATACTACCCACTTATCTTAGTAGTGGGATGCCTGTATTAGTTATCAGACGTTTGTTTTAATGAGAAACACCACAGGTTGCAATTCTGCCGGTGATGGCGAAATATCGCCCTACGGACGACACCTGTGGCAACACAGCCCGGCGTGCGCATGGTGGCTATGAAGGTTTACGCAAAACAGCCCGCAATCACACCCCATCCGTTCCATCCACCGAAAGCTCCACTCCCTAGCCGCCGGCTCTTCAACCGGTGGCTATACGGTCTCGGAGCATGCCTCGGAGTCATCATCGCGGGCACCCTGCTCTTCTTCTTTTCCAAACCAACCGTTGTCGTTGTGACGAACATCAGCGGTGCGACCGTTTACTTCAACGGCGAGCCACGTGGTGCAACGAACCAACTCAATCGCTTCTCCATCCCCGGCGTTTCCCCGGGACGCCACACCGTTCGGCTGACACATCCCGAGTACCTTGACGCCGAGCAAACGGTGACCGTCTCGCACAGTTTCTTTGCTATCAAGGTCAACCTCCCGCTTCGCCCATCCCAGTTTGACTTGACCGTCCAGACGGAACCGATGACCACTGTGACCCTCGACGGTCTGCAGATCGGTGAAACCGACGTACAAACCGGCCTACTCACTATTCCTCGGGTCCGGGTGGGCAGCCACTTCCTTTCCCTCCGGCGTACCGGCTACCTGCCTCTGTCCGCCGTCGTCGAGATGCCCGAGGGCAACCACCGCCTCACACTCCCGCTTCAGCGCGATCTGTCTGGCTACTGGAAGGGTGTCTTCCAGGATGCTACCGGTAAGGCAACCGACTTTGTCCTCAACCTCACCCAGACCGGAGCAACCCTTTCCGGACTCTGGGAAGAAGCGCCGCCAACACCCCACCGACCACCTAAGACGTCGCTCATTACCGGGCAGGTCCTTGACAACCAGCGCCTAACCCTCAAACGCCAAGACAACGGACGGACGCTCACCCTTGAAGCCCAGATTGCCACCGGCGGACGCGACCTCGTCGGGACGTGGCAGGATGGCCGGCGCACGGGGAGCTGGCAAAGCAGTCACACAGACACGAAACCCACCCTCCTGCCCCCTGTACCACTGCCGAGCCTCCCCGAACCAGGCCCACGCCTCACCGGAGCGGCCCCACCACCCGATCTCCTCCCGCCGGATGCGGCATCCCCTCTCGCCTACGCCCAAAAACTCTATGAACAACGTCGCTACAATGAAGCTTTGGCGCAGTGCGATACCGTTCTCAAACAAGACCCCACCAACGCTGCAGCCCGTGACCTGAAGCGGCGGATTCAAACATCCATCGAGATTTTGACATCCCCGCCAACGGTAACCAAACCACCGCCACCACCCTAACGGTATCCTTTCACCGCCATCTATTCACCAATCTGAATGCTACTCCAGCTATCGTTTTACCGTCGTTGCTTGGACTGCTCTATGTGTATCCCCTTCTCCCTGCGCTTGTTGCTGTGCTTGCTCACGATTGGCTTCGGACTGCTTTGGCCCGGCACCATACCCGCTGCCGCCCAGAATGAAAGCGGGAAACCACTCTCACTTGAACAAATCAAACGTCTCATTCAAAACGATTTCCCCGATACAGCTCTGGCCGGCGAAATCCGCGACCGGGGCATTGACTTTTCCGACACCTTTGACCGCCAAACCCTCGAGTCACTCCGTCTCCTCGGCGCGCAGGAAAAAACACTCCGCGCCCTTGAACCCTACCTGCCCAAAGCCGCCGTGCGCATTGTCACCAAACTCGACCGCACGACCGTCTTCGTGGATGGGAAACAGTACGGCGTCACCGACTCTACCGGCATCCTCCAAATCAACGACCTTGAACCCGGCGAGCACCTCATCGAAACCCGCAACCGCCCCAAGTACAAAGATGGTCAACTGCGCGTCGTCCTGCGCCCGCGCGACAACCAAGAGGTCATCTTTGAGCCAGAACTCAACGTCGGCAGCCTGACCATTACGCCCCTGACGCCGAACATGGAGGTCCGGGTGTACAACGAACTGACTTCCCTGACCGGTGTCTTCGCCAAACGTGAACTCCCGCCCGGTGTCTATACCCTCCAGGCCCGCAGCCGGTGGTACCGCCCTATCACCCAGATCATCCAGATCCAGTCGGGCCAGCACCTGACGCTGCCAATTGAACTCGAACTTGATGAAACACTCATTGAGAATACCATTAATGAAGCTCTAAAGTTATTTTCTAACAAAGAATATCATCGCTCAGTACATACATTACTTGAAGTTTTAGCGACCACGCCGCGGAACCTGACGGCCCTGAATCTGCTCGCCCAAAACTACCTCCGCCTCAACGACACCCCGAACTTTATCGCTACCGCGAAGCGTGTTCTCGACACCGACGGTGTCCTCGACTTTACGCTGCTCCTCCATCACGAGAAAAAAGCGCCCCAGCCCGTCCGCCTTCAACTGTCACGCTCAAACCTGACACTCGAATACCTCGACACCAGCGAAACACAAACCTATCCCCTCGAAGCTTTCTCCCGGGTGTTCATCCGGGGTGACATCCAAAACGAGGTGTTTCTTGTCCTGGCCGGAGCGCGCAGCCCCAAACGCCTACCCGACCTCCAGTTCATCATGAGCGACAGTTACGATCCGCGCTACACCGGCGAAGCGCAACTATCTCAACGTGATAAAATCAATATTTTGTGGAATATAGAAGAAATACTTCGCTTTTCACTTGAGGTAAACCGCGAATTCGTCGCCCTAAACGCCAAAACTGCCCGCCCCACCCCTGCTCTCTCCACGCCACCGGCCAATCCGTCATCGCTCTCCACGACCAACACACCGACAGACCAGGCACCGAGCCTGCCCTCCCCGCCGGCTACCGTCGACAACACGCCGCCGGCCGTTACCGGAGCAGCAGCAAACGGCAAAGCTGCCGCAAAAGCATCCAAGAAGTCCAAACAATCCAAGAGTAAGCAGGCTAAGCCTGCCGATCTACCAGAAGCGGCTGTCGCCTCCCAACCAACTTCGGAGCCGACCTCGGAGCCGCCGCCGGTATCCAAACAACCGAACTCCGACAACCGGGAAAAACAACCGGAAAAACGAGAAAAAGAAAAACGAGAAAAACCAAAACCGGACACCACCGGTCGCAGTCAGATGACCGCCGATGCCACGCCCACGAAACGCCCCGATGAGCGTTCCGATGCAGGACGTCCGGCACACACAGCAGAGGCATCGGCAACACCCCCACCACAGCCATCCCACGCCCCCACCGATGCGCCGAAAATGCTTCCGGCCCGGGTCCGCGCCCGCGCCCTGATCGGCACAATGGTTGGCGCCGTCGGCGGCCGCGCCAACATTGAACGCATTACTGCTGTCCGATGTGACGGCACGCAGGTCACCGTCGATCCCGAACTCAGTGCGCCCGAAACCGCTCCCGACCCAAAGCCCATTCGCCAGTTTTGGACACGCAACAAACGCCTCCGCTTTGAAGTCGCCCCCGATCACCCAACTGGCTTGGTGTTTCTCCGCGTCGAGAAAATCTTCCAGCAGCGTGCCAACGGCCGCGTCGAACGCATCACCCAGCCGGAAACGCTGAAGCAAATTCGACTCCAGTCAAAACTGGCCGGTGTCGGACTGTACCAGCAACTCCTCGCGCCACACCCCGAAATCATCCGCTTCTCCCGGCATTTAGCCGACGGCCAGGTCGAGGAAACCATCCGTGTGACCGATGCCGACGGCGATACCTATGATGTCGTCATTGACCTGGAAACGTACCGCCCCGTGAAATGCCGCTACCAACTGCCGACCGACCTGGGCCAACCTCTCCAAATCGAGGAACGCTACGCGGACTTCAAGCCCGTGGACGGCATCTGGCTGCCCCACCGCATCGTCCGCAGCGTCCAGGGGGGACGCACGGTGACCCTGACGTTCACAAACATTGCGTTTCCCCCAAACCTCGCCGATACCCTGTTCCGCCGACCATGAGCTGTCGCAACGTTCCCACGGCAATTGTGCTCCCGCCTGACTTTGACCCCCACCTGACGCTCTGTGGTGGCCAGGCCTTCCGGTGGACGCCAATCCCAACGGCCGGCCCAACAACGGCTTACCTCGGCGTCGTTGGTGACACGGTCCTTGCCCTCACCCGCACCGTCAACGGCCAATGGCAAGCCCAACCCTGCAATCATCCCCTGACCGCCGCTTGCCGGCGTCAGATCAGCACGTACTTTGATCTCGACCGTGACTATGCCGCAGCCCATCGCCTGGTCGTTGAACGCCTCGCACGTTTCTCCCGACAGACGGCTGCCGCCGGTGACGACGGTTGTGTGACCGCATTTCAGGCGGCGCTCCACAACCTATCCGGCCTCCGTATCCTGCGGCAGCCGTGGTTTGAAACGCTGGTCTCCTTTGTGATTGCCACCAACAACCATCTCCCCCGCATTCGGGCAATCATTAACGTTATCAGTCGCAAGTTCGGCCGCCACCTCGGCAATCATTGCTATACCTTCCCCACCCCAGACACCCTGGCGGCCGCCGACCCCGGCGAGCTTCGCACCGAATGCCGTGTCGGCTACCGCGACCGCTACCTGCCTCACCTCGCCCGGCACATTCTGCACAATCGCTCTTTCTGGCAGCACGCAGCCGCCGTCCCAACCTCCGAACTGCGTGCCGCACTCCGCAACCTGCCCGGTGTTGGACCCAAAGTTGCCGAATGTGTCCTTTTGTTCGGCTTTCACCGCTGGGAGGCCTTTCCGGTGGATGTCTGGGTGTACCGCGCCCTCACGCTTTTGTCCGGCCGGCCACTGGCAAAGCCAGCCACCCACCGCCTCGCCGCCGACGCTGCCGCCTTCTTCGGCCCCGTTGCCGGACTCGCCCAACAATATCTCTTTGAAGGTATGCGCCGGTTCACGCCCCCAAACCGTTCAGGGGACCCACCCAGACGCAGGGCCCTATGCCACAACCGCAAAAGTAGCCTGGGGAGAGCAGACGGAGTATGATGCCCCCAACACCACCGCTGCCGCCCACACGCCGGGCGGCGCACCTACACCACCATGCCTGAGACGACCCCTGCACCACTGAACACCGCCCCAACATCTGCCCCGGGCACACTCACCCCGACCACCGGCCAGTTGACTGCCGTCGGCGTCCCCGACCTGATCCGCCGCGCCTACGGTGAGCGTTTCACCGGCGAGCTCCTACTCAAGCGTGGCGACGAACAAAAGCAAATCTACTTTGAAACCGGGAATATCGTTTTTGCTTCCAGCAACCAGCCCGCAGACCGCATTGGTGCAGCCCTGCTGCGCCAGGGACTCATCACCCAGGCCGATTTCGACCAGGTTCTCGCCCAAACGGCTACCGGAAAACGTTTCGGACAGGCCCTGGTTGAAGCCGGACTGATGTCCCAACGCGATCTCCTGACGAACATCACCTTTCAAATCCTTGACATCATTTACTCAGTGTTCAACTGGACGACCGGCACGTTTACCTTTATCGCCGGTGAACAGCGTGTCGCCGAGGAACTTAAGCTCAAGCTCACCACGGCCAGCATCATTCTGGAAGGCGTCCGACGCATCGAGGACTTTGGTATCATCCGGCGCGGACTCGGCGACCTCAACCGCTTTATTGCCCCCGCATCGTCGCCGCTCCTGCGCCTGCAAACCATGACCCTCAAGCCGTTCGAACGCCAACTACTTGAACTCATCACGCAACCACTTGACCTGCTGCACCTGCTGATCATCGCCGGCGCTCCCCCCGCCACCACCCTCAAGGCGCTGTTCGGTCTGCTTTCGGCCGGCGTCCTGGAACAAACTGACCCGCCGACCGTGTCCCATGACACCGGCAAGCTCGAAATTCCGGCAGTGCTGCGCCCGCCCATCCCGCTGTCCGCCTCCGCTGCCGTCTCCCAGGCCCTGCCGGCCTATGCCCCAGACCATGCGGCGCTGCGGGCACAACTCGACGACCTCTGGGCACGCCTCCGCCTCAGTAACCCCTACGCCCTGTTCCAGATTGCCCACGGTGCCTCCCTGGAAGACCTCAACGCCGCCTATCTGCGCCTCGCCAGCCGCTTTCACCCGGATCGCTTCCTGACGGCACCCCTGCCACTCCGCCGGGAAATTGATGAGGCCTTCCGGCACATCGCACACCACTACGAGCACCTGCGTCAACAGCTGTTCCAGAACCGTCTGGCGCACACGACGGGTCGTTTGGCAACAGCGCCCACGGTGACCCGCAGCACCGGCGCCTATCCGGCGATCACGACCGGAAAGCTGCCAGCTTCGGACACAATCCTGCCGCCACCCCGCCCGGAGCAGGCGCAACGGCGGCCGAACCCCGTTAAACCAACCGGCAACCCAGACGTCGATGCTGCCATTGACGACCTTTTAGCCTATCTCGATGACCAAAAAGCGCCGCTTGTGGTCGGCGACTCCCTGTCGCTTTTGCTCCGTACCGAACCACCGTTTGCGCTCCCACGCGAGCGGGTGGCGGAAATCATTGCCGGCTGGGCTTACCACCAGGCCGGCCAGCGCAACCGCCCACTGAACGAAATGTTCCTTGCTGCTCTCGAGGATATTCGCCATGCCGAACGCGCGCGAGTCCTGCGGGCCTTCAATCCCGATGCCTTTTACGAAACATTCATTGCCGATCTGATGCTCTTTTGCCCACCGGATGAACAGGAGTTATTCCGGCTCAAGCTCGGTGGCCTCCAGGAGTTTTTGCGCCACGCGTAACGTTTCCTGTCCCTTGTGATCCCTAAGCCGTACCGAGGTTCTGCTTATGCCGCATCATCACGACCGCTCTCCTCGCCTACCCCTGCGTCCGACCCATCCGCATTGCGCGACAGGGCGTTTGTTTGTTGGCTTGGCACTGAGCGCGGCCCTCGTCCTCGCCGGCAGTAGCCCGGATGTGCGCGGACAGATCGCACCCGACCCGGCGGCCACGCGCCCCCGGACCATCGCCCCATCTGGGAGCCAGCGCGTGACCTTGCCGGCCGGCACGCTGCTCGTCCTCGAACTGCTGACCCCCGTCCACACCCGCATCAACGGTCCCGGCGACGAGGTCACGGCCCAGCTAAAATCATCGGTGCGCCTCGACGACGGGACGCTCGTCCTTCCCCGCGGCACGGAAGTTCACGGCGTGGTTGCCGCCGTCAGTCCGGCCAGGATGCCGCAGCGCCCGGCGCGCCTGCGGCTGGTGTTTGATACCCTTGTCACCGACCTTGGCCACCAACCCATGGTGGCCAAGGTCGTCTCCATTGATGACAGCCAGCTCGAAATGCGCCTGCACGCCGACCGTGACGGCACCGTCTCCGGCGGCCGGTCAGGTCGGCGGACCGTCAACAATGCCATCCACGGCGGCTGGCTGGGCAGCATCGGTGCCGGAGTAGTGATCCTGAGTGGCGGTCCCAAAGCTGCGGCAGCCGGCGCGCTCGGCGGCGGCGCACTCGGCGGTGTGCTGCTCACCCACGGTAACGACATCCGTCTGCCGCAGGGAACCATTGTCCGCCTCACCCTGACCAAACCCACGACGATTGCCCTGTGAAGAAAGCCATTCCACCGACCCCAACCCCAGACACTACCCCCACCCAGTCTCCACCCTATGTTCCGGCACACCTGACCACGCCGCGTCGGGCCGGACGGCAGCGCGGACGCCACTGCACAACACTGCCGAGCGGACTGACGGTTATCGTCGAACCGATGGCGCATGTCCGCGCCGTGGCACTTTCCGTCTGGAGCTGCATCGGCGCGCGCCACGAACCGGCAGCGCTCAACGGCATCAGCCACTTTGTTGAACACATGCTCTTCAAGGGCACCGCGCGGCGGACGACCCGGCAGATTGCCGTCGAAAGTGACCGCCTCGGCGGCTGCGTCGAAGCCGCGACCATGATGGAAGGTGTCAACTACTACATTCAAACCCTTGACCTGGACTGGCCCAAGGCGCTTGACCTTTTGGCCGACCTGCTCTGTGCACCGCGTTTTGACGAAACCGAGTTCCAGCGCGAGCGCGCCGTCATCCTGGAAGAGATGAAGATGATTGCCGACAACCCCGAAGAACTCATCTTCGAACTGTTTCTGTCGAACTTCTTCCCGCATCACCCCCTGGGACGCCCGATTGAAGGCACCCCCCGCACGCTGCGCCGCCTCACACCGGACGACCTGCGCCGGTTTCACCGACTGGCCTACCACCCCCGGCAGCTCGTCCTGTCGGTCGCCGGCCATGTCACCCCTGATGATGTTCTCGAAGCGGCCCGAACATACTTCACGGCTGCACCGCAACCATCTGACTATCAACAGGTTGAACCTTGTGTCGGCGCGCTGACCTTCTGTCTCAACCAGGAACGTGACTTCGAGCAAGTCCACCTCCTGCTCGGATTGCCCGCTCCGGCGCTGCTGGCCCCGGAACGCACGGCATCCACCCTCCTGACAACCCTGCTCGGCGGCGGACTCAGTTCACGGCTCTTTCTCCGCATCCGTGAAGAAGCCGGTCTCGCCTACAACATCTATGCCGACACCATGGCCTACCGCGATGCCGGCGTGTTCCTCATCTATGCGGCCGTTGCCCCACGCCATCTCAAGCGGACCGTCCAGGCCATCATCCGCGAGGTCGCCGCCGTCGCCCACGGTGACTTGACTGCCGATGAGGTTGCGCTGGCCAAAGCCCAGCACCTTACCGGACTCTATCTCGGACGCGACAGCGCCAGCGTCCGCGCCAATCAGAACGGGTATCAGCACATCACCTTTGGTCAAGTCTTTAGCAACCGAACCCTGGCGCGAGACATTCAGGCCGTCACCCACGCTGACGTGCAACGGCTGGCCAAGGAAATCTTTGCCGGCCAAACCTTCTCAGCCCTTGCCCTGGGGCCGCTGGGGCGGTTTGGCCTGCAATCGAACTGGCTCCACGTCCCACGCCACGTTTCACGTTCAACAGTTCATGTAGCGGCTTAACGTTCCACGCCGAATACGGCCATGCGCTTTACCATCCTTGCCAGTGGCAGCACCGGCAACGCCACCCTCATCGAAACGGCCCAGACGGCGGTCCTCATCGACGCCGGCCTGTCTGCCCGCGCCCTTGTCCGCCGGATGACCGCCGTTGGCTTTGACCCGGCCCGCCTGACCGCCGTTTTGATCACCCATGAACACAGCGACCACGTCGGCGGTCTATCAGTCCTGGCCCGGCAACTGAACCTTCCGGTCTTTATTGCCCCGGCAGCCCGGCGCCACTTACGCCTGCCGGAAAAGGAGGCTGCCGCCATCCGCTGGGCTGACCCACTCGCGCCCGAACAACCGGTCGTCCTCGGCGACCTCACCCTGATGCCAATTGCTGCCCCCCACGATGCCGCCGAACCATTTGTCTTTACGGCAACCGCCGGCGGTGTCAAACTGGGCATTGTCACCGACCTCGGCTACATCCCACCTCAGGTCGCGCACCGCCTCGTCGGCTGCCAGGCGCTCATTCTTGAAGCGAACCACGACGGTGACATGCTCCGCGCCGGACCCTACCCGTGGGAACTCAAGCAGCGCGTCGCCGGCCGGCTCGGCCACCTTTCCAACGATGAAATGGCCCGCTTTTTACGGGAAGACTTTGACGGCAACGCTGCCCACATCGTCCTGGCCCACCTCAGTCGCCAGAACAACCACCCGGCGCTGGCCCGCCTGGCCGCCCTGCAGGCGCTGGCGGGCCACACCGTACACCGCGACTGGGAAGCAGTTATCACCGTTACACCACCTGACGGATTGCCACACTGGTACACGCTGTGACACGTCACCCACGGCCTCGCTCCGACTTTCACTTCACCTATCCGCTGCGCGTCCGCTGGGCCGAAGTTGACCGTCAGGGGGTCGTCTTCAACGGCCATTACCTGACCTACTTCGACGTCGGCGTGACGGAATACTGGCGCGCCGCCGGAATGAGCTATCCGGGGGACTTTGTCACCGACGCCGCCGATCTCTTCCTGGTCAAAGCCACCGTTGAATATTATGCCCCGGCTCATTTTGACGACCTGCTGGACATTGCCGTTCGCTGCGTCCGGCTGGGGCGGTCAAGCATGACCTACGCCCTGGCGGTGTACCGCCAAGCAACGTGTTTGACCGGCGGCGAACTCATTTACGTTTACACCGATCCCCACACCCGCACGGCGCAGACGCTTCCCGACGCCATTCGGGACGCCCTGTACCGATTTGAACCAACCCTTGCCCCGACCCAATCCTGATTGCACGCTACGCGCTACCATGATTGCCCGCTACGCGCTACCTGAAATGACCGCTCTGTGGAGTGACGAACGGCGCTTTGCCACCTGGCTCGCCGTTGAACTCGCCGCCTGCGAGGTCCAGGCCGAACTTGGCCTCATTCCGTCCGCCGCCCTGGCGGACATCCGCGCCAAGGCCCGGTTCTCCGTTGCCCGCATTGCTGAACTGGAACAGACCACACGCCATGATGTTATTGCCTTCACAACGGCGCTCGCCGAAGCCATCGGCCCCGCCGCCCGCTATATCCACTTTGGACTCACCTCGTCAGATGTCGTGGACACCGCCCAGGCCATACTCCTGCGCGACGCCTGCGACCTTCTCGTGCAGCGCGTGGACGCCTTTGCCGCCGCGCTCAAGACGCGCGCCTACGAACACAAGGACACCGTAATGATCGGACGCACGCACGGCGTCCACGCCGAACCAACAACCTTCGGGCTGGTGCTGGCGCTGTACTACGCCGACACGCAGCGCAATCGGCAACGCCTGGTGCAGGCACGCCACACCGTTGCCGTCGGCAAGCTCTCCGGTGCGGTCGGCACATTCGCCCACCTTCCCCCGGAAGTTGAAGCGCGCGTCTGTGCCCGCCTCGGACTCACACCCGACCCGATCTCAACCCAAATCGTCCAACGCGATCGCCACGCCGAACTCCTTACCACCCTGGCCCTCATCGGTGCCGGAATTGAAAAACTGGCGCTTGAGGTCCGTCATCTACAACGCACCGAAGTGCGCGAAGTGCGGGAAGCCTTCGGTACGGGCCAGAAAGGCTCGTCGGCGATGCCACACAAACGCAATCCCATCGTCGCCGAGCAACTTTGCGGGCTGGCGCGCATTCTCCGCGCCAACGCCCAGGCAGCACTGGAAAACATTGCCCTCTGGCACGAACGCGATATTTCACATTCGAGCGTCGAACGCATTATCCTGCCGGACAGTTGCATCCTTGCCGATTACATGCTTGCCAAAGCCACGGAGCTGGTGCAGGGACTGGTCGTGGACGCAGACCGCATGCGCGCCAACCTGGAGAGCCTGCGCGGCGTGATCTTTTCCGGAACACTCCTGCTCGAACTCGTCCGCCGTGGGTTGGAACGGGAAGCCGCCTACGCCATTGTCCAACGGCTGGCCCTGGCAGCGTGGGATCACGGCGCTGATTTTCAGACGTTGGTCGGCCGCGATCCGGATGTGCAACGCCTACTCACACCGGAAGACCTGACCCGGATCTTCACCCTGCCACACCACCTGCGTCACGTTGATGCCATCTTCCGGCGTGTCTTCCCGCCACCGGACACCGCGCCTCCTGGAGAGGCAGAACTGTTTTAACGAACCGGTTGTCACAAAACCGTTCTCACAACACTGTCCTTACTCCGTTGGGACACGGAACTTTTCGCATTGCCGTTCGTTGGACAGAACGTGTTTCGCTAAACAATCATCGCCGCCGGACTGACCGAGCCGGCGACCGAACCGGCTTCAGCCCGGTGGCCTCTTCAGGGTGACGTACGCCTAAGACGCCCGCTACAGGGTACGCGCAAGGAGATAGAAAGTCATGACTCGTTATCAGACGATAGTACATATCCCCCAACCACTCCAAACCCTGGCACGCCACGCCCTCCACATCAAAACCTGGCTTGCCGTGACACTCCTCATCACGGCGGCGCTCCTCGGCGGCATCGGAGGAACGGCTGCTGCCCGGTGGTTTACCCCACGGACGGACAGCCCTCCCCCCACCCCACCGCCCGGACTGCCGGCGCACAGCGGTGAAGCCCTCGCCACCAGTGGCTTTTCGGCCGTTGTCAAAGCCACCCTCCCGGCCGTTGTCAACATCTCCACAACCCGCGCCCCACAACGTCCGCTGGCTCCGGGCTTTGAGTTTCCTTTCTTTCCAGATATCTTCGGCCCCGAGCTGCAACGCCCCCAGCCCGCCACTAGTCTCGGCTCCGGAGTCGTCGTGCGTGCCGATGGCTACCTGCTCACCAACCACCACGTCATTGACGGCGCGAGCGACATCAAGGTGACCTTCGCTGACGGCCGCAGCCTCCGGGCCAAACTCATCGGCACCGATCCCAAAACCGACATTGCCGTTCTCAAAGTCGAGGAAACCAACTTACCGGTCATCCCGCTGGGGGACTCCAATCAAGTCCAAGTCGGCGACTTTGCCCTCGCCATCGGCAACCCCTTCGGCCTCGGTCAAACCGTCACCTTTGGCATCATCAGTGCGCTTGGTCGCGGCAACCTCGGCATCGAAACCTACGAAGACTTCATCCAAACCGACGCCGCGATCAACCCCGGTAACTCCGGAGGCGCTCTGATTAACCTTCAGGGGCAGCTCATCGGCATCAACACGGCCATCATTGCACGCGGTGCACAGGGGAACCAGGGCATTGGCTTTGCCGTGCCCATCAATATGGCACGGCTTGTCATGGAGCAGCTCATCACCAAGGGGCGCGTCGTACGCGGCTACCTGGGCGTTACCCTCCAGGACCTCAATGAGGCCCTCGCCAAACAATTCGGCGTCCCGGATCAACGGGGCGTTGTCGTCACCGATGTGGCGCCGGATAGCCCGGCGGCTAAGGCCGGGTTTCAGCCCGGCGATGTCATCGTGGCCTTTGCGGGGCAGCCCGTCCGCGACCTCCGCACCCTGCGCCTAACGGTTGCCCAAACACCACCCGGCACGACGGTCAAACTCAAAATTCTCCGCAACAAAGCGCCGCGCGAACTGACCGCCACCCTCGACGAACTCCCCGAAGATCAGCCACTGGCCAGAGAACCCGGTAACAATAACGAGCCGCCCGCCACCACACCGGCTGGCAGCGCTTTGGCAGGTGTCGTTGTTGCCGAGCTTGCGCCGGCCGTGCGCGCCCGCCTCAACCTGAAAGGTGGGGTCGTTGTCCGTGCCGTCCAGCCATCTAGCGCGGCCGCCGAAGCTGGACTCCAACGCGACGACATCATCCTCCAGGTCAACCAGCAACCCGTCTCCAGCGTCACGGCGTTTGACGCCGCCGTGCGCCAAAGCCACGGCGAGGTCTTGCTGCGCATTTACCGTGGCGGTGTCAACCTGTTTCTCGTTGTCCCACTGGACCGCAACTAACCGGCACTTTTGGCGGCGGCAGGCAGGCGTCCACCGTGACGCCCGCCTTTTGTTTGGCAGCGAACCTTTGGTGTATGTTTGGCACAGGGTCTGCTGCCAGGCACCGCAGACTCCAAACCAACGCACCGTCTGAACCCTCAGCCGGCTCCCGTCAGCTCCCTACCACATGGCTTTCCGCTTCCAAAAACGCGACGCCCTCTTTGCCGCCGTCGTCGCGCTGGTCATCGCCGGGTTGTCTTACCTGTCGAGCACCGGCAAGCGACCGCGGCCGGTAGCCGCCACCTGTGATGTATCGCGCCAAAAACCAGACCTGCCGGTACGCGAGCGGCGTGGGCAATGCCTCAGCTGCCATGACCCTCAGCACGGAGCGGCCGTAGCACATCGCCTACAGCCGACCCACCCGCAAAAATGGCTCGATGAAAAATTTGCTTGCACCGGCTGCCATGTCCTCGCTAAACCCACATGGCCCACACAACCATCGCGCCAGACATCCCCACCGCCGGGAGGATACACACACTGCCATGCCGACCAAGAAAGCTTCTTCTGCTCCTGCTCACCAAACCGCCGCGCCGCTGACCTACGCCAACTACATCGGTGGCCAATGGGTTCCCGCTAAGAATGGAGAAACCTTTGCCAACTATAACCCGGCCGACACCCGCGACATTGTCGGCTACTTCCCCCACTCCACGGCCGAGGATGTCGCCGTCGCCGTCGAGGCCGCAGCCGAGGCCTACCCGAAATGGCGACGCGTCCCACCGCCCAAACGCGCCGAATATATCGTTCGCGTCGGTGAGATCCTAATCCGCGACAAAGAAGCCATCGCGCAGGATATGACACGCGAAATGGGCAAGATCCTCAAAGAAACGCGCGGCGACACGCAGGAGGCCATTGACATGGCCGCGTTTGTCGCCGGCGAAGGCCGCCGTCTCTACGGACAGACGACAACCTCCGAACTCCCCGACAAGTTCGCCATGACGGTGCGCGACGCCATTGGCGTCTGTGGACTGATCACGCCCTGGAACTTTCCGATCGCCATTCCTTCGTGGAAAATTTTCCCGGCCATTCTGTGTGGCAACACGGTCGTGATCAAACCGGCCGAAGATACACCCCTGTCGGTCTACCGTTTTATGAAGGCGTTTGAAGAGGCCGGCCTTCCACCCGGTGTCGTCAATATGGTGACCGGATACGGCGAAACGGCCGGCGCCCCGCTGGTGACGCATCCGACGATTCGCCTGGTATCATTTACCGGCTCGACCCAGGTCGGGCGGCTCATTGCCATGCAGGCGGCCGACAAAGGCAAGAAGTGCAGTCTGGAAATGGGCGGCAAAAACGCCATCATCATCCTGGACGACGCCAATCTCGACCTCGCCGTTGAAGGAGCGATATGGGGTGCGTTTGGCACGGCCGGTCAGCGGTGCACGGCTGCGTCGCGGCTGATCGTCCACAAGAAAGTCCTCAAGAAGTTCACCCACATGCTCGTCGAACGCACCAGGGCGCTGCGCGTCGGCGACGGGCGCGATCCGGCGACTGACGTCGGGCCAGTCGTCAATCAGGATCAACTGGAACGGGTGCTACACTACATTGAGGTTGGGCGCACACGTGACAAAGCCAAACTGCTCTGCGGCGGTCTGCGCCTCACCGACGGCGATCTGGCACATGGCTACTTCATTGCCCCGACCGTCTTCGGCGAAGTAGACCCTGCGGCAGTCATTGCACAGGAGGAAATCTTTGGGCCCGTCACGGCGGTCATTCCCTGCCACGACTTTGAAGACGCCATCCGCATCGCCAACGGCGTCAACTACGGGCTGTCGGCTTCGATTTACACCGGCGATGTCAACCGGGCCTTCCGCGCCATGCGTGACCTTGAGACCGGCATCTGCTATGTCAACGCTCCGACGATTGGGGCCGAAGTTCATCTGCCGTTTGGCGGCACTAAGGGCACCGGCAACGGGCACCGCGAAGGCGGCTTACAGGCGCTGGACATTTTCTCGGAATGGAAAACGCTCTACGTTGATTTCAGCGGCCGATTGCAAAAGGCCCAGATCACCGATTAGCCAGGACGCGGCGCCGGTTGGCCTGCCGCCGCGCCCATACACCGGGATTTCCCTACGTTGACTTGTGGAGGCGCATCCTCATGGCTGGACAACGAACTGAACTCACGGCAAACCACCTCACCGTTGGAGGCTACCTGAGCACGCCAGCAGACGGCGGGCCGGGCGTCATCGTTTTGCAGGAATGGTGGGGCCTGGTGCCCCATATTGAAGCTGTCGCCGACCGCTTTGCTGCGGCCGGTTACACAGCCTTCGCACCTGACCTCTACGACGGCCAGGCCACCACCTCACCCGACGAGGCCGGTAAACTCATGATGGCGCTCAACATTGCGACCACGGCCGAACGGCTGCGGGCCGTTGTCCAGGCGTTGTTGGTGCATCCCGCCACGCAGGGACACCCTAAAGTCGGTATCGTCGGCTTCTGCATGGGCGGGCAACTCGCCCTGTACGCCGCCTGCGAGAACCCCGACATCGGGGCCTGTGTGGATTTCTACGGTATTCACCCAAACGTCAAGCCTGACTTCGCCAAGTTATCGGCCCCGGTACTCGGCCTATTTGCCGAAAACGATTCCTTCGTGACGCACGAGACCATCGCCGCACTGCGCCAGGAACTCGACCGCCACAACAAAACCTACGAGTTCCACACCTATCCCGGTACTCAGCATGCCTTCTTCAACGACACGCGTCCGGAGGTCTATCACGCAGACGCCGCCTACGATGCCTGGGACCGGGTCCTGCGCTTTTTCAAAGCGCATCTGCCGTAACGCGCGCCCCTTGGTGAGAAAAATACCACAATGTCGTTCAACAAAATCATCATCTACGGACACCTTGGCCGCGACCCAGAGCTACGCTACACCCCCCAGGGGGTGCCCGTCTGTACCTTTTCCGTTGCCACGACCGAACGCAAAAAGGGACAGGGCGACGCCGAACAGACGGAGACGACGACATGGTTTCGCATCACCGCCTGGCGTCACTTGGCCGAAACGGCCAACAAATACCTCAAAAAGGGAAGCCCCGTGTATCTGGAGGGTCGCCTGACGGCGCGCGAGTGGCGGGACAATGAAGGCATCCCCCGCATCACACTCGAAGTAACGGCGACGGAGCTGCATCTGATGGGCGGACGTGGTGAGGGGGAGGCCCGTTCTGAACGGGCAGGCAGCGCAACTGGTGAGACGGCACCCGAAACCGCTGTTGAGGACAACGATGTTCCCTTCTAATGCACCGGTTCTAATGCACCGGTCCTGCCGCGGGCAGCCTGCACCCCGGTATCCGGCCGGAAGACCGGCAATCACGGTGCAGGTGTCCGTAACCTACCACACCGGTACCGTTGACCGTTATGCCGATTCGCCCCTGAAGCGTCCGGCCCCGGTGACGCACCGGAGGCAGCTTTGCCCGGTGTTCCCGTCTTACGCCGACCTCTGCACCGGATGGCCTGGGGTAGTCGGGTGGTCCAGTGCCGGGCTCGGCATTCCGATCTGATTCGGCGTAGCCGAACAGAGCCGAGACGATGCCGGTGAGTACCGCCAGTATCTGCCGACAACTGACGCAAGCACGCACAGGCGTTGTTGTGGTTAGGGTGTTGTAGTCTCGGTACAATCGGGGTCTACAGAGCAGCCGGTTCAGGAAGGCAGCAGGCGCACCCGTGTCCCCGCAGGTTGGCGCTTGGGTCACGACCCGATTGCCTCCCTCCGATTGCTTCGCCGGCACAGCATCCGCTGTGTCTCTCGGAAACACTTCGGCTATGGCGCATGCATCTTTACCGGTACCGCCGTTGATGCCCATCCGACTTGAACTTCTAGCGCTTGTCTGCGGCGTTGCCTTTTTCTGGCAACTGGGCAGTGTTGGTTTGATCGGGCCGGACGAACCACGCTATGCACGTGTTGCCTGGGAAATGTGGACCCACGGCGACTGGATCACCACAACGCTCGGTGAAACACCCTGGTTTGAGAAGCCGGCCCTCCTCTACTGGCTCATCGGCCTCGGCTACCAAGTTGTGGGCGTCAACGAGTGGAGCGCGCGCCTGCCGTCGGCTATTGCCGCAACACTGACCGTTCTGATCCTTACCGGCCTGCGACCGGTTGAACTCGGATGGACGGCGGCGCTGGTGACGGCAACCAGCCCGCTCATGCTGGCGTTCGGACGAGCTGCTACATTTGAAGCTATTCTCAATCTGTCAGTTACAGCATCACTATTCATGTTCTACCTGCATTATATGGCCGCCCGACAGGAACGGACCACCGCCGCATCTCTAACTTGGGTACTGTTTTATGTTTTCCTCGGTATCGGCCTGTTGGCTAAGGGTTTAGTTGGCATCGTGCTACCATTCGGCAGTCTGCTCGTCTATGCACTGCTCACACCGGACATACGCCGGCATCCACGGGCTTTTCTGCGCACCATGCGTCCCCTCAGCGGGCTGCTCATCACGGCAGCTGTTGCCGGCGTCTGGTATGTTCCCGTCATCGTTCGGCATGGGTGGACCTTTGTTGCAGAATTCTTCATCGCCCACCACTTCCAGCGCTTCACGTCAAACCGCTTTCGCCACCCAGGACCGGTGTACTACTACGGACCGGTCATCATCCTGGGAATGTTGCCCTGGACGCCGTTTCTCCTCGTTGCACTGTACCGCAACGTGCGGCACCTATGGCGCGCGAATGACGTTGAGCACACGTCCCAAGAAACTTGTCAAAGCACCTTTGAAAAAGCAAGTCAAACGCTGACTCAGCTAGCTTTAGCTGCCTTTACTTTCCCGCTCCTCTTCTTCAGTTTCTCAGGCTCCAAACTGCCCGGCTACATCTTACCAGCCCTACCGTTCGGCGGCATTCTCGCCGCATACGGCTTTTGGAGTCTATCGGCACGTGTGCGCACACTGTGGGTCGGCGTCGCTGGACTGACACAGGTTGGACTCTACATCGGACTTCAAATTGCCATTCATAAAATTTTACTAGAACAGACTTTAGATGCAGTACCCTTTTTTGCCGGCGGATTGCTTCTCACCGGGCTTGGCGTAGGCGCGCTGTATGTTCGGCAGCCGGCACACACACTCTTCTGCCTCACCGGAGGCATGTTGGGACTCGTCCTCTGGCTGACCACGTACTTTCCAGCCATTGAAGCGAAGTTTTCCAGCAAGGGGATCTGCAGCGTCATTGACCGGACAGCGCGACCGGGTGAGTTGGTGACGTTCTTTGGCTGCCGTGAGTATGCGCCTGTTTTCTACAACCCGGCACAGACAAGTTGCTGTGATGCCGCCCGTGAACCCTACCAACTACCTAACCCGGCAGCCGTTGCTGCTGCCGTCGCCGAACGCGGGGGTCTGTTGGTCGTCGTTCCTACGGCCCGCCTGGCGGCTCTTCGGTCGTCGGACTATACCCTGACGTCACTCGGCCAAGCCGGACGTTTCACGCTGGTGCGACTCGAATCAACCCAACCGGGAAAAGTCGGTCACGACTGACTTATCGCCCAACACCACGTTGTGCAGGACACTGCCGGCGCCGATATGGACGCCCCGCCCCAGCACCGAGGACAACACCACCGCCCCCTCTGCCAAGCGTGAACCGGCCAGCACCACGCTGTCCACCACCTGCACCCCATCTGCCAAATAGCAGTTGGCCCCGATCACCGAACGGACAACCGATACCCCGGCTTTGAGCATAGCTTCGGCGGCTACCACCGAACCGTCGGGCGTCAACGCCGGGGATGACTCTGGGGGGTAGCGCCGCAGTCGCCCGGCCAATACATCCGCATTGGCGCGCCGGTAACGCTCCGGAGTCCCGATATCAAGCCAGTAAGCATCGGTCACATCCCCGTACAGCGGCAACCCTGAAGCGAGCAGCCGTGGGAACAGATCGTACTCAAACGAATACTCACAACCCCCAGGGATCAGATCCAATACTTCAGGTTCTAATAAGTAAATACCTGCATTGACAGATTTAGCATCTGTCACACCTGGTCTTGGTTTTTCGTGGAAGGCCCGAATGCGGCCGTCAGACTCAAGTTCCACCACGCCGTACCCACTCGGATCGGCAACCTGCACCAACACCAGTGTCACGGCAGCGCGCCGCACCCGGTGGCGATCCAGCACCGGTCGCAGGTCAATATCCGTCAGGATGTCGCCGTTGAGCACCAGGAGCGTCCCGGTGACCTGCGGCCGTACATGGCGCATAGCACCGGCCGTTCCCAACGGCTGACGTTCAACCACCGGACGGATGACAATGTCACCCAGGGCCTCATGCGTCAGCACAGCCTCGATCTTGCGCGGCTGGTATGACAAGCTCAACAACACTTCCATCACACCATTCACCGCTAACGGACGTAGCAAATCAAGCTGGTAGTACAAAAAGGGCCGATTTGCAATCGGGACAATCGGCTTCGGCGTGTGCAGGGTGAGCGGGCGCAAGCGTGTCCCCTTGCCGCCGGCCAGAATCAATGTCTGCATTGCGTGTTCTTCCCGTGAGAATCAAATTGTGACGCCACACAAAACACAGTACATTAGTCATGCGTCCACCGATCACCAAATGTAAGCCGAAGGGCCCGCACTATGTGGAACGTCGTCGGTCAAATCATCTCCGTCATCTGCTTTTTCATCCTCACTGTTGGGACGCTGTTTGGCATCGCCTACGTATCCCATCTGCTTTCGCGGGGCCAGTGAACCCCTTGCCGGGGGTGTGAAGCCGTGGTCTCTCTCTGAGCCTGGGGCGCCGGGCATTCACACACCGGTCGTCCTGCGGTGGCCTATGAGCGGGGGTGGAACTTTCGGTAGGTCTCGCGTAAACGCTCTGAGGTGACGTGGGTGTAGATTTGGGTTGTGGCCAGATCGGCATGCCCAAGGAGCAACTGGACAGAACGCAGGTCTGCGCCGTGCTCTAACAGGTGCGTGGCGAAGGTGTGGCGGATCATGTGCGGTGTCACCACACCCAGCCCGGCCTGTTTGCCGTACTCTGAGACCATCTTCCAACAGGCCTGGCGCGTCAGGGGACGGCCGCGCGCTGTCACAAACAAGTACCGGTTACTTTGGTCGTCCCGCCGGGCAGCGCGGAACTGCAGATAACGGGTCACCGCCGTCAGCGCCGACCGTCCAATCGGGACTTGGCGCTCCTTGCTTCCCTTGCCGAGACAAACTAGATACCCGACATCACGGTTGACATCGCCGATTTTGAGACTACATAACTCCGATACACGCAGCCCTGTTGCATAGAGCAGCTCCAACACGGCACGGTCGCGCGCGCCGACCTCCGTTGTGATGTCCGGCTGCTGGAGTAGCTTCTCCATTTCCTCCGGTGTCAGAAACTTCGGCAGGGTCTGCCAACTTTTAGGCTGCGCCAGGGTCACCGTCGGATCGGTGCGCCGGTGGCCATCCAAAACAAGGAACTTGTAGAAGTTGCGTATCGCCACCAGCGCCCGCTCCACTGAGCGCGCGTCCAATCCCGCTCCAAACAGCGACTCTACAAACGCCGCCACATCCGCCCGCTCCAGCGTACTAATGTCCTTTTGGCGACCGGTGGCAAACTGGGCAAGCTTTGCCAGATCGCGCCCGTAGGCTTCCAGTGTGTTGGCCGCCAGCCCCCGCTCCACCCGCAGATACGCCAGAAACTCTGCGACAAGATCCCGCGCCATGTCCGACCTCCTTAGCATGGCTTTCTTTCAGGGCTTTGTTGCTTCTTGGTTTCGTCCTCCCCCTAGGCTGAGTTGCCTTGGCGCGATCAATTGCGATTTACTTGTAGCCGTCTGATGCCCCCGCGGTGTCAGCCCTGACGACAGCCTGGTGTGTCTATGAAAATCGAAAACCACGCCACCTACAAAATTAACATCAATCTCGAAGAGCTGGTACACAGCACGTTTGCCGCCCTGCCGCGCAATCACACGGCCGGCGTCGTCCGTGTCGTCTTTGTCAACCGGATTCAGGATGCCCACGTTCCAGCCGAGCAACGCGAGAAGCTGCCGATCCTGTACCACCCCAAAACATCTGTCTCCGGCCCCTGGTTTGAGATTGCCCTCGAGCCATTTCTGGAGCATCAGGGCTGGTGGAAGCGCTTTGTCGCCCGCCGGACGCTGCGTGCCAACCTGACCTACGCCCTGCTGGCGCTGATGGGCCAGCATTACCACCTCAACTTCACCCGCGGCCGCAAAAAAACCGAGTATGAACCGCTCATTCGGGAGTACGTGCGCAAGGGCCTGGCTGCGCTACGCGAACAAGACACCAGTTACCGGGCATGGCTGATGCGCCCGCTGATTCCCTATCTTGACCGTTTTGCACGGTGGCTTGCCCGCCAGCAGCGCAAAGCCCTGCAAGCCCGCGCCAAACAAGCTAAATAGACGCCGGGGCTTCCCCCTCGCGGCCGGTTTCCGCCAACTCCTGCTCAAGTGCAGCGACGACCTTTTTGAGTGCCGCGACAACCTGCGCCTTATCCACATCGGACTTGCGAAACTTCAGGTCGAGCGTAAATGCCCGCGACGGCTCCTGAAAGTGAAACTTAAACGGCTGTGCCCGCTTAGCCGGTTTTGCCGTCCGGCGGACCGCATCACGGGTCAACCCCAACTGTCGAATGCGGGCAATCAGCGCCCGCCGCTCCTCATCCGAGGCACGGCGCACAATCTGCAGCAGGGTTGACTTGGAGGTAATCCCGGCCTGCCGACATAACTCCCGGATTTCCGGCGATAGGCCGCCGATGGCCAGCGACTCGGTAATGCTCGAACGGGACTTGCCCAGCTTGCGCGCCATCTCCTCGTGCGTGTAGTTGAAGCGCTCCGCAAGCGCCATCAACCCCTCGGCTTCTTCAAACGGCGTCAGGTCTTTGCGCTGGAGGTTCTCGATCAGCGAAATCTCGGCTACGGCGCGGTCATCCACGTTCATCTCAATGCAGGGTAGCTCACGCAATCCGGCCAGCAGGCTGGCCCGGTAGCGCCGTTCACCGGAGATGATCATAAAGCGCCCGCCGACTTCCGCCGGACGCACTAGAAGTGGTTCGAGCACGCCCTTTTCCCGAATCGAGTTGGTCAACTCCTCCAGATCGCCGAACTCAATCCGCGGCTGGTTCGGGTTCGGCTCCAGGCGGTCAATCGGAATCATGCGCCCGACGGGTGCGCCCGTCCGGCTCCAGAGTTCCTCCACATAATGGGACTCATGGCGCATCCGCACCGTGGATGGCAGTCCGCGCTTAGACACGACGCAGTACCTCCTCGCAAAGCTTGGCATACTCCAGCGCACCGCTTGACTGAGGCGCAAAGGTAAAAATGGATTCCCGGTACGCCGGGCTTTCCTCTAACCGCACCGACTTGGAAATGACGGTTTCAAACACCTTGTCGCCGAACACCTCGTAAATCTGCCGGTGGATGTCACGCGCCAGCGCCGTTCGCTTATCGTGCAGGGTAATGAGGACGCCCAGGACCTGGAGATTGGGATTGGGACGCGCCTTGACCTTCTCGATGGTCTCCAACAGATCGTCCGTGCCCTCCATGGCAAAGTAGGATGACTGAATGGGAATCAGCACGTGCGAAGCTGCCACCAGGGCATTGACCGTAATCAACCCCAAGGTCGGCGGCGTATCGATCACAATCGTGTCGTAGGCCCGCCGCAGCGGCTCAAGCCGATCCTTGAGGCGGTATGGCGCGTCAAACTCCCCCACCAGGCGCGATTCCAGCTTTGCCAGGCTGATCCGCGCCGGAAGCAGATCAAGGCCCGGCACCGGCGTGGGCTGCACAATAGTCAACGGGTCGAGTGTGACATCCATCAGAAAGTCATAGGCCGACAGGCCCGCCGACTCATACGGCAGGTACGAAAGCGTACTGTTGGCCTGCGGGTCCAGATCGAGCAACAGTGTGCGGCGGCCGCGCAATGCCAAACCGGCGGCCAAGTTGATCGCGGTGGTCGTCTTCCCGACGCCGCCTTTCTGGTTAGCGACCGCAATGATCACACAGGTCTCCACGCGCCGTGGAGCATGCCCGTTTTCCATTCCCATGGTGTGTTCCCTTGCTCAGAACGCCGACAGCTGCGGGAAAACACCGGCAAAACCGGCGTCATCCGCGCCCCCGGATATCGGATTCGTCAATTTCTTCAGGCCAGTCAAACTCCAGCTCGTCTGCTTTTTCGGACTCCTCGTCCTCTGCCCGCTCCACTACCACCGACGTGGAGCTTTCCAGAACCGACTCGTGAACAAAGATCGGCGCGTCCACCCGCAGCGCCAGCGCAATGGCATCGCTCGGGCGCGCGTCAAGGAAAATCATCTTACCGGCAATTTCCAGCTCGATGACGGCGAAAAAGGTGTTGTTGCGCAGCTCCGTGACGACCACCCGCCGCACGCGCCCATCCATTTGGAGGATGAGATTGCGCAGGAGGTCATGGGTCATCGGACGCGGCGGCGCCATTTTTTCAATTTCAAACGCGATGGCGTTCGCCTCAAACGGCCCAACCCAGATCGGCAACAACTGATCACCGTCCACTTCCTTCAGGACAACGATCGGCGTATTGGCCGCCGGGTCAATCATCAGCCCCCGAATCTTCATTTCACGTTCCATTTGCAGTCTCCTCCGTCTGTGGAATCAGGATCAAAATTGTCACGATAAAGGCTTTGAGGTCAATCACTAAGCAAGCATGTCGGCGTGCCGACTCAGCCCCTTTGCACAAGCAGATCACGGGCTGCCTGCCGCGCGGCCTCGGTGACCACCGACCCACCCAAAATTCGCGCCAGCTCCTCGACGCGCTCTGCCGCATCGAGCGCCGTAATTGCTACGCACGTTCGCCCGTCCACCACAAATTTTTCAACCCGCAGGTGCGTGGTTGCAAACCGCGCAACCTGCGCCTGATGCGTCACACACAAGACTTGCTGACGTTCCGCCAGCTGCCGCAGGCGGCGGCCGACTGCCTCGGCCACCCGCCCACTGATGCCGACATCCACCTCATCAAACACCATCGTACGCGGAATATCCACCGGCGCAAGAATCGATTTCACGCCGAGCATCACACGCGCCAGTTCCCCACCGGAGGCAACCTTGGCCAGCGGGCGCGGTGGCTCGCCAGGATTCGAGGTCAACAACAACTCAACCCCTTCCAGTCCAGACGCCGTCCAGTTCGCCGGGTTGTCCGGGTCGCACTCGTCAAACGCCACGACCAACCGCGCCTGAGACAGCGCCAGCGCCTGCAACTCGGCCATCAGCGCTTCCTCAAAGGCCGGCGCCGTTGCCCGCCGGGCAACCCGCAACGCCCCTGCTACCTCTCGGTACCGGGTAGCCGTCGCCGTAACCTCCGCCGTCAGCCGCGCTCGCTCCGCTGCCCCCTGTTCAACTGCCGCCAGTTCTGCCCGAAGCTGCTCCCACGTCGCCAGCACACGCTCCAGTGTCCCGCCATACTTGCGCTTGAGCCGGTCCAGGGCATCCAGCCGGGCTTCGACTTCCTGCAGCCGCTCCGGTGAGACCACAACCGCAGCCGCGTAATCCCGGAGGACGAAGGCAACCTCCTCAAGGCTATACCGAACAGACTCCAGCGTCGTCACCGCGTCGGCCAACGCCGGATCGGTCGCCACCAGTGACTCCAGTCGCCGCAACGCCTGCGCCACCAAGGTCAGCGCCGACACCTCGCGCTCGTACAGCAGGTCGTAGCCCTCTGCCGCCGTGGCGGCCAGCCGCTCTGCATTCGCCAGCCGGAGACGTTCCTGCTGCAACGCCTCATCTTCGCCCGGGCGCGGCGCAACGCGCTCTAATTCCTGTAGCTGAAAAGTCAGCAGATCGAGTCGCCGGTGGCGGTCCGCCTCCGCCTGCTCAAAACGCGCCAACGCCCGCTGCGCCGCCTGCCAGGCAGCAAAGGCAGCCGCCGTGGCCTCGGCCAGAGCCACATGCCGCCCAAACCTATCCAGCACATCCCCATGCGCCGCAGGAAAGATGAGCGTCTGTTGATCGCCCTGCCCGTGAATGTCCACCAGGTAGGGACGCAGCGCCCGCACGGTCGCCAGCGAGCAGAGTTGATCGTTGATGAACAGTCGCCCCTTGCCGCTCGCCGCAACTTCACGGCGAATGAGTAACTCGCGCCCGGCTTCGATTTCCGCTTCGGACAGGATACGCGCAACGTCAGGGTGATCGGGACAGTCAAACAGGGCTTCTACAACCGCCCGCGATTCGCCGGCCCGGATCACATCTGCCGTCACCCGTCCCCCGACGGCCAGGGCCAACGCATCCACAATCAGCGACTTCCCAGCTCCTGTTTCACCCGTTACGATAATCAACCCAGCGTCAAACGCCACACACTGCCGCCGAACAACGGCGATGTTCTCAATCTGGAGTTGTTTGAGCATGTGCCAGAAACAACTGCCGTGACCGCCCGACACCCCGGCCCACGGCGTCACCGTTGTACAACGACCAGATGCAACGACGTCCAGTCGTTCCCTAACCGACAGTTCCTCAACCGACAGCCAGCAATGCCGATCCTACGCAGCCTCATACAGACGTACAAGCAACTTCTGACGGCCGGCCAAACCGTGCTGGACGACCTCCCGGCCGAAGCGCTCTACTGGCGTCCACCCCTCCCCCACCACGACTTCAACAACCGGTCCTGCGGAGAGTGGCTCATTACCATGGCCGGCGGGGTGGAGTACGTCATCAACGGTTTGCTGTCCAACTACTGGGACTACCCGGCCGAGTGGACCATGCGCGAAACCCTTTCCACTCCGGGGCACCTGCAAGCCTACTTCTGCGATGTTATCAGTCTCACGTCAAAATTGGAAACCACCCTCACCGATGCCGACCTCCCCAAAATCATCTATCTTCCCAACCCACGGCAAACGACCATTGGTGAACTCCTCGTCGAACGGTTGGCCCTCGCCGCCCAACACTACGGGCAGGCGCTGGCCCTGGCACGGCTCCTCACGGCCCGCCCCAGATGATTTGGAAAACGAGCCGCACCGCCTGTCAGCACCGGCAGCGAGGCCCCGCGGGCAGCACCTCTCCGGCGCCCGATTGCCGTTGGCCGGCTATACACGGTCGGGTATTTGTGTTACGAAAGCCCTTGACGCCACACCCCACATATACTTTAGCAAGTGACGCCAAAGACCGCTGCCCGATTCCCGGCGCTCCTTCCGAAAACCGTGACAGCATGGCAACAAGTAGTGTCCCAGTCGTTGTTGTGGCATCCGACGCGGCACCGCCGTCGCCGACCGGCACCCTGCGCTGGTTGTATAACGCGCCGACCGACCTCCTCATCGGCTGCGGGTTGGGGTCGCTGCCGCTGCTGTTTCTAACGTACTTTGTTGAGCCGCACTTCACCGGGCAGTTTGCCGTTGCGTTCTACGCCGTTGCGCTCGTCTGTAACTATCCGCACTACGCGGCAACGTGGCATCGCGCCTGTGCGCGTCCGGCGGACCGGGTGCGCTATGGACGCGTTCTGGCGTGGTCGGCGATGTTGACCCTTGCCGCCTTGCTTCTGATTCATGCCCACCCGCCGCTACTTGTCTGGGCGTTCACGCTCTACGTGTTTTGGAGTCCGTGGCACTACACAGGGCAAAACTACGGACTTGCTCTGATGTTTGCCCGCCGCAACGGCGTAACGGTGCTGGATCAGACCCTGACGCGCTGGCTTTGGGTTGCCTTTGCCCTGCCCTACGTGATGCTGCTCACGGCGTTCAACAGTGGTAGTTCGGCCGATCCGCTGCTGCTCTCGGCCGGAGTGCCGCCCGCGGTTACCAGCCTGCTGATCGGCGTCGGCGGGCTACTTTTCCTCACAATAAGCGTTCGTATCGGACGAACGGTGATCAACCGTCACGGTTGGCGCGCTGCAGGCCCGACCCTTGCCCTTCTGGGAACCCAGGCGCTGTGGTTTATCCCAGCCGCCATTATCGCTCTTGCCGGCAAAACGGTACTTCAGGTGCGCTACAGCTCCGGCATGTTGGCCGTCCTGCACTCGGCGCAGTACTTGTGGGTGACTTCCTATTATGCCCATCGCGAAAGCGGCGCACGATGGCGTCCGTGGCGCTATGCGCTGTTTCTGTTCGCCGTTGGCATTGCCTTATTCCTGCCGGGGCCGTGGGTGGCCAGCCTTGTCTGCGGCGTGGACTTCACCACCAGCTTCCTGACTTTCACTGCGCTGGTCAACATCCACCACTTCATTCTCGACGGCGCTGTGTGGAAGCTTCGCGAGCCGCGCGTGGCGGCCGTCCTCGTGCAGGACGGCGCAGCAACCGACAATACCGACATTGCCCCACCTAAGCCAATCTGGCACAAGCTCGGACTGGCGGCCGCAGTCGTTGGGTTGACCCTGCTGGCCGGACTCGATCTGGTCAAATTCGTCCTCGGCGGGCGCCTGACAAACACCTCAGACCTGCTCCAGGCCCTCCGACTCAATCCGAACGACGCCCTTATCACGGCCCGTCTGGCGCGCGCGGCCCTGGCCGCGGGCGACCGTCTGCGTGCCCGCGAAGCCCTTGAGCGCACCATCGCCCTCAACCCATACGACGCCGACAGTCAGGCGATGCTCGGACAAATGCTCATTGAGCAGGGCGAATATCAGGCAGCCTACCGTCACTATCAAGCTTTTCATGAACACTTGCCGAACAACGTCACCGCGCTCGTCAACCTCGGCACGCTCGCCGCGCAGCAGGGGGCGGAAAGTGACGCGGTCGCAGCCTGGGAACGCGCCGTCCACCTCGATCCCGACGGTCAACCGATTGCCTGGGCAAACCTCGGCGACGCCTACATGCGCGCCGGCCGCCCCCAAGACGCGGCACAAGCCTACGAGCAAGCACTCCGCAGCCTCCCCCCCGCTGCAGCGCAGCGACTTGAATGGATGCTCAAGCTGGGGGATGCTTACCTCAACCTGCGGACCTTCGATCAGGCTGCTGCCAGCTACGCACACGCCTTTGACGCGGCGCAAGAGGCGGGCAACGCTGTTTTGGCCAGCAGTGCGGCGACGCGCCAAGCCGGACTGGATGCCGCGCGGCAGAACCTTCCCCAGGCTATTGCGCGTTTCCAGCTCGCCTTACAGTTAGCCGAAGACAGCGGAGATGCCTATGCGCAGGGTGCGGCCTGGTACGAATATGCGCTGCTGCTGGCTCAGCAGGCTGCGCCGGCGGAATTCGTCTATGCAGCTTGTCTTCAGGCAGAAGCCCACTTCGGCGAAACGCCGCGCGGCGCGGCGGTCAAACCGACGGTGGCGGCTCGGCGCGCTGCCGTTGAGCACAAGCTCGGTGCACAAGCCGCCGCCATACGCGCCCGGCTGCGCGACATCAGCACCGCAGCACGTCGCTGGCGGCCGTAGGCGTCGCACTGCGTTTTGCAAGATAGGGCTGCCTGTGAAAACATTGCCCTCAAGGTAGGTCATGTGGCCGCCGCAACCCGGTATGCACACCCGACAGTCCCCGAGGACAACAAGCCGTATGCAGGTCGTTGACGACCCAACCCATCCTGCCCACCCTAGCTTGCCGCCTGGCGACCGCGCCGGTTGGGCAGCCTACTACCGTTCTGTTCGCAGCGTTTCGGAAACGATCTGTCATCCACTTGAAATTGAAGACTACGTTATTCAACCGATGCCGGACGTCAGCCCCCCGAAGTGGCATCTGGCACACACGAGCTGGTTTTTTGAAACCTTCCTCCTCAAACCCTATGCCGCCGGCTACCAACCGTTTCATCCGCGCTACGACTATTTGTTTAACTCGTACTACGAAGCGGTTGGGGAACGTCACCCACGTTCCCGGCGCGGACTGGTCACCCGTCCAACCATTCGCGATGTGTACGCCTACCGCGCCCATGTGGATGCCGCCATCGAGCGCTTCCTCGGCCACTGCACCGGCAAGGCCTGGGCAACGGCCCAACCGATTCTCGAACTCGGCCTGCACCACGAACAACAACACCAGGAACTCCTGCTGACTGACATCAAGGCCATTCTGGCCTCCAGTCCCCTCGACCCGGCGTATCTGCCACCGTCCACCTCACCACCGGCACCGGCCCGGACGGCCGAGGCGTGGTACACCGTGGACGGCGGGCGGTATGCCATCGGCCATGCCGGCACCGGTTTCGCCTTTGACAACGAAGGGCCGTGCCACGATGTCTGGCTACGTCCGTTTCGGATCGCCACGCGACTGGTCACCAACGGCGACTTCCTGGCTTTCATTGAAGACGGGGGCTACCGGCGGCCAGAGCTGTGGCTTTCCGACGGGTGGGCGGCCGTCAATACCTGCGCCTGGCACGCACCACTTTACTGGCGGCGCACCGAGTCCGGCCACTGGTGGATGTTCACCCTGCGCGGACTTCAACCCGTCAACCCGGATGAACCCGTGTGCCACATCAGCTTCTACGAAGCCGACGCCTATGCACGCTGGGCCGGGAAACGGCTTCCAACCGAAGCTGAATGGGAAGTTGTCGCGCGCCAGTTGCCCGTTACAGGCAATTTTTATGAATCCGGCGCGCTGCACCCGGTGCCACAACCGGCACCGGCGCCCTTTTACGGCGACGTGTGGGTCTGGACGGCAAGCCCCTACACGGCGTACCCGGGGTTCCGTCCGGCTGCCGGGGCGCTTGGCGAATACAATGGCAAGTTTATGTGCAACCAGATCGTGTTGCGGGGCGGCTCGTGTGCTACGTCGGTAGCGCACATTCGCCCGACTTACCGCAATTTCTTTCCGCCGAATGCACGGTGGCAGTTTACCGGTGTTCGGCTGGCGGAGGACGTATCATGAGCCATCCCCAACCAGGCCAGGTGGCCCAAGCTACCTACGGCTACATTGTGTCCTTCCACGATTTGCATCCAACACCGGCAGCCTTTCGGGAAGAAGTCATTGCCGGCCTCCGGCGTCCGCACAAAGCCATTCCGGCTAAGTTTTTCTACGACCGGCGCGGTTCGGCGCTGTTTGATGAGATCTGTCAACTGGATGAATACTACCTGACGCGCATTGAAACCACCCTGCTGGAACAGCATGCGCCGGACATTGCAGCCCTTTTCGGGGACGAGGTGTTGCTCATTGAGTACGGCAGCGGCAGCGGGCGCAAGACCCGTCTCTTGCTCGAGTGTTTGCCGACCCTAGCGGCTTATGTGCCGGTGGACATTTCCAAGGAGCACCTCCTGGCGGCGGCGACAGAAATCGCCCAGGCGTACCCCCACCTGCGCGTGACGCCGGTCTGTGCGGATTACACACGGGAAATGGACTTCCCGGACTTTAATGAATTTCACTACCGCCGGCGGGCAGTGTTTTTCCCCGGTTCAAGCATCGGAAACTTCACACCGGAGAAAGCCGAGATGTTTCTGCGCCAAGCAGGGGAGGTCGCCGGACGGCAGGGGCTGCTCCTGATCGGGATAGATTTGAAGAAGGATCCGGTGGTGATTGATGCCGCGTACAACGACAGTCGCGGCGTGACCGCCGAGTTCAACCGCAACCTGTTGCGGCGGATCAACACCGAACTGGGCGCTGACTTTGACCTGCGGTTGTTTGAGCACCGTGCCTTTTACGACCCAATTCACGGACGGGTCGAAATGCACTTGGTCAGCGTTCAGCCGCAAACGGTGCACATCGGCGATGAAACGTTCACGTTCGCCGCAGGCGAGACCATTCACACGGAAAACTCCTACAAGTACGAGCTGGACGTTTTTCAGGCCATGGCGGCGCGTGCCGGTTGGACGACCCGTGCCGTCTGGCAGGACGAACAGCACTACTTTGCCGTGTGCTTGTTCACCAAACCATAGGCCGCAAGCGTGCGGCGCAGCCGCGGGGCAATCGGCGCTTCGGATCCACGGTGACGCTGACGGCGCGAACATCACGTGCGCCGCCGCCTTCCGTCTTGCTCTGTGCATCGGCTATACTGCATAGTTCTCACCCGAAAACCCCACCAAAGCCGCCGGGATGCCCGCACCAACTGTTGACCGTTCGGGTTGCCCTCGGATGAGGCAAGGATCACCTCTGTGCCATGCGTAGCGAACACTCCAGTTGTGGTGTTGGTTTTGTCACGTCCCGATGCGGCGCAGCTGAGCGCCACGTGGTGACGGCGGCGCTGCACGCTCTATGCTGCGTCGAACACCGTGGTGCATGTGCCGCCGACGGACTGACCAGCGACGGGGCCGGGATCATGACTGATCTGCCTTACGCACTGTTCGGCTATCTGCCCGAAAGCATCGCCGTTGCGTTTTTGTTCCTTCCTTCCGACGCCGCCGTGAGCGTCAAAGCCTTTGACATCTTTACCGAAACCTTTGAGCTTTATGACCTCCACGTACTGGAAAGCCGCGATGTCCCCACCAACCCCACCATTCTCGGCCCGACGGCGCAGCGGACACTTCCAACCCTCAAGCAAGCTGTTATCAAGCGCCCGGTGCAGGCGCGGACCCTGGCCGGGTTTGAACGCCTGCTCTACGCCGCCAAGCAGATGACCCGTAAGCGGTGGCGAAAGCTCGGACTCGACACACATTGCTTCTTTGCTTCCCTTTCCGCGACAACCGTGGTGTACAAGGCGCTGGTGCGCGCTCCCGACCTCGACCGGTTCTACCTTGATTTGCAGCACCCGGCGTTTGTCTCCCGCTTTGCCCTCTTCCACCGCCGGTTCAGCACCAACACGCGAACCGCCTGGGATCGCGCACAGCCGTTCCGGCTCATTGCCCACAATGGCGAAATCAACACCATTGCCGGCAATCGCGCCTGGGCGGCTTCGCGCGAGCGGTCGCTGGGACTCGAAGCCGGCGAATTGCTGACGCAGACCGGCATCAGCGACACCGGAAGCCTCAACGAAATGATCGAGGCACTGCGCTACCGCAGTGGGGTGCTCAGTCTGGCCGAGGCGCTGGCCATTCTCATGCCCCCGGCCGAACCCGACCCGTACCATACCTTCTGGGGTCGGGCGCTTGAACCCTGGGACGGCCCGGCCATTGTCGTCTTTGCCGATGGCCAAGTCGTCGGCGCGCGGCTTGACCGAAACGGTTTTCGTCCGGGGCGCTGGGTTGAGACCAATGACTTTTTCTACCTAGCATCCGAGGCCGGCGCCTTCACTGTGGACGAAGGCAAGGTGCGGGCCAAAGGGGCACTGCACGCCGGCACCGGCGTCGTCGTGGACTTACGCTCCGGCAGCATCAGTTTCACCGAACCGCGTGCCCAGCCGACGGTTGCCGGTGCGGTGTTCGACCCGCGGACGCGCCGCCTGCCGCCGTTTCCGCCACCCTCGGCACCGACTGCGATGCATCTCGCCGTGGCCTTCGGTTACACTGCCGACGATGTCCAGGCGACGCTGGTTCCAATGGCAGCGACCGGTAAAGAACCTATCGGTTCGATGGGCGACACGGCCTGTCTGGCAGTCCTGTCTGATTTGCCACGCCCGCTGTTTGATTTTTTCTACCAAGACTTCGCCCAGGTCACCAACCCGCCGGTGGACTACCTCCGCGAAGGTTGGGTCATGAACACCACGGTCCACCTCGGCGCCAAGCCCAACATCTTTGCCCCTAAGACACTTGTTCCACCTCCGCTTGCCATCGAACTGGACGGCCCGGTGCTGTCCCTTGCCGAGGTCGCCGGACTCCGCGACGCGGTGGGGACAACGCGCCTGGGCGTCCACGTTGCAGAACTGGATGCCACCTTTGCCGTCGCCAACGGCGCACGCGGCTTACAAACGGCGCTCGAGGAACTGCAACGCCAAGCGCTCAACCTAACTGAACACGGCACGTCTGTCCTCATCGTCAGCGACCGCCGGGTTGGACCGACCCGGGCGCCCATTCCGTCTTTGTTGGCGCTGCGCGCGATTGTCAACGGGCTGAACGAAGCCGGGATGCTGCTCGACGCTGCGCTGGTGATGGACACTGGTGAAGCGCGCACGGCGCACCACATCGCCATGCTCATCGGTTTCGGCGCAGCGGCCGTCGCTCCATATCTCGCGCTGGAGTGCGGACGGTTTGGTCACCACCCTGAGCTGGAAGCCCTACCACCCGAT
Source organism: uncultured Blastocatellia bacterium (assembly GCA_937934745.1). GTDB lineage: Bacteria > Acidobacteriota > Blastocatellia > Chloracidobacteriales > Chloracidobacteriaceae > Chloracidobacterium. The sequence goes on from CALGZC010000038.1 coordinate 82,698, forward strand.
AGACGCGAGGCCAACCTCATTCAGGCGCTGACCGGCGGAGTACTCAAAATCATGGCCAAAATGGGCATTTCCGTTTTGGCCGCTTACCAGAACGCCCAGCTCTTCACCCCGATTGGACTCGGGCCGAAGCTTCTCGAGACGTTTTTCCCAGGCAAGGAAAGCTATCTAGGCGGACTTGAACTCGACGATATTGCCCGGCGGCAAATCGCCCACCAGGCAGCCTGGTTGGCCGACCGCAACGGTGACCAGGAGGCGCTCGATCTGCGCCGCCTGCCGCGCCATTTTCGTTTCAAGGAAGACACCCAGGGCACACGCGGCGAGCGGCATGCCATGACCACGGCCCGCGCACGGGCCGTCCATGCCTTTGTGCGTGCCGACCGGCCGGCGCCAGAACACTATGCCACGTACTTGGCGCTCGGTGCGGCCAACGAGCCGATCAGCCCACGTCATCTCCTGACGCTACGCACCGACGAGCCGGCACTCCCACTAGAGGCCGTGCAGTCTCGGACGGCTATTCTGCAAACCTTTGGGACGGGTGGGATGTCGTTTGGGGCGATCAGCGCCGAGTCGCAACGCGATTTGATCGTGGCGATGCAGCGCATCGGTGGGCGCAGTAACAGCGGCGAAGGCGGCGAAAACCCGTACTACTTTGAGACGGGCATAACGGCCGTCACCAAGCAGATCGGTTCGGCGCGGTTCGGCGTGACAGCGCGCTACCTTGTGACAGGTCAGGAAATCCAAATCAAAATGGCGCAGGGCGCAAAACCGGGTGAGGGGGGGCAGTTGATGCGCCATAAGGTGACGCCGGAGATTGCACGCGCCCGATATACCGCTCCGGGAATTGATCTGATTTCCCCGCCGCCGATGCACGACATCTACAGCATCGAGGACCTTAAGCAACTCATCGAAGAACTCAAAAGCCTGCATCCACAAGTGCGCGTCAGCGTCAAGCTTGTCGCCGGCGCCAATCTCGGAACGATTGCCGTCGGTGTGGCCAAGGCCGGGGCGGACATCATCCACGTCGCCGGCGGCGATGGAGGCACCGGCGCTGCCGGTCTGATGTCCATGGCGCATGCCGGACTGCCGTGGGAAATCGGCCTGTGGGAAACGCATCGGGCGTTGTGCGAGGAAGGTCTGCGCGGCAACGTCACCCTGCGCGTGGATGGCGGCTTAGCAACCGGACTGGACGTGGTGTTAGCCGCCGTACTCGGCGCAGAAGAGTTCGATTTCGGCAAACTGGCGCTCGTCGCACAGGGCTGCATCATGGCGCGGATTTGTGAAACCAATCGGTGTCCGGCTGGGATTGCCACCCACGACCCTAAACGCAAGGCCAAGTACACAGGGCGTCCCGAGCATGTTGTGCGGTGGTTTGAGGCGATTGCCGATGACGTCCGGCAATGGCTGGCCAAAGCCGGGCTGCCGACGCTGACCGCCGCCATCGGACGGACTGACCGGCTGGCACCGAATCCGCGCCAGGCCAAGTACCTGACGGAGCGCCGGCTTGATCTTTCGTTCTTCCTGACCCCACCCCTGCCGCTGCCACCGGCAACGGAGCGTCCATCTTTTTCGGTGGGGGAACTCAACCAACGCATTGTGGACGATGTCCGGGCCAGTCTGTGTGCTGGACAAACAACCTACGTTGGCGACTATCCCATCACAAACCGTGACCGCGCCGTACCGGCGACGCTAGCCGGCTGGCTGGCGCAGATGGCCCACAGGCAGGCGTTCCAGCCCGATGGACACCAGTCACCCTCACCCACCTCCGTGACCCTGCGCTTTACCGGCAGCGCCGGGCAGGGTTTTGGGGTCTTTCTGACCGACGGGCTGCGGGTCGGCTTGCAGGGTGAAGCGAATGACTCGGTCGGAAAAGGCATGAGTGGTGGGAAGATCGTCATCCGCCCCCATCCGGCCCTGCGCGGCGAGCAGGAAGCAAACGCCATTCTCGGCAATGCGGCACTCTATGGCGCAACAGGCGGCGTTCTGTATGTCGGCGGCTTTGCCGGTGATCGCTTTGCCGTCCGCAACAGCGGCGCAACGGCCGTCGTGTACGGCGTTGGACTGCACGCCTGCGAGTATATGACCGGCGGACGTGTGGTCATCTTAGGCCCGACCTCAAAAAATCTTGGCGCCGGGATGACCGGCGGTTGTATTTATGTGTACGACGGAGCACCGCCCGCGCATGTCAACTGGGATTTTCTGACCAAGCGCGCCCTTACGTCAGAGGAATGCGATGCGCTGCGGGAGCTGTTATTGGACTTCATGCTAGAAACTGACAGCCGCTCCGTGCGCACCCTGCTCGACGCCTGGGAAACCAACGCTGCCCGTTTCACGGCCTACGTCCCACGTGGACAGGAGCAACCGCGCACCTAATGCATTAACCTGCTTCCTCCGACAAGGACAAGGCGACGACCAACCACGGTTACAACTATGGCCAAGGACAACTCATTCGACATCGTTTCACAGGTTGATCTGGCAGAAGTCGTCAACGCCATCAACCAAGCCACCAAAGAGATCGGTCAACGCTTTGACTTCAAAGGCAGTCAAAGTCGGATCGAGCTGGAAGGCCACGAAATCGTGCTGACGGCTGATGACGAATACAAACTCAAGAGCATCATAGACATTCTCCAGTCGAAGCTCATCAAACGCAACGTGTCACTCAAGGCGCTTGAATACGGCAAGGTTGAGCCGGCAGCCGGCGGCACCGTGCGGCAGCGGGTGAAGCTTCAGCAAGGGATTCCAACCGAAAAAGCACGTGAAATTGTGAAGTTCATCAAGGACACGAAGGCCAAAGTGCAGGCTGCCATTCAGGGTGATATGGTGCGTGTCAGCGGCAAGGATCGTGACGTGCTTCAGGAAGTCATTGCCAAGCTACGGGCGCATGACTTCGGCATAGACATGCAATTTACAAACTACCGCTCCAATTAGCGTATCTCCTGAGTGCGCCGTTGCCCAGCCAGGGCGGACACAAACCCTCCCGGCGTACACAGGGCTTGCAGGCAGGGGGGTCGGGGTGTCCGGCTCGGCGGCACACTCCAGGCACAGCGGAGCTTCCCTCCATGGACGGCTTTCTTCTGACGGCGCTGGTGAAAGAGATCAGCGCCACACTGGCGCAAGGCAACCGTGGGTTGCCGGTCGGTAAGATTGCCGCGACCGGCCGGGACACCGTCACGCTCGACCTAGGGCAGCGCGGCCGCCGTTGGCTTGTTCTGGCCGCCCGCCCACACGACAGCCGCTTCTATTTGACCGAGCACCCTCCGCAGGGGGACAACGCCGTGGGCGAGCCACCCTTTGTTGCGCGGCTGCGTAAGGCGCTGCGCGGCGCACGACTGGTCGGCCTTGCCAAAGTCCCTACGGAACGTTCGGTGACGTTGACATTGGACGGTTTTAACACGGCCGAACAACCAACGCGGTGGCTTCTGCGCCATGACCTGACAGGGCGCTATGCCAATCTCTGGCTTCTGACCGAAGATGAAACCGTTGTGGACGCCCTGCGTCCGTGGGACGGCGCACCCGGGGATCCCTACCGGAGTCCCACCGGGCCGGCCGCTCGGCGGCTCGCCTGGGACGCTGTGACGCCGGATATGTTGCCGGAAACAACGGCGGCGCTGGCGCAGTTTCTGCTCGAGCACCTCCAGGGTTGTCGGCCATCGGTCGCGCGCGAAGTTGCGTTTCGGGCGCAGTCCGGCACGGTATGGGCAGCATTTGCCGATGTCCGGGCGGAGCTCCTGCGTCCAACGGCATTCTTCCTCTACAAGAAACCGGAAGGCTGGGAATTGTCACCGGTGCAATTGACGCACGCACCGGACACCCTGGTCAAAACCTTTCCTTCGGCCCGCGAGGCCGTCGCCGCTCTGTTTGACCACCTGGAGCGACAGACGACCCAGGCAGCACAGCTCCGCCAATGGCGGCGGGCGGCGACCACCTGGCGGCGGCGGCTGGAACGTGCGCTGCACAAGCTCGATCAAGCCACCGCCGCGGCGCAGAACGCCGAACAGTGGCGACGCTGGGGTGAGTTGTTGTACGCCAACCTGGCCACGGCCCGGCGAACTCCGGCCGGCGTGGAAGTTGTGGACTACTATGCCCCTGAACAGCCGACAATCCTGATCCCCCTACCATCGGCTGCGGAAGATTTGGTGGCGGCTGCACAGCACTATTTCCACCGCTACCAGCGCGCACAACGCACCCTGGAGACCAACGCTGCACGGCGCGCAACACTGGTGCAAGACCTGGCGACCGCCATCCAGCTCGAACAACAGGCAGCCACTGCCGGCAACACCGAAGCGCCGCCAAACTGGCTCGCTGAGCTGCGCACCCGGCTGCCGTTTGATCTCCGGCCACGTGAGCCGGCGGCAACTGACAGCAGCCGATTGCGCGAACAAAACGACTGGACTGGGTTGCGGCGGTATCGCGGTCCTGCCGGGTATGAGATTGTCGTCGGTCGGACGGCGCACGACAATGACCGCCTCACCTTTACCCTGGCCCGCCCCCACGACCTCTGGCTGCATACGGCCGACTATCCGGGCGCGCATGTCATCATTCGTAACCCCCAGCGGAACCCTATCCCACCACAGGTTGTACTGGCCGCAGCCGAACTGGCGGCCTATTTCTCACAGGCAAAGCAAGCCGGCCGGGTTGATGTGCGCGTGGCAGAGCGGCGGCACGTTGCGCGTCCGCGCCGGGGTGCGCCGGGGCAGGCGCTGGTGCGCAGGAGTCGGACGGTCACCGTCACCCCCCGTGAAGTGCTACCCCGCCTGGCCTGAATTCGGTTCCATTGCCGGCCGATCAGTGCCGTTCTGCGTGTGGCCGGTCGTGGCTGCCGGTGACCCCGTCCAAACCCGGCCCATCGCTCTTACAGCGTCCACTGGCGATAGAGGCGGGGCAACGCCTCCGGTAGCTGAACGGCCGTCCGAATCCGTGCATAGCGCCCGCGTCCGAACAAGGCATCCAGCAAGCCAGACTCCTGTCCGGCTTCGACTGCGACGGCCAGGGGCTTGACGCCGAGCGCCTGCGCCTCTCCCAGCGCCTGCCTTGTATCGGCAACAGCATACGTCACATCACCATAATCACCGTCCTGGGGCAGTCCATCGGTGACGATGAGCAACAACCGTTGCCGTGCGGGCGCAGTCAAGAGCAAGCGGGTCGCATGCCGGACCGCCGCACCGAGACGGGTGTTCGCTGCCGGCGCCAGTGTGGTCAAGCGCGGCGCGAGGTACGCCGCCGATTCGCCGAACGTCTTGAGTCGGAAACACGCCACGGCATGCCGGCCGCGACTGTTGAATGCATAGACCGCAAACCGGTCTCCAAGCTGCTCGAGCGCCAAGGACAAACAGTGAATACTCTCAATGGCACTGTCTAGGACTCGGCGCATCCCCCCTGCTGCACCGAGGTCGTGGATCGGCTTGCCGGTAGAACGCGAAATGTCCAGCAATAGCAAAACGGCGACCGAGCGGGTCAGGCGCCGCCGGACGGCATACACGGCGTCGGCTGCTCGCCACCCGCTCCGCCGCTCGACGTAGCGATCAATGACTGCCTCTAGAAACAGCTCTTGACCGTCCGTTGTCGGACGAAGCCAGGCCATATCCGTTCGCGGCCACCGGTCACAGACCCGCCGTACCTGCGCCACCGTCGAGTTGGCGGGAACGTCCGACGGTCGTCGGCCACCTGCTATGCCGAGGTCCAGCACGCGGCACCAGTTAGGGCGATAATCTCCCAGGCGCACGTCCCATTCCGGGTACCGGTAGGTTTCCACCACAGTCCAGGCAGGTGCTAGATCGCCGATCCAGGCCCGATCGGATGCCAACGTTGTATTGGCGGGCGGCGCGCCGGTCGGTGTCATCATCTCAGGCAGCGGCACCGGCTCAGCTCCCAGACCGGCCGTTGAACCACGTGTCTCCCCGTCCGGCGGTGCCAGAACCGGCGCCTCGGCCGCAAGCCGCCCGGTGGAGTCCGTCGCCGATGGCGACGCCGCATCCTGGTTCGGTGAGCGAGCTTCCGGTGACCGGCATTTTTGGGTCGGGGGTGGCAACAGCCGGTAGACCTCCAACGTTGCCCGCAACGAATCGGCGACCGTAGCTTCCTGGGTCAAACAAGGGGCCAGGGCAGCTGCAAGCGTGCCGGTCAAAGCAGCATATTCCGCTTCAATATCGGCTCCAACCTGCCCGACCAGCGCCAACCGAAACAACAGCTCGACGGCAGCCGTTGTCAGCGGGGCCCCGGTCAACGACCGGCGGCTGACCAGCAACGGCGCCGTCAGTGCGGCGGTGTCCCGGGCAACACCGCGGTATGCACGGCGCATACGCCAGAGAACGCGCGCCATTTCGATGACATCAAATAGGGCCTCCGCTGTGTCCCGGTCGGGAAACAGTGCCAGCGTATCGCGCGCCGTGATCACTGCCGGGCGGGGCGGTAGGACCGGTTCCACGGCGCGGGGACGGACGACGGCAAAATCAACGTGCGACAAGCCGCCGGCGCCGGCTCCCAGGCCGGCAAAAAACGCCCGCGTAACCTCGTACGCCGCAACGACCGGCGGCATATCGGGCGTGTCCGTCCCAAAGAGCAACCGACCGGCGGCTTGGGCAGCTAAGAGTTTGTACAGCAGGAAATTCCGGCTGCGTTCCGGAAAGACTGCAACCCGGCGCGGCAGGGACAAACAGTGGACATCAGTGGTCGGCGCTACGCGGCCGCCAATTTCCGTTCCAACGGCTTCCGAAGTCAGCGGGAGCAGACGAAAGTTCTGCCCGGTCAGCGCCCGCAAGTAGTACTGGAGGGTTGGCGCCACCTCCACCAACGGCAGTCCTGGGAGGCACGCCTCTAACAAGTGTTGGGCCTGATCCGTTTCCAGCCGTAAGAACGACCCCAGTTTGGACACCTCGCCGCCGCTGTGCGACCGGCTCACTGCCAGCCACTTCACAAAGGCCTCGGCGGTGAGTTCTGGATGGTGAACCGCCGCCCGCAAAGCCGCCACACCGAGCAGCGGCTGTTCGGCATACAACGAACCTACGGCAACCAACAGCGCCACACTCCGTTCGTCCCGCGCCAGCGATGCGGCGACCTGACAGGTCTCCCGGATAATGTCGGCCAAGCGCGCTGTATGGTGGGTTTCGCCGGCCAACGTCAAGAGCCGACAGATTTCGACAAATGCGCCGGTGCCAAGTTGACCGACAAGCGCCGGCGCCCGGGCCGTAAAGTCATCCACAGCCTGGGGTGACAGGCGCTTCAACGCCGCGCCTACCGACGCCAACGCCGTCGCTGCAATAGCCGGAAGCGGTGCGCCCAGGTCGCTTCCCTGCGGCAAGGCTACGGCGGCAGGTGGCGTTTCAGGCAGACGTCCGTTTGCCGGCGGCCGGCGAAAGAACCGCGCCCAAGTCCGAAACCACATTACGGCACCTGCTCGCGGGCTGCGGCCGAAACATCCGCCGTGGCTTCTTTCGGCGGGGTTGCCCGCCGCCACCGGCGCAGCACATCAAACTGCGCCCACCACCAGGAACGGTCGGTCACATTGTCGAACACCTGGTACAACACGGGAATGGCGACCAGGGTCAGCAGCAGGCACAAGCTTTGCCCCCCGATGATGATGATGGCGACCGACCGCAGGGCCGCCGAGCCAGGCGTCTGCGCCACCGCCATCGGAATCAGTCCAGCAACGAGCGCCAACGTTGTCATCAGAATCGGCCGCAGTCGGTCACGGCACCCGGCAACAATGGCGGCGTAGCGCTCCTGGCCGCCGGCCCGCAACACGTTGATGTGGTCAATCTGCAAAATCGAGTTTTTCTTGACGACGCCGAACAGCATCAAAATGCCCAGCGCCGAAAAGATGTTGAGCGTTTCGCCGAACGGAATCAGCGACAGCAACGCAAAGGGCACCGCCATCGGCAAGCTCAGCAGGATCGTTACCGGATGGAGGAAGCTTTCAAACTGCGCCGCCAGGATCATGTACATGAAGATAAACGACAACACGAACGCCAGCAGAAAGTTGGCTGCCGCCTTGCCCAGCTCCTTGCTCTGCCCCAACTTGGCAGCGCGATATTCCGGCCCTAGGTTGAGTGTTGCGGCTTTCGCGTCTAGCGCCTGAAGGACGCGGTCGAGTGAGTAGCCTTCCTGCAAGTTGGCCGAAAGCGTTACTTGCCGCTGCCGGTTGTAGCGGTCAATCTGCGCCGGTCCCGTTCCGGCCGTCAGCGTCACAATATTGGCCAGGGGAACATTACCGAGCTTGGTCGAAGGGACGTATGACCGCAGCAGGGTATCAGGGCCGGTGCGGTCCTCACTGCGCAGCCGAAACCGAACGTCGTAGCGATCATCTCCTTCGCGGTATGAGCCGACGATCTCGCCGGCCACAAGCGTTCGCAGCGCCAAAGCGATGTCCCCCACATTCACACCCAAGTTGGCTGCCTTTTCGCGGTCAATTGCCACACGGATTTCCGGTTTGCCGACTTCCAGCGTTGTATCCACATCCACGACGCCAGGTACGGTTTTGAGAAAATCCAGCAACTGCTGTGAAGCATCGGTCAACTTTGCGATGTCCGGGCCGCGCACAACGTACTGAACCGGGGAGGCCGAGTTGCCGCCGCCCGAAATCGCCTGCACATACTGCACAGCAATCCGCTTATCCTGCTGGTCGGCGAGCTTGTCCCGAACCATCTGCATCAGCTCGGCCTGGGTCAGTTTGCGTTCGGTCAGCGGCGTCAGTTGGACAAAGATGTTCCCTCGGTTGACACGGCGCTGCTCATCGCCCCCCAGCGTCGTCAGGCAGTGCGTCACGTGCGGGATGGTCTTGACGGCGGACTCAATGGCCGCCATCTGCTTTTCTGCCTCAGCAAGCGTCATCCCTTCCGGTAACTTGACCGCCACTTCAAACATCGCCACATCATCAAACGGGATGAAGTTTTTGCCGATGACAGAAAAAATCGGCACCACCGACACCACCGTCAAAACCGAAATTCCGACAATGGCCAGCGGTCGCCGCAGCGACCACTCCAGCAACCAGACGTAGCTGCGCTCCACCCACCCGTACACGCCGCTCGCCCGCGACGACGCATGTCCCGCGCCGGCCTGCGACGGGCGCAAAAACCGCGAGCAGAGCATCGGCGTCAGCGTGAAGCTGACAAACATAGAAACCAAGATCGCAAAGGCGCACGTAAAGCCAAACGACGACATAAAGCGCCCGACAATGCCGCCCATAAACGCAACTGGGACGAAAATGACCACCAGCGAAAGCGTCGTCGCCAGGACAGCAAAGCCGATGTCGGCCGTGGCTTCCTTGGCCGCCTCGAAGGCCGCCAGGCCCTTTTCTTCCATGAAGCGGTAGATGTTTTCGAGCACCACTACCGCGTCGTCAATGACAATCCCGACGCTCAGCACCAGCGCCAGCATTGTCATGCGGTTGAGCGTAAAGCCCATGGCGTACATCAGCCCGTACGTCGCCACAACCGATGCCGGAATGGCAATCGCAGCAATGATCGTTGAGCGCCAGCTCCGCAGAAACAGCAACATCACCAGCGCGGCCATGATGCCGCCCAGGATGAGGTGTTCCTGAACGGCGTCAAAGGAGTCCTGAATGAAAATAGACTGGTCTTTGAGATACTGGACGCGGCAGTCCGGCGGCAGTTGCGCTGCCAGCTCCGCCATGCGCTCCTTGACCAGCCGGACAACTTCGAGCGTGTTGGTGCCCGACTGCTTACGAATCTCTACAATCACCGCCGGCTTTCCGTCGAGTCGGGCCAGCGAGCGCGGCTCTTCAACGCCGTCTTCGACGTAGCCGATGTCCCTGACGTAAATCGGCAGGCCGTTGCCGGACGTCCCGACGATAATGTTGGCGAAGTCTTCCACGCGGGTCACACGTCCCAGCGTCCGCAGGGAAAGCTCGCGGCGGCCGTCGGCGAGACGACCGCCGGGCACTTCAATGTTCTGCGTGCGTAGCGCCTGCTTAATGGCGTTGACGCTGAGGTTGTAGGCGGCAATTTTCGCCGCATCGAGCACAATCTGGATTTCGCGCTTCCGGTCACCGATCAACGATACACGCCCGACGCCGTTGAGCGATTCGAGATTTTGCTTGAGCACCTTGTCTGCAATCTCGGTGATTTCCCGCGCCGACCGATTCCCCGACAGCGCCAGCGACAACACCGGCTGGGTGTCAGGATCGAGTTTTTCGATGATCGGCACTTTGGCGTCGGATGGGAGTTCGCCCAGGATGCGGTTGACCTTATCGCGCACATCCTGCGCCGCTTCGTCAATGTTGCGCTCCAGCACAAAGACGACAAACACCTGCGAGATGCCTTCGGCCGACACCGACCGGATTTCATCCACACCGGCAATCGTGTTGACCGCTTCCTCAATCCGCTTCGTGACCTGGGACTCGACTTCCTCCGGCGAAGCGCCGTCAAGCCGTGTCGTAATCGTCACGGTTGGCAGGTCAATCTTCGGAAAGAGGTCAACACCCAGCTTGAAGTAGGAAAATGCCCCCAGGACGATAAACGCCATCACGAGCATCGTGGCGAAGACCGGGCGTTTGATACATAGTTCGGCAAGTTTCTGCATAACGTTCTGAAAGCGCGGTCGGAGCCGCCGAAGGCAAAGTCGTACGTTAGACGGAAAGCTTCTTCACACTGTCGCGGTCGCGGTAACGCGCTTGTGTTTTCGGATGACCAAAAATGGCGTCGGCGATGAGGGGGATTTTGCCGAGGTACATCAGCGGGCGATACCACCACGGCACCACAATCTTGCGCCGGGGCGACCGGAGCGCCCGTTCAATCGCGCGGGCAACGATGTCTGGCCCCGGCATGTTGTAACGCAGCCCGGCCGTCATTTCCGTCCGAATGAAGCCCGGCGCGACCAGGACGACGCAAATCCCCCGCCCCTTGACTTCCCGCCGTAGAGCGTCGTTGAAGCCGCGGACAGCAAACTTTGACGCCGTGTACATCCCGATTGTCGCCACCTCGCCGGCCACCGAGCCGATGTTGACGATGACGCCGCCGCGCGGCAAATGGGGCACGGCATACTTGGCGCACAACGCACAGCCGAGGACGTTGACTTCCAACACCTGGCGGAGCAGATCATCGCGGGTATCACATAGGTTGAGACCGCCGCCCATACCGGCGTTGTTGACCAAGGCGTCAATCCGCCCAAAGGCGTCGAGGGTTTCCCGCATCAGGCGCTGCACGTCGGGGCTTTGGGTCACATCGCCCGGAACGACCAGCGCCTCGCCGCCGTCCTGCCGGATGGCGTCCGCCAGGCGGCGCAATTCAGCGGCGCGGCGAGCGAACAGCACGGGCTTCGCGCCCCGCGCGGCGAGATGGCGCGCCGTCGCGGACCCGATGCCGCTGGAGGCGCCGGTGATGATGACCACGCTGCCGTTGAGTTCCATCGGGCGCGCTCCTCTTTCAGCCTCAAAAAGTCTTGATTGGCGCGCCGTCGGTCAGACGGTCGAGATTATCGGTGATGACCTTTTCGTTGGGCTTGAGACCTTCGGTAATCTCGACGGCTTCGCCGTCGCGCTTGCCCAGGCGAACGCGCCGCTCGACGGCCTTGCCGTCCACGGCGACAAACACTTTCTCAACGCCGGCCACACTCACGACGGCGGCAGATGGCACGAACACGGCCGGCACATCGCTGGCAATGTCCACATACACGCGCACAAACATACCCGGCTTGAGCAGCCCCTGGGGGTTGGGCGCAACGGCTTCGACCATCAGCAGCCGCGCTTGCTGATTGAGGACGGGGCTAATGCGGGCCACGCGGGCCGGAAAGTCCCGCCCCGGATAGGCATCGGTCATAAAGCGCGCCGGCATGCCCACCTTGACGTAGGAAACGCCGACTTCGGCGACATTGGCCTGAACGCGAATCGGATCGAGCCGCACGATGGTCACAATGTCGCGGTTGCCGCCCTGTTCGTTAATGAAATCGCCGCGCGACTTGTGGCGCGCACTGACAAAGCCCCCAATGGGCGCGCGCACGGTTGAGTCTTCGAGTTTTTTGCGGGCGAACTGCACCTCGGCCTGGCGCTGTTCAACCAGGCCAATGCGCATAACGGCTTCGTCCCGGGCCGCCTGGTAGCGGGCGGCAGCGGCACGGTAGGTAGCTTCGACCGTATCCCACCGCTGGCGCGGGAGATCGCCGGAAGCCACCAATCGCTCGGTTCGTTCCATTTGGGCGCGGGCGTCATCCAGGGCCGCCTTAGCCTGCCGGACAACCGGCACGGCATCGATGTCAATCGGGTCATGCTGTCCGGCCTCGCCGAGCATGGCGCGTGCCTGTGCTAGTGCAGCCTCTGCCTGCCGGAGCTTCAACTCGTACTCTTTCGGCGCAATGCGGGCAATCACCTGTCCGGCTGTGACCGGACTCCCCACATCCACCGTCAGTTCCGTAATCTCGCCGCCGACCTGTCCGGCTACAACAACCTGCTCGTCCGGGACAAGTGATCCGACAGTTTCAATGGATTTCTGTATCCGCCGTTCAACGGCAGGCGTTGTCCTGACTTCAATGGCCGGGGGCGGCGCAGTGGCATCCGGCGCAGCGGCATTGACGGCCTCCTTCTTGTGCGAACAGCCGTTGAGGACGAACGCCCACAGCGCAATCGCGAACCAGAGCGCAACCCAGAGTGTAACGGGGGCAGAAGGAACACACGGAGTGGTCATACGTGATGCGTTGGGGCAGGATCGGGTGTCGTCGCCGGGCGCCGGATGCCGTCAAGGAAAATCGCAGTGTAGGCGCGCGCCAGCGCCTCCGGCGTGCCGGTGATGGTTTGATCACCGTGGAGTTGCTCAAACATTGTCTGGAGAAAAGGCATGGCAAAGAGCGACCGCGCCGCCACCTGCGGATTGACTTCCCGAAACACGCCCTCCCGAATGCGCGCGGCGATGTAGTCGCCGAGGAAGTCGAAAATATCGCGCACATAAAACCGAAAGAACATTTCGGATAACTCGTGTCCCTCAAGGGCGCTGAAAAACAGCAGCCGTTGGAAGGAATAGTCGGCGCGGTGGCGTTCGATGACGTGCTGCATAATGGCTTCAAAAAACCGCCGGTCATCGCGCCGGGCAGCTAGTTCGCGCATGCGCGTCCAGAACGCAGCGGCGTCGGCGTCCTTCATCTTCTGGTCGAGGATGGCGGCGTAAAGCTCCTGCTTGGTCGCGAAATGCCGGAAAATGATGGCTTCGCTGACGCCGGCTTCGGCGGCGATTTCCTTGGTCGTGACGCCGTTGAACCCTTTCTCGGAGAATCGCTGCATAGCAATCCGAACGATTTGCCGCCGCCGGTCCTCGCCCGACATACGACGGGGTGTGGCAGTCGGCAGGGAGGCAGGTGTAGCGGTGGGCGGGGCGCTGTTCATGGCAGTTGCGCTCGTGTGTGCGGTAGCTCACGTTAGTTAGTGTTTACTTACCGACTAAGGGTACACTAGCGTTTGGCGCGGCGACAAGTTAGGTTTCCACCTATGACGCCGGAAACGACCCCTATGCTGCCGAGTGACCCATTGCTTGTCTGGCAAACGGCCACCTTTGCGGACCTCACGGTGGATGCGCTCTACACGGTGTTGCAGGCGCGGATCGCGGTGTTTGTCGTTGAACAGCGGTGTCCATACCAGGATGCCGACGGGATAGATCGCCAGGCACACCACGTCCTGGGTTGGCGAATGACGCCGTCGGGGCGCGTCCTTGTCGCTTACTGTCGCCTGGTGCCGCCAGGCGTCAGGTACGCGGAGCCGTCCATCGGGCGCGTCCTCACGCCGGCGGCGGGACGCCGGCAAGGCCTGGGGAAAGCACTGATGCGCCGCGCCCTGGCACTGCACGACGCGCTCTACCCAGGACAGGGAAACCGCATTTCTGCGCAACAGTATCTGGAACGATTCTACAGAGCATTCGGCTACCGGACGGTTTCCGCACCCTACGACGAAGACGGTTTACCGCACGTCGAGATGTTGCGGCCTGGCGCTAAAGCACCGCTGACGCGCTGACCAGAGACCAATGAACTCAAGTCGTCATACCTTGCTCTCTGAAACGTCGGTGACCACATTGCTGTTGATCCGGCACGGCCAGACGGTGGATGGACCGGCGCCGCGCTGCCATGGGTGGACAGATTTGCCGCTTTCGGAAGAAGGCGTTCACCAGGTTGAGCGGCTGGCGCGCTACCTCCAGAGGCGGCACGTGGATGCGCTCTACGCCAGCGATCTGCTCCGCGCCCGGCATACGGCCGACATTCTCGCCCAGGGGCGCGATCTTTGTCCCATAGTTGAGCCGGCGCTGCGGGAAATCAATTTTGGCGACCTGGAAGGTTGTTTGCTGGAAGAATTGTCGGCGCGTTTTCCGGCCGTGGTTGCTGCCTGGCGCACCAATCCGGCAACCTGTCGGTTTCCAAACGGCGAGAGTTTTCAAGAAGCCAAGCAGCGCATCCTCCTCACGGTTGAAGCCTTGCTGGCACAGCACGCCGGACAAACGGTTGCGCTGGCGCTTCACTCCGGCGTCAACCGGGTCATTCTGGGGTGGGCGCTGGGGCTGCCGGACGAACACCTGGTTCGCCTTGAACAAGATCACGGCTGTCTGAACGTCGTGGTCTTTGGCCCGCCGTACCCACGACTGACGCTCCACAACTTTGTTCCCTGAGGTTTCCCGCTACTACGTTGGGACGGTTTATCGCCGGCGCGCCGGGGTAGCCTGCCGGCAGGGTTTTGGAAAGGTCGGCCGAGTGGCGCCCGGGCGCGGGGCCCTAGTCCTGACCGGCCGGTTTACGGCAGCCCACCGGGCAACTTTGCTACAGGGTAATTTCGCTACGGGCCGCGGAGGTATTTTTTTCCGCTTCTAAAACCTGGTAGCCTCCTCGTATCCCGAAACCCTGACCGACTTCTGGTGACGGTTCAGCAGGTCAGCTCCACAAGGGTGAGGATAGACAGCCATGAGCCAACTTGATGCACCAACGATGAAGTTCCGCATGAGCGATACGCTGTTTACGGCCGTTCGCGCGGCGCTCGACATGGGTGGCGCGCGGCCGTTACTGGTGCTTTACATGCCGTATGGCATCGTGCGGGGGCGGATTTCCCGCTCTGTCACCGATACGCTGTCGTTGGCGCGCGATACTCGTTTGGAAAATGTCAGCCGCGTACGCATTGAAACCGACGTCATTGAGCTGGATGACTGCGAAGTTGAGCACTTTCAAAACCACATTCCGACGGCGCACTTCCGCAAGCTGTACGTCTGCATGGATGCCGTGCAGAGTTTTACCTTTGATGCCCAACCCAATGAAGTCTTCCCCTTTGAACCGGAGCCACTGACCCCATGACATTTCGCATCAAAACCATCCGCGAGGTGACGCCGACACGGCGCAAGCTGCCGCATATTCTTGAAACCGTTGGGCAACCACCGACCGACGGCCTCCAGGTCTTTCTTTCCAAGCAGGCGGAGGAAACCATTCTCCGCGCCGCGCCGCCGGAAAAACCGACCGTGACCATGCCCGATGTGGCGCGGGCGTTTCTTGGCGAAAATGAATGTGGCGGCCTGCTGATCGGGAACGTGTACGTCGGCCTTCAGAACGGCCGGGATGTGATGTTCACTGCCGTCGTGGAGGCCATTCCTGCCCAGGAAGCCGATGCCGGCCCGACCTTTGTCGAAATGGGCGCCGCCGATCTCCTGGCCGTGATGCAGCACCTGCAACAACTCCGCCAGGGGCAGCAGGGTCAGAGCCGGGCCGACCTGCGCATCGTTGGCTGGTACCACACACACCCGGGCTTTGGGGTGTTCATGTCTGGAACGGACCGGTCCACCCAGCGCCACATCTTCGGTATGGCATGGCAGGTGGCGGTTGTGTATGACCCCCTCAACGGTGAGTACGGTGTGTTTTCCGGGCCGGATTCCGACTACCTTGCCGGGTGGTATCTCTTTGACGCTCAAGTCGAAGGGTTTCCCCTGCCGTCAATCTCGGCACTACCGACGGCAACGAGCACGGGTGGATCACGGCCGAGCCACGACCTGTCGTTGCGGCGGCGTCTGATGACGGAGTTTGACGCCGTACGCCATGGCTTCCGTACAGCGCTTTCACATTATCGCGACGAGGATCGGTTCTAAAGCCGGGCCTCGCTGACCTTCCCCAGGGGCGGCGTTTCCTGTCCGGGTCTTGAGGCCGGCTACCGTCGTGCGTCATTGTTACGTCATGTGGATTGACAACGACCGCGCTTTCCAGGATTTCTGCCGGCAAGCGCTCACGCACACAGAACTCACGGTCGACCTGGAGTTTCAAGGTGAAGGGCGCTACATGCCGCTTGTGTGCCTTGTCCAACTTGGCCTGCGGCAAACGTTTGTCGCCGTTGACCCATTTCGAGTCAACCTCGCCCCACTGGGCGATGTTTTGACCGATGCGCGGGTTCGGAAAATTTTTCACGCCGGCGCACAGGATATTACCCTCCTGCGGCGCGAAACCGGCGCCGTTCCAGTCAACGTTTTTGACACGCAGATTGCAGCGGCCTTTCTCGGATACGGCGAAGCCACCGGCTACGCCGCCCTCGTTCAGCGCTTTACCAAAGTTTCTCTCAGCAAGAAGCAGCAATTTACCGACTGGACCCGGCGCCCTCTGCTGCCGGAGCAACTTGAGTACGCCCTCAACGACGTGCGATACCTGTTCCCGGTGTACGATGAGTTGCTCAAAGAGCTGGACCGGCGGGGACGCACGACGTGGGCGCTGGATGCCTGTGCCGACGTTGTGGCGCAGACCGTCAAGGGACGCGAAACCGGACAGGAGTATCTCCGGATCGGCAAGTTAGGCGGACTCAGCCGACGCGAGCTGGCCGTTCTGCGCGAGCTATACCAGTGGCGGGAGGAGACGGCGCGCAGTCGAAACCGTCCGGTGGGGAGCATCTTGCACGACGACGCCCTGCGGCAAATTGCTTACACACTGCCCCGCACGGAAGCAGCGCTCCGGCAAGTGCGTGGCGCCACCAACCTGTCACGTGAGGCAGTGCTGGAAGTTCTGGCAGTGATCCAGCAGGCGTTGGCGCTGCCTGAAAGTGAGTGGCCCGAGGCGGTGACGGTCCGCGAATACGATCCCACCTTGGATGGGCTGGCTGCCCTGCTTGGCGCTGTCGTTCGCCTCCAAGCCGGTGCGCTGGACATAGCTCCAAACCTGCTCGCGACACGCGACGATCTCCTGCGCTTTGCCGCCTGGGCACTGCAGGGCAGTCCACCCGACAAAGCCGGTGAGTTCCCGATGCTCCACAGTTGGCGGCGGGCGGCTATCGGCAACTTGCTGCTCGATCTGGTTGCCGGAAAGTCTTTGCTTCAGATTGCGCCAACGGCGCCCGGTGGACTGCGGATCTTGAGCCCCGGCGGGTCTGCGCCGGAGGCTTCTACAGACCCTCCTGTACCTAAAACCACGCCTTGACAAGCACTTGGGGGTCGGTTTACCCTCGGCATCTATCTCGCTTCGCCTTGTCAAAGGGCTGTGTGGGGATGTAGCTCAGCTGGTAGAGCGCTGCGTTCGCAATGCAGAGGTCAGGGGTTCGACCCCCCTCATCTCCACCACTTTGCTGCGGTTGCGCCAGGGCAGCGCCACGCTGTCCTTTTTTCGTTTCTGAACGCATGTCAGGGCACACCAACGTCGGCGCGCTTTATTGATCTAGAACATCACGTCGCTTTTGGCTTTCGCGGTTGACGCGCATCAAGAGATGCGCATAAAGATTTGAAGACCTAAGTCTCAGCAGGCAATGTGCCCGCTGCGGTGGCGTCAACATATCGCAGTACCAAGCCGCTCACAGCTCTCCGGTCAAGACGCATCGAACGCTATGTTCCACCACCAATGTTCCGGTTTACTTCTGCGCCTCTGTTTCCTCCTGACATTGACCGTTTTCTGCGGACCGGCGACAGCGCCGGTCAGGGCCCAGCTTGTTGTGGCCCAGCTTGCTGCAGCCCCCAACCCCGCACCAGGCGGCGTCGTACTCCAGAACCCGATGTCCCCGCCGGGCGGCGGGCAAACACCGTCTCTTCCGCTCGCCGATCAACGGACAAAGCGCGCCCTGGATGACCTTCCGACAACGCGCATCGGCATTACTCCGGGACGTACGCTACGGTTGTCCCTGCGCGAAGCCATTCTCATGGCGCTCCGTAACAACCAGGACATTGAGGTTGAACGCGCCAACGTTCAGCTTGCCCAGTACAACGAACGCAGCGCCTTGGGAAGCTACGATCCGATCCTACAGGCGGCGGTGCAGTTTCAATCGTCTACCTCGCCCACAGCCCAGACCTTCATCGGCGCAGAAGGTGGGGCTTTCAAACGCGAACAATTGCAGTTTACACCCACCCTGTCACAAAACCTACCAACCGGAGCGAACTACACCATTACGTTGACCAGCAGCCGTGAGACCAACAACGCCGGCTCGGCCGGTCTTAGCCCCCAGTACTTCACAACGCTTGATTTCCGTTTTACCCAGCCGTTGTTTCGGAATTTTCGGTCAAGCGCCAACGAACGGCTGGTCAAAATCAGCCGCAAGCAACTTACCATCAGTGACGCCCAGTTCCGGCAGCGTGTCCTGACGACCATCGCTGCCGTGCAGACGGCATACTGGGACTTAGTGTTCGCCATTCGCAATCTGCAAATTCAGCGCGACGCCGTCGAACTTGCCGACATTTCCCTGGCCGTGACGCGCCGCCAGGTCGAGGTCGGCACCAGCGCCCCGATCAATGTCGTCGAGAACGAGTCCGAGCTTGAAAACCGCAAGAATGCCGCCATCAGCGCGCTCCAGCAGATCACGACGACTGAAAACCAACTCAAGCAACTCATTCTCGGCAATCCACAGGCCGACGAGTGGCAGGCCGCCATCGAACCAACCGACGATGTTGATTTCACCTCGGTTGAGCTGGATGTCCAGCAGGCGCTGGCCAGCGCCCTGCGCAACCGACCGGAGCTGGAGCAGCTTCACCTACAACAGGAACTGAATGACATTGAGCGAGCGTTTGCTGAAAACCAACGCAAACCACAGGTGGATGCCTTTGCGGCGTTGACCTTGAGCGGGTTGGGCGGAACGTCGCGGGTAGAAAACCTACCCGGCGGCCCTGTGCTGATTAACGAGCGGTTCATCGGTGGTTATGGCACAGCCCTCTCCAACTTGTTTTCACTCGACTTCCCCACCTACACGGTCGGCGCCAACATTTCGTTTACCTTCCGCAATCGAGCGGCCGCAGCGGCCGTTGGACGCGCCCTCGCCACCGGGCGCCAGCTCAAAGCCCAGGAGCGAAACCTACAGCAAAGCATTCAGGTTGAAGTGCGCAACGGCCTGCAGGCCGTTGCCTCCGCCCAACAACGGGTCGAGGCTACCCGTGCTGCCCGCATCGCAGCAGAGACACAACTGCGTGGCGAACAACAACGGTACGCTGCCGGACTTTCCACCACATTCTTGATCCTTGACCGTCAGAACCGACTTTCTATTGCGCGCGGGAATGAAATTCAGGCGCTGACCGACTACAAGAAAGCCGTTGCTCAACTTCAGCGGACGCTTGGCACGTCGCTGGCCGCCAACGGGCTTGAAATCAAAGCCTCCGATCCGACGCCGTGAAGGGCGATGGCCGCAGCCTCCTCCCCGCCCGAACGGGCAGACCGTTTCTCAGTGCGGTGGGTCGCACAGGTGGACTCCACCAACACACGGCTCAAAGCGCTGGCGCGGGCCGGCGCGCCAGACGGCTTCTGTTTGTGCGCTGATGAACAAACAGCCGGACGCGGCCAGCATGGCCGCGTCTGGTATTCGCCGCCCGGCCTCGGTCTCTACCTTTCCATTTTGCAGCGCATAGTTCCCGCACCGGAGCACTTAGGCCGCGTCACAACATTCGCCGGCTTGATGGTGTACGGCGCGCTGGCAGAAACCCTTGGCGAACCGACGCGCCTCCGGCTCAAAGCGCCCAATGACGTGCTTCTGGACGGACGTAAGGTTGCCGGTGTGCTGGTCGAAGTGGAGTGGCAACAGGGAAAGCCGGATTTTTTGGTGATCGGCGTCGGGATCAACATCGGGCACATGTCATTTCCCGACGGATTGCGCTACCCGGCAACATCCCTGCGGCTGGCGCTGGGCGATGCAGCGCCGACACGGGAGGTCGTACTCTGGCACCTACTCACCCAGGTTCAAACGCACTGGACAGCCTTCCTCGCCGCACCGGCCACGTTTACCACAAACCGCTTGCGAAGCGCCGTCTTTTCTCATTGACGTGCAGACCACAACCGACAACCATAGCCTGACCGGTTTTCACACCGCAGCCAGCCCCCACGTTTGGAGTCCCGACCATGCACCATCCTGAGGAGTTCCTGCCACGCCGTCCCTCGCTCCGGGAGCAGGTCAGCACCGTCGCACCCAGTCGCAATACATCCCTGATTTGGCTGCTGCTCGCCACATTGCTGACCGTCCTGCTGATGTCAGTGCCGCCGCTTTCAGTTCTGACGTTTCCCATCCGCATATTTGTGACCTTTATCCACGAAGGGAGCCATGCCCTGGCGGCTGTGTTGAGTGGGTACCAGGTCATCCGCATGACGGTCCACTGGGACGGCAGCGGACTGACCCTCACCAATGGGCAAAACTGGTTTGTTGCCAGTGCCGGCTACCTCGGCACCATACTGTTCGGCGTCTGGCTGCTTTACCAAGCCCAGCGCCGTGAACGGGCCGGCGTCCTCCTGGTTGGGTCGGGCATGCTGGTACTTTTGCTGACCATCTTGTTTGTCAACGGCCAGGCATCCTGGCTGATGGTGTTGCCACTCGCACTCGCCGCAACACTGCTGCTGGGAAGCTTACGTCTGAAGTTCTCCATGCCGCTGCGGTGGGGGATGCTCGGTGCCGGCAGCCTGCTGCTGTGTTTGCTGGTGGGCTTGTGCGTCCTGACCGGAACACTCTATAGCTGGGTTAGTGGGCTGGGCATTGGTGTCAGCCTGATTGCACTCAGCGTCTTGACCAAGCCGGCCGCAGGACAGTTCACGGTGAACTTTCTCGCCGTTCAGTGCTGCCTCGATGCGCTCTCCGACCTGAAAACACTGTTTTTCCTTTCGGCGCTGACCAACGTGCACAGTGATGCGGCCAACATGGCCCAGATGACAGGCATTCCGGCCGTTGTCTGGGCAACCCTGTGGTTGGCCTCCAGCGTTTTTCTCCTCGGACTGACACTCTGGCTACTTTTCCTTCGCCCGACCAGAACCACCGCCTAGGTCGGCGCAACAACCCACGCAGCCCCCACACCCTCCAGACGATGTGTGGCCGGGAGGTGGTTTGACCTGCAGCCGGCTCCTAGGAGCGGCCTGCCTGCCGCAGGGCTTGCCTGCCAAACTTCCGGCGCGATTCTGTGCCGGACTTCAAAAAGCAGCCCCCGGCGGAAGACGCGCCCATAAGACCGGGTAACCTACGATGGCTCGCCGGGAGCTGTGGGAGCAGCTCCCTCACTGGGACGGACTCGCCCCACGTGTCACCGCTTCTGACGGGGCCCGTTCAGGCAGCTCGTTCCCGCGCACAACAGCGCGCTCATCGGCGCAGACTCGCGCATGGCGGCGCACTGTGATACTAGTCCCCGTAACGAAGTGTACTTGAGGATACAAAAAGCCCGCCTATGGACCTGACAACCCTAATCCGAACCTTTCCCCTTGGCGACGGCAGCGAAGGACGCTTGGTTTCACTGCCTGCGCTGGAAGCTGCCGGTTTCGGCGAGGTCTCGATGCTGCCCGTCTCGCTCCGCATCGTGCTGGAGTCCGTTCTGCGTAACTGCGACGGCCGGCGCATCGCCGAAGACGACGTTCGCCGGCTGGCCGGCTGGCAGCCGAATGCCGCCCGGACGGCCGAAATCCCGTTCGTCGTCGCGCGCGTCCTGCTCCAGGATTTCACCGGCGTGCCGCTGCTGTGCGATCTGGCGGCCATGCGCTCGGCGCTCATTCGCATGGGCAAGGATCCGGCTCTGATTGAGCCGCTTGTGCCGGTGGATTTGGTCATTGACCATTCCGTGCAGGTGGACTTCACCGGCCGCGAGCGTCATCTGCCGACCCTGGGCCACGACGGCGCGCCGGCCGATCCGCTGACGCTCAACATGCAACTGGAGTTTGAGCGCAATCGGGAGCGCTACGAGTTTCTCAAGTGGGGCATGCAGGCCTTCAAGACCTTCCGGGTCATTCCCCCCGGCATCGGCATCTGTCACCAGGTCAATCTGGAGTATCTGGCGCAGGGCGTCCTGTCGCGCGACGGGATATATTTCCCCGATACGCTCGTCGGGACGGACTCGCACACGACGATGATCAACGGGCTGGGGATTGTCGGCTGGGGCGTCGGCGGCATCGAGGCCGAAGCCGCCATGCTGGGCCAGCCCGTCGCATTCCTGACGCCTGATGTCGTTGGCGTCAACCTCGTCGGGCGCCTGCGCGAAGGCGTCACGGCCACCGACCTGGTGCTGACCGTGACGGAAATGCTGCGCAAGGCGGGCGTAGTCGGCAAGTTCGTTGAATTTCACGGCGACGGCGCGGCGGCGCTGAGCGTCCCCGACCGGGCGACGCTGGCGAACATGGCGCCTGAATATGGCGCGACGCTGGGCTTTTTCCCCGTGGATGAAAAAACCTGCGCCTACCTGCTGGCGACCGGGCGCGCGCCGGAGCACGTGGCTACCGTTCGCAACTACTTCCAGGCGCAGGGTCTGTTCGGGATTCCGGCCGCCGGCGCCTGCCGCTACTCGACCGTGCTGGAGCTGGACCTGGCGACCGTCGAAGCCAGCGTCGCCGGGCCGCGCCGCCCGCAGGATCGCGTGGTGCTGCGCCAACTTGCGACGGCCTTTGGCGAAACGCTGACCAAGCCGCCGGCGCAGGGCGGCTTCGGCGTTCCGCCGGAGCAGGCGACGGCGCGCGCGGCGACGCGCGACGCTTACTTCGGCGACCTCGGCCACGGCGACGTGGTCATTGCGGCGATTACGTCCTGCACCAACACCTCAAACCCAAGCGTCATGCTCGCCGCGGGTCTGGTGGCGCGGAAAGCCGCTGCGCGCGGCCTGCGCGTCCGCCCGACGGTCAAAACCTCGCTCGCGCCCGGCTCGCGCGCCGTCACGGCCTACCTCGACCAAACCGGGCTGCTGGGCGACTTGCGGCGGATCGGCTTCGATGTCGTGGGCTACGGCTGTACAACGTGCATCGGCAACTCGGGACCGTTGGAGCCGGCCGTCGAGGAAGCCATCACGATGCGCGGCCTGGTCGCAGCCAGCGTCCTGTCGGGCAATCGCAACTTCGAGGCGCGCGTGCATCCCAGCGTCAAGGCGAATTTTCTGATGAGTCCGCCGCTGGTCGTGGCCTTTGCGCTGGCCGGGCGCGTGACACTCGATCTGACGCAAGAGCCGCTCGGCTACGACGACGCCGGCCAGCCCGTGTATCTGCGCGACGTATGGCCGACCACCGACGAACTTGCCGCCCTGCTGGACGCCGCCTTCGACCGCGCGACCTACCAGCGGCTGTACGCCGATTTCACCGCTGACCATCTGCTGTGGAACGCCATCCCGACCATCGCCGGACAGGTGTATACGTGGCGACCGGATTCCACCTATATTCAGGAGCCGCCGTTTTTCGCCGACTTCAGCCTGACGACGCGTGCCTTCGCCGACATTCATGGCGGGCGGGTGCTGGCCATCTTCGGCGACTCGGTCACCACAGACCACATTTCGCCGGCCGGAAGCATCAAGCCGACCTCCCCGGCCGGACAGTACTTGCAGGCGCACCACGTCGCCGTGGCCGATTTCAACAGCTACGGCGCGCGGCGCGGCAACCACGAAGTCATGATGCGCGGGACGTTCGCCAACGTCCGCATCAGAAACCTCATGCTGCCGGGAACGGAAGGCGGTGTAACCGTGCATTGGCCGAGCGGCGAGCAGATGGCAATCTACGATGCCGCCATGCGCTACGCCGCAACCCGGACGCCGTTGTTTATCTTCGCGGGGAAGGAATACGGGACGGGCAGCTCGCGCGACTGGGCCGCTAAGGGGACGGCGCTGCTCGGTGTGCGTGTCGTTGTGGCGGAGAGCTTTGAGCGGATTCACCGCAGTAACCTGGCCGGTATGGGCGTTCTGCCCTGCCAGTTTCTCGACGGCGCCACTGCCCAGTCCCTGGCCCTCGACGGAACGGAAACCTTGGCACTGGTCGGGTTGGCAAACGGCATCGCACCACGCCAAACGGTGACGCTGGTTATCGAGCGGACGAGCGGCGCCGTCGAGCGCGTCCCCGTGCAACTCCGGCTGGACACGCCGGTGGAGATTGACTATTACCGGCACGGCGGCATCCTGCCCTACGTTCTGCGGCACATGCTGACCGCACGCGAAACGTAGGCAGCGGAGCCGAGCGTTGAATCGGCCAGAAGATGCCGACCTGCTCTGCGACAAACGCTGGGAGGAATGACAGCACTTGCAACACCTGAAGGATATGTCGCGGATGCGCCTGACGATCTTCCGCGACCACGGCTGGCTGCTGTACTCGCTTGTTCTGCGCGATCTGCGCGGACGCTACAAGGGGTCATTTCTTGGTTTTTTCTGGACATTCCTCAACCCGCTGCTGTTAATGCTCACGTACACGGTGGTGTTTGGGTATTTCTTGCAGGTCAATGCTCCGGCCTACCCGGCGTTTATTCTCAGCGGACTGCTGCCCTGGATGTGGTTTTCAACGGCCTTGCTCCAGGGCTCGACGTCCATTCTGGAAGGGGCCTCCTACGTGGGGAAGACCATCTTCCCCACACCGGTCCTGCCGCTTGTGCCGGTCCTGGCGGGCATGGTCAACTATCTCTTGTCACTGCCGCTGCTGCTGATCCTACTGTTGTTTTTCAAGCTGCCCGTCGGGTGGGGCCTATTGTGCTTTCCGGTGCTGCTCATCATTCAAACCCTGCTGCTGTGCGGGCTGACGATGGCGCTCTCGGCCCTGAGCGTCACCTTTCGGGACACCCAACACTTGCTCGGTCACATCGTGACGATTTTGTTCTTTATGATGCCGATTATGTATCCGCTGACGGCAATTCCAGAACGCGCGCGGTGGATTGTGGAGCATAATCCGCTGGTCGGCCTTTTTTACGGCTACCAACAAATCTTCTACTATGGTGAGGTCCCGCATCCACAGCGACTGCTGTGGCTGTTTGTTTTTGCCGTCGCCGTTTTCTACGGCGGGCAAGTGACGTTTAACCGGCAGTCGGAGTCGTTTGCCGAACACATTTAGTAGCCTCCATGAGCCTCACGGCCCAAACTGACGTCCGAGGCGAGGCGTACCGGTCACACCGTTTTGCACATGATGGTGTCCGGACAACACAGTTTCTGAAGCAGGAGCCTTGTTTACACCATGAGCGCACCCACGCCGTCCGTTCGTCCTGTCATCAACCCAATTCGTACCCGCGCCGACTGGGAGGCACAGCGCGGTGCCTGCCGGCAAGACCCGGGTGCTTTTCACGGCGCCATTGCGCAGCGTGCCATTCACTGGTTTGATGTCGCCCGTGCAGCCTGGCTAACGTATGACGAAGCTGCCGGATGCTGGACCGGATATGCCGCCCAAACCGGGGCCGCCGTTACGTGTGACGCGGCAGACTTTACCCCCTGGACGCGCGCCTTTGACGATACCGATGCTCCCTACTACCGCTGGTTTGTCGGCGGCTTCACCAACGCCTGCTTCAATGAAGTGGACCGCCACGTCCTGGCCGGCCACGGCGACGAGATTGCATTTTACTTCGAGGGCGACCGCTGGGATCAGTCGCTTGACGATGGGCGCGGCGGCCCGGTGGTTTCCTTTGCGGTGACGCGCAAGCGCCTGATGTTGGAGACGGTCAAAGCAGCGCTCGTACTCCAGGGACTGGGGCTGCGCGCCGGCGACCGCATCGCCATCAACCTGCCCAACATTATGGAGCAAATCTACTTCACCGAGGCTGCGAAGCGACTCGGCGTCATCTACACACCGGTTTTCGGCGGGTTTTCGGCAAAAACGCTCAGCGACCGCATCCACGACTCTGGAGCAAAGGTTGTCATTACGTCGGACGGTGGCTACCGCAATGCCCAGATTGTGCCGTACAAGGAAGCCTACACCGACAAAGCCCTGGATGATTATGTGCCGGTTGCGGACGTTCTCGACATTGTCCGTGACACGCTCGAAATGCTGACCGAAAAATCCACCTTTGGGTGGATGGGGGAGCACTTTCACGATGCCGTCATCGAGCATATTTGCCAGGCCGTGCGCGCCGCGATGGCCGGCGACATCACCGTGGAGCGCGCCGACGCCATGCGCGGCGTTGGCGTCGGCCTCAGTGAGCTACGCATGCTGTCGGCCAAGGCGAAGTCCCTGATCCGCACCGCCATCGCCAAGGCGCTCGTGACCACCCCGGCGCGCGTTGAAACGGTTGTTGTTGTCAAGCATACCGGACAGGAGATCGTCTGGCGGCCGGAACGCGACCGCTGGGCGCATGACCTGCTGGCGGAGGCGTCGCGTCGGCTGCTGGCGACGGCCCAGGAACGCGGCCTGCCCGTTGCCGCCGAAGATGACCTGCTCAATCTGCCGACGGCCGAGTTTGTCGGCGTTCTCTACGCGCACTCGCGCCCGCTGCCGGTCGCGGCGGAGTTTCCGCTGTTTTTCATCTACACGTCGGGCAGCACGGGCAAGCCCAAGGGCGTTGTCCATGTTCACGGAGGCTATGTCGCCGGCCTCGCCCACACGATGAAGGTTGCGTTTGACGCGCGTCCGGGCGATGTCATGTATGTCATTGCCGATCCGGGCTGGATTACGGGACAGAGCTACCTCATTTCGGCAGCACTGACGACGCGCGTCACGAGCGTTGTCGCCGAAGGTGCGCCGGTGTTTCCCAACGCGGGGCGGTTTGCTTCGATCATCGAGCGTTACCGGGTCAACATCTTCAAAGCCGGTTCGACGTTTCTCAAGGCAATTATGGCCGACCCGCAGCATCGCGCCGACGTGGAGCGTTACGACGTGTCTTCCCTGCACGTCGCTACATTTTGCGCCGAGCCGACCTCCCCGGCCGTCCAGCAGTTTGGGATGGAGTTACTGTGTCGGCAGTACATCAACTCCTACTGGGCAACGGAACATGGCGGCATTGTCTGGACGCACTTTTACGCCAACGATGACTTCCCGCTCCGGCCAGACGCCCACACGTATCCTCTGCCCTGGATTATGGGCGATGTGTGGGTGGCGGAGGAGACGGACGATGCCGGCGTCGCCATCCGCCACCGGCCGGCCGCCGTTGAAGAGAAGGGCGAAATTGTCATCACCCAGCCATATCCCTACCTGGCGCGAACCGTCTGGGGCGATGTGGCAAGCTTTACTGTCACCCTGACCGCCACCGGCAACGGCTTTGAGACCGCAGCCGTTGCACCGGGCTGGCGCGGCGATTTCGAGCGCTATCAGAAGCTTTACTGGACGAAATGGGCCGGAACGCTCGCCTACACGCAGGGCGACTTTGCGCGTAAGTACGCCGACGGCAGCTTCAGCCTACACGGGCGCTCAGACGACGTCATCAACGTGAGCGGCCACCGGCTTGGAACAGAGGAAATCGAAGGGGCAATCTTGCGCGACAAGCAGATGAACCCAAACTCGGTCGTGGGTAACGTCATTGTTATCGGCGCACCCCACCGGGAGAAAGGTCAGACGCCGGTCGCCTTTATCCTGACAGCTCCCGGACGCAAATTGACCACGGAAGACGAACGCCGACTTTCAGAGCTGGTGCGGCAAGAAAAAGGACTAACGGCCGTACCGTCCGATTACATTCCGGTCAGCGCCTTTCCTGAGACACGGAGCGGCAAGTACATGCGACGGTTTCTGAAGAACCTGCTGTTTGACGAGCCGCTGGGTGATACGACGACCCTGCGCAACCCTGAAGTCCTTGCGGAACTGGCGGCCAAGATCAGGGAGTGGCGTGAAAAAACGCGCTTGCGCGAAGAGCATCGCATCTTTGAGACGTATCGCTACGTGCGCGTGCAGTATTTCGATGTTGTTCCTCCAAAGAATGGGCAGGCTGCCCGGCGCATTGCCCTGGTGACCATTACGAATCCGCCCGTCAACGCGCTCAACGAGCGGGCGCTGGACGAGCTAATTACCGTTGTCGAGCACCTTGAGCGGCGCACTGATGTGCAGGTTGTCATTTTCACCGGAGAGGGAACCCGCTCGTTTGTTGCCGGCGCCGACGTCAAGCAGTTACTGGATTTCAAGACCGCTGCCGCGGCGCTCCCACTACCGAATAACGCCCACCTGGTCTTCAGTAAAATTGAGCAGATGGGCAAGCCGGTGATTGCCGCAGTGAACGGCGTTGCGCTCGGCGGCGGCAATGAGTTCCAGATGGCCTGCCACTACACGGTGAGCGAACCGACGGCCGTGTTTGGGCAGCCGGAAATTCGGCTCAACTTGATTCCGGGCTACGGCGGAACGCAGCGCTTGCCACGTCTGCTAGCGCTGCGCCGGGGCGAATAAGTCGTCCAGTTATCGGGAATGGTTTTTTACAAATGCATCGGTTTTAGCAGGCATCCGTTCGGCGCCTGAAGAGGCGGCGCAGCGGTGCTGTCAGCCGCCATGACCGCGAGTGCAGGATATTCCTCAACTGTACCTCCACCCGCCGTAACTGTGCTTCTACCTCTCCGAGCTGCTCCGCAAGCCGGTCACGTTCGGCAAAGACGGCTGCCACCTGCTGTTGCAAATGGGCAACCTCGCCGTTTTTAGCGTGGAGGGCTTGCTCACACTCCGCAAGGCGGGTGCTTAGGGTGGCAAGCTCGGCGTCTTTGGCACGCCAGATCTCGGCGACATCGGCATCTTTCTTCTGAAGGGCAGCTTGCAACCGATGCTCAAACTCCGTTGCCTGGGCGACCAACGTCCGTTCAGATTCAAGCTGTACCTCGCGCAGGCGCTCCCGCAGTTCCAACACCCGGCACTGCATGGCGAGCGGGTCAAAATCCTCAACGCCCAGTGTCCGTAACAGCCGTAGCAACGGCTCAAACCGTTCACGCCGCCCGGACTCCAGCACCAAACACCACCGCGAGACCGCCAACGAGGGATGGATGTCTGCCATGGTGAGGAAAAGCGGCGTCCCGCCCTGCCGACGCAGCGCAGCCATCAGTTCACCAATCTGGATGATGTCCGTCGCATCCAGCCAGCGGCCCAGCACACCGTCGTAGGCCGCCAACGACGGAACGGCTGCCAAACGGTCGAAGAAGCCGAGCTGCGGCGGCTCGGCGCCGAGATCGGCGGCAAATGTTTCAGCATAACGACGGACGAACGCAGCATCGTCTTCCTGCACCACGGCCGTCAGAAAACGCGACGGCCAACTGTTGAGGTCGTCCGGCACGGCAACTTGTTGAGCAGTGCCGTTGTCGCCACCCGGCCCGCCCTCCGGCACAAGCGCGAAGTCTCCCCGGACCAGCCCGCCGGTCCACACCAGATAGGCAATGCGCCGATCCAGTGCGTGCCAGGTTTCCGGCGCGGAGACTCCGGGGGTGGCACCGATGGAGGTGGATGAACAGGCTTCGACGCGGCATTCCTCAATGGTATCGTATGCCTGACCATGTGATTTTTGTTCGGAGTGTGAAAACGCTCTTATGACCACGTTACCTGCATCGCCTATCAAGTATGCCGTCATCGGCGGTAGCGGCTTCTATCGTATGGAAGCCTTTGAGGAAACGGAAGAATTGTTTCTTGATACGCCCTTTGGAAAGCCCTCGGACGCGATTATTACCGGCCGGCTCGATGGTGTCCCGGTGGCCTTTCTACCACGCCACGGACGCGGACACCTGTTGCTTCCGTCAGAACTCCCCTTTCGCGCCAATATTTACGCCCTCAAAATGATCGGCGTGGAGTTTATCATCTCCATTTCTGCCGTCGGTTCACTCAGGGAGGAACTCAAGCCACTCGATGTTGTGATCCCCGACCAGTTCTTTGACCGCACACGCGGACGCACACAGGAATCAACCTTTTTCGGCGACGGGATTGTTGCGCACGTCACGTTTGCCGATCCGGTGTGTGCACTGCTCTGCGACCACCTCGAGGCCGCAGCCCGCGAACTGCACAATGTTCGCGTTCACCGGGGCGGAACATACCTGTGTATGGAGGGCCCGGCGTTTTCAACCCGCGCGGAGTCCAATGTGTATCGGCAATGGGGCATGTCGGTCATCGGCATGACAAACCTCCAGGAAGCAAAACTGGCGCGTGAAGCTGAGATGAGCTACGCAACACTGGCTATGGTCACCGATTACGACTGCTGGCACGAAGGTCACGCGGCCGTCACCGTAGAAATGGTCATTGATTTCCTGAACCGCAACGTGGCCACGGCACAGAGCATCGTGCGCGGGGCGCTGCGGCGGCTGGCAGCCACGAATCCAAGCTCACCCTACGCTTCGGCGCTCAAAAACGCGATTATGACCCGCCCGGATTTGGTCTTTCCTGAAACGCGCCGGCGGCTGGCAGCCATTATCGGGAAGTACTTGCCGCTGTAAAGCACCTGCCGTCGTGGCGCCTCAGGACCGACCAGGTCACAACCGGCAGTCAACGGGCCCCAGTAACAACAGGCGTGTAAAAAAATGTTTTCCCTGTAGCCAGACGCCCACGCTTGGACCATACTGGGGAACAAATCAGTCAACCACCCCGGCAGTACGCACAAGCCACACACCCAATGAACGCTGCACGGCGACTCCCCCCGCTCATCGCACGCAAGGTTGAAGCGCGTAAGTTCAATGGTCAAACCCACGCTTTTTGTCCAGCTCTGCCTGCTGCTTGGTGGCGCGCTGAGCATCCCGGTATTTGCGCAATCCGAACGGCCGGGTGACGTAGCGCCGCCACGTGCTTATGCCATCGTCAATGCCCGTCTTTTTCCGGTCTCGAGTCCGCCCATCGCGCGCGGAACAATTGTGATCCGCAACGGCCTCATTGTTGCCGTGGGAGCGGACATCAAGCCGCCGGCCGACGCGCGTCAACTGGACGGGACAGACCTGAACGTCTATCCCGGGCTGATCGATGCCGTCAGTCACGTCGGTTTTCAGGCATCCACACCGTCCACACCGCCTACCGGCGTTTTGCGCGCGGCGCCTAGCACCCCGCCACCGCCGGCACCGGCCGGCGCCCTTGCCAATTCCACCCGTCCGACCGGTTTTCAACCTGAGTTGCTGAGTGCCGAACTGGTGCGTCCAAACGGCGAGGGACTGGAGCCGGCCCGGCAGGCCGGCTTCACGGCGGCGCTCACCATTCCCCGTGAAGGGATTGTGATGGGGCGGTCGGCCGTGATCGCTCTGGCCGGCAGCACGCCGCGTGATATGGTCATTCGGACACCCGTGGCGTTGCACATCACATTTCGTGTGGTCTCAGGCAGCGGCTATCCCAACTCGCTGATGGGTGTTTTCTCAATGGTACGGCAGGCGTTTCTCGACGCCCAACAGTACCAGGCACACTGGGCGGCTTACCGTGCCAACCCGCGTGGACTGAAACGCCCACCGGATGACCCGTCGCTCGAAGCACTGCTACCGGCGCTCAAGCGCGAAATGCCCGTTGTCTTCCACGCTGACACCGAACGGGAAATCATCCGGGCGCTTGACTTTGCTCAGGAATTTAACTTGCAGCCGATCATTGCCGGCGGCCGCGAAGCCGACAAGGTCGCCAACCGCCTTAAGGCGGCTCAAGCGATGGTTCTGCTGTCACTGAATGTCCCCAAGCGGAATACAACATTCTCGCCCGAAGCCGATCCGGAGCCACTGTCACTGTTGCGCGCACGGGTGGCGGCGCTTAAAACGGCGCCGGTTCTCCACAAGACCGGGGTTTCCTTTGCCTTCCAAACCGGCGGTCTCACACCGGCCGAAGCCATAACCAATATCAAAAAATTCGTGGACAACGGCCTTCCGGCCGATGAAGCCCTGCGGGCGGTGACCTCGCGCCCGGCAGAGATCTTTGGTCTCGCCGACCGCCTTGGCACACTGGAAGTCGGCAAGGTCGCCAATCTCATTGCCGTTCGGGGCGATCTCTGGGACGCCAAGCGTAAACTGGCCTTCGCCTTTATTGACGGGGCGATGGTCAACTTGCGCGGCCAGAACGTGTCTCCCGCCGATGTCAGCGGAACCTGGGGGACTCAGGGGCTGAAACTGACGGTGACCCGCAGCAATAACCAACTGACAGGCAACATCCGCATCGGCGCGCAGGAGATCGCACTGCGTGAGCTGCGGTTAGGTCTCGACGAAGATGCCTCACTGTCCACCATCCGCTTTGTCGCCGACCTGCCCCGCGACGGTGTGACCAAGACGGCCATCTTTACGGGCAAATACCACAGCGAGGCGCTGCGTGGAAGCTTCCTCATAGACGGCCGGGCCGAACCGGAACTGACGTTCAAACGCGAAGCGGCGGGGACGGCCGGCGCAGCCGATAGTACCAATAGTAACGGCGCAGCAGGCGATGACCTCTTTGATTTCACCGGCACGTGGAACCTTCTAGTGTCATTTGGCCCCCAGAGCTTGCCGGCCACCCTGACGCTGCGCCAAACCGGAGCCAACCTCAGTGGAACCCTGGCGTTAGGGCCGCTGGGGAGCGTTGAACTCAGCAGCGGCAAAGTGACCGGTCATCGCCTGGAAGCAAGGGTGCAAGTTGATTTTGGGGGGCGCAGCGTCGAGCTACAACTGAGCGGCACGGGCAACGGGAACACCATTGAGGGTTCGGTAACCTCGCCCCAGGGCACGGCCGCGTTTACCGGTACGCGCCCTCAGTGAAAGCCTGTATTCAAAAGCCTATGTTCATCGGTGAAAAGCTTTGCATTGCGCACCGGCGCCGCGCCAATGTTCGCGCCAATGTTCTTGCTGCCTGACCTCACCGGTAAGGAGTCTGAGAGCCATGAGATCCTGTTTCAGCCTTTGGTGCTTCGTGTTTGCCTCGCTGTTCGGTGCCCTGCTCAGCACGACAGAACTCCAGGCACAGCAGAACACCAAAGTGACGCTCATCAAGCATGCGACGCTGCTGACGGTCACACAAGGTGATCTTGAAAACACCGACCTGCTGATTGAAAACGGCAAGATCGCCAAAATTGGCCGCGGACTCTCGGCGCCGAGCGGCGCACGCATCATTGACGCAACCGGCAAGTACGTCTTGCCCGGCATCATTGACTGTCACTCGCACTCGATGCTCGATGCCGTCAATGAAGGCTCGCTGTCGGTAACTTCGATGTGTCGCATCCGTGATGTCCTGAATCCAAACGACGTGGACCTTTACCGAGCCCTGGCCGGAGGCGTGACCACGCTCAATCTCCTGCACGGCTCGGCCAATGCCATCGGCGGACAGAACCAAGTCGTCAAAATCAAGTATGGACGCCCGATTGAGGAATTTCTCTTCCCCGACGCCCCGCCGGGCATCAAGTTCGCACTGGGTGAAAATCCCAAGCGCTCGAATTTCCGTGTTCCGGGTCAAACACAGCGTTACCCTAACTCGCGTATGGGCGTCGAAGAAATCATTCGAGATGCTTTCGTTCGGGCGCAGGACTACAAACGGCAGTGGGATGATTACCGGGCTGCCAGGGCGCGCAACGAAAACGTTCCGCCACCCAGGCGCGACTTGCAGCTTGAACCGTTGGTCGAGGTGCTCGAAGGTAAGCGGTACGTCCATGCGCACTGCTACCGCGCCGAGGAAATTCTCATGCTGATGAATCTGGCGGAAGAGTTTGGCTTTCGCGTGCGAACACTCCAGCACGTTCTTGAGGGCTACAAAATTGCGCGTGAGATTGCTCGCCATAGGGCCGGGGCGTCGGCCTTTGCGGACTTCTGGTCATACAAAGTGGAAGCTTATGATGCCATTCCCCATGACGCGGCGCTCATGATGCGCGCCGGGGTGCTTGTTTCGCTCAACTCCGACGACGATGGGCGTGCGCGCCGGCTCAACATGGAGGCGGCGCGGGTGATGAAATATGGGGATCTCACCGAAAATGAGGCCCTGCGACTGATCACCATCAATCCGGCAATTCAGCTCGGCATTGACCGGCGCGTTGGTTCACTGGAGGTCGGCAAGGATGCAGATTTAGCGATTTGGACGGCCCATCCGTTAAGCGTTTATGCGCGGGTCGAGACAACCTTTGTGGACGGCGAGATCTTCTTTGACCGTCAGGCTGACCTGGCGCAGCGTGAAGCGCTGGCCAAGGAACGCGCCGAACTGGAAGCCGCCGAAGTCAATCGCCCGCAGGGCAGCGGTGCCCCGCCGCCGGTTCCGGCCGGTCGGCGGCCGGCTTACCGGCTGGGGGATAGCTGCATGCAGACAACTAAGGAGTAAGCAAGCATGCGTAAAAACTGGTTTGTTCACCGGCAGCAGGCCACCCTGTGTGGACTGGCAATCCTGGTCTGTGGTGGGTGGGTTTCAACTCCTGGGGGGTCAAGTCTGGTAGCGCAGCAGAAGCTGGATCTTAGCCCACGGGTGACGGTTGCCATTCGAGACGCGCGCCTCGTGACGGTCGGTGGTGATGTCATCGAACGCGGCACATTAGTCATCCGCGATGGCAAGATTACCGCCGTTGGCACTACGGCGACGATTCCGGCCGGGGCGCAGGTCATTGACGGCAGAGGTCTGACGGTCTATCCCGGCATGATTGACGCGGCCACCTCACTGGGCCTGGTCGAAATTCCGGCCGTCGCAGCTACGGTCGATCAGGGTGAAGTGGGGGATTACAACCCCAACGCGCGAGCGCTGGTCGCGGTCAATCCCCACAGCGCGCATGTGCGTGTTACACGCTACAACGGCATCACGACTGTGGCGACGATGCCCGATGGCGGGGTGATTTGCGGACAGGCGACACTCATCAACCTCTACGGCACATCGCCACAGGAAATGGCGGTCGTCCCCTCATTAGGACTTGTCGTCAACTTTCCACGTCTGAATCTGGGCGGTGGCGGCCCGTTTGCGGCCTTTCGCCAGCCGCCGCCAGCCAATATCGCGGAAGCGATTGCGGCGCGTGACCGGCGGGTTGAAGAACTACGCCAGGTATGGCGCGAGGCAGCCGATTATCTGCGCGCCAAGGAAGCGGCAGCCGCCGACCCAAAGGTCCCGCGTCCGGCGACCAACGTCGTTTATGAGAGTCTGATTCCGACCTTGCGCCGCGAGACGCCGGTTTTTTTCCGGGCCGACCGGGCGCAAGATATTCGCGCCGTTCTTGCCTTTGCTGAAGACATAGGGGTGCGCCCAATCATTGTTGGCGGCAATGATGCCTGGATGTGCACCGCGGAACTCAAGGCGAAGCAAGTGCCGGTGATTCTGACCGGCGTCCTGGACCTACCGGCGCGCGAGGATGACCCCTACGATATTCTCTATGAAAACGCCGCCAAGCTCCACCGAGCGGGCGTCAAGTTTTGTATTTCGACCGGCGACAACGGTGCCCACGTCCGCGACCTGCCGTACCATGCGGGGATGGCAGCGGCTTTTGGGCTTGATCCAAAGGCAGCTCTGCGCGCCGTGACACTTTCGGCGGCCGAAATTCTCGGCGTTGGTGACCGGTTAGGCTCGCTGGAGGTCGGTAAGATCGCTAACGTTGTCGTGGCGGATGGCGACTTGCTTGAACCCCGCACACGTGTCAAGTACGCCTTTATTGATGGACGGCCGGCGCAATTGACGAGCCGCCACACCGAGCTTTACGAGCAGTTCAAAGAACGCCGATGATGTAGCGGATGATGTATCGGCGGAAGGCCCCGGCGGTATCTTCTCGGCCTAGCCTCTTCGCCGAAGAGCTAATGCCACCTGACCTGTCAACAGATAGGGTCCTGTGGCAATGGACGTTCAGGCGTGAAAACGTCCCCGGCGTTCGGTCACAGTTCGCCTGCGCGACCGACTACGACGGAACAACCTGTTTACCGAACAACATGTTCTGTGGACACGGGCTCGGCTTGCGTCGTCGGCTTTGACTTACGCCGATAGTCGCCGCGACTGAAATACTTTTCTAACCACACGTAGCAGCAAATAAAGAAGTACCGGCTGCCCATTTCTCGAATTTTGAGCTTGGCCAAACCCGTTCGCCGATTGCGCCAAGTAATCGGAATGACCGTCCAGGTGTATCCCCGCACAATGGCCTTGAGCGGGAGTTCAATCGTCAAGTTGAAGTGCGGTGAAAGAAATGGACGGCAGCCCTCAATGACCTCCCGGCGGTATGCCTTAAAGGCATTCGTCGTGTCGTTGAGGCGGATTCTGAACAGCAGACGGACGAAGGTATTGGCCAACCGGTTGAGAACGAACTTCACAAATGGATAATCAATCGTGCCACCGCCTTTAATAAACCGGCTACCGAAGACACATTCATACCCCCGATTGAGTTCACGCCAGTACCGGACGACATCCCGGCAGTCATCTGACTCATCGGCCATCATAATCACCACGGCATCCCCTCTGATGTGGTCAAAGCCATAGATGATGGCGCGACCAAAACCATGTTCGCCAAGGTTGCGCACGGGACGGAGCGTTGGGATGTCGGCGCAGGCCGACTGGAGAACCTCCCAGGTGGCGTCGGTACTGCCGTCATCCACGACGACAATTTCATGTGGAATGTTGTTCAGGCGCAGCTCAACGTGCAGGTGCTCGATCGTCGATCGAATACACCCGGCCTCATCCCGCGCCGGAATGACCACGGACAACAACGTCAGCGGTGGGAGGGTTGGGTCAGGTGCATGCATTAGACATGGAGAAGGCCCGGCTGATGCTCTCGCCTTCAGGCGCAACAGGCTGCTTCGGCTTGGGTAACTTCGGTGGGTTCATTGCCTCCAAACACAATTGCCATCCACTTCCCCGTAGGCAGAACCTCCGCCCTTCCTGCTGGCGGACGGCTTGGTTATTGCCGGTGACTGTATGATAGTACAGCTCTACCGTCTTTGCTATTCCTCCCTCCCCTGAACGGCAGGCCCTGCTGCGCAGCATACTCCGGCAACCGGTGAAAGTTCCTGGATTGCTACACGACGGCCGATGTTAACTGCGGCGGCGGCAAACACACACATAGACCGCCTACCGATGGCCGACTCACACTCTCTCACGAAGTACACAAACGTTTTTTCGCCTATCAAAACTTCTCCGCCCATTCCTTTGATATTTTGTCCTGTCAAGTCAGTCGTCAATTCATCATTTCTTTCATAGAGTATTCATGATTATCACCGATAAAAGTTTCGGTAAACTGTCCAGCAGGTTTTCATTTTCTAGTCCAACTATGCACCATTTTTTTCAATCTAGAAAGTCAACAACGCCAAATTTAGTTACCTTGATCAGATGCATCCTAAGACGGCCGTTGCGCTCACCTGGGCAGACATTGCCACCTCATTCATGCTGCCGGACATCATTCAGTGAACATCACGTATGTTCACAGCGTGACGTTGTCATGGTATCAGATGCCCCTTGCTGAACCACCGGAGGGCTATGCAGTTCAGAGGCTGCCAGATGTTGAGACGGAATGGAGTCGGCGAACATGGCTCGGGAAGCTGACCGAAAGGCAAGCGTCGAGGTATTGCAAATGAGTATGGGGTTTGCAAGAAAACAGCGACACAACTTCGATGTCATAAGTAAACCAAAGCCCAAAGGCCGGTTGTGAGCATTGGGGTTTCCCTCTCATCTCCGAATGCAGCTTTAGAGGGATGCCAAGTCTGCCACCGGCAATGCCGCACCCCATAGTCACCCATAGTTGTGTGAAGACCACACAAGAAAATCGTTGACAAGCCCCCATCCTTTGTTTTTTCCATGGAGCGCACATAGTCACATTAGACTTAACGTCTTTCACATGCTTGATAGCCTATCTTGATTGACCTTTGTTTTTCAGGTTGAGGTAATTACCATGAAGCATATTGTTATGCGGCTATTCGTCGGGCTATGCCTGATATGGCTAGCCCTGGCGTTGGTTTTCATTCAGGAGTCGGTGACGCAAGCACAAACAACGACCGGCACCATTCTGGGAACGGTCATTCAGCGTGACAAAACACCTGTCCCCGGTGCGATTGTCCGCATCATCAATAAACTCAACGGTTTAACACGTGTTGCGCGCACCGACGCCGGCGGTGTCTATCGGTTTGATCTCATCCTGCCGGGTCTTTATGACATTCGTGCGCAAGCCGACGGTTTCCGCGAAAACGCCATCGAAAACTTCGTCGTTGAAGTCAACCGCGAGAAAATCATCCAACCGCCGCCCATTGTGCTTGAACCACCGACGGCTCCTGCCCCGGCGCCAGCCGCTCCGGCGCCATCGGGCGCTCTGCCGCTGCCAACGCCGGGCACGACGCAGGCCAACATCGCCGATCCGGCGTTGCGCGGTAGCGCGACAGCGGAATTTATCCTCGCGTTGCCATTGCGCGGTATCCGCAACTTCGACACTTTCGCATTGCTCGCGCCAGGCGTCGCGCCCCCGCCCGCTTTCTTTGGCGCCAATGGCCCGGGCATCGGCCCGAATGTCGGCAGCGGCGATTTTGTGGTCAACGGCATCCGAGCGCGCGGCAACAACTTCACCATTGACGGCGCTGACACCAACGATCAGGAAGCCGGCGGGCGGCGGCGCGGCTACGTGGCGACGGCGCCCCAAACCATCGAGAGCTTGCGGGAGTTCCAGATTACGACGCTCCTGGCCGATGCCGAAAGCGGACGCAATGGCGGCGGTCAAATCAACGTCGTGTCGCGGACGGGTGAAAACGAGTTGCACGGCAACCTGTATTCGTTTTTCAACGACGCGCGGTTGAATGCGCGCGACCCGTTTGATTTCCGCGCCGGCTCGGTGCGCATCGGCAAGCCGGCCTTTACCCGTCACCAATCGGGCGCGACGCTGGGCGGGCCGCTCATTCGCAACCGGTGGCACTTCTTTACGGCGTTTGAGCGGATCGGCGTCAACCGCACCCAGGCGACGCACTTTGCCGTGCCGACGCCGGCCGAGCGCGCGGCGGCGTTGGCGCTGGCCAGCCCGCCAAGCCTGCTCGGACGGGATTTGCTCGACCTCTACCCCTTGCCCAACAACCCCGGCGGGCCGCATGGCGCGAACACGCTGACCCAGTTTTTGGCCGGCAATGGCGCGGCGACGCTGTTTTCCATCCGCAGCGATTACCAGTTCGAGCCGTTCGGTCGCCCGACGCTGTTTACGGCGCGCTATAACCTAAGCGATGATCGGGGGCGTCTGCCCAACGTCGGCGACGCCATTAACTCGGGCGTGGATTCGCGCACGCGCGCCCACAACGTCGCGCTGGATTTCACCACGCGCCTCTCCGACGCTTTCTCAAATCAGTTGCGCCTATCTTACGGCCGGCAGCGGCTGGGCTTTGATGAAATTCCAAGCAGCCCCTTCATCTTTCAAACGCGCTCGATTGGCGTGGACCTGACCGGCGACGGCATTCCTGATGGACGCAGCGGCCCGCTTGGGCGCGTCGCGGCGCTCCC
Source organism: uncultured Blastocatellia bacterium (assembly GCA_937934745.1). Classification (GTDB taxonomy): domain Bacteria; phylum Acidobacteriota; class Blastocatellia; order Chloracidobacteriales; family Chloracidobacteriaceae; genus Chloracidobacterium. Next base: position 122,001 of record CALGZC010000038.1, read on the forward strand.
CTACAGCAGCATCGGGGTCGATCCGAGCATTTTCCCGCAGGGGCGCGTCACTAATACAATCCAAGTCGCGGACACGTTCATCTGGAACCACGGCCCCGGCGCGCTCAAGGCCGGCGCGGATATCCGCGTCATCCGCTCCAATAGCTTCGCCGATCTCAACTACCGGCTAACCCTCAGCTTCGCCCCGGGCATCGTCATCTCGCCCTCGGGCGCCTTCCGCTATGCCAGCGGCATTGATTTTGTTGGCTTGGGGCTGCCGTCCGACATTCGACAAACCTTCGTGCAGGAACGAAACTCGGCGCTTGACCTCCGTACAACGGAATACAACTTCTTCGTCAGCGAAACACTGCGGCTTGGCTCACGGGTTGTAGTGCGCGGCGGGGCGCGGTATGAGCTTAACACCGTGCCGGAAACCGGGGATGAGCGGCTGCGCCGGCAACTTGCCGTCCGCCCGGAGGATTTTCCGGTCGCACCGGGTGATCAGCCCCGCGCGACTGCCTTCTTTGCAGCGCTTAGCAACTACCGGGAATTTGTTAATGAACGCCGTGGCATATACGATCCGTCACGCACGAACATCGCCGGACGCGCGGGGTTAGCGTGGGATGTTTTTGGCACCGGACAAACGGCTGTGCGCGCCGGGTACGGCACGTTTTACGACATCATCCCGCTGACAATTGTCGGGCAATCGCGGAACTTGTTCCCGAACAGCACACAGGCCAACTTCCGGTCAGGCATTGTTTTTCCTGACATCTTGCGCTCGAACCCGGCGATTTTCCTCGGGCCATCCGGCGGCGGCGCCTGTGGCGGGCGGGTTCCCCGGCTGCCCAATGCCATAGGCGAGCAAATGCTGACGGCGACGGGCTGCGCGCCAGTCATTGTCGGCTCGCCGGCCCTGTTTCTGGGCGACCTGTTTGACCGGCGAAACTTTGCGCTGGCGTTTACCCTGCCGCGCCGCGCCATGAGGGTCGCGCGGGTTCACCAGGTCTCGCTTTCGGTCGAGCAAGCCCTGGCTGATCGTTTAATTGCGACGGTCGCCTATGTCGGCACGTTCGGCAGCGGCATCATTCGCCCCGGCACGCCCAATGGCGGGGCGCTCACGCCGCTGTATTACGCTCAGGCCGGTCCAGGACAGCCATTCGACGCAGTGTTTGTTCTTCAGCGCCGAAATGACGGCCGCGCCGGGGCGATTTCAGATTTTTCGACCGATGCCAGCACACGCTACCATGCGCTCCAGGTCAGCGTTCGGCAGCGGTACGCCTCTGGGCTGGCGTTTCAATCCGCCTACACCTGGTCGCATGCCATTGACAGCATTTCTGACCTCTTCGACACGGCCAGCAATGCCAATCGGTCGCAAATCGAGCTGGACATCCCGAATATCGTTCGGCTCGAGCGCGGCAGCGCCTCATTCGATCTTCGGCACCGGTTCACAACTGCCGTCCAGTACGACCTGCCCTGGATGGCCGCAAACCCCTGGCTGGGGGGCTTTCAGGTTTCAGGCATTATCACGCTCCAAACGGGGCAGCCCTTCACCGTCATCACGGGATTGGATACCAACCGTGACGGCAACCGTACCGACCGACTTGTCACGACCCAGGGGTTGATCCGGCGCCGGCGTGGGGCGCAACAGCTTGCCATTGCTCCGGGCGTCAACCCGTTGGCGCTCACCGCCTTCAACCTGACCCAGCCGGGCGAGGGCCTGGTGGGGCGCAACACCTTCCGCGCGCCGGGCGTGGCGCTCGTGGACGCTGCCGTCACCAAACGTTTTTCCTTTTCAGAGCGATTCGCGCTGCTCCTGCGCGTTGAGGCCTTCAACCTTTTCAACCGGAGCCACTTCGGCATACCGGTGCGTATTCTCGAGGCGCCGGCTTTTGGACGCGCCGTCGCCACGGCGGTGCCGCCACGGCAAATCCAATTTGCCGTGAAGTTCCAGTTCTAACTCAGTTGTAAGGGCAGGCGGACGGTGAAGGTCGTCCCCTGCCCGACGACGCTTTCAACCGAGATGCGTCCGCGATGGGCTGTTACAATCCGCTTGACAATCGCAAGCCCGAGTCCAAAGCCCAGATCGTCGCGCGACCCACCCTGACAGTAGGGTTCAAACATCACGGCCTGGAATTCGGGTGGAATGCCGCACCCCGTATCGGCGATACTTACCGTGATCCACTCGCCGTCCGTTGCGCCGCAGACCGAAATGCAGCCGCCTTCCGGGGTGAACTTGACGGCATTGGAGAGCAGATTGGAAAACGCACGTTCCAGCTTCGGGGCGTCCCCAACGAAAGGTGGCAGGTCCTCGGGAAGCTCCACATTCAACGTAATGCCTTTGTTCTGCGCCTGGAGGGTGATTTCGTCGAGACAGCGTCGCAACAATACGATTGGGAACACAACGCCCTTGAGCAAGGTCATGCCGGCTTGGTTGGAGCGAAATAACTCAAGCAAGTCGCCGGCGAGCTGCGTGACCTTGCTGAGACCCTGGCGGGCCAGGGCGATCAGGTCCTGTAGGTCTTCATTGGCGCAGGCATCGTGCTGCTCAAGGACATCCAGGGCGATTTGCACGGATGTCAGGGGCGACCGGATATCGTGGGCGACCATGGCGGTGAAGTCCTCGCGCAACCGTTCTGTCGCCTTACGCTCCGTTACATCTCGGATCAGGGCAACGAACGCCCCGGCACCGTCTGGGATAATACGCGCCTCGAAGTCACGCCAGGTCCCGGTGCAAGGCGCACGGTACTCAAAAACCTGTTGGTCTTGTTTCTGAAGCGCCTTCAGGAGCGGGACGACGGCTTCGGTAGGGAAGATGTCGGCCAGTTGCATGTCCGGCGTCAGGGCTAGCTCAGCCATTTCCAACGGACATCGTTCACTCGGCTTGAAGTAGAGGATTCGGCCGTCGCTGCGGACGCGGATCACCATGTCCGGCAGCACATCTATCAGCATGCGATACTGCATCTCGCGCGCCTGGAGCTCGGCCGCGTTCTGTGCAGCGCGAATCAGATAGCGCAGGCGATGGTCGAGTAATTTGAGATTAATGGGCTTGGCAATAAAATCCGTTGCGCCGGCAGCAAAGGCCCCGTCAATTACCGGCTCAATGTCATAGGCAGTCATCAGCAAAATCGGCAATCTGGCGCCGCCTGGCCGCAGTCGCATTTGGCGACAGACTTCCAAACCCGATCCATCCGGCAGCATGGCATCAACCAGCATCGCATCCGGCAGCCCCTGCTGCCCGCGGACAAACGCCTCTGCAACACCGACTGCACTCCAAACACAATAGCCCTGCTGCTCTAAAAAACGCGCAAGCAACTGCCGTTGTAAGGCATCGTCCTCAACAACCAGAACTATCAGCGGTGAATCGGGCGGCATAGCGATGCAGAAAAAGTAACGGCAAGATGGTAGCATGCGCCATCAAGCAAGCGAACTGCGAGCTGGAGGTATCACTCTCGTGCGTTGTTGTCGGTTATCGCTCTGGTGGCTTCTCACGCTTAGCTGGGTCGTCAGCACTGGATGGGAAACCATCCTGGCAATGGCACAGCAGCCTTCGCACGTTGAACAACAGGATGCCAGGGTGCAGGAAGCGTTTGAACGTTTACGCACCGCCGGCTTTGATGCCCTCTATAACCTCGACTACCGCCAGGCGCGCACCGCGTTTGAAGAACTCACCCAGCTTTATCCGACGCACCCGGCCGGCTACCTCTACCTTACCAACTGCATGTGGGCTGAGAAGCTGTACCGAATGCGCCGCCTACAAGCGACAACATACGCCGGCACCTCCTTCTTTGCAGATACGAAGGAAACCTTTGATCACGACTTCGACCGACGTTACCGAGACGCCATTGGCAGAGTCCTGCAAGTTGCCGATGCGCGGCTGCAAGCGAACCCGCGCGATACGGTTGCTTTGTACTACAAAGGTGCTGCCCACGGTCTGCTCGGCGCTTACGAAGCGACGGTCACCCGCGCCTTCTTCGCCGCCCTCAGTTACACCAACAAGTCGGTCTCCCTGCACTGTGAAGTACTCAAACTCGACCCTACTTACATAGATGCCAATCTCTCAATTGGCCTTTACAACTATGTGGTCGGATCCCTCCCACTGCCGATCAAAATCATTGCTGCGCTGGGGGGCATCCGCGGCTCGAAAAAACACGGTCTGGCCCTGATTACCAAGGTAGCCAACGAAGGACGAACGGCGCGCGATGCTGCGCGACTCCTGTTGGTCGCACTGTACAAACGTGAGAAGCAGTATGCCGAGGCGCTGTCTCATTTAGAGGTGTTTACAAGGCAATACCGTGCCAACCATGTGGCCCGCCTCGAGTTGGCTGACACACTGGTGCGCTTAGGGCGCGTTGCGGAAAGCATCGCCATCTTTGAACAGTTAATCGAAGACCCATCCACCGGCACGTACCGGGACGCCATCGAGTACCAGTTGGGTGACGCCCTGCTTTCGGTCGGGCGTATCGAGGAAGCGGCAACACACTTGCGCACCGTCCTCAACCTGCCCGGTGCGAACCCTGACCTGGTGACGCTGGCCCAGTTGCGACTTGGGGAAGCCCATGACATTGCCGGATGCCGTGCCGAGGCAGTCGTCGCGTACCGCGCCGTTCTCCAAAAACGCAATGTTTTTGATTCCCATGCCCGTGCGCAGGCGAATTTGAAAAAACCCTACGCTCTGCCAACATCCAACACGTTACCTCCCGCAGTTCAGACTGACCAAGACGGTCAGCTATGACGCATCGGAAGCCATATCTGCCCGAGAAAGTCTGTCCGATCTGCGGGCGACCTTTCGCCTGGCGCAAAAAATGGCGCCACACCTGGGAGCAGGTTGTTTATTGCTCGCGGGCCTGTGCCGAGCACAAACGGCGTTCCCACGCCGGGGCAACATCGTGTGCAACTAGGCAAGGCGGGGAGAAGTGACCATCTCCCGAACGGCCCTGATTCCCCAGAGATCGCCGGCACCAGACCATCTTGCGTTCAACGTGGACTTTTGACTTGCATTGTGCCGGCTCCGGTGGCAGGATGCGTGGAATGAAACCTAGCCTTCCGCTTCTAAACCATAATCGGCAAAACGCGCCCCCGCTCACTGACCTTGCTCACGTAGCCCAGCACGCCCGGCATCCCTCGCGAATTTGTGCAGCTAGGTCAAAACTCTAAACACCCTAGGTATCTTCATGTCTGACATCAGCACCGATGCACTTGCCGGCAGACAACTGCTTGCCGCACTCAAACCCTTTGCCCAAGAATCCCGTTACCAGAGCTGGTTCCACGTCAGCCTCACCTTTGGCCTACTGAGTGCGCTGCTTGTGGGCGCAGCCACACTGCCCTGGTGGCCGCTTCGTTTGCTTCTGTCGTTGCTCGGCGGCCTTGTCCTCGTCCGGGCGTTTATTCTGTTCCATGACTTTATGCATGGGGCGCTGCTGTATCGCTCACCTTTTGGCCAGGCAATTTTTTATATGTTCGGCCTGCTGGCGCTGACACCGCCGCGGTACTGGCAGCACACGCATAATGCGCACCATGCGCAGGTCGGCAAGCAGGTTGCAGCCACAGACGGTGCGCTTCCACTGATCACAGCAGATGTAGGCACCTTTCCGTTGATGAGCCGCGCCCAGTGGCACGCTGCTTCTTACCGGCAACGCTTTCAGTACCGTGTGATGCGGCATCCGGTGACAATTCTCGCAGCTTATGTGACCGTTTTTGCCATCAGTTTCTGCCTCGTGCCCTTCGTCAAAGCCCCCCGGAAGTACTGGGATGGCGCCCTGGCCCTGCTCGTGCACGGTGGTCTCATCGTCACCCTCTGGGTGTTGGCCGGAATGTCGGTTGCCCTCTTCGCCGTTGTCATTCCCTTCGGACTGGCGGCTGCCGTGGGCGCGTATCTGTTTTATGTCCAACATACATTTGAGGGGCTGCAAGTGCTCCCGGAGGAACAATGGTCATTCCATCATGGGGCAATTTCGTCATCGAGCTACCTCAAGCTGGATCCTGTCCTGCGGTGGTTTACCGGCAACATCGGCTATCACCATATTCACCATCTGAATGCCCGCATCCCCTTTTACCGACTGCCCGAGGCGCTGCAAGCGATCCCGGTGCTACAGGAATCGGCAAACATAGTCACGCTCCATCCGTGTGACATTTTCAAAAGCTTCCGGCTCAATCTCTGGGACACGGAGCAACAGCAGCTCGTCAGCTATGGCAGCAGTAGCTGTTCACCTGCCCACCAGGAAAACAGACCCCAAATATCCGGCTAAGCAGTCCTCAATACTATCTAGCAGAAAGACCCTGCGAGCACGCTAGAAGCCGTTCACCAACCAGATGAGATTCCGTTAGCGGCAAATAGCGTTCAGCGTTTCTGAATGAGAAAAGTGTTGGATAAATCCCCGGCTGCATAACCGGTGAACGGATCGTCAAGAACCTCTAAAACTTTGCAGTTATGCTCGTATATCATGTCAAAGACACGTGATTGAGGTAAGACATGCATCTCAATTTGAGGTTCACGACGACCTTCTACACTACGTAGATAATCCCGTGCAGAGAAGGTATATCCTGTTTGAAAAGTTTGTAACTGGAAGAAGGCAAGCCCCCCTGGGACAAGCGATTTCAGCAAGTTACTCAAAATCAATCGAATGATCGGCGGCGGGTTATGTTGTAGGACAATGAGCGTGTAGAATGCATCGACACTTGGAAAGGAGCCCACATCCAGAGGATGGCTAATCTGTCTAAAATGAATGTTATGTAACCCTAGTGATGATGTAAATTGACGTGCTAGCTCCAGGTGTGGAGCAGAAATATCATACGCATAAACCTGCTTGAAACGTTGTGCGAGGGCATGGGTAATGCGTCCGACTCCGCAGCCATACTCCAAGATGTTTTTTTCAGATACGCCGTCGCGGAAGCAACCGTTGCGATTGGCAAGATGGAGAAATAGCTCAACATTTTCCTGTCCACTTTGATAGAAAACCTCTCGGTTTTGTTCAAAAGTGGACTGCTTGAAATTCTCAACAGAGATAACAGACCAGTGTGGCTCCGTCCTGCCAAGTAATGCCCAGGTGTTTTGTACCGCCAGGAGCAGTCGTTCGAGTGTTTCCTGATCAACTTCATCTTCAATCTCAAGGGGCGGCTCGAAACCGGTCAGTGACGGACCGCAGAGGTGTCGCCACCGTGTGCGAAATTCCCGGCTTCCAAATAGTGTGCGCCGGAGGTGGTCGAGATCGGCACAGTCGGCATGTCTGTGCACTTCTGCGGGGCTTGGCTCTCGACCAAGCAGCAGCCGGTAAGCCCAGGTAACGGCTTCTGGTGATACAGTGCGCACCGACTTTGGGCCAAGGAAAGTGCGTAACGCTTGTCTGAACATGTTTGCCGTTGCCCGCTGGAGTCGCTTCAAACGCAGCGCGATGGTAACACACAGGATCAAATACCAACGCCGTTGATCCGATTGCCAGCGCTTGTCGGCACGGGACTATCTGCAGCGCACCGACGCTGGCCTGGGAGCAGCGACCCACACCAGAGATATGCCCGGAACGCGAGCTATGCGCGAAACGCGGTACTAGTCTACCGTAAAGCGCGTTGTCCCAAGCTGTTGTCCGTCCTGCCAGACTTCAACCCGGTACAGCCCGCTTGGGAAGCCTTCCTCCGAAGTCAGTGACAGTTGTAAGGTGGTCAACGGCCTCGTTTCAGGCGTAATCGTTGGGAAGGTCACTTCGCCAATGAGCTTATTCGCCGGCAGTCGCGGCACGCGCTCGGCATACCACCGTGTGGCATAAGTTTCCCCAACAGAAAGCTGACGCAGATAAACCACACAGGTGATTCTGGTATCACTTTGACGAAACGCTGAAGTGAAGGCGATGTCGCTGTCGTCAGACCCAACGCGAGCCATCTTGATGTCGCGCAAGTTGCCAGTTGACGGCGGCAACCCACCGGAAGCGCGGTCGTCGCCGGGCGAGCTGTCGGGCGGACCGCTGCCGAGCCGAATGAGTTGCTGCCCTTCGACGGTCATCTTCCAGCTTCCGGCGGCGAATTTGGGCGGGCTTTGTACGACGAAGCGCGTCGAGAAAAACAGGACGCCGACCTCAAAATCGTTGCCGATGAACCGCTTGATTGGCACATTCTCCATGGATTTGCGCATTTCGCCTTCGCGCATCTCCCAGGTTACCCGCCCGTCGGGCGAGATGGAAAGCCTCGTATTGCTTCCGACCCAGTCGCCGATGTAAGCCTGCTTGTCAGCCGGGATGTTCCCACCGCTTGGCAACAGCAGAAAGAGGATGACGACAGCCGACACTCCCAACATCGAGAGGCAACCACAGCCGCCGAGAACCCAGAGCCAGGTTCGGCTAGACTTTTTGGCCGGCGGCGGCGCAGAAGGCGTAGGGAAAGGTGGGCGGAAGGGCTGCATAATTTCCTCCAAGACACTCCCGGAATGACCGCTTCAGCCGACTCTGTGCCGGCGATGGACAAAGCCACATCAGCGGATGAAGTCGTATGTTACCTTGATCTGAAGCTGCCGATTCGGGCGCTCAATGCCGACGCCGCTGGTTTGGTTATAGATCAAGAAGATGTCCGAGTTCGGGCGATAAATATAGCGCACCCGTGCGTTGAGGCTTGTCAGTCGCGCTGCCGAGTTGACCTGCACCAAACACGTCGAAAGCCACTTTCGTGAAAGGTTATACGTTAGGCGTCCGTTGAACAAGTTGGTTGAAAAATTGCCCTGCGGCAACTGAACGGCGTTGAAACTGTGGCTGGCCTGCAGTGACAGATGCGAATCCGGTCGCCACGTGAAACCGGCGCCGGCTTCCTGCCGGCTTCCGTTGTAAAAACCACCCCAACTGCCACTGGCGTCAAACAGAAACCGGCGGCTGCGGTTGGTCGTGAAGCTTGCGCCAAAGCGATTGAACGCATACTGTCCCGGCGGAATTACAATGCCCGGCCGGATTTGAAATGGGCGCGTCAAGACGTCGGTTTCGGCGCGCAGCGGGCGAATGGTCAGCCCGGCCGAGTTGGCGAAGTCCACGTTGATAGCCGTAGCGAGCGTCCGGGTTTGCAAGTCGCCGGCCGAGCGGTCTTGATAGTATTCGCCAAACCCCTCGAAGCGAATCTCGCGGATGGTCTTGGCCACCGCCGCCGGGCGCCACTTGTAGGCGGCGTCGCCGAAGTACTGCCGCACATCGCGGCGCAGCGCGAAGCCAAGCTCCGGGTTGTAGGCGCGCCCAATCTGCTCGTAAATCCCGAAAAGCCGCATGCGGTTCGTGTCATAGCCGCTCTGCGCGCGAAAGCTCGTCGCGTCGCCGGACAGGCCCGGCGAGAAGGTCTTGGCGATGAAAGCGTAGCTTGTCCAGTAGTCATTGAAGTTAATTTGGGCGTCGAGACCGACGCCTCGGTTGTACGCCCGCCGCTCGCCGCCCTGCCGGTTGAGCGCGATGGCTCCGAGGTTGGAGCGCGTCCCGATGTCGCGCTTGACCCGCGCGACGGTAAATCGCTCGCGCGGCACGGCGCGCGCCTCGTCGCGTAGCGGGCGCGTCTCGACGTGCAGAAAGCCGATATTCCACGGGCCGGCCTTGCCGGTCACTTTCGCCCCGAAATCAATCGGCAGCGGCGCGCCATCGTCGGTCAGCCCAATCCGGCGCGTGAAGAAAAGCTGATTGACCCCGGGGCGGCCGAACAAGAAAATCCCGGCGTTCTCGAGGAAAAAATCCCGGCGCTCAGGGAAAAAGACCGAGAAGCGCGTCAGGTTGACCACTTGCTGATCCACTTCCGCCTGCCCGAAGTCCGGGTTGACCGTGAACTCCGCCGTCACCGACGGCGTGATGCCAAGGCGGGCGACTTCGACGCCGACCGCTGCGGCAAAGCCGCTCTCCAGGCGGGTCGCCGTCGCATTGGGGACATTCTGGCGGAAGCGTCCGGTGAGGTACGGCTTGATTTCAACCAGCCGCTGGCGAGTGATTTCCTCGACCCCGGTCAGCTCGCCCGCCTGCGAAACGCGCAGCAGCCCAAAGGCGCGCTGCCAGCTTGACCACAGCAGGATTTCGTTTTTCCGGCGAATGATGCGCGACACGTTGAAGCCCCATGAGGTCGCGCCTTTCCGAAAGCGCAGGCTGACCAGCGGGATGGCGATTTCCACCGACCAGCCTGCGTTGTCCCGCGTCGCGCCCGACAGCCACTGCGTATCCCAGGAGAGATTGAAATCGCGCCCTTCGTCCGTGATGAGCGCATCCGACTGCGTGCCGAGCGGATTGACCGAAAAGCGGTAGGCGTTACGGCCATCCCGGTAGGTGTCAAGCAACACAGTTACCTTGTCGTCGTTGCCGAAGCTAGAATCACGGTTCAAATCGCGGGCATTGATTTTGTCCGGCTCACTGTCAAAGCAGCGAATCCCGATGTAAATGTACCGGCGGTCGTGCAGTAGGCGGCATTCCGTTCGCTCGGTAGGGGGTGCTCCCTCAAACGGTTCCTGCTGTCGAAACTCATCAATGACCTCGGCTTTTGCCCAGGCCGGTTCATCTAACCGGCCGTCCACGGTGATCGGTTCCTCAGTGGATGTCAGGCGCACCGAGGGACGCATCGTTGTTGCAATATTTTGGCCGGCCACCACGGCTTCCGACCAGATGAACAGGATCACTAGTGAAACCGTCAGCAGGTAGTGCGGCAAAGCGAAATTCCGAAACTACACAAGGTACGCTCTGGGGGACAAGCGACACACAGGCAATTGCCAAACACTGCCGCGTCCTGCCGCAGACAACAAGCCATTTCCAAGCACGCTGGCGGCGCTTGACACAGCTTTACACAATGCCTTTACGCAGCGCCCGGTGGCATCAGTCGCAGTGCCGGGACACGTTCACCGGCTGCGCCGTACTGTTTGCCTTCGGGGAAGAAAACCAAACTGTTTGCGCCCAGCATGGAAGTCAGCATACCGGAGCCCTGGCCCGGCAAGACATCTGCGCACCAGTCGCCGGCAGCGTAACTGAGCCGCGCGCGCAGGTAGGTCGGGCGGTCCGCCTTTGTCCTGACATCCTGCCTCAGCGTCGCCGTGACTTCCGGCAGTCGCCACTGCGCCTCGGGTAAGCCGACCATCTTGGCGAGTGCAGGCCGCACAAACAAGTGGTAACACACCATGCCCGACACCGGATTACCAGGTAGTCCAAAACACGGACGCCCACATAAACGTCCAAAAAGCAGTGGTTTACCCGGCTTCATCCAGACACGCCAGAAACGGGCTTCCAGGCCGAGTCGGGCCAGGGCCGGCTTGACCAGATCGCGGTCCCCAACCGATACCCCACCGGATGACACAATGATGTCGGCAGCTTGTGTAGCCTCGGCAAAGGCGGCCTCAATCCGCGCTCCATCATCGCGGACAAGCGGCAACACAAGTGGCACGGCACCGCACTCGCGGACAAGCGCAGCCAGCGCATAGGCGTTGCTGTTGACGACTTTGCCCGGCGCCGGCGGTTCATCCGCCTCGATGAGTTCATCGCCGGTTGCCACGATGGCAACGACCGGCCGGCGGCGAACGGTGACAAAGGTACGATGAAATGCCGCGAGGACACCGATGTGGGCAGCAGTCAACCACTCCCCTGCCATCATGAGGGTTTGGCCAGCGCGCACGTCCTCACCCCGGCGGCGAATATTATCGCCCTTGCGCACGGGACGCGTCACCACCAGGGTTTCACCTTCCCGGCAAACGTGTTCCTGCATGACCACGGCGGAAGCCCCTTCCGGCAGGGGCGCACCGGTCATGATCCGCACCGCCTGACCGGGCAAAACCGGCTGCCGGGGCACCTCACCCGCCGTGACGTGTTCAATCAGCCTCAAGCGCACCGGTGCGGCCTCACTGGCGGGCGCAGTATCTGCGGCTACCAGGGCGTAGCCATCCATGGCCGAGTTGTCAAAGGTCGGCAAATCGTGGGGTGACACAACGGTTTCTGCCAACACCCGTCCGGGCGCTTCCAACAGTGACACCCGTTCAACCCCGACCGGAGACACCCATTCCAGGATGGCGGCCTGGGCATCGGCAACGGCGAGCGGTTTTTCGTGCAACTCCATAGAGGGTTTCGTAGGGAAGGTTTTTGGGAAAGGTTTTTTGCTCCACGTGTTCACGCCCAAGACCTGTCCGGCCGGGGGGCGCCGCCAACTCGCTGACTAGTTTGCCGCCGGTAGCTCAATGCGGAACTCGTGCGGGAGCACCGTCACCTTCGGCTCACGGCGGGCAAAACGCAGGGTCTCCCGCCGAATCATCGGCAAGCCACCGGTGTAGGTCACCACACCGTAGGCGGGATTTTTAAAAAAGCTCTTGATATACGGGTTGTTCGGATGGCTGACGCCGTAATCAACCGCACCGCGCCAGATGTGTTTGCCAACGGCCGGGTTGATGATTTCCAAGTGTCGGTCGTACAGGAGAACACGGACGCCCTCTTGCCGGACTCCGTAATCCCGGTGTACCAGCGCATTGGTAATCGCTTCCATCACGGCCGGCCGCGAGTACCAGGCGCGCGCATCGGGATCTGTGACCCGCTGATGCTGCGTCGGCGGTGCATCCTGTAAATCGGCGTAGCGCGTGAGAAAGCCTTCGATGCGCCAGTAGAGACTGGCCAGATTGCCGGTAAACGTCACCTGCTCGACAATCGGGGCCGTAGCGTCGCGACCGGCAAAGCGGCACAGCGTCACGTGACTGCGCGGGAAGGACTGCTCCATGGCGCGACTCTGCCCAAACAGGACCAAGCCGGCGACCGTCGGGGCGTAGTCGTCGGCCGTCATCACGGCCAGGCGCATATCGGTCAGCACAAGGGCAGTAGGAAAGCCTTTTGGCAACTTCGATTCATTCGGCAAAACGGCCCGGATGTAACTCCAAACACCGGCATCATCAATGTCGTCGAAAGACACCTCTTTCAACGGCACCTGTTCATAGCGCGTGGCGTTGTAGCGATGAAATAACTCCGCTACTTCCTGACTGTCCGCTTCGCGCTTTGTCGAGCCGATGCGGATGTAATAGCGCCCGTCGCGCGTGGCATGGGGTGCACGCCGGTCATCGACTTCAAGAACCAGAACCCGCTTGCCGCTGTCGAAGGCAACCTTGTTGATGTAGGGGTGCACCGGCGGCGACATGGCTGTCGCGCACAACTCGCGCAGCTCAACTTCAACCCGTTCGGCATCGTCCAGACCTTCCACCCGGCAGGTGTCACTGACGCCAAACAGAATAGCTCCACCGCCGCTGTTGGCCATTGCCAAGATTTCTGCTGCAATCCGTTCCGGGTTGCTGTAGCGCACCTTGAACTCAACTTCGCTGTCTTCCCCACCACGCACCAAATCCAGAATTTCACGCCGATCAAGCGTCCGCCCGTCGTCGCGCATCGTCATATAGGCATGCAACGACCGCTCCGTTTCGGGTAGCCACCCACGGCGGCGAATCTTTTTGCGGCTCATGACGTCAATCCTTACAGCAGAAGTGACTGGCTTTCAGGAGTTGGCGGCGTACGCCTTGTGCAGTTTTACACAGTAGGACATGCGGGCGCGTAAGGCAAAACGTTTCCCGCCGAAAAAGCCGGCATGCTACACTGCTTGGTGTATGTCAACGTACACACCCATTTCCCTAGCGGAGCCGTTGTGGCGGAGCCATTGCACCATGAAAGTTGCCCTCGGCAGTGACCACGCCGGTTATGCCGGTAAAGAGGTCGCCAAACAAGTTCTCGACCGGCTCGGCATTCCATACGAAGATTTCGGCGCCCAGAACGCAACAGAGCCGGTGGATTACCCTGACTATGCCCAGGCGGTTGGCACAGCCGTTGTCACAGGGCAAGCGGATCGGGGCCTCTTGTTTTGTGGCACCGGCATCGGTATGAGCATCGCGGCCAACAAAATTCCCGGTGTTCGTGCGGCAGTCGTTCACGATGCGGAGACGGCCCGGCTTGCCCGCGAACACAACGATGCCAATGTGATGGCCATCGGCGCCCGGAACACCAATCTCGATCTCCTTCCCAACCTGATCGAGACATTTCTGACGATGGCCTTTGCCGGCGGTCGCCATACACGCCGTCTTGAGAAAATTGCAGCGCTTGAGGCGGCTTCACACCCGCACCACCCCCAATCCTCACTTCTTGCTTTGAAAGACTAAGCCATGTCCCTCAATCTAAATCGTTCGCTTCTGGAGACCGACCCTGAGATTGCGTGTGCCATTGCCGATGAGACGACACGTCTGGCAGACGGCCTAGAGATGATTGCCTCAGAAAACTATGCCAGTCGCGCTGTGATGGAAGCAGCCGGTTCGGTAATGACCAACAAATACGCCGAAGGGTATCCAGGACGCCGGTACTACGGCGGATGTGAGTTTGTGGACGTGGTCGAACGGCTCGCCATTGAGCGTGCGAAACGCCTGTTCGGCGCAGAGCACGTCAACGTTCAACCGCATGCGGGAGCACAGGCGAACTTAGCCGTGTTTCTGGCCGTCCTCAAACCCGGCGATACGATCCTGGGGATGGATTTAGCGCATGGTGGGCATTTGACCCACGGCCACCCGCTCAATATTTCCGGTCTGTACTTCAATGTTGTCACCTATGGCGTGAGCCGCGAGACCGAACAACTGGACTACGCGGCGCTGGCGCAACTTGCCGAAAAACACCGGCCGAAACTCATTATCTGCGGTGCCAGCGCCTATCCGCGCCAGATTGATTTTGCCAAGTTTGCCGAAATCGGCCGCGCCGTCGGCGCCCGTGTTCTTGCCGATATTGCGCACATTGCCGGCCTGGTGGCGGCTGGCGAGCATCCATCACCGGTCGGTTGTGTGGACTTTGTCACCACCACGACACACAAGACGCTGCGCGGACCGCGCGGCGGGCTGGTCATGTGCCGCGCCGAAGACGCCAAGATAATTGATCGGGCAGTATTCCCCGGCGTGCAGGGTGGTCCGCTCATGCACACTATTGCCGCCAAGGCGGTTTGCTTTAAAGAGGCGCTAGAACCGAGTTTTGTGGAATATCAGCGACAGGTGCGGAAAAACGCCGTCGCCCTGGGTGAAGTGTTGGCGGCGGCCGGCTTCCGACTGGTGACCGGTGGGACGGACAATCACCTTGTCCTCGTTGATGTCTTCTCTAAAGGGATTACCGGGAAAGCAGCGGAACAGGCCCTGGAGCGCGCCGGTATCACCGTAAACAAAAACACCATCCCGTTTGATACCAACCCACCGCTGGTCGGGAGCGGTATTCGCTTGGGAACGCCGGCACTCACGACGCGCGGCATGCGCGAAGACGACCTGCGCTATGTTGGCGAGCTGATCGTCGAGGTGTTGTCCAACATTGACAATCCGAGTAAGCAGGACAGCGTCCGACGGAAGGTGCGGGAACTGACCCGCGACTTCCCCTTGTACGGGCATCACGGCTCGTGAGACCCAAACAACTCACGATACCCAAACAACGACGGCAGACCCGATCCACCCGTGCCATCTGACAGGCGGCGCCCCAGGGGACCTGCCCGGCCTGCTGCACTCGGTTACGGCTGCCCAAGCTGTTCCCCTACCCCTATGGCCCTTCTTACAGAGAAGTTGTCCACTTTACCGACCGGCCCGGGCTGTTACTTGCACAAAGACGCGCACGGTACGGTCATCTATGTCGGCAAGGCAAAAAACCTGCGCACCCGCGTCCGCAGCTACTTTCAGTCCGGCCGCCGTCACGATCCCAAAACCCAGGAGCTTGTCGCACGTATTCACGACGTTGAGTTTATTGTCACAGACACTGAGATCGAGGCGTTAGTGCTGGAAAGTAACCTGATCAAACAGTACAAACCGCGCTACAACGTCCTGCTCAAAGACGACAAGCACTACCCCCACCTCAAACTCACGCTCAACGAACCGTTCCCGCGCGTGGTCAAAACGCGGCGTGTGCTCAACGACGGCGCGCTTTACCACGGGCCGTACCTGCCTGCCTCGCTGGCGCACCAAACGCTCAAGCTCATCAATCAGATGTTCCAGTTACGGACCTGCGACATCGAGATTGACGGCCGGCGTGAGCGACCGTGTTTGGAGTACCATATCAAGCGCTGCCTGGGACCCTGTGTTCGCGAGCTGTGCAGTGAGACGGAGTATGCCGAGGCCGTTCGCGACGTGCGCCTGTTCTTCGAGGGCAAGAACAAGGAACTCCTGGCCGAGCTTGAGGCGCGGATGCAGCGCGCATCGGATGAACTGCGCTTTGAGCAGGCGGCGCGCTACCGCGATCAGATTCGTCTCATCGAGCGTCTCCGGGAAACCCAAAAGATGATGCTCAAGGACGCAGCCGACGTGGATATTTTTGGTTACTTCCGCGATGGCGCACGCCTCACGCTCCAGTTGTTTACCATGCGGGAGGGACGGATCATCGGACGCCGCGAATTCTTCTGGGAAGACCTGCCGTCCGATGACATGTTCGATGGGCAGGCGTTTCTCGGTGAGGCTCTGACGCAGTACTATGCGCTGGGAAACTACGTACCGCACGAGGTTCACGCGCCGCATGAATTTGCCGACCGGGATGTGTTAGAGGCGTTTCTGTCGGCGCGCCGGGGCGCGAAAGTACGCATTCTGACGCCGCAGCGTGGACAAAAGCGCGAGCTGGTCGAGCTAGTCGAGCGCAATGCCCGCCTTGCCTTTGACCAACGGTTTCGGACGCTGAAGCCGGACATGGCAGGGGTGCTTGAGGAGCTGGCCGATCTGCTAGAACTCCCCCGCTTTCCGGCGCGCATCGAGTGCTTTGACATTTCGCACATTCAAGGCGCCGAAGCGGTTGCATCGCTCGTGGTATTTGAAAACGGGCAGCCGGCCAAGGAAGCGTACCGCAAGTTTCGGATCAAGACCGCAACCGGCGGGGACGACTTTGCCTCGATGCGTGAGGTTGTCGAGCGTCGCTATAGACGGCTGCTGCGGGAAGGTAAGCCCCTGCCGGATTTGGTGCTTGTTGACGGCGGCAAAGGACAACTCAGCGCCGCCGCGCAGGCACTGCGTGCGCTGGACCTGGAGGCGCTGCCGCTGGCCTCCATCGCCAAACGCGAGGAACTCATCTTTATCAAAGGACGGGAAAACGACCCGCTGCGCCTGGAGCGGTATTCGCCGGTGTTGCACCTGATTCAGATGCTCCGGGACGAGGCGCATCGCTTTGCCGTGGCGTTTCATCGCCAGCGCCGCACACAGCGGGATTTTGATTCTGAGCTGTTGGCCATACCGGGGATCGGGCCGAAGCTCAAGAATCGGTTGCTGCGTAATCTGGGCAGCCTTGACAACATCCGCCGCGCTAGCATCGCCGAACTGACACCGTTTGTCGGGGCAACGCGCGCCCGCACCATTCGACGCCATTTTCACCCGGAAGAAACGTAGCCAACGCGCATGCGACGAACCGCGACAAGGGCCGGCAACAAAGGCTCAAGTTGCGGTTGGTGGTGGCGCGCCGTCTGCCTCTGGAGTCCAGCTAGGTCGCCATCCGCCGGGCCTGCCTGTGCTTCGTCGCCGCCGCAAGCGGGCAACACCCGCTCTCTACGATCACAGGAGCAGGCGCAGCTTGGAACGGCTCACGGGCGTGTTTGTCCATCGCCAAAGACGACGAATTTCTGCGTTGTCAGCTCCCGTGCACCCATCGGCCCAAAAGCGTGGAGCTTAGTCGTGCTGATGCCGATCTCTGCCCCCAGGCCGAGTTGCTGGCCGTCGGCAAAGCGCGTCGAGGCGTTGACCAGGACGGTTGACGAATTGACATCGCGGATAAAACGCATCGCCGTGGCATAGTCGCCGGTGATAATCGCCTCGGTATGGTTCGAGCCGTACGTCCGAATGTGGGCGACGGCTTCGGTGTAGTCGGCAACCACTTTGACGGCCAGGATGTGGTCCAAAAACTCGCAGCCGAAATCGGAGGGTTGTGCGGCAACGACCTTCTCCGAAGCAAAGCCCTGTTCGCACAGTGCCCGGCGCGTCTGCTCGCAGGCGCGCAACTCGATGCCGGCCGCGACCAGCGCCTGGGCCACCGGCAACAGACAGCGTGCGACGGCGGCCGCGTGAACCAAGAGCGTCTCCGTTGCGTTGCAGGTCGCCGGCCGCTGCGCTTTGGCGTTGACGACGACCGGTACGGCCAGGGCCGGGTCGGCCGTTGCGTCGAGATAGGTGTGACACACGCCCTCGAAATGCTTAATGACCGGAATCCGCGAGTGTTCGGCGACGAAGCGAATCAGTTCCTTGCCGCCGCGCGGAATGACCAGATCAATCAGATTGTCAAAGGTCAGCAGCTCGGCGACGACGGCGCGGTCCGGCGTCGGAATGACCGTGATCAGGGCCGGCGGGAGTTCGCGCCGCGCCAACACCTCGCCCATCACCTGCCCCAGCGCCTGATTGGAATGCAACGCTTCCGAACCGCCGCGCAAGATAACGGCGTTACCCGCCTTGAGACACAGGGCCGCCGCGTCAACGGTGACGTTCGGGCGCGATTCGTAAATGATGGCGATGACGCCCAGCGGGATGCGCATGCGTCCGACAAGCAGGCCGTTTGGTCGCCGCTTGAGTTCGCTGATTTCACCGATCGGATCGGGCTGCGCGGCGATCTCGCGCACGCCGTCGATCATGGCATCCAGGGTTTTGTCGGTCAGTGCCAATCGGTCACGCAGCGGGGCAGCTAACCCGGCGCGTTCGGCTGCGGCAAGGTCTGCAGCGTTGGCGGCTTGCAGCTCGGCGCGGCGCGCATCAAGGGCATCTGCGATAGCCAGAAGCGTTTGCGCTTTGGTTTGGGCATCCAGCGCTGCCGCGACGGAAGCGGCTTGCTTAGCGGCGGTTACGTGGCGGCGGAGGTCAAACATCGCCATGGTCAGCTCAGCAGGCCCAGGGCGCGCAGGTCGGCGCGCGGTTCATCAAAGGAACACGAGCCGTACGAGCGGCAGAACTCCCGGCGCGCGGTCTGGATTTGCTCCGTTGTCAGGGATTGGCAGTGCCAGGTGACGCCGGCCTCATCAAACTGGAAGTTAGCCACCTCCTCCTCACCCAGGACACGCTCGACACTGTCTGGCGCCATGCCATGCCAGGCAAAAGCTGCCGCCAGGAACACATTGAGAAAGCCGTGCATCGCCGCGTGCGGACTGCCTGTGTCCTCGGTCAATGGATGAACGGCGCGGATCGGGTGGTGCAGGCCGGCGGTTGCCTTGAACGGCACACGCCAGTCGGCGGCGCGAAGAATAAAGCTCACGACGGTTTCAAGGTCCAGAAAGGCGTCCGGCATCATCCCACCGGTACGGATTTTAGCTCCAGCGCCCAGCTCGCGCAGCGTCGCCCACATAACCTCCCGCTCATCAGCCGGGTTCAACTCGACAAAGAGCATGGTCGGCTGCCAGCGCTCAACCAACTGGCGAACGACCGCCGGCTCATCGGCCTTGGCTTCAACCGAAAGGATGTGCAGCCCGGCCGGCGGCATATCCTCCGGCGTAACCAGCAAGCTGACCGGTACGTGGCTCGGGTGGGCGCCGGTCTCTGCCAGCGCAGTGGTGAAAGCCTCAGCCTGGTGGGCCGGGAGCACAAAAGAGCCCAGCATCCAGTTGTCCGGCAGGGCCTGATAGCGCCGGTAGTTGCGAACCGTTGTCGGCAGGTCGAGCGCGGCCGGCGGAAACAACCCGGCGTAATCAATGCTGTGTGACAGGAGGGCACGCAGGGAAGCAGTTGTCATGGCGAGAACTCAGTAGCAGAGGCTGTGATGAGAAAGCATGTTGGTTGACGACACGCCGCGCGAAGGCTGCCGTTTGCGCCAGCGTCCGCCGCCCCTCTGGGATGAGGCGGCAGAACAGCGGCCAGACGTGCGGTAGGTCATCTTCAATGCGCAACTCAACCGGAACACCGGCCGCGCGCGCGCGCTCGGCCAGGCGCCGGGCATCATCCAACAGAACTTCACTGGAACTGGCGAAAATCAACAGCGGCGGCAACCTCGTCAGATCGGCGTAGAGTGGCGACACCAGGGGGTGGTCGGGCGGCGTGTCGCCGGCGTAAATCCGCCCGGCAAGCCGAATACCCGCGCCGTAAAACATCACGTCGCGTTCGGTATTGGTTTCAAGTGTCTGACCCGTCCCGGCCAGGTCGGTCCAGGGCGAGTACAGTACAGCGCCCGCCGGAAGCGGCACACCCAACTCGCGGACGCGAACCAGCGTTGATAACACCAAGCCGCCACCGGCCGAGTCGCCTGCCAGGATCAGGCGGTGGGGGGCAGTCCCCTGCGTTTCAACCAGCCACCGGTAAGCAGCCACGGCATCATCGAGTGCTGCCGGAAAGCGGTGCTCGGGAGCCAACCGGTAATCGAGTGCAAAAACGCGTCCACGCAACAACGTGGCCAGCGTCACCGTGATAGGGCGATGGGTCTGTGGAGAGCAGGTGACGTACCCGCCGCCGTGCAGGTACAGCACCGTTACCGGTGGGTAGTCTGTCTTCCACGCCAGCCATTCACCACGCACGGCGTCGCCATCCAGGGTGGACAATGAGACCGCGCAAATGCGCAGACCATCGGGGATGGTCGGCAACACATAGCCGGGCATGTGCCCGAGCTTTTGGCGTGCCTGACGCACAATCTGCGCCTCGTCATCATCGGGTGTCGGCTTACGTTTGATCTTGAAGGCGATGAAACGTGACAGCGCAGCGGCTTGCCAACTTGCCATTGTGATTCGACACTCCTTGAGCAGGATCGACCCCACCGGCCGCTCCACCAACCAAGTCACATGGGCAACCATACTTGATTTGCGCTGCCAGGTGAACTCAGCTTGGCTGCCCGGACAGCGCGCAAAACGGCTGCCCTGCCGGCTGCTCATGGGTCAGGCAGTGCAGCGTGCCGAGTCCCCAGACCAAATCCACGGCATGAATGCCGCATACCTCGCGGTCGGGAAAACACTCGCTCAGGATGCCCAGCGCCACGCGGTCGTTAGGATCGTTGAATGTCGGCACCAACACTAACTCGTTGGCAATGTAGAAGTTCGCGTAACTGGCCGGGAGGCGTTGCCCATTGAGCGTCAGCGGCCGCGGCATCGGTAGGCGAATGATTTCGGGACGCGAGCCGTCAGGCAGGCGGAAAGACTGCGCGCGCTCGTAGTTTTCCTTGAGCGCCGCATAGTTGGCATCGCCGGGATGCGTCTCATCGCACAACACAATGGTCGTCGGATTGACAAACCGCGCCAGGTCGTCCACGTGACCATGCGTATCGTCCCCGGCGATCCCGCGCCCAAGCCACCAAACGGTGCCGACGCCCAGCGTATCGCGCAGGACGGCCTCGATTTCCATTCGGGATAGATGCGGATTTCGCGGCTGTACGGCGGTGTCGAGTAAACATTCCTCGGTCGTCATCACGACGCCCTGGCCGTTGACATCAATCGCCCCGCCTTCGAGGACAAAGGGCTGCCCGGCGGCGTGGGGGACATACACGCGACAGCCAAGCGCCTTGGCCAAGCGCAGCGCCAACTCGTCGTCGAGCCGGAAATTAGGGTACTTGGCCCAGGCGTTGAAGCGAAACTTGCAAATGGCCAGCTCGCGCGTTTCGCCTTCATCGCGCGTGATGAAGATCGGTCCCGTGTCGCGCAGCCAGGCGCGATTGACGGGTTGGCGGAAACATCGTATCCGCTCAACGTTCGCGCCGACGCGGCGCAGCAGGGCGCGGGCGCGCATCTCCGTGGCGGCGTCGTGGACGACCACGTTCACCGGCTGGCGGTCGGCCAGCTTGCGGATGATCTCCCCGTAGGCCCACCGGACCGATTGCAGCTTGCCAGGGTAGTCGGAGCGATTGTGCGGAAAGGCCAGCCACGTGGCGGCCTGCGGCTCCCACTCGGCCGGGTGTCGAAAGCCCAGGGCCGCCGGAACGGCGTCAAGAATCTCCATGAGCGGTTGTCACCTCTCCATTCAAATAGCGGGCCAGGCCGTGACCAAGGCGCGCGCCGACCACGGTAATGTCGTCGCGCTGCGCCGCGCCGCCGGCATGCCGCGCCAGGCAGGCTTCGAGCATCGCCTGCTGCTGCGCTGCCGGTTGCGCCCAGATTTCCTCCAAGAGCCTGATGAGCGAGCGGGTCTTAAAACGCTTGCCGTCCGCGCTTGGCTGATCGGCGAAGCCATCGGTTGCAAGATAGATCATGGCATTCGGCGCGACCGCCACGGCGGCGTTTTCAAACCGCCGCGCCTTGCGCGCCCGCCCCCCAATTGGGTGGCGCGCGCCGGGGTATTCGGTAACGCGACCGTCCGCGACGACATACAGCGGCCGCCGCGCCCCGGCAAATGTCACGCCCTCGGCGCTGAACCGGCACACGCCGATGTCCATGCCATCGTCCACGCGGCTGTCGCCCGCGCCCGCCCCATGCTGGTTGCTCTGCTTGAGCGCGCGCTGCACGCCGGCATCCAGTTCGGTCAGAATGCGCGCCGGGTCGTCCACGCCGCGCTCGACCACGATCTGGTTGAGCAGGTCATTGCCGATGAAGGCCATGAACGCCCCGGGGACGCCGTGGCCGGTGCAGTCGGCGACGATGAGCAGGCAAGCGGCGTCGGTCTGGTGAAACCAGTAGAAGTCGCCTGAGACAATGTCGCGCGGCTTCCACAAGACGAAGACCTCGGCAAAGCCCCGCCGCATGTCATCGAGCGCCGGCAAGATCGCCTGCTGCATGGTCTGGGCGTAGCGCAGGCTGTCTTCGATGTCCTGGTTTTTGCTTTCCAGCTCGTCGCGCTGGCGGCGAACTTCGGCCGTCCGCTCGGCGACCGCGCTTTCGAGGTTGCGGTTGGCCGCTTCGATTTCGTCCCGGTAGCGCCGCGCGACCGTCACCGCCATGGCGAGCAGAAAGTAGCTGAAGCTGACATCCACCGCATAGTTGAACGAGCCATGGAAGACCCACCTGGCCCAGCTTTCCTCGCTGACGCCCAGCGCGCTCAGCGCCAGGCGCGCGACTTGGATGGCTTCCGCTCCGGCGATGAGGCTGATGGCCAGCCGAAGCGTCTGCGCTTCGGCAACGCCTTGGCGGGCGAGGCGCACAATTTGCGCGGCGACGGGCAGCAGCAGGGACAGCACGGACGCCGCGAAGAGCGGCTGATTGACGGATTGCGACAGCGCCCAGCTCGGAAACGCCAGCGTTCCGGCAATGCAGGCGACTTGGCTGGCTTGATGCCACCGCGCCCATCGCGGCATCGGTCGTCTGAGAAAGCTATAAATGAACGCCGCGCCGCCGAGGAGTTGCGCATGGACGCTCACCGCATTGAGCAGGCGGTAGGCGGTTGGGGAGAAGTGGTCGGTCAGCGCGCTGGAAATCGAAAGCGAATTGACCGCATAGCCCAGCGCCACGATGCCGAGCCAAAGATACTCGGCGCAATCCTTCTTATGCCCGTAAGCGAATAGGTTGCCATACAAATACAGGTGATAGAGCGCGAAGAAGGCGAAGGCGAAGACAAAGCTCAGGCGCGCGACATCGCGCCGCATGGCTTCGGCGCGGCGCTGCGCGACCTCGCTTGCCAGGCGGTTGACATCGCCGAGTTGCGCGCCCAGAAACGCGACGCTGTTTTCGAGCATCCCTGACCGCTCGCGCGCGCGAATGGCGATCACCAGGCGACCGTCCGGGCGCAACGCTTCGGCCGGGATCGCGATGGGCGGCTGGAAGCGGCCGTCCGGGAAGCGCGGCTGCGGAGCGACTTTGCCATACTGTCCGACGCGCTCGCCGTTGACGTAAGCCTCATAGGCGCAGACAGACGCCAGGTGGAACGGGCGAATGCCCGGCCGATGGGCGTTGATGACCGTAACCTCGGCGCGGTACCAGCCCAGCCCGAGCCGCGGCCCGTTGGGAAAGCGCGGTCCCGGCGTCAGGTCAAGCAGCGCCCAGTCTGCGTCGTCGAAATCCGGCGCGGCCCAGGCGGGATTGTCGCCGGACCGGTACTTCCACCGGTACAGCGTGGTCGGCTGGTCGAGATCGAGCGGGCCGTCCTCCGACGCGCCGCGCCCAAAAGCGGGCGGTCCCAGCAGGCAGGCTGCCGCCAGGCCGAGCCACAGCCAGCCCCAGAGGGCAAGGCGGCAGCCAGTCAGGAATCCGGTCATACATCGAGAAAGCGGCGCGTTAGTCCATCGTAAGCGTCAATCCGCCGGTCGCGCAGGAAGGGCCAGTTGCGGCGGACATCCTCCAGCCGCGCCGGATTGATCTCGGCGAGCAACACGGTTTCGGCGTCGGTCGGGGCCTCGGCAATGAGGACGCCCTGCGGATCGGCGACGAAAGAACTGCCCCAGAATTCCAAGCCGCCGTCATCGCTCGCCGGCGACGGCTCGAAGCCAATGCGATTGACGGCCGCCACATAGAGACCGTTGGCGATGGCGTGTCCGCGCTGGACGGTGCGCCAGGCGTCGCGCTGCGCTGCGCCCTGACGGTCTTTCTCGTGGGGATGCCAGCCGATGGCCGTCGGATAAAACAGGACGGTCGCGCCGCGCAACGCCGCGAGCCGGGCGCCTTCGGGAAACCACTGGTCCCAGCAAATCAGCGACGCGATGCGCCCGTAGGGCGTGTCAAAGGCGACAAATCCGAGATCGCCCGGCGTGAAGTAGAACTTCTCGTAGTAAGCCGGGTCATCGGGAATGTGCATTTTGCGGTACAGCCCGCGCCGCTGCCCCTGATTGTCCACAAGGGCTACGCTGTTGTGGTAGAGACCCGGCGCCCGGCGCTCAAAAAACGGAACGACAAGAAAGGCGTTTGTCTCCCGCGCGAGCGCCTGCATGGCGCGCAGCGTCGGGCTGTCGTCCGGCGGCTCGGCGCGGTCAAACAGCGCCGTATCCTCCGTTTGGCAAAAATAGGGCGATTGAAAGAGTTCGGGCAGACAAATCACTTGCGCGCCCTGCCGGGCCGCCTCACGGATAAGGCGGGCGGCGCGGTCGAGGTTTTCCGTCCGGTCGGCGGCGCACCGCATTTGGACGAGACCAATGGTGAAGGCTGGCGAAGTCATACAAGCGAAGTCATACAAGCAGCAAAGGTGATCGGCAGACGGCGGTTCATAGGGGAGTTAGGGCAGCACGAACGCGCCGTGCAACAGGGACAGAACAACCACGACCGAGACTCAGGAAACGTCGGTGACGGTCGACGCCGGATGTACGGCAGAAGGTGCCGACCTTGCCCGTCCAACTTCCCCGGCTAACCTGAAGGCGTAGGTTGCAATTGGCGGCCCAACCGTTTCAAAAACGGCGACCGCGCCTAATACAATCGCTGCCACGCCGGCAGCCTTGTCCGGTAAAAGATCGGTAATTGTTTGCGTCAAACCAATTGCCAGTCCGGCCATAGGAATGAGCAACAAGCCACGCGCCGTAGCCGGCAGTAAGGGAGACTGCGTGGCGGCGGCGACCGCCACAACGCCGCCGACCTTTGCCAGGCTACGGGCAGCAACCAGCAACAACACCACCGGCGCTAACGTCACCAGCTCACCGACATGCAAGTTCGCACCGGCGGAAACAAACAACACGATGAAAAACAATTCAAACGACTCGCCGAATTGAATCTGGGACAACAGGTCTTCCTGTTCGAGGTTCTTAACGACAATGCCCAGAACGAGCGGCGCAAAAAGGGTTGATAGATTGAGCGCCGCAGCCAGGCCCGTGGTCAAAACGACGCCGCCGATGACGAAGGACAGTCGGTACTGCGCTGCCTCACGGGTATAGTGCGTCAGGAAATAGATCAAAACGCCGATTGCACAGCCCAGCATGACAGAGCCAAAGAAGCGATAGGCCGGCAACAACAAAATGTCGCCCCACCCCTTGCCGGCCGAGAACTGACCTAAGGGGAGCAAACTAGAAAAAGCGACAAAGGAAATAAAGTTATTGCTGGCAACCAACGTCTTCGTGGTCTCGGTGACATCGCCAGCCGCCTTCAATTCATGGGCGACGTGCAACAGTACTGCCGGAGATGATGACACCACAATTGCGCCCACCAAGGCGGCAACCGTCAACGAGAATCCCACAATCCACAGCACACCGGTGACGACGATGAGCGTTAGCACACTTTCTACCAAACTGACGGCAATCAGGTACGGGCAATCCCGCAGCAACAAGATGTTCAGCGACAATCCAAGGCGGTACAGGATGAGTCCGAGTGCGATGTCAACCAAAATGCGCGATCTTGCCAGTGTATCCTGATCGAGCAAAGAGAGACCACTCGGCCCAAACAACAACCCGATGAGCATAAAACCGGTAATGCTGGGCAGCCAGGGCAACCGATGCGCGGTGTACCCACCAAGGGACCCCAAAATCAGCAGCAAGCCGAAAATCATCAGCGGATTGAATACCGGCGGCCAAGGCGGCAGAAAATCCATAGCAGTCCACATCCTCCGTTCTCTAGGGGCTCAGAACCTACGCCACACACCGGACTGAATGCGGTTAGGTGGTCACGGTGGTTTTTTGTTGCTTTCAACTGGACGGCGACCGAAAATATAGCCTTTCCCACACCTTTTTCATGTGACAAGTCAGGTCATGCCGCATCCTGTCATTGATGCTATTCGGAAGGGAGCTGCGCCGCGAGCTGCTAAACTCGCAGCAGCGAATGGTTTGTTGCCACTTGCACCAGACGATGCGCTAGCGGTGTTCGCGTATTTGGCAGCCGATGACGACGATGAAATCCGTACGGCGGCCCGTGCCTCGGTCCACAAACTCAGCCCGGCGGTTGTGTTACCGATGGCGCAAGATGACCGTACCGATCCAACGGTGCTGGCTCTGTTGTGTGTCAGTGACCTCGATCCGTCGGTGACGGAAGCCGTGCTGCTCAATCGCGCCACGCCGGACGCTGCCGTTGAACAATTGGCGCTCAAGACGACCAACCCGAGCGTGCTCGAAGCGCTGACGATCAATCAGCAACGGCTCATTCGGCGTCCCAGCCTCATCGAGGCGATTCTACACAACCCACATCGCACACCGGAAGCTGAACGCCGGGCACGCGAAATCAAGGCGGAATTCCTAGAAAAAGAATTTGGACGCCGGCAAGTCGCCGGTGAACGTGCCACCACGGCTCCGCCGGCATCTGCACCGCTCAAATCGGTGGCCGAGCTTGTCCCCGAAGCGTTTGTGGAGGCACCGCCGGCGGTTTCCGCGCCACCTGTGCCGCCGGCTGCCTCCGCATCCACACCACCACCGGCTGCTCCTGCACCCGCGCCGCCGACAGCCAAGCCGCTCAAGCTGTCTAAATCGCCGCCGGTCGCCATGATCCAGCAAGGGAAGGCACCACGCCCGGCGAAGCTCATGGTTGCACAGGGAAAACTCCCTCTGGCCCCAGACGACCTGCTGTTTGCCCAAGTTCTCTTGACGGAGGATCCTGACCCGGAAATCGCCGAAGCAGCCAAAGCCTCCTTAGCGACGCTAGACTTCACTTCGCTTCAGCCACTGGTGCAGAACCCGGAAACACCGGAAGAAGTCCTGCACTACCTGTTGCTGCATCCGGCGCTGCCAGACGCCTTCGGCGAACAGCTCCTGGTTCATCCGGCGATGCCGGATGAATCCGTACTGGCGTTTACCCAACAAACCACAAACGGCTACCTCATCGAAGCCGTCACCATTAACCAGCAACGGCTCATTCGCCTACCGGCGCTGCTGGATGCAATCCTGGCCAATCCAGCAAGCACATTTGAAGCGATTCGGCGCGCACGCGAAGTTAAGACAGAGTTCTTCGAGAAGGAACTCGGCGCGGCGCGCATTGCGCAGGAGAAACAGGCTCGTGCGGCCAAGTTTGCCGCCGTGTTGGACTTGCCTCCCATGCGGGACGAGGACTTCGAGGCCGAGTTTCAATCCGTCTTGGCGGGGTTTGAAGCCGAGGTCGGACAGACGTTCTCGGACGACCCGCCCAATGCAGCCGATGCAGAAGCCGAGTTTGAGGCCATGCTTGCCGCCGTCAAAACCGAGGAAGGGATTGACCTGCGCCACGCCGGTGACCCGGCTACACAGGAACGTCTTTCCATCTATCAAGCGCTCGCCCGGATGTCGGTCAAGGAACGGATTTTCGCCGCGCTCAAGGGGGGACGCGACGTGCGTGCCATTCTCATCCGCGACTCAAACCGTATGGTCAGCACGGCTGTAATCAAAAATCCACGGATTTCTGAGGCAGAGGTTGAGGCCATTGCGAACATCAAGGGCATCAACGAGGATGTGCTGCGCCTGATTGCAATGAACCGCGCCTGGATGAGCAACTACGCCATCATGCACAACTTGGTCCGCAACGCGCGCTGTCCGCTGAACTTCAGCATGCAGTTTCTCAACCGGCTCCAGAACCGCGACTTGATGAATCTGGCAAAGAGCAAGTCCATCCCAGACGCACTGCGCCAGGCCGCCAACCGGCTGGTGGCAAAACGCAAGGAAGTCGGGGGATAAGACGCTCAGCACACCCCGTGACTTGCCTACCCCGGACAATCTCAGACGCTATCCGGCGCAGGCGGCAGCTTGACCAGGCGCCAGGCGAGTTCCCCCCAACTCAGGGCAAGGGTTTGGTCAGGGGCACACACACCTTCTAAGACCCGGAACTGACCGCTTGACCACCGCAGCAGCGCCAGACAGGCAGGTTCTCCCACCAGCCCCTCCAGAGTCGCGTGAACAACCTGACCGTTTTCAAAGTAAAGCCACCCTTGCGCGGTATCCCGGCACAATTCGAGCGCGGCCGGGCGGCAGGCAGCGCACAGGATCTGGGTCAACGTGAGCAGGTCAAGCTCGGCTAAGGTTCCTTGAGTGGGCACAATAGGGTGCGACTCTCACACTTCTCCAAGGTGCCGCCGAACGGTCAGGACCAATTCTTCGGCTTTGAAGGGTTTGACTAGGTACTGGGCGGCCCCGGCCAACCGACTCTGCACTCTGTCTAACAGACTCTCTCGACTGGAGAGCATCACCACCGGAATGGTGCGCCACGCTTTTCCGGTCCGAATCTGCCGACAGAGCTGATAACCATCCATCCCGCCCGGTAGGGCGACATCCATGACTACCAAGTGGGGCGTTATGCCCTTGAGTTTAGCCAGCGCTTCATAACCATCCGTTGCCGTCACCACCCGGTAGCCCCGACTTTCCAGGACCTGTGTAATAGCCCGGCGCGCCGTCAGGTTGTCATCCACAACCAAGATGATTTTGGCTGTCGGAGGAAGTTCCGGCCTGATCTTTTCCACCTCGCCGGTCCTGTAATGCGCCCCCTCCTTTGGCTGCCGGGGAAGCGGCATCCGAGCCTCTGGGGAAGTGACCGGCCGCAACACAGGCGGCTCGGAATCAGCGAGTAACTCTAAATGTCCAACTGGAACAACGACTGCCGGTGACTCACTGGTGTTCGAGGTCGGCTCAATTGCAGTGGTTTCACTTGGAGTGATCAGACGGTTAGCGCCGGTTTTCCGGGCCTCGGACGGCGGCGGCACCAGCCGCGTGGTCATGGCCGGTATTTGGTTTTGCAGTTGCCGGATTTTGTCAATCCAATCCTGTGCCTGCCGGTTAGCCGGATTAATCTGCAACACTTTGACCAAACACCAGGCTGCGTCCTTTGGTGTCAGGGAAACTGATGCCCGCCACATCCAGGCAACTTCACTTCCGGGATCGGCTTCGGTGACTTCAATGAGGAGAGCCCGCGCCCGGCCTTTATCTCCAGACTTGGCCGCATCAATGGCTTGCTGAAGCAACGATTGGACTTCGGCCGCGGACATTCTGCCTCTCAACCACCCCTTGATGACATCGGCAAACGACGAAACCGCCCGGCATCTTAAGTGTATGGTGGAGCTTCCTGTTGCGCAACGTCCGTCTCACCACTCAACAGCAGATGGCCCCTCGATTTGTCCACCCTTGCAGTCACCTCGGCAACCAGTTGTGGCCACGGGGCTGCCACTACCCCGCTCGCACAGCGTTACACCGTAGCGTTACACCGTGGTCGGGGTTTCTTGTGTCAGCGCCCGTTCCTGACCCATCCGCTGCCAGCGCTTGTACACTTCCATGACGATAAACACGATGGTCGCCAGCGCTCCCAACGCCAGCCATTTATCTAAGGTCAGCGGCTCAACGCGTAACACGGCCTGCGTGACCGACCAATTCATCGAGAGCATGTGGACGGCCAAGGCCACCAGCGCCCCGCCAATGAGCACCGGGTTGCGCCGCCAGGAAATCGTGAACGCCGACGCCACTTCTGACCGACAGGTGAGGACGTAAAAGAACTGGATGAGGACGAAAAACGCCAGCAAGATATTGCGCGCCGAAGTGATTTCTACGCCCGTGCCCATCAGATAAACCCACAGTCCAAAGCACAGACACGCCATCGTGACGCCGCCCAACAACACGTGCGTCACCATCCGCCGGTCAAAGATGCCCTCGTTGGGATCACGCGGCAGCTGCCGCATAGCACCCGGCTCGCCGGCCTCGAAGGCGAGCGCCACGTCCTGAATCCCGTTTGTAACCAGATTCAGCCACAACCACTGAACGGCCGACAACGGCATCGGGAGCGCCAGTGCGACGGTGCCACCGATGAGGATCAGCGATGCCGCACCGGTTGAAATCAAAAACCACGTCACCTTGCGAATGTTGGCGTAGGCGTAGCGGCCCTCCTCAATACCCGCCACGATTGAGGCAAAATTATCGTCGGCGATGATGATTTGGGCCGCTTCCTTGGCGACATCGGTCCCCGATCCCATCGCCACCCCAATGTTAGCGCGGTTCAGCGCCGGTGCATCGTTGACGCCGTCGCCGGTCACGGCCACCACCTCTCCCCGCGCGACCAATGC
The DNA here is from genome assembly GCA_937934745.1 of uncultured Blastocatellia bacterium. GTDB lineage: Bacteria > Acidobacteriota > Blastocatellia > Chloracidobacteriales > Chloracidobacteriaceae > Chloracidobacterium. The sequence goes on from CALGZC010000038.1 coordinate 152,632, forward strand.
ATCAACAATGGCAAGCTTTTGATCGGGCGTGACACGCGCAAAAACACGCACCTGCGGGTGGTCATCGAGCCAGGAGCGAAGCTTTTCGCGCGGGATCGCTGCCAGCGCGTTGCCGGTGACCGTCTCGGCCTCGGTCCGCGCCAAACCGAGTTCACGGGCAATGGCCAACGCCGTTAGCGGGTGATCACCGGTAATCATCAGGACTTTGATGCCGGCGCGTTGTGCCTGTGCAACGGCCGACTTAACCTCCGGCCGCAGGGGGTCAATGAACCCGACGAGGCCGACCAGCGTCAAGTGCGTGATCCGCTGGAGGTCATCCGGCGTCTTCAACGGCATTTCAACAACGCCATGAGCAATGGCCAACACGCGGTACCCCTCCGCAGCCAGGGCGTCCGCTTGCCGAACAACATGGGGAACGTCGAGCGGCTGCTCTCCAAGCGCCGTTTGCATTGTCCGGCAGAAATTGGCAACGACTTCCACGGCGCCCTTCACGGCCACCTGCGTTTGGCCGTCCGTTTGGTCTGCGCCCCGATAGGCGACGGCCGCATAGCGGCGCTCCGATTCAAATGGAATATCCACCAGGGAAACATGGTTGTGGCGCTCGGTCTCCGGTGACAATCCCAGTTTGTATCCAAGCGCCAACAGTGCGACATCCATCGCGTCGCCACTGTGCTGCCAGTCGCCCTCGGAACACGTGAGTGTCCCTTCGTTGCACAAGATGGCAGCGCGTCCCAAACGGAGCAAGCCGGCGCGCTGAGCATCGCTGAGCGGTTTGCCGTCGGCCGGACTGACCTCCCCTTCCCCGCGGTAGCCCTGTCCACTGGCTTCAAAACGTTGCCCGTCCGGGGTGACAATGACCTGCGCCGTCTGTTCGTTAAGCGTCAGCGTTCCGGTTTTATCGCTGGCAATGACCGTACAGCTGCCCAGACTTTCCACCGCCACCAACCGCCGTGCAATCACCTTACGGCTTGCCATCCGCGCCGTAGCAATGGAGAGCGCCACGGTCAGCGCAACGGGCAAACCCTCGGGGATGGCGGCCACCGCCAATCCGACCATGACCAGAAAGACTTCGCGGATCGGCATCCCCTGCAAGACGGATGCCACGCCCAACAGGCACGAACAAGCAAGAATGATGCCCCCGACCTGATGCGAGAAACGCTCCATCCGCACCAGCAACGGCGGCTTGGCGCTAGCAACATCAATCAGCGACCGGGCAATACGCCCGACTTCAGTGCGCGTCCCGGTCTCAACCACGATCCCCGTTGCACGCCCTGTCACCACCAACGAGCCGGCAAAAACCATGTTGAGCCGGTCACTGACCGGCGCCGTTTCCGGCAAAGCCGCAACCGACTTAGTAATTGGCATGGACTCCCCTGTGAGCAAAGCTTCGTCCACGCCAAGGTTAGAAACCTGCGCAAGGCGCATGTCGGCCGCCACCTTGTCGCCAGATTCGAGTAAAACGATGTCGCCCGGCACGAGGTCTTCTGCTGAGACCGCCAACACCTCACCATTGCGCCGGACGCGCGCCCGAATCTCCAGCAGGCTCTGGAGCGCATAGGCGTTTTGTTCTGCCCGCCATTCCTGGTATGTGCCGATGATCGCGTTGAGAACCACGACGCCAAAGATAAAGGCAGCGTCCTTGAAGTCCCCAACTGCGAGTGCGACCACGCCGGCAATGAGTAAAATGTAGATGAGTGCATTTGTGAACTGATGCAAAATCACCAACCAAAGCTTCGGCGGCGGCTTGGTCGGTAGCAGGTTGCGTCCATATTGCTGCCGACGAGCTGCGACTTCGGCCGAGCTTAGACCGGCGGCGCTTGTGTTCAACCGGGCGTAAACGTCTTGCACCGAAAGCGCATGCCACGGGGTGGATAGCACGGCAGTGTTCGTTACTGAGTCATCACGTTGCATGAAGCCTTCTCCATGGACTTGTCCGTAAACCTGAGCGCCGGCGACTTCGTCGCAGCCGCGTGCTTGCCCGAGCTGCTCCGCCACCTGCGGACGGCGGAGGCTGCGGCCGGCAGGCGGCCGAGCTGACATGTTTCATCGTAAGTGCATATTGCTCACCATGGCTACTTCATAGCACCGTTTTGCGGTGGCATCGCTGGCTGACATGCGCCGATGAAAGCACGGAATCCAGCCATGATGGTGCCGTACACACCCACGCTTAGCACGCTTTCACCGACCGCGCTTTCGACCATAACTTCTTCCTCCGATGTGTCATCCCGGAAGCCGTGAGACCATTGCCTACTGGGCCGTTTGCCTGCTCATTCTGGCAGCCCTGGTGGATTCCCAACTGATCGGCGCTATTGCCCCCAGCATTGCCGTCGGTATTGGTGTTTCCAAGTCGGCAGTCGCGCAGAGCGCAGGTCTTTATTCGCTGGCAAATGCGGCGACGGCCTTCTGGTTGGTCGGTGCGGGACGCACGCTAAGTCCGACACGTGGACTGCCGCTCGCGGCGCTGCTTGCTTTAGCGGCCGCAATCCTGGCTGCCCTCGCTCCAAACATATGGGTATTTTACCTGGCGCGCGCCATCGCCGGATTCTCCGGCGGCCTGGTCTCGGCGCTGGCGATTGCGGCGCTGGCTAACGCCGCGGATTACACGGCGCGCGGGGCGCAGATGAGCGGCGTAGCAGTCAGCTACTTTCTGGCACCGGTCATCGGTGTGCCATTGGGTGCCTTTTTCGTCGGGCAGTTCGGGTGGGCGGCAGCCTTTTGGTTTGCGGCGCTGTCCGTCACCGTCACCGGCGGTCTGGTTAGGTTATTTCCTCTCCCCCAGCCGCCGTGCCCCACACCGCAGGCAGGTGCCGACGCACAAACCGGTAGTTTGCACGAGCTATGGCGGATGGCAACCCGTTCGCGCTCGACCCGCTTGGCGCTGCTGAGCGCGGCGTTTGTCTCCGGTGGACTTGTGGCGTTTTCGGCCTTTCTGGGCACGTGGCTTTCCGACGCTTTTCGCGCCGACGAGTTTCGGATTGGGTTGGTGTTTGGCATCACGGGCATCAGCGCGGTCATCGGCGGCTTGGTTGGTGGCAAGCTGGCCGACCGCTACGGCAAGCGACGGGTAGCCGTCGTTGCCTGCGGTTGGATGGTGCTGGGTGTACTGCTGGTGCCCACCTTTGCCTGGACGTGGGGCCTGTATCTCAGCACATCCTTTGCAGCCCTCTGTGCGGCTGTGCGCGTCGCTCCGTTGCAGGCGTTGATGACCGAACTCGTCGCTGCGCACGAGCGCCCGGCCTTTATTGCCCTGCGCAATGGGTTTTCCCAACTGGGGATTGTCGTTGCCGTGGTGCTTGCCGGACTGGCGTACCCGTCTGGGGGCTTTCCGGCAGTCGCCGCCATCTGCGCCGGCCTCACTATGGCAGCCTGGGCCTGTCTGCGCCGGATGGATGACCCTCCAACCGAATCCGCCCCGAGCAAACGGCTACCACGTTCCCGCCCATCACGTGTGCTGCGCCAACTCACCACCTGGCTGCTAATGATCGGCGTGGGGTTACCCTATGTGGCCGGTGTTGCGCTGACCAAGGCCCAAACGCGCCCCGACGAGCGTCGCCGCAGCGACACCCCGGCTACTCTCGGCGCGCAGTATGAATCTGTCACCTTTGAGTCCTCCGGTATTCCACTGACCGGCTGGTATCTCCCGGCGCAGACCCGGCCGGTCACCCTCATCCTCACACACGGACTGTTCCGCTCACGCTACGAGATGCTGGAACGGGGCGTAGCCTTCTGGAAGCTGGGCTATGGGGTCTTGCTCTACGATGTTCGTCGCCACGGCCGCAGCCGGGGTGAGTTTTCGACGGTTGGCTACGTCGAACGCCGTGATGTACGGGCAGCGGTCGAGTTCGTCCGGCGGCGCGCGCCTTACAACCGAATCGTGCTGCTGGGTGTTTCGATGGGTGCAGCAGCCAGCCTTCTGGCGGCAAACGAAAGCCTAGAAGTCGCCGCCGTTGTCAGCGAGAGCAGTTTCCGTTCCTTTCGAGATGCCGTCGCCAATGACATACGCTTGCTCGGGCTACCCACCTGGCCGCTGGCACCGGTGTTGACCCACACGATTGCCTGGCGGATGGGTTTTGCAGTCGGTGACTTTGACCTAGAGCGTGCCGCCCGCCAGCTCACCGTACCGGTTCTGTTCATCGGCGGTGAACGTGACCGGCGCATGCCGGTTGAAACCACACTGGAACCGCTTTACCGTGCAGCACAACATCCGGCCAGTCGCAAGCTGGTCATTGGAGGTGCAGCGCACGGCGAAGCTTATGTCGTCTCGCCTCAGCGTTACATCGAGGCTATTGACGGCTTTATTCAACAGGCACTCATGCTACCGTAGGCCAACGCAAGAGCACGGCGTGTTCGTGCGCCATCTCCAAATCTCACGAAAACCCAAATGAGGAAGACACAATGACACTTGTTTGTACTGGAACCTTGACGTTAGTTGCGCTGTTAGGTCTCACACCGGGCGTTTCCCCTGCGGCGATTGCCTGGCCGGCAGGGGCACTTCAGAATGACATGAGGATGGGCGAAAATGACCCACGAAAGGCAACCACGATTCAGACGACCTCTGCAAAGCTGGGCAATGTCGCCGACGCCGTCACGGTACGCTACCTCAACCTGCCGTGGGGCCCGCAAACGTTTGGCTATATCGAAAACGGTGGCAACCAGTTTTACAGTATGCGCACGTGGCCCATCGCCCACCTGACGCTTAAGACGCGGGCGAAGCTCTTCGGACGTGAGTTCGATCCCGGAGACTACGTCCTCGCCATCGTGCCCAAGGGTCTCGCCCATCGGATGGGCATGCAGGTGCGGAGCTTCCGGCCGAGCGGTGAGGGCGAAACATTCCTTGTCGCAGGTAATGTCTTTACCGAAACCCCCGCAGGCTCCATCCTGGCTTCGCGTCCGATTGAGTTTAAGCCGGGCGCGCCACAGAGCGATGCGATGCGCATTTCGCTAACGGCCAAGAAGAACACAGTTGAGATGACCATCAACTACGGCGACCGCTCATTTACAGAAAAGCTGACGCTGGTGAAATAGTCAAATGCCGACCACCCGGCGGTGAGTAGGCCCCGCCGGGGCCGGCCCCGGCTTGCCCCTTGCCACCGGAGATGCCCTAGCGTCTCCGTTTGACCGAGAGGAAACCGCGCATGCCTGATGCTACCGACGAGCCATTGCTCCCAACTGCCGGCAACACACCGAGCAGGTCATACTCCATGCTTGAGCCGCGCATGAAGAAAGTCTATGGCGCGTACTATAAAGAGCTGTACTACACGCCGGAGCGGCGCGTCCTAGACCCGAAAATTCAGGAGCTGATTTCCATCGCGGCCGCCCTTGTCGCCAAGTGCGAGGGCTGTCTGGACGGTCATATGAAAAAAGCCCTAGAACTCGGCGCAACAAAGGAAGAGATCAGCGAAACCATCTGCATTGCAGCCGCCATCAACGCAGCCGCCATGATCGACCTGTCGGACCGCTGCGCCGAACGCCTCAATCTCAACCACTTTCCAAACACCTCAACGGCCGCATCGAGTGCACCATGACAACGTCCCTGCTCGGCATCACGCTCCTGTGGCTGGCCGGCTGGGCCGGCGCAGCAGGCGGCACACCGGCCGGCGTCCTGGAATACGGCGTGTTTCATTCGCAAAGTCTGGGACGTGACGTGCCCTACGCCGTCTCGCTCCCACCCTCGTACGCAGCGTCCCCGGAACGGCGTTACCCTCTGGTTATTTTCTTGCATGGCCTCTTCAACGACGAACAGGACTGGGAACGACGCGGCGTGCAAGCAGCACTGGATGCACTCCGGGACAAGGGGCAGGTCGGCGAATTCATCGTGGCCATTCCGCGCGGTGAACATAGCTTCTACATCAATGCCAAGCAGGGTGACCGGTACGAAGACGCCATCGTTTGTGATTTTCTGCCCTTCATCGAAAATCGCTACCGAACGCTCGGTGTCCGGGAGGGACGTCTCGTGGCAGGTATCTCGATGGGTGGCTACGGCGCACTTCTAATTGCCTTCAAGCACCCGACACTGTTTGCAGGGGTAGCAGCCCACTGCGCCGCTCTGTTTACGGAGCTGCCGCGACCACCGCAGTCGGATGCTGACCGGATCGGCGCCTGGCGCTACGGGTTGGCCTTGAAGCTGTATGGCGATCCACCGGACACCGAGTTTTTTGAAGCGCACAATCCGCTCGCGGTTGCGCGGGCCAAAGCCGAGGCGCTCCGGCAGCTCAGCATCTACTTTGATGTTGGGACAGAAGATCGTTACCGTTTTGACATTGGCAATCGCCAACTGCACGAAACGCTGGAAGCACTCAACATTCCACACAAATTTACACTTGCGCCCGGCGGCCATGGTTGGGCTTTTCTTGTGTCCCGCAGTGAACCGGCGTTTACCTTCTGTTGGCGTACCTTATCGCAGGCCCTCCGACATCGGTCGGCAGCGCAACCGGAGAAATCACCATGACGGCTTGGAAATGCCGACCCCGGCTGTGGTGGCTAGGTTTTTGGGCGGCCGGTTTGGCTTGGTTAGGCGGCATCGGTCAGCCTGTGCTCGGACAATCGGCCCCATCTGCCTACCGTCTCTACAAACCAGACGGCCAACCGGCAACGCTGGATGACCTCGTTGGGGCGCTGGCCCGTACGGAGGTGGTCTTTATCGGGGAATCCCATGACGATCCCGGTGCCCACACCCTACAACTTGACCTGCTGCGCGCTGCCTATGCCCGCTACGGGGTGGACGGCGCAGCGGCAAAGCGGCAGCTCGTCCTGTCGCTGGAAATGTTTGAGCGTGACGTTCAACTTGTCCTAGACGAATACTTGGCCGGACTCATTCCCGAAAGCCAATTCCTATCCTGTAGCCGCCCCTGGGACAACTACCAGAGGGATTATCGTCCACTTGTGGAATTCGCCAAAGCACACCACATCCCCGTGGTGGCTGCGAATGCGCCACGCCGCTACGTCAATTTGGTCGGCCGCGCAGGACGCGAGGCGCTGACAAAGCTTTCTGAATCGGCGCGGGCTTTCTTGCCACCACTACCGTACGGCCCGGCTTCGGCCGCCTATGAGACTAAGTTTCGACATTTGATGAGCGACCTGCACGGGACATCCGGTGACGGATCCGGTGATGGCGGCAGACACCACCCACCACCTCTGACGCCGATGTTAGATGCCCAATCACTGTGGGATGCAACAATGGCACACGCCATTGCCGAAACCCTGGCGCATATACCGCAGGCATTGGTGGTCCACATCAACGGACGCTTCCACAGTGAGGAAGGACTGGGGATTCCAGAGCACCTCGCCGGCTATCGCAAAGGGACACGAATGCTGCTGGTGACCGTTGTGGCCGACGCTGCTGATCCAGACCTGTTTGATGTTGCGCGCTACGGTCAGCTGGGGGACTTTATCGTGCTGAGTAGCAAACCGAAACCATAGGTTTGGCGTGCAGCATGAGAACAAGCAGCATGAGAACAATTAGGGTTCGCTCAGCCTATAGCAGACGATGGTTAGCGCTGTGGTGCGCCCTGACCCTGGCCGCCGTGGTGGTGATGTTCCCGTCCGGTACGACCAGAGGCGCCCAGGTAGCCCGGCAGCCGGTGCGCGCCCCGCAGGCCATGGTTGCTTCGGCAAGCGCCCTGGCCTCACGGGTCGGACTCGACATTCTGCGGCGTGGGGGCAACGCCGTTGATGCCGCCGTAGCGGTTGGGCTTGCGCTGGCCGTGACGTTTCCGGTTGCCGGCAACCTCGGCGGCGGCGGCTTTATGCTCATTCGGATGGCCGACGGCCGCACCACGGCCATTGACTACCGCGAAACAGCCCCGGCGGCTGCCCGGCGTGATATGTATCTTGATGCCGACGGCAACCACCTGCCGGAAAAATCTACCCTTGGGTATGCGGCAGTCGGTATTCCCGGCACGGTGGCCGGCTTTGACTTGGCCTTACGCAAGTACGGTCGGCTGAGGTGGGCGCAGGTGGTTGCGCCCGCAAGGCGCTTGGCGCAGGAAGGATTTCCGGTCAGCTACGCGATGGCCCAGGGTCTGCGCCTTGCCGAACGGCTGGCGCGCGATCCTGAAAGCCGGCGGATTTTTCACCGCAACGGAAATTACTATACCGAGGGCGACATCTTTCGCCAGCCGGATTTGGCAGCGACGCTGGCGCGGCTCGAACGGCGCGGTCCACGCGAGTTCTACGAAGGCGAAACAGCGCGGCGGATTGCCGCTGCCATGGCTGCTAACGGTGGGGTCATCACGCAGGAGGACTTGCAGAAATACCGACCGGTCGAGCGCGAGCCCTTGCGCGGAACCTATCGCGGGTACGAAATTGTCACCTTTCCCCCACCCAGCTCTGGCGGCATTCTCTTGCTCAACGTCCTCAATCAGCTTGAAGAAGACGATTTGGCAGCGCTGGGACCCGGTTCATCCGAAGCAAATCACCTGCTTATTGAGGCTTTGCGGCGGTCGTTTGCCGACCGTGCCGCGCTGATGGGCGACCCAGCCTTTGCACATGTACCGGTTGAAATCCTGATTTCCAAGGACTACGCCAGGAAGCGGCGGGCGACGATTGACCCCCACCGTGCAACGCCTAGCGCTGCCGTACGACCGGGCGTTCTACCGCCCGTGGCTGAGGAAGAAACGGAAACAACGCACTATACGATTGTGGACGCCGAGGGCAACGTTGTCACCAACACCTACACCCTCAACGGGCCCTACGGTTCGGGCGTCACCGTCCCCGGTACGGGCATCTTACTCAACAACGAAATGGATGACTTCACCACCAAACCGGGAGCGCCGAATGCCTTCCAGTTGATCCAGGGCGAGTCCAATGCGATTGCGCCGGGTAAGCGGCCGTTGTCTTCAATGACGCCGACAATTGTGCTCTGGGACGGAAAACCATGGCTGGCCATTGGGAGTCCAGGAGGGCCGACGATTATCTCAACGGTTATTCAGGTGCTCATCAATGTGATCGACCATAAAATGAACCTTCAGCAGGCGATTGATGCCCCGCGTCTGCATCACCAGTGGCTGCCGGATGTGGTGATGTGGGAGCCGTACGGGATGACGGCCGATACGCGCCGAGCCTTGGAGGCCAAGGGACACCGGTTAGACCTCGTGCCGCGCTACAACGGTGATGTGGAAGGTGTCATGATCGAGGCAACCGGCATGCGGCTGGGAGCTTCAGACCCGCGCAATCCAGACGCCTTAGCGATTGGGTACTGATCGCAATTGTCTATCCAAAATCCGTGCTTTCGATGAGGGTGTCTTTTTCGCAGCTTCACGTATCCATCCCCATCCGGCCAAGCGCTTGACGCCTTCCACATCAGCCGCTAATCGCTTCAGCTCGCGCGCGATCGCCGCCTGCTTCTTCTCGATCTCCTCATACACCTCCCCATCCACCCGCCGCCGAAGCTCCTCAATCACCCGCTCCACCGGATTGAGCTCCGGCGCAGAGGCGAGCTGTTCGAACAACTTCACCCCCACATCCCCGACCTTTCGCACACGCCGGCTCGGCACTCTGTCCGATATCAACGCCGCGCCCCCCCTTCTCCCGCCATCCCGACGCCGCTTGCGCTACCGATTCCTGTTTCAGGTCGGTCGTCCACTGCCGGTCCACTCGCCCCGTTATCCCATTCACCACCAGGCGCAGAGACGCCCATCGGTAGCATTGCCCCACACGCCGGCGAATCTTCACCCCACGCAGCGCCCGCACCCGTCGCACTTGTCCAATCAGCCAACCCGCATGTCATCTACCCGGGCTACCCTAGCGACGCTGACTGCCCCTGCGCTTCTCAACTCGGCTGCTAGTCCCTCCTTTCCTGTGCTTTTACAAAGAGTCCTGCGGGACTATCGGACGAGGAACCTTCTTTCTCACTCATGTTTAGGCGCGCGAACGCCCGGCACGTCCCTATGTCGGTGGCGGCTTTCCGCCACACACTCTCTTGACCCGGCTTAAGGCCTGAAATGCTGCTATGAAATGCCGCGCCCCCGAACAGTCCGCATAGATCGCATAACCTCACCATGGCAGGCCAGTTCCTTCAAGCGCGCCGACAATCCGGCGCCAGACGCGATTCGCGATTGTCTCCTCCAATGCCCGCCGTATCCCCATACAGGCCCATCGAGCCTGTATCCGGGAAATTCACCGTAGCGCCGCAGAAGGCGCACGAAACTTCCCTGAGAAAACCAAGCCCGCTGCCTCCGTGTCCGCTGCGCCTGCAGCGGTGCAGAACCAGCGAAACGCGCGCCGACCTTGAGCGCGGATCGCTTTGTTCAGACCAGCCGTGACCGCGCACGTTGGCCGTGCCGTGGTCGCGCACGTTGCCCGTTCGGTCCTGCCTGCCGCCGACTCGGACCTGCTCCGTACCTGCACAGCCTCAATCCACACGATGGCCTGGGTTTGACCGATTGCAGTCGAGATGTGATGTCGGGATGTCAGGCAGAAAGGTGCGGCGGGTGTTCGTGACGCGAGGCCTGAATGCGCCCGACGCAGGCGCGCGCCTTCTTCCGGTTGTCGCCGAACGTCGCTCCCAAAACCCTATTGCGGCTCACGACCGGCTGCGCGCGGCGCAAGCAGTCCGCGTGCTGTTGCCGGAAGCTGCCAAGCGGCGCGTAAGATGTGCCGTCCGACAGCGTAGCAAACCGGGCAATGCCTATGTTGATGCCGACCGCGCCGCCTTGCGGAATGGGCAGTTCCGCCGCGCGTTCGGTCTGAGTGCGCACGAACCACTTGCCGTGCGATTGGCTCACGGTGATGTTCTGCACCGCGCCCAATGCCTCGCGGCGGTTGCGATAGCGCAGCCCGCCCGAAGCTCCGGCAGCAACAGACGGTTGTGAAGCTTGGTCGAGCCGGTTTTCTCTCGCCGCGAAGCAGCAGAAGCTGTCCGACCGGCTCTTTTTCTTGAAACGCGGGAAGTCAGGGCGCTTGGCGAAGCAGTTGGTGGTCGCCCCGCGCCGGGTCTGTGCGCGCCTGTTGCAGCGGATGCACGGACGCCTCCGCCGGTCAGGCTTGTCTCG
>CALGZC010000039.1 GCA_937934745.1 uncultured Blastocatellia bacterium
GTTTGAGGTCGGCGCCGATTGAGTTGGCGCGATTCCAGTTCTTGCGCGCGGGGGTCAAGAACTGGGAGACGAAGGGGTAGGATTTGGCAAGACACGGTTGCCGGGCGCGTCCGGCACGCCCGGATGGTCTGTGGAGCGCGCGCAGCGGCGGTCGGAAGCGGGAAATCCACCGGGAGGCAGTGAGTCTGAGGTGAGCTTTTCAGCCGCCTGAGCCGTTTAGCGCGTCTCCGGGGCGGCGCGCTTGGCGCGCCAGAGCGCCGTCGGCTGCTCCGGGGACCTGAAGACCCTGGAGCAGGATGTCAAAAAGCCACCCCGTCGGTCGTCGTGTTTGTCCACAGGCAGTTCGGGGCGGGAGCGCTCCCGGATGCCACAGCACAGCTTCGCGAAAGGCACCGGGTAGCGCCGGGTGTCGTTAGGGTTTGGACGGGCGGAAAGGCTGGGTCTTCCCGGCAACTGCCTCTGCGTAGGCACCTCCGCGTACGTCGCCAATGGCAATGGCCCGCTCATAGGCTGCCACAGCCTCCGCCCGCCGGTCGGCCAGATCGTAAATCTTGCCAATCGCCACGTAGGCGCGCGAGGCGACCCACCGTTCGTCCTCCTGCGCCAACTGAGCCGCCCGCTCATACAGTGTCACAGCCTGCTCAAGCCGTTCCTGAAGAGCAGCTAACTTGTCGCTTTCATCTGCTTCCGTGTCCGTTTCAAGTGCTGTCGGCTGCTTGGCCGTCAGCTCAGCCAAGCCGAAGGCGGCACGGGCATTGCCCGGCTCTGCTTGCATCAGTGCTTCCAACACTTGCCGCGCTTCGGCGTACCGTTTGGCACGTAGCAGTTCGTCTGCCTGTTCGAGCCGGGCGAGCGTCTTGGCCGTCGGAACGGCCAGTGTTCGCCGCCGTTCAACCCGCGCACGCAAGGCTGCCAACTCGGTTGGACGCCGACGTTCGCGGTTCGGATCGAAGCTTGCTACCATTCGCGGTAGCCATTCGAGAATGTCAACCCCAGTTTCATCAAGGGCTGCCAACTGCTCAAAAAAGTGCAATGCCAGAACGCCACCCCCTTCCCAGACGCCGAGCAGATCGGCGCGGGCTTCTTCGTCGGCCACGAGCACAGCGTCCGTAGCAGCGTTCCCCGTGCGCACTGCTGCTTGGACTTCCCGAATGGCGAGACGGGCCTCAACGGCGCGCCCAAGCGATTCCCGCACGATCTCAAACGGGTTGCTCCTAAGGGCAGCGTCAGCCTGCGGAGCGTTCGCAGCCAGCTTGAGCAGTGGCGTGCGGCGGTCGGCAATGAGTTTACCGGCGCGTGCAATGACGGGCTCTAAAATAAACCGGAGCAACGCCTGCCGCACTACTCGATTGGGTGGTTCCCGGGGAGTGCTGACCACAAGGAAGAATTCGTCTCCCACCCGGCGGTAGGTGCGTCGGTCGGCACCATCCAGAAAATCATTGCGCATCACAATCCGTCCAGCCGGTCCTAAGCAGTCCGGCAGGATGAACAGGCGGCGGGTTCGCTCGCGCAGTTCATCGTCTGGCAGATTGGCGCTTGTGAGTGTATCAAGATCGGTGATACGGGGCACGTCGCGCCCTGTCACAATCGGTTGGGTGTGCAGGAAGGTCAGCAGGCGAAAAAGTTCGTCGTCGGCAACTTGCTGAAGCAAGTCTGTCAAAGCGACATACCTAGCGGCATACTGAGGAAAAAGTGATCTGATTGCCGAGTGCGCTGCAAACTCGGCAACAAGCGGGGCGAAGCCGGCCAGGGGGCGCACGTCCGGCGGCAGTTTCTCTTCCGGTGGAAGGGTAAAGTCCGGCAGAGGACGGGCAATGAGGGCCAAAGCAACTGCGCTGCCCGGTAGCGTCCCCCGTGTTCGCTCCCTTTCAGGGAGCTGTCGCCAGAAGGCACGTAGCTTCTCGGTGACTTCCGGCGGTGTGGTCTGAAGGTCGCGTAACAACTGAGCGCGGGCTGCATTTGGCATTGCGCCGGGTGTTTCGGCCTCGAAGCCGGCCAGGTTGAGCGCCGCCAGGGTCACAAAAAGCCGTTCATCTGTTCCTACAAAAACGTTGGCGGCCGCTAGGGTCTGCGGCCGGGTTTGCCCCATCGCCGGTTCGGCCGCTACCCCGATCAACAAGACCATCAGCAACAGCCGGCACCGTGCCAACCGGTGCAAGGAAGGGGATAGGTTGCCGAAAAGAGTAGAAACCTGGTCAGCCATGCTTAGCCTCGCGTTGCCTACCCTCGGCCTTGTCGAGTTGATACACCTGGCGCATCCAATCGGCCGTCAGTTGCAGTCCCTCTTCCAAGCTATACGTGTTGCGGTGGTCGAGGTCGCGGACGGCTTTGCTTGTGTCCACAAGTTTGATCTTCGTTGTCAGCGGCTCTGCTTCGGCATAGCGTGCCAGGCTTGGAGAAGCACCCGTCACTTTGATCACGGTGTCGGAGAGTTCTTCAATGGTGTGTAGGCGGTCGCCGCCAATGTTGTAGGTTTCGCCTGGCTTGAACCGTTCGACGATGTTGGCCAGGGTCCGCACGGTGTCCGCCAGAAACGTCGAGGTTCGCGCATGCCCGCGATAGACCGTCCAGGGCAGCCCATGCAGTGCACAGTAGAGGAAGCGGCAGTTTACCGAGCGATACGGACTGTAGTATTCACCTGGGCCATAGGTATTGAACAGTCGCACCACAACGCATTCCACCCCGTGCTGCGCAATGGCGTTGCGAATCTGCATTTCGTTGACCCACTTCGACAGGGCGTAGTCGTTGAGTTGCTTGATTTCAACTTCGTCGGTGATGTGCTCCACCATGAGGTGGGGGTAGTCGCCGTAAATCTCCGAAGACGAAAAGTGAACGAGCCGAAACCGCCGACGTTCCTGAAGCCGTAGCAAGTGTTTTGTGCCGATGACGTTGGTGCGCCAGAGGTCCTCATAGAAGTCTTCACCGTTCCAGCGTCCAAACTCAGCAGCGCAGTGAAACACATAATCGAAGTGACCGAAATGGTCAAAGACACGGGCTAGCTGACGGTATTCACCAACGTCACAGCGTGCATAACGCGGTTCGCGCAGGTCACCGTGTAACCCAAAGGCAACTTCGTCAGGTTGGTGCGCCAGATCACAGGCGATGACCTCGTGGTGTCGTTCACGGAGTTCGCGGACAAGCCCAGCGCCGACGACGCCGAGCCCACCCGTGACCAAAATACGCGCCATCGGTGTGCCTCGTGAAAAAGAAACTGCTCAGCAATGAACCACCGTGTGTCAGACGCCGGTCAGAAGAAAACAGCCCTCAAGAGAAACTCGCAATGGCGTCAGCTTCATTGTCAAAGGTGTCAAACACGGTCAGCAGCTTAGTAATCATCAGCAGGTCCTGGATCTTTTTCGTCAGGTTCAACAACTTGAGTTGACCTTGCTGGTTCTTGACCGTGGTGTAGCTGTGAACCAATTCCCCGATGCCGGAGCTGTCAACGTAGCTCACATCGCCCAGGTTGAGTAGGATGTGTTTGTTGCCGTTTTCGAGTAGCGACTTGACAGCCTCGCGCAGCTGGACGCTGCCTTCGCCAATGGTAATTTTGCCGCTGAGGTCGAGAATGGTGACGTCACCAACATTGCGATGGGAAATGGTCAGAGACATACGACGCGGGACTCCTTCACTAAAAATGTCCACTAAAAATGTCGGCTAACTATTGGCCGGTGCGCAGATGTGCTTGCTGCCGGACTGCTCTGGGGACTTACCTAGCGACTACCGACCCCTATGATGTCTGTGCACTGCGCAATGTGCTTCCCCTAACAACTGCGATGGTTTTGGTTGGTTGGACGATGTTTGACCATGCGAACTTCGAGTCCGCCCTGCCCCTGAAGGAGAAACTCGACGTTGTCCATAAAGGTTCGCATGTAGAAAATGCCGCGGCCGTTGGGGTTGAGGAGGTTTTCCGGAGCACACGGGTCGGCCAGATGGTTGAAGTCAAAGCCGTTGCCGCAGTCCCGCACCACCACAATCAATTGCTCATCTGTCAACTGAAAACGCACACGAACAGGCTTGGAGGCATCCAGTTGGTTACCGTGCTTAATGGCGTTGACAATCGATTCCCGGACTGCCAAGCCAACCCAATCCGCACTCTCAGCTTCAAACCCAGCCATTTGCGTCAACTGATCTGCCACAACGCCAACGATTTCGACAAAACGAAAGTGACTCGCAATGGTGATTTCAATGACCGTATCGGCCGCTCCGAGGCTCTCGTTCGGCGTCGCTTCCACTGGTTTTGCCCACCCGCGCAATGACTGGTGATATTCCTAACCGCACAATCACAGGCTTCACTTTTTGCCGTTACGGCTTAGATACCACGCGCTGAAAAGAAGCGTCAAGGTAACGGCCGGCGTAGGTGGTGACGCAATTCGTGCTATACTATGACCTGTTGCTGCCCGGTGTGCGGGTTTCGGAGACAGCGCCGGAGAGCCTACCGGGGAGCGTATTTGATTGGGAGAAATTTTTCGGTGAAAGCAAAACAATGGTTGACGACGCTCGGCGGAGCGGCACTGGCCGGCGGGGTTGCCTGGCAGTATCTCAAGCGTCCCCGTGATGTGCGGTGGATTGACTGCGTTGGGGAGCTACCGCACCCGGATGCGAGTCGGTTTACGGTTGTGGACGGGGTTCGTCTGCACTACCAAGAGTTTGGTGCGCCGAACGCCCCGGCACTGGTGCTGCTGCATGGGTATTGCTCCTCTAGCTACACGTGGAAAGATGTTGCCGAGCCGCTGGCAACTGCCGGCTACCGCGTCATTGCACCCGATTTGAAGGGCTTTGGCTTCTCGGAGAAGCCGGCTGACCGGCGTTACCACGTTCAAGACCATGCACAGCTTGTGATCGGTCTGCTCGACCGATTGGGGATTGAGGCGCCAACCCTGGTGGGGAACTCGTTTGGCGGTGCTGTCGCCCTGTCCTGCGCCCTGATGTGGTCGACGCGCGTCTCTGCCCTCGTGTTGATCGATGCGGCGTACAATGACGCGCCCCTGCAGCAGTACCCGTTTAGTCTCTACGCCCGAATCGCCCGGACGTGGTTGGTGGGTGAAACCGCCGTGCCGTTACTGATGGCAACACGCCGGACTGCGGAAACCCTGCTGCGTGGCTTTTTCCATGACCAGCAAGTGGTGACGCCGGACCGGGTTGCAGCGTATTTTCGGCCGCTACGGACGGTTGAGGGACAGCGGGCAGCACTGACGACGGCTCGCCAGTGGGACCTCAACTGGATTGAACAAGAGCTGGATGGCGTGACTGTTCCAACGCTGATCATTTGGGGTGAGTATGACCGCTCAATCCCGGTCGCGTTGGGGGTGCGGTTGCGCGCCCGCCTGGCGCACGCTGAGTTTGTCGTTATCCCTGACTGCGGCCACATTCCTGAGGAAGAGCGTCCCGAAGAAACCACGGCGCTGATTGTGGATTTTTGCCGGCGACGCCTGGCACGCGCGCCGGCATCTCTGACGACCTCGACGGCAGGGACGTCACCACCGGCCGTGGCAGTGGCCACGGTTGTCAAGCCCGAGGCAACTGCCGTGGCCGATGTAACGGCGACTACAGATGCATCTGGTGTGCCAGCCGCGGCTATGACAGATGCGGCCGAGGCGCCACCGGCGACTGTCCCGAGTGTACTAAACTAACGGCGTGCACCGCGCAATTGGAAGCTGTTGCTTGTACAATTGCGCGGCGTGCGCTGCGGAGAGCGGGTGATGGCCATTCAACAGCACGATTGGAGCCTCCAACGCAAGGGCGTCATTGACCAGGAGCGTCACCGGGAACGCGTCAAGGAGGCCATCCGCAAAAACCTGGATTCGATTGTTGCCAACGAATCTATCATCCTGTCAGACGGGCGCAAAACCGTCAAAGTCCCAATTCGGTCGCTTGACGAGTACAAGTTTCGCTTTGACTACCATAAGCGGAAACACGTCGGGCAGGGAGATGGGCATTCAAAGGTCGGCGATGTCATTGCGCGCGAGGCACAGCCCGGCAACGGAAAGGGGCAGGGTGGAAGCGGCCCGGCCGGCGATGCTGCCGGACAGGAGTACTATGAGACCGAGGTCAACATTGACGACATTGCGGCGCTGATCTTTGAAGACCTCCAACTACCGTTTTTGGAAGAGCGTGCCAAGAAGGCGGTGCCGGCGCGGACGACACGCTTTACTGAGATTCGCCGCACGGGGGCGCTGTCAAACCTCGATAAACGGCGCTCGGTCATCGAAAACCTCAAACGCAATGCCGTCGAGCGGGGGCGCGCACAGGTTGGCGGTTTTAAAAAGGAAGACTTACGCTTCAAAAGCTGGGAAGAGGACACGCGGTTTGAGTCAAACGCCGTTGTTCTGGCAATGATGGACGTGTCCGGCTCGATGGGTGAGTTTAAAAAATACATCGCACGGAGTTTTTATTTCTGGATGGTGCGGTTTTTGCGCACCAGGTATGACAACGTCGAGATTGTTTTCATCAGTCACCATACCGAAGCAAAGGAAGTGACCGAAGAACAGTTTTTCACCCAGGGCGAATCGGGTGGAACGGTTGTGTCGAGCGCCTACAAGCTGGCACTGGACATCATCGAGAAACGCTATCCGCCGCAGCAATGGAACATTTATCCGTTTCATTTCTCGGACGGCGACAACTACTACAGCGACAACGATGAAGCTGTGCGGCTGGCAGATAAGCTGATTACGACCTGTAACTTGTTTGGGTATGGTGAAATCGGCGACGAAGGCGGGGCGAGCTATCGCCGTTCGTCGGGAGCGCTCCTTTCGATTTTCAAAGAACATCTCAAGCATCAGGCGCGCTTTATTGGTGTCCGCATTGATAGTAAGGAAGATGTGTACCCTGCGCTGAAAGAGTTTTTCGGCGCACGACACCACATCAAGGGCTAGTGTGGCCGGCCAACCAATCGGTCTTCTGGCGAGCGACTGCCGCACGCGCTGTTGAGTGCCTGACAGACAGAGTAACGACGTGAAGTGTCCGTACTGTGGCAACCTTGAGGATCGTGTGGTGGATTCACGCGAGAGCCGGGAAGGGGACGTGATCCGCCGGCGGCGTGAGTGCCTCAAATGCGAACGACGGTTTACCTCCTATGAGCGGATTGACGAAATCCCGTTTATGGTCATCAAAAAGGACGGGCGCCGCGAACCGTTCGACCGGCAGAAGGTCTTGGCCGGGCTGGCACGTGCCTGTGA
Organism: uncultured Blastocatellia bacterium; assembly: GCA_937934745.1. Lineage (GTDB taxonomy): Bacteria > Acidobacteriota > Blastocatellia > Chloracidobacteriales > Chloracidobacteriaceae > Chloracidobacterium. The sequence continues at coordinate 7,176 of CALGZC010000039.1, forward strand.
AAAACGGCCCATTCCAACGGCCAAACTTGAAGCCATTGTGGCGGCCGTCGAGAAATACGTTCAGGAGTCACGCGACCGTGAACGCTCGACCCAGAAGATTGGGGAGTTGATCATGCGCCGACTCAAAGACTTGGACAAGGTCGCGTATGTCCGCTTTGCTTCGGTGTACTTAGAGTTCAAGGATGTCACCGAGTTTATGTCCGAGCTGAAATCGCTGGTGAAAAGTAATGCTCCGCCGGCGTCCCGCCGCAAACGCAGTACAGATGCTGTGTCCACCTAAAGTGATTCATAACGTTGTTCATGCCCAGAACAAGACGCCTTGACTGAGTGTCAGCTTGCGCGAGATGGATAGCTGGTATAGCGTTTAGGGTATCCGCTGCGTTTGAGTGCTCTTTTTTGCTACCACCAAGGTGTAATCTGCACAAAGGCCCCGTAGGGGTGGGTAGCGCACGCTCGGGCTTAGGCATACTTCAAAGGGGGATAGGGTTGTATGAGTTACTTTGACTTGCCACCGATCATTGAACGCATGCTGGCGGTGGATGAGAAGATTAGCGACTTGAATTTTTCGGTCGGTCGTCCGCCGCAAGTGGAACTCAACGGCAAGCTCGTGCCAGTGGACATCAAGGGACTCCGTAACCTGACGCCCTACCAGACCGAGATCATCGCCATGGCTTTGATGGCGGGGAACAGTGACGCAGCAGAGAAGTTGGTGCAGACCGGGTCGGTGGACTTATCTTACAGCTTACCCTCACGGACACGCTTCCGCGTCAACATTTTTTCGCAGCGCGGTACGTACTCGATCGTGATGCGCGTCATCCCTACCGAAGTGCCCACCATTGAGTCGTTGGGGTTGCCGCCACAACTTGGCGAGATCTCGAATCTCAAAAACGGCATCGTCCTTGTAACCGGACCAACTGGAAGCGGCAAGTCCTCCACCCTGGCGGCCATCTTGCGGAAGATCAACGAAGAGAAGTTCTACCACATCGTCACCATTGAGGACCCAATTGAGTTCCTCCACACACACAAGAACTGCACCATTAATCAGCGTGAATTGGGAAGCGATACGCCGAGTTTTGCGTTGGCCCTGCGTGCCGCACTGCGGCAAGCCCCCAAAGTCATCCTCGTGGGCGAAATGCGTGACTTAGAAACGACGGAAATTGCGCTGGAAGCCGCCGAAACAGGACACTTGGTGTTTTCGACCCTACATACAACAGATGCGTCAAAGACGGTGGACCGCATTATCGGTATTTTCCCAAAGAATGAGGAGCACGTTATTCGAGTCCGGTTGGCACAGGCATTTCGTTACATTATCAGCCAGCGCTTAATTCCACGCGCCGACGGCAAGGGACGGGTTGCGGCCGTTGAGATTCTCAAGTCCACACCACGCACCCGTGAGTACATTGAGAAGGGTGAGAGTGAGGGCAAATCCCTATTGGACGCCATGGAAGATGGTTCACTGGATGGAATGCAACATTTCGACCAGGTCATCGAGCGGATGATCCGCCAGGGCATCATTACCCAAGAAGACGGCGTCGCCTTTGCAACCAACCAGAACAACCTGTTGTTGCGGCTGTCAGGACTTGGCTCATCGAGCGACTTTGCCGGTGCCGGAGGCAGTGAGATTCACCGCATGCAGAAAGAACAACAGGCTCTGCGTAATCCAACGCTGGGCGGCATGCGCCCGGTTGCCCCGCCGGTGCGGACGACAATGGAGACACCACGGCCCTCGATGCTGGATATCATTGAGCGTTGATCACCTTCTGGTGGTGACAACCAAGGGGTTGTTGTGCGGACGTTATGCAGGTTGTTTGTACACAATGCCGCGCAAAATTTGACATCCAGGAAAAAAACCTACCCGAGAAGCCCTTTCAGGTGAACTGCCCGAAGTGTCGCTTTGAGCTGACAGTCAAACCGCCCCCAAAAGCGACACCGGCATTGCGAGGAGCACCTAAGCGTATGCAAGTCAATCAGGATGTCCTTGCTCAACTGGCTGCCCTGTTAACCGGACAACTGCGCGCCGCCGACGGCCAGGGAATTCCACTGGCAAGTTGGGAGCGCCGCCAAACCCTGATCTGTTTATCCGATCAGAGGCAGGTTCAGCAGGTACTGGAAAAGCTTGACCATAACATCTATGCGCCGACAGTCTGTGAGGAAGCGGCAAAGGCCATTGAACTCATGCGCGATACGCGCGTGGATATGATTCTGCTCGATCCACAGTTTGACAGCCCAAATCAGGGCGGCATCGCCGTTTTGCGACATGTCAACTCGCTGCCGCCTAAGTACCGGCGGCGCACATACTTGGTGTTGCTCTCCCCGCAGGTCAAAACCCTTGACACCTACATGGCGTTTCTCAACGGCGTCAACCTAACCATCAACACGGCTGACATTGAGACCATCAATCAGGTTCTGGAACGCAGCATTCGTGATTTCAACGAGTTGTATCAAAACTACAATGCCGCGGCCGGCCTCAAACCGTTTTAAAGTCCGGTGTGTCGTGGGTCGCTCAGCCGAGCTACAACAGGGTGACGTTGGGAAGGCAATGCAGAGGGGCGGAATGTATCGAGGCGTGTTAGTGTCTATGCGGCAGACAACAGCACTGGTGATCGTGTTGTCGTTGGTCACGCTGGGTAGCGTCAACGCTGCCGCCCCGACGCAGCTTCGGTTTCGCGATTTAGACGGTGTACAAGTCAACGGCCGCGAGGTGATTTTCCCCCCACGAGCGCAGCAGCTCAACGGGAAGCAGGTTGAGATCAACGGCTTCATGGTGCCGCTCGGCATTGGAGACGGCAAGATTCGGCGCTTCATTCTCATTGAGGTGCCCCTGGCCTGTTGTTTCGGCGATGGCCCGGGCATTGAGCAGATGATTTTCGTCACCCTGGCACCTGGACACGAGTTAAGTGCTGCGAGCGACTATCCGGTGACCGTCAGTGGCACATTTCAAGTCGGTGTCCAACGGCGTGAAAGCGGCGCTGTGGAAAGCCTCTACCGGATTGTGAACGCACGCGCACGCAAGTTGGTGCCGTGAGGACGTGACGGACGCGACTTGAATGTTCTCCACCCGTACCGTCCGAGCAGCAGCGCTCTGCCGGAAAGATGTGCCCCTGCCTCGCGACGACGGTGAAAAGCGGGTTGGGAGCAGGACGATTTGGGAAAGACAAATGAAAGGTCGGCTCTCGCGCCCAGGCCGTTGCGGAAGCGCTTGACAGGGGAACGCATCCTGTCAGGAACCTGTCTGTCAGGAACCGGTCGCCCGCTATCGGCAGCAGGCGCGCCCTGTTCTGCAGCCGGGTGCGCTTTACTCGGCGAAAGGCAGATCACGCTGTGGCTCCATTCGTTGTAGCCTGCGCAAAGGGGCGAGAACCTCCTCATCATCCCCAATGAAGCCCATCTCAGTGAGCGGCCAGTAGCGATATACGGCCTTGCCGTAGATGTACATCTCGGGCACCAATCCCCAGTTGCGACTGTCGTTGCTGGCGTCGCGGTTGTCGCCCATGACAAAGTAGTGGTGTGGTTCAACTATCCATGTCCGGGGCGGGCTGACAATGGTGGTGTAATCGCTGGAAAGATAAGCTTCGGGAACCAGCCTGCCGTTGATGTACAACTTGCCATTTGCCAGAGTCACTTCATCGCCGGGTAACCCGATCACCCGCTTGATGAAACTTTCCTGCGGGTTTTTGGGATAGTAAAACACCACAATGTCGCCCCGCTCAATTTTAGAAAAGTTGTAAATGAAGCGATTGACAAATAGGCGCTCACCTTCACGCAGGCGGGGCAGCATGCTCGTGCCCTTGACATAGACGGGCTGGATGACGAACAGCCCAATCAGTAGGGCAATAACCAGCGCCAGCGCAACATCCCGTACAAGGCTCAAGCCTTCACGGCTCCACTGCTTCCATCGGGGAGCCCTTTCCTCAAAGGTGACCGTCTGTACGCCGGCTTCATCGCCGAGCGTGATGCCCCTAGGCAGTGGGGTCTGGGGGGAAATAACCCACAACGGTCGGAACACAGGTCGTAGGTTCGGCTCATAGGGAGCTGCCATCTCGGCGTCCGTCGGTAGTGACGGCTCGGCCTCATCCACCCCTACCGGGGCAGGATGCATCGGCTCTAGCGTTGCCGATGGCAAAGGTGGGGCAGACGCTGCATCCATCGCGACCGTATCTGAGGTTACAGGCAGTCCTGGGAGCTTGGATGGATTGTCTGGGAGGTTGACCGTGGCAGCACCTGACGGCGGTGCCGAGGGAACAGAAGGCGACGAAGGTTCCACCAAGCAGTGACTTGAAAAGCTGGTGGTCACCGGTATCCACGGCGAGGATTCGGCACGGGTGTTGTTAGGACAGTCATCCCGCATGGTCGGCAATTCGGCGTTCTCGTTCGAGTGGGTCAAGGGCAAACGCACATCACAGTGAATATCAGGGTTGAATGATCTCAACCGTTCCAAACTTGGCCAACGTTGCTTGCAAGGCGGGGCTTTCTCCCAAGACCGTCACCAGCCGCCCACGACTGAACGTGGCCTGGGCGAGGGCATGGCACGCTGCCGGTGTCACGGCGGTCAGTTGTGCCGGCAGCTCGGCTTCTGCCGCTGCGCTGCGCCCATAGGTTTCCAACTCAATCAGATGGTAAGCAATAGACCGGTTGTTGGGAACACGGTGGCGCAGTTCAGCTATCAGACTCTCCTGGGCGGCGCGGACCTCATCCTCACCGGGCGGTGTATCGCGTAGCTGATCAAGGACTCGCAGGACCTGTTCCAACTCGGTAGCAACTGCCTCTGGCGTACAGGTTCGACGGACGACCCAGGGGCTGTCCGGGAGGCGGCGATGTTCGAGCGTCAGTGTCCAAGGGTGGAGACGGCGTTTGAGGATTTCCGTCAGTACAAGCCAAGCCGCGCGTGTTTCGGCGGTGGCTTCCGGTACAAGCCCGCCGAGGCGAACGTCAACGCGGTCGCCCACACGTGGTTGTAGAACCAGGCGGAGGGACTCCGGTGGGTTAGGCGGCAAAAACGTCGCCGGCGCCGGCTTTCCCTTAGACCAGCCGCCAAAGGCACGGCGCGTAATGCTCCGAACCTGCGCTGCCGTGACATCACCGACGACCACAATGGCTGCATTGTTTGGCAGCCAGTGCCGCCGGTAGAAATCGACGACATCCGCCGGCGTGACCGCCGCCACACTTTCAGGTGTTCCTAAAACGGTGTGGTGATAGGGATGCGCCCCGTAAAGGGTTTGGAAAAACAATGCATCGGCAGCAGCTTCATCTGTTTGGGCGGCGCGTGCAGCTGCAATGGCAGCTTCCTGAAAGGGCCTAAACCGGCTGTCGGTGAAGTCGCGTTTGGCAAGGTCCGGTAGTGTGACAAGTCGGCCAAGGAGATCGATGAGAACGGCAACCTGCTGTGCCGACCCGGTCAACAGGATGCAGGTTCGGTCCCAATCTACGTCAATCTCAAGCTGTGCTTCGGCTTCTTCCAGTTCAAGCTGGACGCGGTCGGGGCTGTAACCACCACCTCCGCCGCGCAGACATTCCGCCGTCAAGCGTGCCAGGCCGGCCTTCCCAACACGGTCAAACGTAGCACCGACTTTAATGACAACCGCAACCGTGACCGAAGTCGAACCTGGGCGTTCCACAACCAAGACCGGCAGACCGGTCAGTAAGGCATCTCGTTGAATGACCAGTGGTTCTTCAGGGGTAGATGCCCAGGCCGCATCGCGGCCGGTCAGCAACACGAAAAGCAGCAGGCACATCAACCGGCCAACGAATCGGCGCCGGTTATACGGCCAAGGCCTACAGGATATGCAACACATGGTCCACATGTTGGTTGGCAACATTCGATTGATGGCGGTCGAACGTGCTGGCCGTTGATGTTAAAACAACCCCCTCGTGTTGGCTACCAGCTGTTTGTCAGAAATTCTGAGGCGGGAAGACAGTTTTATGGCCCTCTGTTGGGTCGCTCCCTAGCGCGTGAGAAAGACACTTCACGGCTGCAACGTTTTGCCGGGCGGCTGGGGGCAACGGTCAGGTCAAGCTGTGCCGTTTGCTCCGGTCAAAAACCGGACACGCGTTTGAAAGACTGCTGGCCCAGCCCACGTTGACTCCTGTGCGGAGCAGCCGATGGTGGTTGCAAACTGCCGGCTCTCAGCCGCCATGGCGCGTCGTCCGTCCTGGAAGACCAGGTTCTTTCAAAGGGTCACAGAACTTCGCCGCAGTGTGGACAGATGATGTCGCTTTCAAGAACACGCCCCCCACAGTGTGGACAGTCCAGCTCGGCGACTGCCGCGGTATTGCCTTCCGTGGGCGGCGTGACCGCAACAATCACGGCTTCGGCAAGAATTTCCGTGCCGGTCTCCTGTAACAGCGCCACTTCATCTGCGGCACCGTCACTCAAGACATCAGCTTCATCGAACGTTTCCGGCAGAGAAGCCAGGGTTTCTTCTGGAACAGGTGGCAGTTCTTGGGTGTTGTTTTCCGGCAGTTCAACCTCTGTTACTTCGTACAGCCCGCCGATATGCACGGCTGCATTGCCGGTGTCGAATTGAATACTGAGACCGGCTGCTGGGTCAGGTGGAGGAAGCTCTGCCGTGACCCGCTCCGGCAAGCTAAAGCTGACATCTGTTGCGGTTTGTGTCGGAATCCTGGCGAAGATGTTGACCGAAGGATAGGGGTCGGTGTACGGCGGAGCCTGATCGGAGGCAGTGTCGGGTGCCGGCTGCGGCGAGGTTTCCATTGGCAGTGGCGCATCATCCGGTGGCGCACCATCGGATGCCGGTGAATCCGCCGGCGCTTCGTCGAAATATGCTGCATAGTCGCCGCTGGCAACCACAGAGTACGGGTCGGGTAACTCCATGGTCGGCGGCGACGATGCTTCTGCCACAGCCGTCACCGGCGCCACTGCTACATCGTCGGGTGTTGCCTCTGAATCCAGCGCCTTCTCCGCAGCAACGCTATCTGGCGGTGTTGTTTCAAGGCCCGGTGCTCCATCGCCGGGCGGTGACTCGGGGGCAGGCCCCTGGCCGAATGCCGCTTCGACGTCCTCTTCCCGAACTTCCTCGACAAAATCACCGGACTCTAGCCCGACCGGCATCCGTCCGTACTTGCGCCACAGACTGTTGACCGTTTCCAGGAGGGCAAATGGATCAAGCGGCTTGACGAGGGTTTCATCGGCACCGGCACGCAGCGCCTCACCACGGTCAAATGGCTCGCCGTCATGATGGATCATCAATACGGGCAGCTCGAGCTTGAGCACCTGCTTGATGTGGCGACAAGCTTCGTATCCGGTTTTTCCGGGCATGAGAACATCGAGTACCACTAAATCGGGGCGCATTTCACCGGCGCGGCGGGCTGCCAGATCGCCGTTGCCAACCGCAACCACTTCAAACCCCTGTTGTTGGAAAAAGGCCTGTAGGTCGCGGCGGGTGGGTACGTGATCGTCGGCAATCAGAATTCGGCGACTCATGCCTGGGCAGGCGGTTGAAACAGCTTACCGTATCAAAGCCCCTTCGCGATGAACTTGACACGTCCGTTGTCAACCGAAACTGAGAATGAGATGTGGGTGCACTTTAGCTGGTTTTTGATTCTGGCCGATTGATCGCACAGGATGCGCTGAAACCGTGCAAAGGTAAAATCCTGAAGCGACTCTCCACATTGCCGTTTGGCGGCGACAACAGCTTCATAGAGCTGTTTGGCAAGTTCTTCCTCCGTTGCAGGATCCGAAAAAGTGACCCGGTATTCACCCTGAAAGATCGGCGGTGACGGGTCGGGTGGAGTCGCCGGCGGCAATGTGGCGGGGGCTGTGAGAGGGGAACCGAAATCGTAGGCCGGCGGAGGCGAGGTCACCGGCGGCGGAGTCCCATAGGATTCAGCTGGAACATAAGGTGGTACATAGCCTGGCGGCCCATAGGTCGGCTGCGTCGGCGGCAGGCCATACCCACTTGGAGGATAGGCCGGGTGAGATGGTTGTGGCGGATAAGACGGCGCCGGAGCAGGGTATGGCGCTTGGGGGGGCAATGGCGGCAACGGTGCACTCCCCCCCGGCGGATAATGGCCCCCGCCGTAGGTCTGCTGTCCAGGGTAGGTTTGTCCCGGTGGGTACTGCAAAGGCCCAGTTGCCGGATGCATCGGTAGTGACGGCGCGGTCGGCATAGCCATTGGGCTCAGCGCCGGTGCACTGGGCGGCGACAGGGGTGTGATCGGCGGCGGTGCAAGGGGCGGTGCCGGCGCAACCGGCTCGTGTCTCCTTGACGACCAGAGGATGCTGAACATCCGCAGCAGATCAATGTCGTGGTGCGCCTGTTGCAAACATTGACCAACCGTATGTTTGCCGTCTAAAAGCGCCATGGTGCGGCGTACCTTCTCCGGCGGAAAGCTGGCAAACCATGAGACATCAAAACCGGGTGGTGGCACTGCCAGCGTGCTGGGCGGCGGTAATGAGGCAATCAGGCTCTGCTCTTCGTCATAGCGATGCATCGCCTCCAGAATCAGCTCTGCTGCCCGAAGATTAATGACATTCGGACGCGTCACCGGTTGCTGGGTAAACACATAGCTTCCTTCCGACCAATGCACCAGGTGGATAATGGCGGCAATGCCGGTAAGGGAACCACTTTCCGCGTCAACAGCGGCGCCATCCTTGAAGTAAATCGTGCCGGTTTCCTGGCTCGGCGTGACAATCTTGATAACGCCTTCCTTACGCTCCCGCTCCATCTGGTTCAGGAGGTCGGTCACGCTGGTGTGCGACAATTGTCCGCTGATTCGCGCCACTGCCGGTTGGCGCTTGAGGATGCGCTTGACCTTGAGCGGAATCTCCCGAACGCTAAACGGCTTGGCCCAGTAGTCCTCAACACCGAGTTCGAGCGCCGAGACTTTTTCGTCCTCCTGGGCGCGAGAAGAGAGGCACACAAACGGAATTTTGGCTAGATTCGGGTCGTCCTGCAGGGCGGCGAAAAGCTGGCTGCCGTCCATCTTGGGCATCATGAGGTCGGAAATAATCAGCGCCGGGGTATGCTGCTTGATAACATTGAGGGCCTCCAACCCATTGTTGGCCGTCATGATCTGACAGCCCAGTGGCTTGATGATTTTCTCTAGAATCATCAGTACATGTGGCTCGTCGTCCACCAACAACACCATTCGGTCGGAGAAGTCATCCTGATCCTTTGGCAACCGTCCGCTATTTTCCTCTGTGACCCAGGTGGCTTTTGCCCCCTGCATCCACTTTTCGCTGCGCTCCTGAATCATCTCGCGCAGCTCTTTGCGGTAGTCGGCGTCTCTTTCCCCAAAGCCGGGCAGCATTTTGAGGAACCCCATCGCCGCTTCCGGTTGTTGCTCGCCGAGGTACAGACTGATCACCTGCCGGCAGTACTCATAAGCCCGGTCAAACTGCCGCGTTTCAAAGTAGATGTTGACAATGTTCTTGAGGATAGTGGCCCGTTGGGCAGGCTCGACCAGGCGCTCAACCTTGCGGTAAAACACCAGCGCCAGCTCGTACTGCTTACCGGTGCGATAAACATCCGCCAGCCGCAGGAAGTGGCTGATAGCAGCTTCCAAGTTGCCACTTTCCTGATACGCCTCAGCCAAGCGCTTGAGCACGTCCACATTGTTGGGATTATTGCGAAGGGTGGCCGAGAGCTGCTCAATCTCACGAGCGAGTTTCAGCTGATCAAGTTGGTTGGCGACTTGTCGGCGGACGTTTTTGAAGAGTTCCATGATGCTTCACAAATGGTTATGGCGAGATCGCCTAAGAGCCCGCATGGGAGTCTCTTACCAGCCGAAGCCAAAAGTGGCTTTCTTGTGCCTTGATATGACCATAGGCAAGACTTGGTAACAATGCTACGTACAGCCGCCCTAAGCAGACCGGACAAACTCTGCGCCCAGTCTAGGACAGGTTGGTGAACGAAGCAACGGACGACTGAATACACGTTGAGAAAGGCGGTGTGGGTCGTATTCCCAAGTTGCCCCGAACCGCCCAACCGAACCGGTCATCGATGGAGCCGGGGCTGTCGCTAACCGCCATCTGAGTCCACCTGATAGGCTAGCCCTTCCTAAAGTTTTGTTGCAGAAGGGCATTAAGCTGGCTCCGCGTCATTTGGACAGTTGCCGTCAAACGCTTGCCGTCTGCCCTAATGGTGGTGTGATTCAAAAACGCCTTGGTTTCTGGCTTGCGTGGTACAAGCGACAAGCCGCCGTTGATGAGGTTTTGCAGCGCAGCGGCTTCGAGTGGCGAAGCGGCAAAGCCGCCGATGCGCAGTGTCATAAACTGTGCTCCGGCGTCTAACGTGAGCGTTGTCGAGGTTAGAATGTGCAGCGGGGCAAGTACCTGCGAAGCGCTCACGGCGCGCGCGATATTGAGCGCCGCTTCATCTACCCTGTCAATGCCGGACGATTTGACAATCCGAATGGCAGAGAGTCGTCCGCTTGGTTCAACACGAAAGGCAAGGGTGATCGCAAATGTTTCCTGCCCAATATCGAGTTGGCCCGATTCACCCAGTGCGTAGAGCTTGGTGACGACGGCTTTGATCGGACCGATGTCCACCTTGCCGAAGCTAAGGGGGCGATTCGGTAATCCAGCGGATTCGGTGTGCGTCGTCTCCTCACGCCGTTGCGCCTGGTCTTCCACCTCACGCGCCACAGCGCGCCGTTGCCGTTCGGCTTCGGCACGCCGCCGCGTTTCTTCTGCTTGCTTGCGGCGGCGGGCAGTTTCTTCCGCACGCCGCCGGGCCTTGGCTAAGGGGTCTGTGGTCGGTGTGCTAGGGGCGACCAGTCCTTCTGGATTCGGCAGCGGCTTATAGCGCGGATCGGTGAGCGTTACCCAATCCACTTCATACTCGCTTTCGACAACATCAACTTCAAAGGGGACGATAAACGTCCGGTAAATCTGATAGCCCCAGAACGGCAGGTGCAGCGCCAGCGCCAAAACCAATCCCAAGGTGAAGCCGTGTCTGACCCAGAAGGAAGACTGCTGTTCAAAATCGAGCGTGTGTGGTGTGGCATAGATGAAGCCACGCAGGATGTAGGCACGCGGCGACGGTGTGGCAGCCGCTGATTCGGAAATCGTGGATGGGTGGTGCGTGGGCATAAGTCAGCAGTGTTCCGGCAAGGACCTCCGGTTTCAGATGGCGCATCGTGGAAGAAAGTTCCCTGCGTTGCAAACAAGACGGCCGATTGAGCTGGAGCGGAGAGGCGCAGTGTGGGGTGGTGCGTTGCCCGGTTTGTGGGCGTTCGACTCCAACGCAAGTTGAACACATCCACGCCCTCAAACGCGCTCTTGAAGATGTCCCTCAAGGAAGCTTCCGCGCTGTCGGTTGCTCGGCCGCTGAGTCTTCGGCGCTTGCTTGTCACATTTCGCATGCTTTCGTACTATCTACTCGCCGGTGCGCTAAGGAGTCTGCATCAAGTGCGCATTCACCGTACGCTTCCACTTCACCGTGGTGCCCGACGTGACACTGCCAGTTTCTACCATCAACACGCCAGACCGAGAGCACACGACTTTCTCCTCGGTTCACCGTGCGATGACCGGACGCTACCAAGTGGCGCGGCGTGCGGCGCAGGTGGTCGGTGCGGCAACGCCGCTCATCTTGGGTTACTGGCGGGATGAACGGCGGTTTTTCTTCTTTGGCGGCGCCCGGCCTGTCACAGAAGCGACCCATGCGGAACGTGCGCGGCGGATCCGAGCGGAAATCGAACGCCTTGGTGTCGGTTTCATTAAGGTCGGCCAGGTTGTCAGTACCCGGGGAGACCTGTTGCCAAGGCCCTACCTCGAACAATTACGCCAACTCCAAGACAACCTGACACCACTGACGTTCGACGCAGTGCAGGCCGCGCTGGAGGCAACCTACGGTTGTCCCCTGGCGGATGTGTTTGAGGACTTCGAGCCGTCGCCGCTTGCCACCGCTAGTATCGGGCAGGTTCACCGCGCGCGGTATGCCGGACAACCGGTTGTCGTCAAGCTCATCCGACCCGGGATTCAGCGCCAACTGGCCGTGGATTTTCGCATTGTGACGGCACTTCTGCGGTTTCTTGACGAACAACTGGTGCGCTTCCGACAGGAAAATTCCGATGTGCATGTCCTGACGCGCCTGTTTTCGCAGATCGTGACGGAAGTCAACGCCGGCCTGCGTGAAGAAATGGATTTTGTCTTTGAGCGCGCTAATGCCGAACGCCTTGGGGTGCTGCTGGCAGATAATCCCCTGGTTGTTGTGCCAAAAGTGATCGGTGAACTGTGCCGCCCGAATATCCTGGTACTGGAATACCGACCCGGCATCAAAATTAGCGATGGAGGGGCATTGCGGGCCGCCGGCTTTGAACCGTTGCGCCTGGTTGAGCAGTTGGTGGAAGTCTACCTGGAGATGATTTTGGTGCATGGCGTCTACCATGCCGATCCCCACCCCGGCAACATTGCGGTGGATGAGCGCGGACGCATCATCCTGTACGACTTCGGCATCGTACGGACGCTTTCAGCGCGTATCCGAGAGGGGCTTCTCAAGATGACGCTCGACGGCCTCCGCGGTGATATCCCGGCCATTGTGGATGAACTCTACCGCATGGGAGTCGTTGACCCGGCAGCTGACCGCGCGATTGCCCTGCGTGTCGGTGAGAAATTTCGGGAACTGTACCTGCGTGACATGCTGACTGCGGAGCGGATTGAAGCGGTCGGCCGTTATATGCGCGACGCCTTTGGCTATGTCCCACTGCGCATGCCGAAGGAAATGGTTTATGTCTTTCGCGTCGTTTCTATGCTGGAAGGCCTGGGAACGTGCTTCAAACCGGGTTGGAACATCATGGCAGACGCTGCTCCTGCTGTGCAGCGGGGAATTCGCAAGATGATGCTGGCTAATGAAACGATCAAGTGGCCGGAGTTCATTGCCCGGTGGATTGGGCAGTGGCTTCGGACACTCTTCACGCGCCCGGCCTAAACGCCTCTGACGTTGGCCGCGGTAGCAAGGAGGATTTTCGATGCGGCTGAATGTTGTGCAGCAATTTCTACCCAGTGGTTTACGTCTGGTTGGATTAGTCATTGTCCTCGTGACTGGCAGTCACTTGGCCCTGGCCCAAAATGGGGCGATCCGTGGAACGGTGTTCTATCAGGCGTCGGCGGATGCGAAGCCAGAACCCAGACCGGGTGTGGAAATCCTCATCCTGCGACAGGACATCAAGGGGCGGCTCACGACGAAAACCGACAAAAAGGGTGGCTATTTTTACACAGTTCAGGCCTTTGGGACATATGTCGTGGTGGCGCATGGTCCGGGGTTGAGGTACCAGGTCAAGCCGCCGGTACGCATTACCAGTACAGAGCCGGTCGTCCTGGATATTACCGTCACGCCGGGCGATGGAACACTGCCGCCGGATGCGCAACTACTGGAAGAAGCTAAGGTTGGCGGTACTCCCACGGCTCCTCCGACTCCGGCAGCCCCGCCGGAGCCGACCCCGGAGGAGAAGGAAGCGGCTGCCAAGCTCAAAGCTGAACGTGAACGGATTGAGAAGGAAAATGAGCGCGCCCGCAACATCAACGAGCAGTTGCGCGCCCTTATGGAATCCGGGAACGCGGCTTTCAACCGCAAGGACTTTGCCGCTGCTGCGGAAGACTATCGCAAGGCATTGGCGTTGGATGACAACCAACCCGGCTTTTGGGGTAATCTGGCTTCAGCAATGCTGGAAATTGCTGTGAGACATTACAATGCCAAGCAACGCGACGAAGCGCGCAAAGCTTTTCAGGAATCAGGCGACGCAGCTTTGCGCGCGGTGGCAGTCAATGATGCCCAACCGGCCGACAAACGCGATCCGGGGTATCGCAGCAAGGCGGCAGAAGCCTACCGCTTCCTGGCAGAACTCTATGCCGATGTCGAAGCTGGTGAAAAGGCCGGAAGGCTGTACACTGAGCTGGCCGACATCCAAACCGATTCAAAGAAGCGCCAGGAAATGAAGGTTCGGGCCGGGGATTCCTATCGGTTTGCAGGTAAGTTCAAGCAGGCTGACGAATTGTACCGCGCTGTTCTTCAGGAAGATAGCAACAACATTCCTGCGATGAACGGCTTGGCACTGTCGTTGTTGTCCTCCGATCCTGAACTGCTCGATCCGAATAAGGCGGGCGAAGCCATCGCGTTGTTTGAGATGGTGGCTGCTAAGACAACCGACCCGAATCTCAAACAATCCGCTCAAACCAACGCCGAGTACATTCGGACGACGGCAAAAGAGATTGTCCGCCCCAAGCCCGGCCGGAAGCGAAACTAACCCTGAGCGGCGTGGCCGCATGGCGGCAGCCGCTCGTTCACCGTCAGGAGAGCAACGATGCCACTTGCCTCTCGTCGTCGTTCTGTGCCGGTTAACGTCGGCGGTGTCGTGATTGGGGGCGGCGCGCCGGTCGTCGTGCAGTCCATGACCAATACCGATACGGCCGATGTTGCCGCTACGGTCGAGCAAGTCGCCGCGCTGCACGCGGCCGGCTCGGAAATCGTCCGGATCACGGTCAACGACCGCGCGGCAGCCGCGGCCGTCCCGGACATTGTGCGCGGCCTGCGTGCGCGCGGCTGTGAGGTTCCGCTTGTTGGCGATTTTCACTACAACGGTCATGCCTTGCTGCGTGATTTCCCGGAAACGGCACGGTTGCTGGCAAAATATCGCATCAATCCGGGCAATGTTGGTTTCGGCAAGAAACACGACGAAAACTTCAAAGCCATTGTTGAGTTGGCCATCCACTATGAAAAACCGGTTCGCATCGGCGTTAACTGGGGGTCGCTTGACCAAGCAATGCTCGCCCGGATGATGGATGAAAATGCACGGCGCGAGCCGCCGCTCTCGGCCCGCGAGGTGATGCTGGAAGCAATGTGCGCCAGCGCCCTGGAATCGGCGCAGATGGCCGAGGCGCTTGGGCTGCCGCATGATCGGATTGTCATTAGTACGAAAGTTTCGGAAGTACAGGACTTGGTCGAGGTGTACCGGGCAATTGCCGCGCGCTGCGACTACCCACTGCATGTCGGCTTGACTGAGGCCGGGATGGGTGCAAAGGGTACTGTCGCCAGCGCCATCGGCATCGGGTTACTTTTGCAGCAGGGGATTGGGGACACCATTCGCGTGTCTCTCACGCCGACACCCGGCGGCGACCGTACTGAGGAAGTACGAGTCGCGCAGACCATTTTGCAGGTCTTGGGTATCCGCAGCTTTACGCCTCTGGTCACGGCTTGCCCGGGGTGTGGGCGTACGACGAGTACACTGTTTCAGGAAATGGCTCAGGATATCCAGACCTATCTCCGTGAACAAATGCCCGTCTGGAAAACTCGCTATCCGGGCGTGGAAGCACTCAAAGTGGCAGTCATGGGGTGTATTGTCAACGGCCCGGGCGAGTCGAAGCACGCCGACCTCGGCATTTCGTTGCCCGGCACAGGCGAAGACCCCAAAGCCCCGGTTTTTGTGGACGGTGTAAAGGTCGCTACCCTGGAAGGCGAGCGGATCGTGCCGGCATTTATTCAAATACTCAACGACTATGTTGAGCGGCGGTTTGGCGCTCCGAATGCATCCGGCGCATGCCCCCGGTAAAGGCATCCACCAGGCTCGCGCTTGGCATGATCGGATGAAGAACCGGAAGATTCCCTCGCTTGTCCGGCAGCCTCACGGGTTAGGCTAAGTCTTGATCGGCGGATACAAGCCCGGAGCAAGCAGGTCTCTTTCGAGCGACCACGCCGTGGGCCGGGTGGGACATCGTGCGCAAGACAAGATGGGCAAGACAAGATGGCGGATGTTGTATGCCTCGGCAACCGGGCGAATGTCATAAGCCGTTTGTCGGTAATGCCGAAGTAGTGATCTGCTCCCGGTGAAGAAACAAACCTGTTCAGCAGTGGGTCGGCCGTTACCGGCGTTGATCGCCGTAGCAGCAGGCGTAGTCCAGAGGCCGTGTGTCACGTCTCCGTATGTGACCCTGACACACCGGCAGACCGGCACTCCGGCGTGCGGCTCAGAATGTGAAAGCGGGCCAGGAACAGTCCGGCAGCCAGAGCAAGGCCTGCGACATAGCCCATCCAAATGCCGGCCTCACGCCAGCCGAGGGGAAACGCCAGCACGTAGCTTGTCGGCAGGGCAACCCCCAGGTAGGCAATACCGGCCAGCACCGTCGGGGTGGCAGCATCGGTCAGGGCGCGCAAGGCGGCAAGCATCACGACCTGCAACCCGTCCACGAGCTGGAAGGCGGCTGCAAACAATAGGAGCTTGGCGGCTTTGCCGATCACTGCCGAATCTCCGGTGTAGAGCAGCGGCAGCGCCGAGTGCAGTGCCAGGATCACCAGTGCCGTCAAGCCCATGTACGCTAGGACGACATGGGCTCCGGCAAATCCGGCCGCCCGCATGGCCGCCGGTTGCCTAGCGCCAAGGTAGTAGCTCACGCGAATGGTTGTTGCTGCGGCAATCCCGGAAGCTCCCATAAATGTGAAGGATGCGATGCCGATGGCAATCTGGTGGGCAGCCTGTTCAATCTCGCCCAACCACCCCATCATCAATGCTCCGGCGGCGAAAGCACCGACTTCGAGCACGAACTGTCCGCCCAGTGGCAGCCCAAGCCTGAAGTACTCTCCGGTAACAGCACGACTCCAGGGCACGGTGCGCAGTGCCGCCCGATAAGGCGCAAAGAACTGCAACTTGATGAAAAAACCTGCGAAGGCCAGCGGCAGAGCAAGCCTAACCAGCAGCGTTGCCAGCCCTGCGCCGACAAGCCCTAATCGGGGACAGCCCCAGTGCCCGAAGATCAGCACATAGTTTAGAACGATATTGAGCAGCACTTCCAAGACGGTGATGGCGGCAGCAATCCGCGTGTTGCCAAGACCTTCGGTAAACTGCCGAAATGTCTGGAACACAATGACCGGCACGAGAGAGGCGACCAGGCACAGGTAATAGTTGCTGGCTGCCGCCGCTACCGTCGGAGTTTGCCCCATGCGGTTGAGCCAGGGGTAAAGTGCCAAGAGCAACAGCGTCACCAGTAAAGCAATGGTCAAATTGACGGCTGCGCCATGTTTGAGCCACCGTACTGCGGCAAGAACATCCTGCGCACCGCGGGCTGCGCCGACCGGCGGCGTCAGGGCGAGGGTAACGCCAACCGAGAACACCAGCCCGACGGTGAACACACTCTGCGCAAAAGATGACGCTGCCAGCGCCGTCGTGTCGTAGTGACCTAGCATGATGCTGTCCGTCATCTGTACGATGAGATGGCCCATCTGCGCGAACATGATCGGGAGGGCCAGCCTGATATGCGCCACGTAGTGGGTCGGTGGGCGGTGAAGGTAGGCGTTTGCCGACATGGTGAGATGAGCGCAACGAAGCGCAGTCGGTGCTATAAGTTTGGCAAACAACTCTCGATGAAGCCCGACCGGTGGCGGCGGGGTGGCAGCCTAACCTTGCTGCATGAGCCTGTCGGTCTGGCGCACTAACCGACCGTTGGAGAAAGATAGCGGCGTACTCCGGTCGGAGCCACCACTGCGGAAACGTCTGCCGGAGCGGATGTGATGGCTGCCGCTCGAACGGCCGTCATGAGAAGAGTTGGGGCCAGCGCCTGACCAATGACAACCAGCGAGCTTTCCTGTGCCGGTCCGCAGGGATTGAGGCTGAAGGATTGCCCGGCATACTCCAGACGCAACCAGCCGCCGGCTGTTTTGAAAACGCCTTTGGCACGGGCAACCGTCCCAAAATGCCCCGCTGCGATAGACTCAAAAACACGTTGGAGTGCTACGGTGTCGAAGACCGAGGTAAAAGTTTCCGCACATTGCTCAAAGCTTATGCGTGGTGCAAGGGTATCACCCAGGCAGGCATCCTCCTGGGTGTCGCTGAGGTCGCGCAGACTAATTCGCCCAAAGCTCGTGTGGATGACACTGGCCGTTGCATTACGGCTGGCGATCCAAGCATCAATACATGCCAACTCCGCCTGCGACAGCCCGTCACACTTATTGACGACAACCGTGGCCGCCGCCTCAACGTAGGCTTCAATGGCCGCCCGGATCGCTTTGTCGGCCGTCAGCCACTGCTTGCCGTCCACTACTGCCACAACGCGAATCGTCCCCAGCAATTCCCGGCATCCAGGCTGATGCAGGGTGCCCAGCAGGTCGCTAAGGGCCGCTGCCCCCGATGGCTCAATCAAAATCCGTGCCGGCGCGTAATCGCGGATCAGACGCGCCAGCGTCGCGGCGACATTACGGGAGAGCGTACAGCAGAAGCACCCCCCGGCCATCTCAACCACCGGTGTCGCGTCGTCACCGCCGCTGCCGTCCCGGAGCTGCACCCCGTCCAGCCCCACATCGGCGAACTCGTTCACCAACACAATGGTTTTCGAGTCGAGTTGGGGCATCAGGTTGCGCAGTAGGGTAGTTTTGCCTGAGCCGAGAAAGCCGCCGATGACATCTACGGTCGGCTTGACTTCAGGTCGGTTGCGCGAAAGCAAACCCCAGGCCCAGACACCGACCGGCTGGGGCAGGATGAGCCACCAGTGTTCGAGAATAGCCAGTGCCATCAGCGTACACGCCAAGCTGTTGGCCGCGACCGCGAATGCGTCGGTCGCATGTAACGCCCGGTAGAACAGCCAGTGTGCGACGGCCGTCGAAATCGTCACCGAAAAAGGGAAGAACCAGTTGATGGGGCGCTTGGAGAAAAACTGCGTCATCTGCCGCAGGTGCTCCGGTAGATACTCTTCGTTGAGGTTGCGCACCCCGAAAAACACGTTCAATTTGGCGGATTGGTGCATCCACCAGTGAATGAGAAAGGTCCACAGGGCAACTCGGTTTGGCCCTGGCGTAGCCATCCAGACCAGGGCAAAGCCGATGAAGATGGAAAGTTCGTGGAAGAGATTGGCCTTGACGCCGTGTACGAAGTGTCGCCATCCACCGCAATCGGGCGGGCAAGGTGGTATGTCCAAGCCGACGACGTAGCCCGTGTAGTAACTGGTTTCAAACCAGCCCCACGCAACAATTCCTAGGAGAAACCCGGCGACAGCACCCAGCGGCGTTGTGATTTGACTAACACTGGGCATAAGCGCCAACGCCCCCAGAGCCAACCCCGAAGACGTCACCAGCACCGTCCGGTGCCAGCGCTGACGACCACAGGCAAAGATGATGGCCACGGTTGCCACCCACCAGACAGCAACGGCAAACAAAGGAAGCCCAAGCCAGAGCAACCACGAACTTTGGAAACGCAGATCAGGCATCGGCTGGAAACAAAGTGCAGTGGAGTGAGGCCGCGGAGACAAGTACGAGTAGCCTGCCACCAACCTACTTTGGACCGACTACCTGCTGCAATGAAATCCCTGTCCGGGGACGCCGTCCCACCACCACACCACACGGTCTGGTTGTCATCCTTACAGCCCTGTCGCTAGACTTCCAAGCCTGAGTTCTTGCCTGAGGATCACCGGCAATCATGAGCGAATACCGTTTTAATGAAGTCTTTGATGTGGTGGTGATCGGCGCCGGGCATGCCGGTTGTGAAGCAGCCTATGCGGCCGCCAAACTGGGCTGCCGGACGGCGCTCATTACACTCAACCTGGACCTCGTCGCCCAGATGTCCTGCAATCCGGCCATCGGTGGTATCGCCAAGGGTCACTTGGTGCGTGAAATGGACGCCCTAGGCGGCCTGATGGGCAAAATTATTGATCGCACCGGTATTCAGTTCCGTTTGCTCAACCGCAGTCGCGGACCGGCTGTACAGTCGCCACGCGCCCAGGCTGACCGTGGGTTGTACCGCACCGAAATGCGCCGCTTTCTTGAAACAGTTGAAAACCTGCATCTGCGGCAAGGTGAAGTGATTGACCTCATGGTGGAACAGGACCGGATCCTGGGCGTCGAGATGTGGGACGGACGCCGCCTGGGCGCTACATCCGTCGTGATTTGCACCGGGACGTTCCTCAACGGTCTTATCCACATCGGGACGCGCACCTACCAGGCTGGGCGCGCCGGTGAGCTCCCCTCACTCCTCCTCGCGGCAGGCTTGCGTCGGCTCGGCTTCCGGGTCGGCCGACTCAAAACCGGAACGCCACCGCGCATCCATGCCAAAACTGTTGATTGGTCAAAGTGTGAGGAGCAACCCGGTGATCCCAACCCGGTTCCCTTTTCCTTTGCCACCAAAACCATTACGCGGCGGCAACTATCCTGCTACATTACCTACACCAACGAGGAAACCCACCGCATCATCCGTGAAAACCTTGACAAATCACCGATGTACAGCGGGCAAATCCAGTCGGTCGGACCGCGTTATTGCCCGTCCATCGAAGATAAAGTCGTCAAGTTTCCCGACAAGGAACGCCACCAAATTTTCCTGGAACCGGAAGGCTTTGACACGCACGAAGTCTATGTCAACGGGATTTCGACGAGCTTACCGGTTGACATCCAGGAGCGAATGGTGCGGACAATCCCCGGTCTTGAACAGGCGCACTTGATTCGTCCCGGGTACGCCATCGAGTACGACATGGTCGATCCGACCGAACTCAAACCGACGCTTGAAACAAAGCGGATTAGGGGGCTGTTCCACGCCGGGCAGATTAACGGTACGACCGGTTATGAAGAGGCCGGCTGTCAGGGTCTGGTAGCCGGTATCAACGCTGCCCGTACGGCCCGCGGCCTGCCGCCAATCGTACTTGACCGGGCAACCAGTTACATTGGCGTCCTCATTGATGACCTCACGACGCAGGGTGTGGACGAACCCTACCGAATGTTCACGTCGCGCTCGGAAGTACGGTTGTTGCTGCGCATTGACAACAGCGACCAACGCTTGACGCCGTTGGGCCACGCCATCGGCCTGGTGGATGACACGGAGTTTCAGTCTTTCCAACAGCGGCAGACGCGAATTCAGCAGTGTCGGGCGCTGCTGGAGTCCGTGGCCCTGACGCCAGATTCAAGTGCAGCCGATGCCTTTGCAGCCGAGACCGGAGCCGTCATCAAGGAAAAGCAACGCCTATCCCTTCTGGCACGACGTCCCGAGATTGCCACCGAGCATCTGGCCGCAGCCCTGCGGCGGGCCGGTGTGACCGACTTTGACGAAGCCGAGTTGAGTGTTGCCGTCAACGACCTCAAGTATGAGGGCTACGTGCGTCACCACGAGGCAACGGCGAAGAAACTTTCTCAAGCGGCGGACATCACCATTCCGGCCGACTTTGAGTTTGCCGGCTTGCCGGGCTTATCACGGGAAATGACGGACAAACTGACGCGCATTCGCCCGTTGACACTTGGGCAGGCCGCACGCATCCCCGGTGTGACACCGGCTGCCCTGGCCATCTTGAGCCTCCACTTGGGAGCAGGGAAACGCGCTTCTGCTGCGGTCTGATCCGGCGCAGCGTGCCGAGCAAACCCGGTCTTGGGGTGCGCTTCGGCCTCCTAAAATGGCAGCTTGCGCCCTGCCGGTTTGCGAATTTGACCTGGGAAGAGGGTCGTGGCAAGCCGCCGAAAGCCGCGCTGCCCGCTGCCGGAAGCGGGCTTTGCCCAACCGCTGCGAGAGGTTACCTAGGAGGTACGCTTGGCGGGTAAGATGCGCCGCTGTGTTCGCAGCCGTCGCCGCAGTGCTTGCAGCGCATGTTCAATCTGCTGTGGGTCGGTGTCTAAACGGGCCCCGTACCGCGCTTGATTGTAGGCGTGGGTGATTGTGAGCGCCTCTTCAAAACCGATAGCCGTGGCAAACTCTAGTGGTGTTTGGGAAGGGGCGCGCCGGTATCCGGCACGGCGCAAAAGCGCCCCCATCTCATCGTAGAACAACACTGCGGATTGGCATTCGTCACCACGGAGTGTCCGGCGCAGCAACGGCGTCAACCAGCTCAGCCACCGGCGCTCAAACATCAGGCGCGGCGTCCGCCGGAGGCGTCGCCACAGCAGATAGCCGCCAAGCGTCAGCAATGCCGTCCCGACCAGCAGGAGGATCGTCATGACACTGCGCATCCATTGGCCATCCTGCACGACTGCATACAGCCAGTATGCATAGCCCTCCAACCAGGCCCGAAAGTGGCGGCGGTGAGCGTTGACGTATGCCTGGGTGGCGGTCTGATATTGGGCGACGGCGCTGCCGGCGTCGCGCGCCAGCATACGCTGGCGCTGCGCGTCATAGGCAATGACGTAGTCTATATAAAACATGCGCAGTGCGTCCAAATAGCGCCGGACGGATGCCAACCAATCGGACCGATTCGTGCGGGCGGTGGTACTTGGCGGCGTTGGGTCAAACTCCACCCACGTCCCAGTTTGTGGGAAATATACTTCAACCCAGGCGTGGGCGTCTGCCTGGCGGACAACGTAGGTTTGATTGACGTCGTTGTACTCGCCAAGGTGATAGCCTGCGGCCAGGCGCGTCGCCAGGCCGATTGAGCGGCACATCAGCGCCATGGCTGAGGCAAAGTACTCACAGTGTCCGCGACGGGTCTCAAATAGGAAGTCCACGATGGGATCCGGCTCGCGTCCCCGCTGCAAATCCACGGTGTAGAAGTACCGTGTTTTGAGATACTGCTCGATGGCACGTGCGCGGTCGTAGCCGTTGGTTGCGTTGGCTGTCGCTTCGCGCGCCAACTGCGCAATGCGCGGGTCGAAATCAGACGGGAGTTGGAGAAACGTCTGGCGGATAGCTGCGTCGTAAACGAGCGGGTCCTGCCGCAGACTTTCCTCCGGCGCCTCAACCAGGCTGGTCGCCACAGTGTAGCTCAGGCGACTCCCCCGTTCTGCCCGGTAAAACGTTCCGGTGGCGTCCCGCGCCAATCCACGAAGGTTGTATGCAAACCACGGCTCGCCGCAGTGAAACAGAGCCCCGGTTGCCATCGGTTCGACATACACCGTTTGCGTGACAAGCGGCCCTGGGGGACGGTCATCCAAAATGTAGCGTCCATCGCGCTGGGGAACGGCAATCCGGCGTTCGGCTTCCGGGCGCGTCCACTCACGCCCGTCAAATTGCGTCAGCACCATCCCCCGCCAGTGCCGGTGAGAGGGGAATGGCCCGGGAACTCGAATGCGTAGGGCAGTCCGCTCATCGGTTTTGATGCTTTCCACCGAGCCGAGTGCAATCGAAAGATCGGAAAACCCGGTCATGGCGGTGTCTTCGGCGAAAGACTGCGCCAAGAGACCACTGTTCCAGCGGGGCAAGATGAAGAACATCGGGACGCTCAGGACACCGATAAGCAGCGCCATCACAAGGGTTGTCGCGACGAGATAGGGTATGGGACGCCCACCGGAACGGACACGTTGGCCGTTGTGGGACAAGGTCACGACACGTGTTGCCTGCCGTGCCGTGCGCCGCGTCCGCACGATTTCAAACGCCTGAAGCGCTGCCAGCCCTGTGAGTACAAAGCCGGCGAGCAGGAGTAAGAACAGGGCGTCAATCGTCAAGCCTGCGGCCAGTAACATCTCGAACACTGCCAGCAGGTACAGGAACACCCAGTCGCGGTCGCGCTTAACCTGAAAGAGCTTGAACACTGAAACAAAAAGCACAAAGTGAACCAGCGCCCCAATCCACGAACTGCTGAGGTAGCGCAGGTCAAAGTAGGCAAACGGCAGGTAGCCCAACACACACCAGTTGGCGACCCGTTCGCTGATTTGCAGGCGTGAGCCGGGCCGGTCGGCAAACCAGCTTGCGATGAGCGCCGTCACGTAGAGGATGCAACTGACGGCATCCACACGTCCGCTCAGCGCCAGGGTGAGAAAGCCACCGGTAATCAGGGCATAGGAAGTTGCTTTGAAAAACTGCTCGATGGTCATGCCATTATGGAATTACGCCAGCTCACAAAACATCAGGAACACGTCGTCAAACACGTACTTGGCTGCCAAATTTTAGGTGTTTACGCCCAAGCAGAACACCTCCATTTCCTGCTCGACCTGCCTTACCTGTGGAGTGTCGATGCCGATGGGAGTATGGCCCTGGTACAGGACGAAGAAGCCATTCGCGGACTTGACGTGCCGGAAGACGTAGCCGCTGCTTTGCTGGCGGAAGCCCACGCTCTGCGTGAGGTAGGCACGGCAGCAACTATCCAGTATTTCACGCATCCGCCCCGGGACATCGGAGCCATTGAAGATGTCACCCTCTATGTGACGGGAACAGAAATCCACATGCACATTATTGGCGACGCGGACACCTTGCCGGTTGCCTGGCAGGGGACAAGCATCTACGTGTTGGAAGGTTGAGCTTCCCTGGCGTGGCCTGTGTGCGTCACCCGGCAGATGGTGGTTGATGGAGTGGGGAAGACTGTTGGCAGAAGCTGGCCACTGCCGCGTCTTCGGTATCATAGCTCTCCAAAATGGAGGACAGCTTGGTAATGTTTAGAATGTCCACCAACCGGCGCGTCGGGCTGGCGAGTTTGAGAATCCCCCCGGCACGTTTGACGGCAGTCATCGCGCGTACAATTTCGCCCAAGCCGCTACTATCCACGTACGGAACACCGGCCAGATTCAGAACGACCTGACGGTTGCCCTGCGCCAGGAGGCGCGACACCTGTTCCCGCAGCAGAGTGTCACCGTCGCCGAGCAAAATGTTGCCGTGGAGTTCCAGGATTACAACACCGTCTTTCGTGCGTTCATGGATAGTCATCTGGGCGTTCGGCGTCGGGGTGCAAGGTTTCCGTGTACACGACTACCACACAACTGACTTCGGCGCTAGAGCATTGGATAGCTGCGTTTACTCAACCGGACTGTTTTCCTCTGGAAACAACTGTGACCAGTCGGTGCGCAAAGTATTGGTCTCTGCTGGCGACACCGTGCGCCGCGCTAAGAGCAGGAACTCGCGGTTGCCCGCTGCGCCGAGGATAGGTGACGCAATCAGTCGAAGTGGGACAAGTCGGTTGTGGCGGCTGGCGGCAATGATGCGGGTGACGGCGTCAGCTTGCCGTTTCGCCTCGCGCACGACACCGCCTTTGCCGACTTCGGCGCGACCGACTTCAAACTGGGGCTTGATCAGCAAGATGAGCGCCGCCTCTGGCAGCAGCAGTGGGCACAGCGCCGGTAGGATGAGGGCAAGTGAGATAAACGAAACATCAACCGTTGCAACGGCAAATTGTTCGGGGAACATCTCCGGTGTCAGGTAACGTGCGTTGACACCTTCCCGAAGGATGACACGTGGCTCGCACCGCAGCTTCCAGGCAAGCTGGTTGCGCCCGACATCTACGGCATATACCCGGCGTGCGCCGTGTTGTAGCAGGCAGTCCGTAAAACCGCCGGTGGAAGCACCGACATCCAGGCAGACGGCATCGCTGACCTCCACCCCAAACTCACGCAGTGCTGCTTCGAGTTTAAGACCGCCTCGCCCGACATACCGCAGCGTTTCGCCGCGCAACCGAACGACGGCGCCAGGTGGTACGGGCTGTCCCGGTTTGTCGGCCGGGCGTTCGTTGAGAAGAACTTGCCCGGCTAAAATCAGCGCCTGTGCTTTGTGCCGCGATTCGGCCAGGCCAGTTTCGACTAGGTAGGTATCCAAACGTCGCTTGGTCACAGCGGTGGGTGCGGTTGCTAAGCGGTCTGTTGGTTTTGGCCGATGTGAAGTCATCGTCCGTGTTCCGGATCACTGCGTTGAGGAACTTCTAGCAGGAGCCTCTAGTTTGTGTGGTTGCTACCGGTTGTTCATCTGGCAGAGGGTCTCCACCACGGTGGGAGTTCACCATGGTAGCCTCTTTTGGATGCCCTGTGGTCAGGTATCCGGCGACTGAACGCCAGAACAGAACCCAAAACAACACGGCGGCAAGATTATCAACCATCACAGTGGCATAGGCTACCGGCGTAACCGGCAGCTTGCCATCCTCCCCGGCCTGAAGGCCCTGGGATTCCTCCGGCGCTCAGGCGTGCGCTCAGGCGCGGCATTGCACCACCCCGGAATCGCTCCGGCAGGGGAGCGGCTTCCCACTGCGGTTCGCTCCACAGGCCATCCGCTCAACGAGCGCCCATAGGCGTGTCCCGCCCTTCTCGCACCAGATGCCTATCCCGTAAGACAGAATGGTGATCGGCGCCGACCTTGTCGGCGTTGTCCGCGCCGCCACATCCCCATACACAGGCCCATCGAGCC
>CALGZC010000040.1 GCA_937934745.1 uncultured Blastocatellia bacterium
GGAGATGGTGATGCCTGGAGACAATGTGTCGCTGACGGTGGAACTGATTACGCCGATTGCGATGGAGAAGGGGCTGCGGTTTGCGATTCGGGAAGGTGGGCGGACGGTGGGCGCCGGGACGATTTCTGAAATCATCGAGTAAACCCACCGGCTGTCTTGCAGGGGTATGGTGTTAATGGTTAGCACGTCGGTCTCCAAAACCGAAAGTACGGGTTCGAGTCCTGTTACCCCTGCCATCTCAGCAATGCGACGACGGTTGATTTGTAAGATGATTGGGGAATGTTGATGGAACGCGCTTCCGAAACAGTGTCGGCAGCAGAGCGTAAGCCCGCCGTCCCGGTTTCAAAAAAGTTGACGGGTTGGTGGTCGTCCGCGAAGCAGTTTCTGCAGGACGTGCGTGCCGAAATGCGGCAGGTGGTATGGCCGACGCGCCAGGAAGTCTATGATACAACGTTGATTGTCATCGGTATTGTCACCTTCTTTGGGGTGTTCCTGTGGACTGTGGACGTCATCGTTGCACGTATCCTGAGCGCTGTTTTGAAGTGGTTGAGTTGAAGCGACAACACAGAAGCGACAAAACCCAGGGCGACTGAAGCGGCACGGTATGGCAAAACGCTGGTACATTATCCACACCTACTCCGGCTACGAGAAGAAGGTTCGTGAGAGTTTGCTCACCCGCCTCAAGGCCTACGGCATGGAAAACGAAGTGACCGAAGTCCTCATTCCTTCGGAAACGGTTGTCGAAATGCGTGGCAACAAGCGGGTGGAAACTTCGCGGATGATCTTTCCGGGCTACGTCCTGGTGCAGATTGAGACCGATGATCAGACCGGTGAGATGTCGGAACGTGTCTGGCACACCATCAAGAATACGCCGAAAGTCACGAGTTTCATCGGCGGACAGAAGCCGACGGCACTGACCGAGGAAGAAGTCAACCAGATCATCAACCACGTTACAGAGACGACCGATCATCCGAAGCCGAAGATCATGTTTTCGCCCGGCGAGACGGTGCGTATTATCAGCGGCCCGTTCACCGGTTTTACCGGTGTGGTTGAGGAAATCAATGCCGAGCGCAGTACGCTCAAAGTCATGGTGACCATTTTTGGGCGGGCAACGCCGGTTGAACTCGATTTCCTCGGCGTCGAAAAACCCAACTTCACGGAGTCATAACGCGATAACACACCGCAGATCGGGCGTAACGAAACAAGGCAGTCAATCATGGCGAAGAAAGTTACGGCGTATATCAAGCTTCAAGTGCAGGCCGGCAAGGCCAATCCGGCCCCGCCGATTGGCCCGGCGCTGGGTCAGCATGGGGTCAACATCATGGAGTTCTGCAAGCAGTTCAATGCGCGCACGAGCGACATGGGGGATCTCAAAATTCCGGTTGTGATCACAGTCTATGCGGACAAATCCTTTACATTTGTCACGAAAACGCCACCCGTTCCCGATCTCATCAAGAAAACCCTTGGGATTACCAGTGGCGCTGCGCGCCCGGGGCGGGAGCGGGTCGGGAAGTTGACCATGGAGCAAGTGCGCCGGATTGCAGAGACCAAACTGCCTGACATGAACTGCACTTCACTGGAAGCGGCGATTCGCTCGGTCAAAGGTACAGCTCGGAGCATGGGGCTGGAGGTGGTCGAATAAGCCACCGTTGAGTTGGGCGTTCGGGTTGCCGGTTAGCTCAGGGAGCGACGAACACGGTCGCGTTTGGACCTGAAAGGAGAATGGTCAATGGGACGTGCGGGAAAAAAATACCGAGCTGCCCTGGCTCAGATTGAGCCAAAGCGGCTTTACACGTTGGCGGATGCCGTACCGCTCATCAAGCGCATTGCCTACGCAAAATTTGATGAGACCGTTGAGATGACGATGGTGCTCGGGGTCGATCCCCGTAAAGCCGATCAAATGGTGCGCGGGACGGTGGTCCTTCCGCACGGTTTGGGGAAGACCAAGCGGGTGGCAGTGATTGCCTCCGGTGAGAAGCAGTCCGAAGCGCGCGACGCCGGTGCCGATGAAGTGGGTGGCGAAGACTTTGTGGATCGCATCAAGGGGGGCTGGCTAGACTTCGACGTGCTTATTGCTACACCGGATATGATGAAATCTGTCGGTGTGCTGGGTAAGCTCCTCGGCCCACGTGGTCTGATGCCGAACCCGAAAACCGGAACGGTGACGTTTGAAGTTGGCAAGGCTGTTCAGGAAGTCAAGGCCGGGAAAGTCGAATTTCGTGTGGATAAAACCGGCGTCATCCATGTTCCAGTCGGACGGCTTTCGTTTCCGACAGAAAAACTCATCGAAAACATTCGCACCTTAGTTGACGCCGTCCTGCGCGCCAAGCCGACGGCCGCCAAGGGGCGGTATGTACGGGCTGCTTACTGTGGTTCAACGATGAGTCCGGCCGTACCGCTGGCACCGACTGAATACCAGAGTTGAAAGCCAGGTCTTGGAACCAGGTCAACGGTTTGAGCTGTCTGCCGGCCGGATTGCGACGGTAGCAGCTTCCATAGAGGGAATCAGACAGTTATGACGCGACAGGAAAAGGGGGCGGCAATTGAGCAGTTGGCAGTGGCATTTCAGGGGACACGCCATGCCTTTCTCCTGGGTTTTCAGGGACTGACCGTGCAATCCGACACGGCTCTGCGCAGCGAATTGCGCCGCGCCGGGGTACGGTACCAAGTTGTCAAAAATACCCTCGCCCGACGGGCTGCGAAGGGAACTGTTCTGGAGCGGATTGATGACCAGTTCGCCGGACCGACAGCCGTCGCTCTGGCGCCTGACGACCCGGTGACGGCGGCAAAAACGCTCCTCAAGCTTTTTAAGGAACACCGGCAGCTGACCTTCAAAGCAGCCGTTGTTGATGGCAGCCCGGTCGGTGAAAAAGATCTTGAGGCACTGGCCAATATGCCCTCCCGTGAGGAGCTGCTCGGCCGTCTGATGTTTTTGATCAACTCGGGGGCACAGCGCATTGCGGCCGCAACCAGTGGGGTGGCGCGCAATGTCGCGATCGTGGTTGCGCAGGTACGCGATCAAAAATCTGCCTAGACGTGTGGCTAGGAGGCGATCTTGTTCCAGTTGTCCCCTGGCAGGGTGAGTCTTTACTTCGGCGGCAAGCCGTGTCCATTGTGATTTTCGACGTTAGAGTTCAGAAAGGTAGGCAAACACATGTCGGAGAAGTTGACGGCAATTGTTGACCAAATCGGTTCGTTGACTCTGCTGGAAGCGGCCGAGCTTGTTAAACTCATGGAGGCGAAGTTCGGCGTTTCAGCTGCAGCGGCAGCCGTCGCCGTTCCCGCCGTGGCCGGGGCGGCAGCCGGTGCGCCGGCCACCCCGGCAGAAGAGGTGAAAGATGAATTCGATGTCATCCTCACGGCGGCCGGTGCGAACAAGATCAACGTCATCAAGGTTGTCCGCGAAATTACTTCGCTGGGATTGAAGGAAGCGAAGGACCTGGTGGACGGTGCGCCAAAACCGGTCAAGACCGGGATTCCGAAGGCAGAAGCTGAGGCCATCAAAACCAAACTGACGGAAGCGGGTGCCTCCGTCGAAATCAAATAGCACAGTGCTCTTGTCTGGGTGATGGGGCGGCGCGCCCCGTGCGAGCGAACGCTTGGTCACGGGGTGCCTTTTTGAACACAGGGCTTTTTCAATCAGTCAGCTGGTTCTGTTTGGCAGCCTGTGAGGTGCCTGTCACGGCACGCCTCGCGGCTGTCCTTGCTTACGGGATAAAGGGCGCGTGTTTTGGCCTTGTCATCGGATAAACGCGCTATCGTTTGCTTGTACCCGATACAAGTCGGTCGCAGTCGAGGTTTGTCCGGGTGGCGTGCGCGCCATCCGGCTCAGTTGGCTTTCCCTATTTCACACGTGTCAATGGTGGCTCGGCGCCTGGGATGAGGATGCAGTGCGCCTACCAGGGCATCGCCTTTGACGCGGAAAGGCTCGTCTCTGGCTTATGTTGTCGCATAACGGTAAGGAGACGCAGGTGCGTCACGACTTTTCAAAGATCAAAACAGCGATTCGCATTCCGAACCTCATTGAGGTTCAGCGCGAGTCGTACTATCGCTTTCTCCAAATGGATAAGTTGCCTGAAGAGCGCGAAAACATCGGTCTTCAGGCCGTTTTCAAATCGGTCTTTCCCATCAAAGATTTTCGTGACACCGCCCAATTGAGCTTTGTTGAATACTCTATCGGTGAGTGGAAATGCAAGTGCGGCAAAAATGAAGGGCTTCAGTTTTTGCGCTCCAACTGTCACGCCTGCGGCGCGGTCATCCAAGTCGATCCGCTCTCAGGCGAAGACGTAATCTGCCAGGCGTGCGGCGCTGCGAACAAAAACATCGTCACCACCTGCGATGTCTGCGGCGAACCAGTCGGTCTCAAACACAAGTACGAAGTCCGTGAGTGTCAGGAACGTGGCATGACATACGCCGTCCCACTAAAGGTCAAAATCCGCCTGACACTGTGGGATAAGGACGAGGAGACAGGGCAGCGCACCCTCCGTAACTTTGTTGATGAGGACGTGTACTTCGGCGACATCCCCCTGATGACCGACAACGGGACGTTTATCATCAACGGTACGGAGCGCGTTATCGTTTCCCAGTTGCACCGTAGCCCAGGTGTGTTCTTTGAAAAGTCGCCGACCTACTTGGCCAAGGTGATCCCGTATCGCGGCTCCTGGGTCGAGTTCGAGTACGATCAAAAGAATCTGCTGTACGTCAGGATTGACCGGAAACGCAAATTCTTAGCGACCATCTTTTTGCGAGCGCTGGCGCTCATTCAAAAACTCGATTTGGAAGGCATCGAGCGCGGCGATTACACCGACGCCCAGATCGAAGAGCAAATCAAGGCGACGACCTGTTCGGACGTTGAAATTTTGCGTCAGTTCTACAATGTGGCGGTGGTCGAAGGCTGCGATGGTGGGCTGCGGTTTCCGGTGAGCACGCTGTTGCTGGACCTCCGCGTTGCCGGGGGCGTCAAGCATCCCGCGACCGGCGAGACCCTGCTGCGGCCAGGACAGAAGATTTTACCCAAGCATCTGAAGAACTTCCGTGAAGCAGGTATGACGCATATCCCGGTCAGTCCGTCGGATTTGACCGGCGCTGTAGCGCTGTCCGACATTGTCCACAGCGCAACCGGCGAGGTCTTAGTTGAGTGCGGTGCCGAGCTGACGGCGCACGACTACGAAAAGCTGCTCACAACTGGGGTTGAACAGTTTGAGGTGTACTTCCCCGAACGTGACGATATTGGAACGATTCTCCAGCAAACGCTCAAGAAGGACTCGGTGCGGCGTCCCGTGGACGCCCTGCTGGAAATCTACCGCAAGATGCGCCCTGGCGATCCGCCCACGATCATTACGGCGTGGAATCTCTTCTATGGGATGTTTTTCGACGCACGGAAGTTTGACTTCTCACGCGTCGGACGACTGAAGTTCAACATCAAGATGGGGCATCCCGAACGCGCCAACCTCGATCAGCAAACCCTTTCACCGCGCGACTTCGTAGATGTGATTAGCTACTTGCTCAAGCTGCGCAAGGGGCGCGCCGTTGGTCCGAATGGGGAGGAACTCATCTACGAAGCCGATGACATTGACCACCTTGGTAACCGGCGGGTCCGGGCAGTTGGGGAACTCCTGGAAAACCAATTCCGGTTGGGGTTGGTGCGCATGGAACGCGCGATCAAGGAAAAGATGTCCATCCACCAGGAGATGCAGCAGGCAATGCCGCGCGACCTGGTGAACGCGAAACCGGTCATGGCGGCCGTGCGCGAGTTTTTCGGCTCGTCGCAGCTGTCGCAGTTCATGGATCAGACCAACCCACTGTCGGAAATTACCCACAAGCGCCGGCTTTCGGCGCTGGGTCCGGGTGGTTTGTCGCGGGAGCGGGCCGGTTTTGAGGTGCGCGACGTTCACCCAACGCACTACGGACGGATTTGCCCCATTGAAACGCCGGAAGGACCGAATATTGGTTTGATTTCTTCGCTGTCGTGCTTTGCGCGCATCAATGAGTTCGGCTTCATTGAGTCGCCGTACCGCAAGGTCGAAAACGGGCGCGTCATTGAGTACGTCCGAATCACAAACGGCGGCGACACAAACCTGCGGCCGGGAACACACCTGCCGCAGGCAGAAGCCGAAGCTGCCAATGCGGCGCTCAAACCGGGGCAGAAACCGGCCGAGTACGAACCTTATCCGTTCTACCTCTCGGCGTGGGAGGAAGACAAATACACCATCGGACAAGCTAACATTCGACTTAACGAGCGGCTGGAGATCGTTGACGAACGGGTGTCATCACGCAAAACCGGTGATTTCCGCGAAGTGCCGCGTGAGGACATTCAGTTTATGGATGTGTCGCCTAAGCAACTGGTGTCGGTGGCGGCTGCGTTGGTGCCGTTTTTGGAACACGACGACGCCAACCGCGCGCTGATGGGCGCGAACATGCAGCGGCAGGCCGTGCCGTTGCTGCGGGCGGAAGCCCCGCTCATCGGAACCGGCATGGAGCGCGTGACAGCTCAGGATTCAGGGGCCGTCGTCATTGCGCGCCGCGACGGCGTGGTGGACAGCGTGGATTCCGAGCGCATCATTATCCGTGTGGATGCCACGCAGCCCGGCACGCTCTCGCGCGAGGTGACGGCCGACATTTACCAGTTGGTCAAGTTCCGCCGCTCGAACCAAAGCACCTGCATCAATCAGAAACCAATTGTGCGCGTCGGGCAGCGTGTCAAGAAAGGCGACGTGCTAGCCGACGGCCCCTGCACCGATCACGGGGAACTGGCGCTGGGACGCAACGTGCTGGTCGCCTTCATGCCCTGGCGCGGGTACAACTTTGAGGATGCCATCCTCATTTCCCAGAAACTCGTCCAGGACGACGCCTACACCTCCATCCATATTGAAGAGTTGGAGATTGAGGCACGCGACACCAAACTCGGACCAGAGGAAATCACCCGCGACATTCCGAATGTCTCGGAGTCGAGTCTCCGCGATCTGGACGAATCGGGCGTGATTCGCATTGGTGCGCGCGTCAAGCCCGGCTCGATTCTCGTCGGCAAAGTCACACCGAAGGGCGAGACGCAACTGACGCCTGAAGAAAAACTGCTGCGTGCGATTTTCGGCGAAAAGGCCGGCGATGTGCGGGATGCTTCCCTCACCTGCCCACCGGGTATCGAGGGGACGGTTGTGGATGTCAAAATCTTCACGCGCAAGGGACAGGAAAAGTGCAAGCGGTCACTGGCGATTGAAGAACAGGAAGAGGCTCGCCTGCGCAAGAACCTCGAAGATGAGCGGCGCATTTTGGAGGATGAACGCAACAAGCGGATTTATGAACTGCTTGAGGGACAGAGAGTCGCCAAGGATGTGCTGGTCAACAAACGCGCCGTCCTCGGCAAGGGGGAGGTTCTCACGCTGGACTTTCTCAAAACGCTGGATTTGGCGACGCTCAAGCGAATTGAGCTGCAGAATCCGAAGATAGACGTTGCAGCGGAGATCAGAGAACTGGAAGAGTTCACCAAACGGCAGTTTGCCGTTCTCCAGAAGCTGCACGAGGAAAAGGTTGAAAAACTCAAGCGCGGCGACGAGCTGCCCCCAGGCGTCATCAAGATGGTCAAGGTCTTCATCGCCATGAAGCGCAAGTTGTCGGTGGGCGATAAGATGGCCGGACGCCATGGGAATAAAGGCGTCATTGCGCAAATTCTGCCCGAGGAAGACATGCCGTACCTGCCCGACGGTCGGCCGGTGGAGATTGTTCTCAATCCACTGGGTGTTCCCTCGCGAATGAACGTCGGGCAAATCCTGGAAACCCACCTGGGCTGGGCCGCACACGTGCTGGGGGTGCGTTTTGCGACCCCGGTGTTTGATGGGGCGTCAGAAGCCGAGGTCAAACAAAAGCTGGCCGAGGCGGCGGCGTTGCGTGAGTCACGGGGTGAGCTGCCAATGATCAATCAGTCCGGCAAGACCGTTCTCTACGACGGCATGACGGGCGAGCCGTTCGAGCAGTTGGTGACGGTCGGCTACATTTACATGCTGAAACTATCGCACCTGGTAGATGACAAGATTCACGCCCGCTCGATTGGGCCGTACTCGCTGATTACTCAGCAGCCATTGGGCGGTAAGGCGCAGTTTGGCGGGCAGCGGTTCGGCGAAATGGAAGTGTGGGCGCTGGAGGCCTACGGGGCGGCCCACATTCTCCAAGAGCTGCTGACGGCGAAATCGGACGATGTGGCCGGTCGCTCAAAGAGCTATGAGGCTATCGTCAAGGGCGAAACCGATTTTGACCCGGGAGTTCCTGAGTCGTTCAACGTGCTGGTGAGAGAACTCCAATCGCTGTGCCTTGACGTTGAACTGATCAAGCGTTCGGAAGAGGCGTCTCCAGGCGGGGCGCTGAATGGGGTAGCGGCGGAACCCAGCACGGCTGCATCGCGTCGCTGAGAACGGTCAACCGGTGCCGGTGCGACCGTGCGCTACGCCGGCACGCTGTTTGCCACGGAGGTTGTTCATGTTCAGATATCAGGACAAGCAAACCGTCGCGCCTGACTTTGAGGCAATTCGGATTTCTTTGGCGTCGCCGGAAAAAATCCGTTCCTGGTCCTATGGTGAAGTCACCAAGCCAGAAACCATCAACTACCGGACGTTCAAACCGGAACGGGACGGTTTGTTCTGCGCCCGCATTTTCGGTCCGATCACGGATTGGGAGTGTCTGTGTGGCAAGTACAAGCGCCGCAAGTACCAGGGTGTCATCTGTGACAAGTGTGGGGTTGAGGTCACGTTGTCCCGGGTGCGGCGGGAACGACTGGGTCACATTGAACTGGCTTCGCCTTGCTCACACGTCTGGTTTTTCAAGGGACTACCAAGCCGGATCGGGCATTTACTCGACATCCCGCTGCGCGATTTGGAAAAGGTTCTCTACTACGAGTCCTACATCGTGGTGGACGCAGGTGACATGCCCGATCTCAAGGAAAAAGACCTGCTGACCGATGAACAATATCGCAAGCTCTTTGATGCTTATCCGGGACGGTTCATTGCGCGGACGGGCGCCGAGGCCATCAAAACGCTACTGGAACGTGTGGACTGCGAAGCCCTGGCCGAAGAACTGCGCCAGAAAATGCGTGAGGAGACATCCCAGCAGAAAAAACTCAAGCTGGCGAAGCGGCTCAAGGTAGTCGACGCCTTCCGGCGGTCGGGCAATCGGCCAGAGTGGATGATCTTAGATGTCATTCCGGTCATTCCACCGGAGTTGCGCCCGCTGGTGCCGCTCGATGGCGGACGCTTTGCCACCTCGGATTTGAACGATCTCTACCGGCGCGTCATCAACCGGAACAATCGCCTGCGCAAGTTGCTTGACCTCAAGGCACCCGAGGTCATCGTCCGCAATGAGAAACGCATGCTTCAGGAGGCCGTGGACGCGCTGTTTGACAACGGTCGGCGCGGGCGCGTGCTGCGCGGGGCAAACAACCGACCACTGAAGTCGCTGTCGGATACTCTTAAGGGGAAGACCGGTCGGTTTCGGCAAAACCTACTCGGCAAGCGGGTAGATTACTCCGGCCGGTCGGTCATTGTCGTCGGGCCGGAGCTAAAGCTGCACCAGTGCGGCCTGCCCAAGAAAATGGCGCTCGAACTGTTCAAGCCATTTATTTACCACCAGCTTGAAAAGCAGAAGTATGCACAGACCATCAAGCAGGCTAAAGAGATGGTCGATCGGCAGGCGCCGGAGGTGTGGGACATTTTAGAGGAAGTTATTCGGGAGCACCCGGTGCTGCTCAACCGGGCGCCGACCCTCCACCGGTTGGGTATCCAGGCGTTTGAGCCGGTGCTGGTCGAAGGGAAGGCGATTAAGATTCACCCCCTGGTGTGTACCGCCTTTAACGCCGACTTTGACGGCGACCAAATGGCGGTTCATATCCCGTTGTCGCACGAGGCGCAAATTGAAGCCACGGTGCTGATGCGGGCCGATAACAACATCCTGTCGCCGGCGAACGGACAGCCGATTGCGGTCCCAACCCAGGATATTGTGCTTGGGTGTTACTACCTGACGTATGAGCGCCCTGACGATCCGAAGGGAGGACGGACGTTTGCGACGTTGGATGACGTGGTCATTGCGCATGACGCCGGCATTGTCAATACGCAGTCGCCCATCAAGCTGCGCTACGAGGGCGTGTTGATCGATCTGGAGCAAGAGCGCAACCAGCAGGACCTCCTGCGGGCGACGCCGCGTCAGGTGCGACAAGTCATCAGCACGACGGTCGGGCGCGTCATTTTCAATCAGGCCCTCCCGGAGGGTATGCCGTTTATCAACGGCTTGATGAAGAAAAAGGGTTTACAGTCACTGGTGAGTTACTGCCAGCTCCACCATGGTTTGGAAACGACCGTCAAGATGCTGGACTCACTGAAGTCCATCGGCTTCCTCTATGCCATGAAGGCCGGTATTTCCATCGGTATTGACGATCTGGTGACGCCGCCGCGCAAGGCAGAACTCATCGCGGCGGCCGACCGCGAAGTAGCCCGCTTCCAGAAGGAGTACGAAGAAGGGAGCATTACCGACGGCGAACGCTACAATAAGGTGATTGCCACTTGGTCGCAGACAACGGAGGCCATCGCCAAGGAAATGCATGAGGCGATGAAAGCGGCCGAAAAGGTCAACAACGAACTCAACCCGATTATGGTCATGGCCGAATCTGGTGCGCGCGGCTCAGCGCAGCAGATTCGCCAACTGGCCGGCATGCGCGGGCTGATGGCCAAGCCTTCCGGGGCCATTATCGAGAAGCCCATTCGCGCCAACTTCCGCGAGGGGCTGGATGTGTTGGAGTACTTCATCTCGACGCACGGTGCGCGCAAAGGGCTGGCGGACACGGCGCTCAAGACGGCCGACTCCGGCTATTTGACGCGCCGCCTGGTAGATGTCGCCCAGGATGTCATCGTGTCGGAGGAAGACTGTGGCACGATTCGCGGGATCTGGGTCGAGGCGATTAGCGAAGGTGGGGAAATCATCGAGCCGTTGCGCGACCGCATCATCGGGCGCGTGGCGCTGGATGACATCATCGATCCCATCACCGGCGACGTGATTGTTCAGGCCAACGAGGAAATTACCGAAAAGCTGGCGGCCGAAATCCAGGATGCAGGCGGCATTGAACGGGTCAAGCTGCGTTCGGTACTGACCTGTGAGGCGCGGCGGGGGGTCTGTGTCAAGTGCTACGGGCGCAATTTGGCGACCGGTAAGATGGTGGAACTGGGCGAGGCGGTCGGCGTCATTGCCGCACAGTCGATTGGTGAGCCGGGGACGCAGCTTACCATGCGGACGTTCCACCTGGGCGGTGCCGTCACCGGTTCATCTGAGCAATCCTCCCATGAAGCCCGCAAAGGCGGCCGCGTCAAGTTTGAGGACTTACGCACGGTGACTGGCCGTGATGGCCGGTTGGTAGCCATGAATCGCAACGGTTACATCGTGCTCATTGATGAAAACCGGAGTAACCGCGAAGTCGGCCGCTACCAAATTGTGTACGGCGCGCGGTTGGCCGTGACCGACGGACAGCTCGTGGAGGAAGGGGAAACCCTGGCGACATGGGACCCCTATACATTTTCAATCTTGACCGAAGTGGAAGGCATTGTACGCTACCACGACCTCATCGAAGGGGTGACCATTCAGGAAGACATTGACACCAACACCGGCAACCGCAGCATGATCGTGCGTGAGGCAACGGACGAGAAGCGGCAGCCGCGAATTGACATTGTGGCCGCCGACGGAAAGACCGTTCTCAAGGCATACCAGATGCCCGTGCGCGCCAATCTCAGTGTTCGTAACGGGGACCGGGTGCTGCCCGGGGATGTCATCGCCAAGATTCCACGTGAATCTACCCGCGCCAAGGACATCACCGGTGGTCTGCCGCGCATTACCGAGCTGTTTGAAGCGCGTAAGCCGCGTGAAACCGCCGTCATGGCCGAAATTGACGGGGTGGTCAAATTCGGCGGCATCGTCAAGGGCCAGCGAAAGGTGCAAATCATCGGCGACGACGGTGAAACCCGCGAGTACTCCATTCCGAAAGGTGTCAATATGTTCATTCAGGATGGAGACCGCGTCAAAGCCGGCGAGCCGTTGGTGGATGGGCCGCTCAATCCGCACGACATTCTGGCCATCCAGGGAATGGATGCTCTTCAGCGGTATCTCGTCAACGAAATTCAGGAAGTTTATCGCCTGCAAGGCGTCAACATTGCCGACAAGCACATTGAAGTCATTGTGCGCCAAATGCTGCGGTGGGTGCGCGTCAAAGAGGTTGGCGATACGGACTTCCTCATTGACGAGCAGGTGGATCGCTTCCGCTTTGAGGATGAGAATCGCCGCGTTATTGAAGCCGGTGGGCAGCCGGCGACGGCGGAGCCGCTGTTGCTGGGCATCACCAAGGCGTCCCTTTCGACGGAAAGCTTTATTTCTGCCGCCAGCTTCCAGGAGACGACGCGCGTGCTGACCGAAGCGGCAATTTCCGGGCGTGTGGACTATCTGCGCGGCCTAAAGGAAAACGTCATCATGGGTCGCCTGATTCCGGCCGGGACGGGAATGGAATACTACCGCCGGATTCGACTCTACGAAGAGAAAAACTTCGACGTCGAAGAACCGCAGCCGGAATCCGAGACATACCACTTTGACGATGCCATGTCGCAGATGGTCGAAAAGGACATGCAGACGTGGAAAGCCGCAAAAGGTAGCGAATAGCACACCGGATGGTGTGCGGATCGACTCCGTATGGATGAAATTTGGCGACGCGCGTCTGCGGGGGCGTGGCCCCACAGCGCGCGTTTTTTGTCGGAAACACGCTCCGGGACGGGACGCCCAGGTGCCAGATTCCTACGTGCCTGATTCTCAACTGGTTATTGTGTATGGATTGGGATGACAAACGCCGGATGGCGCAACAACTGCGGAAGGGTGTCACCCCGATACTCGAAGCCCCATCTGCCGGGGCTTGGTTTCAGACCTGGGCAGCGCAGCGCCCGGAAGCGCCGG
The DNA here is from genome assembly GCA_937934745.1 of uncultured Blastocatellia bacterium. Lineage (GTDB taxonomy): Bacteria > Acidobacteriota > Blastocatellia > Chloracidobacteriales > Chloracidobacteriaceae > Chloracidobacterium. The sequence goes on from CALGZC010000040.1 coordinate 12,964, forward strand.
CCCTGGTTGCGTATGACGCCGGCGGAAACCGCCATGCGATGTGCTACGCCGACCTGTGGGCGGCAGTGCAGGCCGGTGCAGCCGCCCTGCGCGATGCTGGCGTTGGGCCAGGCGACCGCGTTGCCACGCTTGCCCACAATGATATGGAGACGGTTCTTGCCTACGCCGCCATCTGGACCGTCGGTGCGTGCGTAGCCCCGGTCAACATGACGGAAGATGCCGACCGCCGGCGCTTCATTGTGGAAAACGCCGCAGCGCAGTTGATACTGGCGCTGGACGATTACCTCGCCGAAGCACGGGCGCTGGCAGAGACCTTGCCGGCCGTGCGCGGCGTACGCGAACTGCAGGACGGTGCCTGGCGCGCGGCTTATGCCGGCGCAACCTACACCCCAGATGTTGACCCGGAACGCGAAGCATTGATTGTCTATACCTCGGGGACAACCGGTGCGCCCAAGGGCGTTGTCCTGACGCAGGCCAATCTCCTCCTGGATGCGCAGGCGCTACGCGACTGGAACTGCGTTGTTTCGGACGACGCCCTGATGTGCGTTCTCCCCATCCATCATGTCAACGGGATTGTGGTGACGCTGCTCACGCCGCTTGTTGCCGGCGCCAAGGCGGTACTCAACCACAAGTTTTCACCGACAACCTTCTGGGTGCGCATCGAACATGAGCGAGTTCGCATTGCAAGTGTCGTCCCGACCCTGCTGGCCTTTCTGCTGGAACGCCGAGACCTGTTTGCGCCGTCTGCGACACGTTGTCTATCGCATCTGATTTGCGGCGCGGGGCCACTGACCGTTGAATTGGCGCGGCAGTTTGAAGAGACCTTCGGCATTCGCGTCTTGCACGGCTACGGCTTGAGTGAGACGACTTGTTACGCAACGATGCTGCCGCTTGACCTATCGCCTGCAGCACACCGGCACTGGATGCAGCACTTTGGATTCCCGTCCATCGGAGTGGCGCTGCCGGTGTGCAACGTCGCAATTCATGACGCCGATGGTAATGCTTTGCCGCCCGGCAGGCGGGGAGAAATTGTCATCTGCGGCCCCAGCGTGATGAACGGCTATTTCAAGCGACCAGAGGCAAACGCCGAAGCCTTTGCGCACGGTTGGTTTCGGAGCGGCGACGAAGGTTTCTATGAACTCGACGCCGAGGGACGGGCGTTTTTCTTCATTACCGGCCGCATCAAAGAGCTGATCATTCGCGGCGGCGTCAATCTCTCCCCATTTGAGATTGATGAAGTGCTGTCGAGCCTGCCCGGTGTACGGTGTGGGCTGGCCGTTGGTTTTGAACACCGCTGGTATGGCGAGGAAGTGGGTGCGTACATCGTGCCTGAAGATGGCGCCACCCTGGACGCCGACGCCATCCTGCGCGCTGCCCGCGCGCGACTGCCGTTTCATAAATCCCCCAAGGTCGTCGTCTTTGGAACGGACATCCCGGTGACTTCGACGGGTAAGTATCAGCGGAATAAGCTCAAGGCGTATTTCGAGCCGTGGCGCGATGTTCAGTTTACAGCGTAGTTCGGTCGCGTGGCAGTCGATTGCACCCAGTAACCTACCTCCGCAACCGGCGCCCCACCTGGGTGCGGCGCAGTCGCCACCGGTCCGACCCGGCCGACACCGCCTGTTCCGGCAGCAAAGCGGCCTACTAAGTCCGTTTGAAGCCGCGCTCAATCACCGGCACATCAAAACGGAGGATGATCGGTCGCCCGTGCGGGCAGTTGGTCGGCTGCTCACACTTGAACAGTTCGTCCACCAGCCACGTCATTTTCTCCGGTGTGAGGTTGAAATTGATCTTGATGGCGGCGCGGCAAGCCATACTTGCCGCCATTTCGCGCAGAATGTGTTCGCGGGTTATGGTCTCTTGCTCGGCAGCTAACGTGTCGAGCAGTTCCGTAAGGAGGTGCTGGGCATCGTCGGCTGTCAGATCGGCCGGCACGCCCTGCACAGCAACTGTCCGGCCGGCAAGTCTTGTGAGGCGAAAGCCGGCTGCTTCCAGTTCGTCGGCAATGGGTTCAAAGGCGGCGGCCTGTGCCGGAGTCAAGTCCACGACCACGGGCGTCAGTAGCATTTGCGTCGTCACGGCACGACCCAGCAGAGAGCGCAGATATTGCTCGAACAGAATGCGCTCGTGCGCCACATGCTGATCGATGAGCAAAAGCCCTGTGGCGTCAGTTGCTACGATATAACTGTCATGGATCTGGCCCAAAATTCGGACATCGGGGCGCCCACCGCCGGCTGCGTCGGTCGGCGCATCCGCCGCCGATGGTCTTGAACGGTATGTGCCGGCGCACCGCGTGCGCGTTCGTCCGTCCAAGATCGTGCGCAGGCGTTCGACGGCATCTGAGTCGTCACCGGCAGATGCAGGGGCAGTTTGCTGGAGATCGGCGGCAGTGGCTGCGGCCGGCAGCACGGCAAAGAACGGTGGTGGCTGGCGCTCACTTTGCCGTGAGCTGTTCGGTGGTGGCAGAGCGGTTTGTGCCGGCTGCGGGGCAAATGCCCGGAGCGCTGCTGCGACGGCTATGGCATCGGACGACGCCGGCGCCGATGAACCGGTGTTCGTTTGTCGCACCGGTGCGGCCGAGGGGATCGGCAGCGATGCAAACTGTGGCGCCGTCCCGAGTGCCTGCCGCAGCGCTGTTGTCACGCTCTCTAAAACCTGCTGTGGCGACCGAAAACGAACTTCGGTTTTTTGTGGATGGACGTTGACATCCACGGCCTCCGGGGGCACGGCGACAAACAGCATGGCGACTGGAAAGACACCCGATGGGAGGATATTCCGGTAGGCGTCTGAAAGTGCGCGCCCGATGAGCTTATCACGGACAAAGCGTCCGTTGACAAAGAGGTACTGCCCCTCACGCCCCTTGCGCTGAATGTGTGGGCGCGAAATAAAACCGCGCACCGTGATGCCGTCCTGGACAAACTCAACCGGCACCAAACCCGCCAGCCACTCTGCACCGAACAGCTGGTAAGCGCGCGCCGTCACCTCAGAGGTTGCCGTCACGGCCAAGACCTGCCGCCCGTTGTGCTCAAGCGTAAACCCCCGACTCGGGTTGGCAAGCGCATAGTGAGTGACCAGGTTGGTGACATGGAAGGCTTCAGTTGCGTCGGTTTTGAGAAACTTGCGCCGCGCCGGGAGATTGAAAAACAAGTCGCGCAGCACAATCTCCGTTCCCCCTGGAGCGGCCGCATCACGAACCTGACGAATTTTGCCGCCCTCGAGGATGACCGTTGTGCCGGAGGTCGCCCCGTGGGGCTTGGTCGTCAGTGTCACCCGTGTCACCGAGCCAATGGCGGCCAGGGCTTCGCCGCGAAAGCCAAAGGTGTGAATGGCCGCCAAATCCTCCGCCGTACGGATTTTGCTTGTTGCGTGCCGCTCAAATGCCAGGAGTGCATCGTCGCGCGTCATGCCCTCACCGTCGTCGCGGAGGCGGATGTAGGTTTTTCCGCCGCGTTCAATGGCGATGTCAATCTGTTGGGCGTTGGCATCGAGCGCATTTTCTAGGCATTCCTTGACGATAGAGGCCGGCCGCTCGACAACTTCTCCGGCGGCAATTCGGTTGGCGACGACGTCCGGCAGAATACGAATCTTCGACATAGGGCAATCTGACAAGGGGGAGTCAACGGGGGCAGCCGGTCACATCAAGTCAAGTGGGTCAATTTCAACAACGATGTGGCGGCGTTCGGTTTCGGTCAGTTCCCGCAGCATGTTGCCCACGGCTTCCCGCAGACGGCGGCGTTGCCGCGCCTTGAGCAGGATTTGAAAGCGATACTCACCACGTAAGCGCGCCAGGGGCGCCGGTGCCGGCCCGAGGACACGCAGCATCCAGGTGTCTGCGGGGTCTGTCCCCGGTAGCGGCTGACGGAGTAGGGCCGCCACTTTTTCGGACAGCGCCTGTCCTTCCAAATCACGTGTGTGACGAATGATGATGTTGGCAAGCACGCAGAATGGGGGGTAGTACAGCGCGCGGCGCTGGAGGAGTTCCTGCTCAAAAAACGCGTTGTAGTCCTGCTGACAGCCGGCAACCAGCGCGTAGTGCTCGGGCCGGTATGTCTGGACGATGACGCGCCCCGGTCGGTCGCCACGCCCGGCCCGTCCGGCTACCTGGGCAATTAGTTGAAAGGTGCGCTCCGGGGCACGGAAATCGGGTAGCATCAGCCCTGCGTCCACCGAAACGACGCCGACAAGGGTGACATTTGGAAAGTCATGCCCTTTGGCAATCATCTGTGTTCCAACCAGGATATCGAGACTACCCGAAGCAAAATCGTTGAAGATCCGTTCAAAGACGCCACGCCGGCGGGTGGTGTCACGGTCTAGGCGCGCAATGGATAGGGTCGGGAACAACTCGCGTAAACGCGCTTCGAGCTGCTCCGTGCCTTCGCCGACGTAGGCAATGCCTTCCCCGTGACATTCCGGGCAAACCGTGGGCGGTGGCATCGTGTAGCCGCAGTAATGGCAAGCGAGGTAGTGGTCGCTCCGGTGATAGGTCAGCGTCACCGAGCAATCTGGACATTCGGCCACAAAGCCGCATTCCCGACATAGCCAACAGCTCGCAAAACCACGCCGGTTCAGCAACACCATCACTTGCTCCCCGTGGGCGCACGTTTCGGCAATGGCGTTTTCCAGCTCGTCTGAAATGAAGCGCGGCGCTTGGTGGCGCTTGAAGACCTCACGCATGTCCACCAGCGTCACTTCCGGCAGACTGCGGTTGCCGAACCGTTGGGGGAGCGTCAGGTAGGTATATTTGCCGCTCAGTGCGTTTTGGAAAGTTTCGATGGCCGGTGTGGCGCTGCCGAGGATGACAGGGCAGTGCAGCCGGCTGGCCCGCAAGATGGCTGTGTCGCGTCCGTGATAGTGTGGAACGCTTTCCGACTGCTTGTACGAAGCATCATGCTCTTCATCAACAATAATGAGCCGTAGGTTGACCAAGGGCGCAAACACAGCCGAGCGCGTGCCGATGACGACGCGCGCCGCGCCGGATCGAATGCGCTCCCACTCGTCCACGCGCTCACCCGGGGCCAGCGAAGAGTGTAGCAGCGCCACCGATGTTCCGAACCGTTGAATGAGCCGTCGCGCCAACAGCGGCGTGAGGCCAATTTCCGGCACAAGCATAAGCGCCGAGCCGTCGCGTTCCAGAACGGCGCTGATGGCCGCAAGGTAGACCTCTGTTTTTCCGGACCCGGTGACGCCGTGCAGGAGGAACGTCTGGAATGTTTTGGCCTCGTACGCGGCCACAATGGCATCCACTGCCTGGCGTTGTTCCGGTGTCAGTTCGAGCTCTGGCGTGCGAGGTAAGTCGGTCAGATGGGCGAGTGGATTGCGGCGAACGGTCTCAGGAACGATTTCAACAAAGCCCTTCTGCGCCATCTGGCGAATAAGGGAAGGGCTCACCTCCGCATGCAGTGCTAGCGCAGCAATTGCTTCCGTCTGGACGGCGCGCAGCCGGGCCAAAACGCGGGCCTGGGAGGGAGAAACCGGCTCCTTCGGCACGGCTGCCGGCCGAACCACCAGGCGTTGTTTGGTCCTGATGCGTGTTTGCGCCGGGTGGGTTTCGATTCTCACAAGTCCGACGCGCTCCAGATCGTGGGCGACCTGACGGGGATGCTTTCCGAAACGGCCGACCGGTAGGTTATCCAGTAAGCTGGCTCCACCGACCTCGGCCAGCCAGGCCAGAAATCGCTCGTCGCGCCTGCCCCCGCCATCTCGCCGTGCTGGAACGGCCTGGCGACCCGCTTCTGTGAGAAAAACCCACTCTTCAAGTACAACGTCGAGACCGGACGGGAGGGCTGCCTTCAGCACCTCGCCCCAGGGCGCGTAGTAGTATTCGGCGACCCACTGCGTCAACGCCAAAATTTCGGCGTTGATAACAGGTGTCAGGTCCACCCAGTCGGCAATGTCCCGAATATCAGACGGATTCAACTCGGCCGGGGGCTGATGACTGACGGTGACCACATAGCCGACGAGGGTTTGCCGTCCAAATGGGACAACAACACGGCAGCCTGGTTCTGCATAAGCCTGGTGTTCGGGTGGAATCCGGTAGGTGTAGGTACGCCTCACGCCCGTCGGGATGGCTACTTCTGCAAACAGGTCCGGCTGTCGCTGGTCAGGTTGCAAGGGATTGGCTTCCGACATAGCACGGCTGCGTGGAAAGCGCTGCTGTCTTCGGGAAGAGCATGAAAGATGCCGTCACTACACAACCACCACAATGGGAACAATGGTTGGCTTCTGCCCGGTCAGGCGCAGAATGTGGCGTTTGAGCGCCAGGCGCAGGTGTTCTTGGAAGTGCTCCTTCCCCCCGTTGATGCGCTCTTTAGGAGGCAGGGTTTCCACGGCGGCTAAGACCACATCACGCAGTTCGGTAATTTCCTCTTCGTCGCCGTCCACACCTAAGTAGCCGCGCGTGGTGATTTCCGGTGGGCCCAGTAACATGCCGGTCGCTTCTTCAAGGGCGACGCCGGCAATGACAACGCCCTCGTACGCCATGCGGCGACGGTCGCGGAGCAGGGTCTCATCAAGTTCAAGGGAACAAGTATCATCTATGTACACCCGATTAATCGTGATTTTGTCGCCAATCTGGGCAGTTTGCCCGTCCAAGACCACCACGTCGCCGCTCTCGATGACCAGGACGCGGTCGGGGGCAAGGCCTAACGTCTGACAGGCAAACTGTTTATGCCGGTAAAGCTGGCGGTACTCGCCGTGAATTGGGATGAAGTACTTTGGGCGGATTGCTTCCAGCATCAGGCGCAGGTCCTCTTGCGCGCCGTGGCCTGAGACGTGAATGCGCGCCTGTGTTGAGTCCACCACCTCGACTTCGTTGCGGTAGCAACGGTTAATCAGCTTAGAGATGGCTTTTTCATTGCCCGGAATTTGACGTGCCGACAGTACGACGGTGTCGCCGGCTTCCATCCAGGCTTGCCGATGGCTGCGGTCAGCGATCCGCCACATTGCACCCATCGGCTCGCCCTGACAACCTGAAGCTAAAACAACGATTTCATGGGGATCAAAGTGCCTGAAGTCCTTGGCGTTGGCAAGACAGTCGGCTGTATCAAGAAAGCCTGTCCGCTCGGCAATCTCGATATTGCGCTCCATGGCGCGTCCGACGGGGATGACTCGCCGCCCAAACTGCTGGGCCAGGTCAAACATGATTTGAATACGGTGAATACTTGAGGCAAAACAGCTGACAAAAATGCGCCCGGTCGCGCGGTCGAAAATCTCTTCCAGTGCCGGAATGACAACCCGTTCTGAGGGCATCTGCCCCGGGCGCTCAACATTGGTGGAGTCGGAAAGCAGCGCCAAGACACCACGCTGCCCAATAGCCTGTAACCGCTTCACATCAATCGGATCGCCGCAGACCGGCGTGGTGTCAAACTTGAAGTCGCCTGTGTGGACTACGGTGCCAATCGGCGTTGCGATGGCCAGGGCGCAGCAATCTACCGTGGAGTGTGAAACGCGAATATATTCAATCGAAAATGCTCCGACCTGAATCGTCTGACCAGCCTGCACAACGCGCAGGTCTGCCGAGGACAGGAGGTGATGCTCTTCCAGGCGCGGCTCAACAATCTGCAGGGTGTAGGCCGTGCCGTACACTGGAACATTCACCTTCTTGAGCAAGAACGGTAGAGAACCAATGTGGTCTTCGTGGCTATGGGTGAGGATGACGGCGCGCACCTGTTCCCAGTGGCGTTCGAGGTAGGAAAAATCCGGCGTCATCGAATCCACACCGAAATAACCCACTTCGGAGAACATCAGTCCGGCGTCAATCACGATGATGTCCGCTCCGTAGCGCATGACCATGCAGTTCATGCCGAATTCACCAAGCCCGCCCAGTGGGATAATCTCGAGTTTGGTCCCGTTCATGATGCCCATGACAGCCTTTCTTGGACCGGGATGACTATGGCCAGAAGTCCTTGATGATGGATGTACCATGGCATAGTAGCTTAGCACTCAGTGCAGTGCACAATAACCCGAATTTTCCGCCTCTGGCGCTTGCGTCTTCACCAGAAGCCTTGCGTCTTCACCAGAAGCTATGAACCTCACCGGTAGGATTGGAGCTGCCATTGTTGCCGGACTTGTCCTTTTGGCAGTGGTCGGTCCTCTGTGTATCTCTCCAGAGCAGGTAACATACCAGGACCTGGAGCGAAGTTTTGATCCTCCGTCCTGGGCGCATCCGATGGGCTTGGATGAGAACGGGCGTGACATTTTCGCACGGGTCGTTTACGGAGCGCGTGTCTCCTTGACGGTCGGCGTCATTGTGGTCCTCGTCTCGGCGACAATCGGCCTGTTGTTGGGGTTGCTTTCCGGCTATGTCGGTGGGTGGCTCGACCGTTTCATTGCCGGTTTCTGGTTCAATGTGTTTTTGGCTTTTCCCGGCATCCTGCTGGCGATTGCAACGGTCGCCTTCCTAGGTGCAAGTTTGACCAACCTCATCTTTGCCTTGTGCGTGATTGGCTGGGTTGGCTACGCACGGCTCATTCGCGCACAAGTTTTGAAAGTGCGGGAATACGACTTTGTCCTTGCAGCGCGGGCGCTCGGCGCCAGCAATGTGCGGATTTTGTTCCGACACATCCTACCCAACGCCATTCAGCCACTCATCGTTCAGGCGAGTCTTGGCATGGCCGGGGCGATCCTGGCCGAAGCAAGTCTCAGTTTTCTCGGGCTTGGTATCCCGCCGCCGACCCCGAGCTGGGGGGCAATGTTGAGTGATGCCCGAACGCACTTTGCTTCAGGTTGGCACATGACCGTTTTCCCGGCGGCCATGATGACCCTAACCGTACTTGGCTTTAACCTACTCGGCGACGGCTTGCGTGAATGGCTTGATCCCAAGCAGCGTCCGCGCTGAAGCCTGGACCATCCACCTGTCACCCGCACGGTGCCCGGCAAGAATGGTCGGCGCGGATGGATGTTGCTTTCTTGAGGCCATCTGTCCGCTGCTCGACTGTCGTGTAAGGGTCGCAACATGAGTTGCCTCCTGTTCGGCTATCACCTAGCATCGAACCGCACTGTGTCTCGCAAACCCGCACTGATAATCTCTGTTTACCACCGGACGAGTTTGCCGTCTTGTATCGCCTGTTTTTGGGGAGGGAGTTTGTCGTATGTCTGCGCCGCACCAACTCAGTCATATCCAGCAGAGCTTTAATCAAGTTTTGCAGATGATGCTGTCAGTGTCTGACAAGGTCAGCGACTTAATTTTTTCACCAGGGCGTCCTCCCCAGGTAGAGCTGGTCGGCCAGCTACGCGCCGTCAAGATTCAGGGACTGGAGCAGCTCACACCACAGCACACCCACGCCTTTGCCCAAGTTTTGTTGTCAAATAACCCAACAAACCTCGAAAAGTTGGAAAAGCTAGGATCGGTGGACGTATCCTACAGCGTACCGGGACAGGCACGTTTCCGCGTCAATGTCTTCAGGCAGCGCGGCACGGAAGCCATCGTCATGCGGGTCATTCCCAACCGGATTCCTACCCTCGAGGAACTGGGGCTTCCGCCACAGTTGCGCCAGATTGCCGATCTCAAAAACGGGATCGTTTTGGTGACAGGACCGACCGGCAGCGGCAAGTCCTCCACCCTGGCAGCCATCATCAACTTGATCAACGAGACGAAGTACTACCACATCGTAACCATTGAAGACCCCATTGAGTTTATTCATCCGCACAAAAACTCCACCATTCACCAGCGTGAGCTGCACAGTGATACGCCTGATTTTGCGCTGGCGCTGCGGGCAGCGCTCCGGCAGGCACCCAAGGTCATTTTAGTCGGCGAAATGCGCGACCGTGAGACAATCGAAATCGCGATGGAAGCTTCGGAAACCGGTCACTTAGTATTGTCCACCCTACATACGATTGACGCTGCTAAAACGGTCGATCGGATCATTGGGGTGTTTCCAAAAAGTGAGGAGCACGTTGTGCGCACGCGCTTGTCCCAGTCGTTTCGGTACATCATTTCGCAACGCCTTATTCCGCGTGCGGATCAGCGGGGACGGGTTGCCGCCATTGAAATTTTGCGCTCTACGATGCGCACACGCGAATACATTGAGAAAGGTGAAAGCGCCGGCAAGACGCTCGTGGATGCGATGCGCGACGGTGAAATCGAAGGCATGCAGCATTTCGACGGTGTCATTGAAAAGCTCATCCGGCAGAACATCATTACCAAGGAAGATGGTCTGGCCTATGCGACCAACCCCGGCAATCTGATGCTCCAGTTGAGCGATATGGGGCGGCCCTCACCACAAGATGTAGTCCCGCCCGCTGTCACCGGGGGACACCGAATCTCCACCGAGCCACCCAAGGCGGCGCCGGCTTCCGGCGTGCGTCCCGGCTCGATGCTGGACATGCTGGATCGTTAGCGTCGCACTGCCGGCGTTGTTAGCCGACGCATAGCCGCTGCGTCATGAGCGGGACTGGTTGCGTTACCAACCATCACTTGGCTAACGTACGTTACTGTACAATGTAATGCTGCTTGGGGAGCAGTCACCATGGATACGGCTTGCAAGACGTTGACTGAAGCACCACCACGTACGTTTAGGGAATTTTTCCCTCTCTACCTTGCCATGCACAGCCATCCGATGACGCGCATCCTGCACTTTATCGGGACGGTGCTACAACTGCCGATTGTCATTGCCTGTGTCGTGACAGGCTGGTGGTGGGGGTTGTTGACCATTCCGTTGGTTTCGTACGGTTTAGCTTGGTTTTCGCACTTTGTCTTTGAGAGGAATCGTCCTGCGACCTGGACGAATCCCTGGTACTCACTTCTGGGCGACTACAAGATGGTCGGGTTGATGTTGCGCGGACAACTCTGGCGGTAGTGCGCGTCATGGCGCGGCGGCGCGCGGCATCGGCGCAGCGCCTGCCGCTGACTTCCCAACAGTCTTGGGGTAGGTCGTATGCTGACTTCCGTGTGGGGAACAGCGTTGCTGCACCTCCTCATCGCGACTGGCCATGGTTTCCTTGGCGCTTGGCTGGCGGTGCGAATGGTGTTTCGTCCACAACGCGCTTGGCGGCTCTTTGGTCGTCGGATCCCTTTCACGCCCGGCATGATTCCGGCTGAGCGAGATGCCTTTATTCAACGCTTTGCTGCTGTGATTGCAGAACGTGTTCTGACGGTTGAAACAATTGCCGATGAAATTATGGCGCTAGGCATTGAAGGCGAAGTCGGGGCAGCCTCCCTGCGCCATTACGCCGAACAGACATCAAGTGACGATTTTCTGCGCCATCTGGCCCGGCGCATTGTTGAACTGCTTGCCGACGAACGCAACGCGGCCGGTATCGGTCGCCGCCTGACGGATGGGTTCGCCAATGTTGTGATTGAGGAAGTTGGGGCAACCTACGGCTTTCTGGGCCGACTCATTGCCCGCCGCCTGATTGACCTGGGCATGCTCAAGCGCCTCCTGACGCTTGCACTTGAGGATATTGCGGCCTTGTTGAGCCAAAATGAACCGGCGCGCGCCGCGATGGTGGAAACCATCGCGACGGTCGGGGGCCATCTCTTTGACGCCGAGGCGGCCACCCCGCGCCTACCGGCTTCAGATGTCACGCCGGTGATCGAGTTTGTCCGATCCCTGGGGCGGCGGCTGGATATTGAGAACTTGCTGCGCACGCAACTCGAACGACTCACCAACCAAATGATCGAAGAACTGATCTACCGCGCCGCCGGGCGGGAGCTACGCATGATCGTTCGATTTGGCGCTCTTGTCGGGCTGGTCGTCGGTCTGGCCCAGGCCGGAATCTTGCTGCTGACTGAGTCCTGACGACCGGACAGGGACGTCCACCCCACCGGCCGGCATTGACGCTGCCGACACGGAAAGTCGTTCGCGAATTAGCGCCAGCATTTTTTCAAGGACTTCTTCCGGTGAGAGAGCAGAAGTGTCGAGCCAAATGGCATCGTCTGCCCGCCGGAGTGGCGCGACGGCACGGTTGTAGTCGCGACGGTCACGCTCCAGGACATCGAGGCGAGTTTGTTCCCGGGTGCAGGCAACACCCCGTGCGCGCTGCTCTGCGTAGCGCCGTTCAGTACGGGTTTCCACACTGGCATCCAGAAAGAACTTAATGTCTGCGTCCGGGAAGACATGCGTTCCAATGTCGCGTCCGTCCATCACCACCATTCCTGTAGCGCCCATCCGGCGCTGTTGTTCGACCAGCGCTGCCCGGACACCAGCGACGGCAGAAACAATCGAAGCGTACCGACTCACCATCGGTAAGCGAATGGCCTGTGAAACATCTTCGCAATCGGCGAGGACGCGGAGGTGAAACGGGTCGCCGGTTAAGGTGATCTTGGTGGTGCGGGCAATCTCGCTCAACCGAGCTTCCTGTTCCGGCAGGAGTGGTTCGGGCGACTCACTCGGCTGAATAACGCCCAAACGGAAGCTCTTGAGCGCAACGGCGCGGTACATCGCGCCGGTGTCAATGTAGAGCGCACCCAGTCGGGCAGCCAGCAGTTTGCCAATGGTGCTTTTGCCGGCTCCGGCAGGACCGTCAATGGCAATCACAATATGTGGTGCAGAGAGCGTTGAATCCTGCATACGCCGTACACGCGACTACAGTACAGCTTCGCCGGCCAGATCGGCTAGGACAAGAGGGTACACCACGTCAAGAAACCGCTGTACAATGTAGCCGGATGCGCCCCAGATGGGGTCGGTGTCCGCATAGTGAAAAAAATACACGCTCCGGGGACGTCCGTTGACAATGTACTGGCGCACCTCACGCGCTTCGGCGCGGGCAAGGACCGGCAGAGGGACCTCAATCAAGCGCTCGGTTTCACGCCTGTCAAGCCGGAACGCCACCGGGTACGGAATCAGGCCCACAACCGGCGTCACTTGAAAACCAGTATTGGTTTCAAAGGTTTCGAGCAGTCCGAGCACTACCACGTGTTCAGGTGGCAGCCCGATTTCCTCCTGGGCTTCGCGTAGCGCCGTGGCTGCTGGGGAAGTATCGTGGGGGTCGCGTCGTCCACCCGGAAACGCAATCTCTCCTGGGTGGCGACGCAGATGGGCGGCGCGTTTCGTCAAGAGTAGGTACGGTATGCCCTGCTTGAAAAAGAGTGGAACCAGCACGGCTGCCTGCACGTTGTCACTCCCGGCAGGTGGGTAATCGGTGTCGCCGCGCTGCAACGTCTGCAACGCTGGCTGCATAAACTCAAGGCTGAGCGTATACCGTTGCCATACCGAATGACTTGCGCCGTCGGATTCACTGTTTGGGAGATACCTTGTTGTCATGCGAATGATGCTGTGGTTTTTGCTCCTCGGTATGAGCTGTCTGCCGGTCGCAGGACAGACACCGCGCCGGCCGCTACCGGCGCCGACCCTCCCTGACCGAACGCCGGTGACCCCTGCTGTCCCATTGCCCACGGCTGAGGGGGAAATGCCGGACCCCATCGTGCGGGAACTCCGGGAACTGGTCAAGGTGGTCGCGGCGCTCACGGCCCAGACCAGGATACAGGCCGCCAACGTGCTGATCGATGCTTCGCTCAAGCGGCAGGCAACACTGGAAAGCCAGATTGAGACGCTCCAGGCCGAATACGACCGGCTGCGCGCGGAACAAGCTGCCAACCTGGCGCGCCTTCAGGACCTGTCCGGCGAACTCTCCCGCATGGCCTACGTCTCACAGGCGGAAGCTGAAGCACGCATTCGGGCCGATGTTGCCGCTCGAGATGCCGCTGTACAACCGCGCCTGACAAGCCTTGAAACACGCCTCAATGAAAAGCGCGCCGAGCTGGTTCAGGTCACCGCTGAGCTTGAGTTACTCAAAGGGCGTTTGCGCAGTGTGTTGGATGATGTCCCCACAGCGGCGCACCCGTGAAGTGCCTCGGCAACGACCTGCCAGAAGCCATAGCCGTTTGGCTGTGACTTCCGATAATTTGGTGCGCACGAAAAAAGGATACATTCGCGTTGCCGGCCTCCGCCACGGATGCTGGACCTCGAACGCGTGACTTATGTTCTCAGGAGTAACACACCCCATGCCTTTTGAATTACCGGAGCTTCCCTACGCGAAAGATGCCCTTGCGCCGCATATTTCGGCGATGACCTTTGAGTTTCACCATGGTAAACACCATCGGGCCTATGTGGACAACGCCAACAAGTTGATTGAAGGCACGCCCCATGCCGATAAAACTTTGGAAGAAGTCATCCGCGCTGCCCACACTGACGGCAACACGGCCTTGTTCAACAATGCCGCTCAGGTGTGGAACCACACGTTTTTCTGGCACTCAATGAAACCCAACGGCGGCGGTGCGCCGACAGGCGAGCTGGCAGAGCGTATCAACCATGCCTTTGGCGGCCTTGAGCAGTTCAAGGAAGCTTTCAAGCAGGCCGGTGTAACGCAGTTCGGAAGCGGTTGGGCCTGGTTGGTGCTGGACAACGGTGACCTCAAGGTGACCAAAACCGCGAATGCCGATCTGCCGCTTGTCCATGGGCAAACGGCGTTGTTGACCTGTGATGTCTGGGAACACGCTTACTACCTTGATTTCCAGAATCGTCGCCCAGATTTCCTGCAGGCTTACCTCGATTACCTCATTAACTGGGATTTCGCCGCCGAGAACCTAGCCAAGGCGACGGCTGCGTAAGTGTTTCCTGCGCACGGTGCCTGGTGGAGTGGGGCCGCGATTGCCGCCACACTCCATACGCCGGCAAGCCGCTCACTTGAGGGCTATGCTGCATGCCTACGGTGGCAGACCAGTTTGCCCGACGACGGTGTGGTACTGCGTATGGAGTACCGCCTGCCGACCATGGCGCCTAGATGCCGCAGCCACCTCCCGAAAGTTCGGCGGACTTGCCGCTCAGAGCACAAGTCCCCCCCCTGAACTTCGTTCAATCAATGATTTTCACGTCTGTCTGGAAGCGTCGGTAGTTCGTGTAGCGAATCTCCAGCCGGATATGGACCGAGCTGGTAGGGAATTCAAGCACATCATCGGCGTAGACATAGGTTGGAAACCAAAAGCGGCCTTCGATGTTCTCGCGGTAACTTTCAAAACGCGGAAACTTATTGTTTTTATCCTCCGGCAGGGTACGGCCGGCGCTTTTGACCACCATGAGGTCTTGGGTATCCACCCAAACGCGCCCCATAAAAAAGCGTTTGCCGCCTTGCTGAAACTTTGGCACCCGCTTTGGTCGCACCTCAAATACGTAGGTGTCGAGTTCATCCAAGCGCTCACGTCCGACGTACTCAATGAAGTAGAGTGGTGCATCTTCCCGTGTAATGGCGAAAGGTTTCGTTGCACCGAAGTCTTCGAGGTCGGCCGGTGTAATCTGCAACCCCTGAAGGGTTGAAGGTGGTAGCCGCTTGACTTCTTCACGGCGCTGGCCACTCTCCGTAAAGGAAACTTCCGACAAACGGTAGTACTCTCCCGTAGGACGGTCATCCAGGCCTAGCGTTTGCATGCGGACTTCCTGCCGGTAGATGTAGTTAGCGAACTCCTTCCGCAGCAGCGACTCGTTTTCGGTAAAACGTTCAATAATCTGCGCGATGTCAAGCGGGCTATTGCGTTGGACATTTGGTGCTGCCTGCCGTCCGGCGTTCGACAAGGGAAACTCCCGGGTGTTCGGGGGGGACTGCGTTGGTACAGTGCGTGGGTACTGCTCCGTCTGCGCCAGCCCTGTCGCCGGTTTACAGAAGTTGCCGCCGAAGAGCATGCCGGCCAGGCACAGCGTGCAAAGGAATCGGTTGGGGCTGCAAATGCGGTCGGCTGTCATCGTTGATGTCCTGTTGTTACACATTGGTTTTATCTATGGGAAGCCTATGGGAAGTTTACCGTTTTCCGAGTGAATCTGGCTGCCGGATCACAGGGGGGACGCAACCGGGCGCGCGAGCGGATGGTGCCATCCTGCGAAGAGCCATCAGCGCGATGCAGAGATGGTGTCGTCTGTTGCGTTGCACGGCCGGTTGCCATCCATCCAGAGCGTAGGCATGATACAGCTCGGTGCGTAATTCTTCAGTGATACCGACAGCCATGCGTAACCTGATTCTTTCCGCCATTCCGTTTTTCTTGGTCACGATTGTTGCCGAGGCGCTCTGGGATAAGTTCAAAGGGACACGCTTTGTTACGTTGAAGGACACATTGGCAAACATTGCCATCGGGACCGGAAGCCTAATGGGAAAGTTCTTCCCGACGGCTGCAATTTATTGGTTTTGCTGGTCTATCTCACCCTTCAAGATTCAACCCACCTGGTGGTCATGGGCGCTGGTGCTGCTGTTGGATGATTTTTTCTACTATTGGTTTCACCGGATTAGCCATGAGAGCCGGTTTTTCTGGAACCTGCATGTTGTCCACCATTCGAGTCATCATTACAACCTAAGCGTGGCGGTCCGTCAGAGCTGGTTCGGCGGCCTTGTAGCCTGGGTCTTCTATGTGCCCATAGCCCTGGTCGGCTTCCCACCTGAAATGATCCTCACTGCTCACGCCATCAATTTGCTCTATCAGTACTGGATTCATACCCAGTTTATTCGGCGATTGGGTTGGCTGGAGTGGGTTTTCAACTGTCCGACACACCACCGCGTCCACCATGGCGTCAACCTGCCATACCTTGACAAAAACTACGGTGGCATACTGATCGTTTGGGATCGCCTATTTGGGACATTCGCCGAGGAGATTGAGCCGGTACGGTACGGCATTATCAAGCCGTTGCACAGCTACAACCCACTGTGGGCCAACCTCCACGCCTGGTATGAAATGGTTGATGCCATGCGCACGCGCCAAACATGGCGTGACAAGTGGCGTTGTGTGTGGGGGCCGCCGGCGATGATGCCGGCCACTGCAAGCCCCCAGGAGTCCCTGGCAATCACGCGCCCTGTACGCACCTGACTTGCACCAACAGGAATGCTTAAGGCAAGGTTAGGTGCGCCGTCTATCACACACATCCTCACCAGTTGCTTTTCGTCCCTTCCGGTAGCACGGCGTTAGTTCAGAGGGTGTCCTCTACAGTGAGGGAAACCTCTCCGGCAGAGGGAACAGCAATGGCCTCATTTCGCGACCCACAAAAGCATTTTTCACCGATTGAAGTTGTTGAGCGCCTGCTGGTGCTATGTCACGACGCCGATACAAGAACGGCTAAGCTATATTTAGCCTCTGATTTTGATTTGGCGCTTTACTTGGATGGACTTGGTTTTGACGTGTACAGCCGGCGGCAAGTGGTGGAACGGCGGCGGACAATTGACTTCCATCGTCTCTCAACGAACGTTGTGCCCAGTGGCGATCGTGGCCACAGCCGAACGACAGTACATTGACATATCATTCATTGCTTATCTACTTTTTTTACTCAATACAACCGTTATTACATTTACTCCCGTCACTCCTTCTCTTGAGATTCTAATATTGCAGAATATCTTACCCTTTTGTGCTTTGACAATCATCGTATTCTCTTTCTCTTGGCTCTCTACTTCAAAGTCATAACCCTGCTTTTTAAATGCCTCCTTGTAGTAGGCAACGATATCCTTTTGTGGATCAGACGATTCAAATTCTAGCAGAATTTCGCTGCCCTCTCTACCAACTATCGATGGCGAGCTTTTTGGATAAGTGATCCAATCTTCTGCAAGAATGTCAGAAATAGATTCTTCTCGGAGACTTTGAGGTACTATATTCTCTGGAAGAGCAAAGAGAAGTACCTCAAGGCCGTTGCGCATTACGATCCGCAAAGATGGTATCAATCCAATTGTCAAGAAAATTGCCAGAACTATAAAATAGGTTTTCCAAAAACCAGCTTTACGAGATTTCTCTTCCGATCCGTAGGTCATATCCCCTCCTATCTTAGAAATATTCATTGATTTACACTGTCATCATAAACATTAGCATCGATAATCTTGTCATATAGCTGCTGTCGTTTACTATCAAAAACTAGCCATATGCTTAGAAATGAAACCAAGGCGCAATAATAGCTGCCTATTGTTGGAATAATGAAAAAAACTCGAATTATCTCGCGCACGGTCGCTTTTCCATAGCTCAGAAAAGATTTCGTTTCATTGTCGAGCACGACGGTTCCGACTATTTTTTTACCAATTGAACCTCCGTAAACGCTAGTCAAATAAATGTTGAGCGAGGTGCTGATAATCAAGCCAAGAAACACGAGAAAGGTTGGCACTTTCAATCCGACATCTTCTGTAAGGGAAGGGTCTTGCATCAGGGCTTCCGCCACACGTAAGCGAAAAAGCAAATACCCTGGCGCTAAAAATATAGCGTATGAAAGCGTGTCTAAAGTGTAGCCAAGCCATCTGCTTTTGAGAGTTGGCAATGTCAGAGCTTCGTTGTAATTTTGAATATATCCGGGAACATAGAGACTTGGCGGCGGCTCTTCGACCTGCTGTTTTTGTAATGGAGGCTTCCTTCTTTGCTCTTCAAATGCTTCTTTCAGCGCGGGGACTTCTATAGCCGCTTTCCAACCCAATCCCTTGCGGAGAACCATATCTTCTGGCAGAACGCGCCCTTCAACGACCCACTGCTTAATTTGGTCGAGTTCAGCTTCGTATTCATAATTCCCTATTTTCACTACCCATTTGCTCATAGTTTTCTCCGGCATGCATACCATCGGTAATGTTTTCTGCTTTTGGCAGGTGTAACGATTGCTTTGTTAAGGTGATGTAAAATCATTGGAATGTCCGCTTTGCAGACATTTTCTCGTCACGTAAGCGAAGCCATGGTGCCGACACCGGGACGGGCGGCAGGGAGTGGCAACTGCCGGCTAGAGGTGCCGGCGCAACGGCGCACCACGGTTGATGAAACGGATGGATGGCGTATGGAGTAGATGGGGAGCAGTGCGTGGCGTGCCTTGCCGGCGGGGATGAGTGTCCTGGTGGACACAGGCGGCTGTGTCCGCATAGGATGGCGGAATATCGCCGTGCGGACGAAAGTCACGGGCTGAAAGCTGATGCGGTCTGAAAGCTCGGCGTCCCCGGAGAAGCTGCAACATTGACCTTGAGGCGTGCTTGGGCGCGCTTTGCGTTTGTGGTATCCCGCCAGTGGAGCGTGACAGTGCAAGACTTGACGCTCACCGTCACCGGCCACCGCCTGTTTGGCAACTACGGTCATCTGACCCTGATGACGGAGAACCGGCTGCGCTTCGCACCGGGGCAGTTCGCCATGCTGAGGCCGGTCGAGTCTCTGGATCCACTTTGGCGGCGGGCAATGGCCATCTACCGCGTGCGGACGACAGCGCAGGCGACCAGCGTCGAGTTCATCTACCAAGTGCTTGGGCGCGGCACGCAAGCGCTCCGGCGGTTGCGGCCTGGCGATGCTGTGCAAGCGCTGCTGCCGCTAGGGTGTGGTTTCGATACGGCTCCGGTTGCCGTCGGTGGACGAGAGGCCCTACTCGTGGCGGGCGGTATCGGTGCGGCAGCGCTGCTTGCGCTGGCGGAGCAGCTCAAACGCGAACAGGTGCCAACCCGGCTGTTTCTGGGGGGACGCTCGCAGGCGGATCTCATCGGGCTGAATGATTTCACCGCACTGGGCATTTCGGTGCACATTGCTACGGATGACGGATCACAGGGCGTGAAAGGTTTGGTCACCGTGCCGTTCGAGCGTTTTCTGCAGGATCGCGCCGAAGAGACACGGGCAGGGCAATTCGTGGTGTATGCCTGTGGGCCGCCACCAATGTTGGCGCGCGTGGCGGCACTCACGGCGCAGGCCTGTATCCTGACATACGTTTCTGTTGAGGAACGGATGGCATGTGGGTTTGGCGTTTGTGTCGGATGCGTCGTCGCCGTCAAAACGCACGATGGACGCTGTGACTATCGCCGGTCATGCGTGGAAGGCCCTGTGTTTCGTGCCGATGAACTCGACTGGCGCTGAGGCCCTGACCGCTATCAACCCACCGGCCTTTCGGTTGTGTCAGCCGGCCCGCTCGTCAGGCCCGATGGTTTCGAGGAAAAGCGTTTCTAACGACGGCCGCTTCACCTGTACGCCGTACACCGCTGCATCCCGCCCGACCAGCCAGCGCACAATGTTGGGAACCTCGGCTTCTGCTGTAAGGCGCAGCCGGACTTCCCGATCAGTTGTCTGCGCCACCTCACCAAACGTCCGCAACCCGTGGACGATTTCCGCCGAAACGGCATCGAGCGTCAGGTGTAGTTCCGGCGCAAAACCATCGCGCAGCGAAGTCTCATGAATAATCCGCCCCTGTTTGAGAAACACGACGCGGTCGCACATGGTCTCGACATCGCTGAGGATGTGCGAATTGAAGAACACCGTCACACCTTCCGTGCGCAGGCGGAGCACCAGATTGCGAACCAGAATCCGCCCAAGCGGGTCGAGCCCCGAAGTCGGCTCATCGAGAAAGACCAGGCGCGGGCGGTGAATGAGGGCCTGAGCTAACCCTAGTCGCTGTTGCATCCCCTTGCTGTAGGTACGCAGTGGGCGGTCGGCCGCATCGGCCAAATCCACCTCTGCGAGCAACGCCGCAATGCGTTCGGCGCGCACTGCTGCCGTGAGACCGTGCAGCCGCCCATGCACATCCAGCAGTTCACGGCCGGTCATCCACTCCTGAAAGCGAAAGTGTTCCGGTAGGAAACCAACCCACCGGCGCGATTCGCGTGAGCCGATGGGATAGCCAAGAAGACGGCCATAGCCGGCCGTCGGGTGGACAAGACCGAGGAGCATTTTCATCGCCGTGGTCTTGCCGGCCCCGTTCGGGCCTAGGAAACCAAAGACCTCGCCGGCCGCAACGCGGAGTGACAAATCGGCCACAGCGACCTTCGCGCCGAAAGTCTTCCGCAGCCCTGTGGCCTCAATTGCCCAGGACATCGTTCAGGTGATGGGCTACTGTAAGGCGCCGGCAATGGTTAGGGCATCTTGTTCGCTCAGTGCACCGCTGAGGATGAAAACCTGATCGCCCTCCGTCCAAACAAGGGTGGTACCCGTTCCCTGCCGCTGCCACCGGCGGCTCTTACGTGGCTCATCCTCAACAACCCTGCCCTGAGGCGTCAGCAAAAAGGCCGGTTGACCACGGACAATGACCTGGCGCAATGCCTGCGCCTGGACCGGGACGGGGAAGACCAGCGTTGAACGCCAATCGGTAGTTGCGGCGATCTCCTGCGCTCTGGCGGGATCGAGACCTAACAGGCGTAAGTAAGCGTAACCGAAAGGGTGCAGTGACATCCCTGCCGGTAGGGTGACTTCCGGCAGCTGTGCCTGAATTAGTGAGAACTGCTGCCGGTTGTTGCCGGTAAACGTGGTTTCAACCTGCCCCCTGAACTTGACGGCAATGGTTTGCCCGTCCAGCGCCTGGGGCAGCAGCGCATCTTGGAGGTCAAGAAAATCAAGCACTTGATTGGCAAATTTGGCGTCTACCCGGAAGCGAAGACGGCCGCCGGCGGCCCTGGCGCGGATTTCCTCGACCGCCGCGCCGGCCGGTAACCAGGTCGGCGTCCGTGCGGTGACATCGGCTGCCCGTCCTGCTGCGGGCACCGAGGGGAACACGGCCGACCGTACCGCTGGTTCTTCAACTTCGACCTGGTCGCCTATCAACGACTGCAATTCAAATCGGGACTGAATGCGGTTGAGGCGGTCACGCAGCGTTGCCATTTGTCGCTCATCGAGGCCAATCGCTACCAGGCGCGGCAGCCGGAAGGCGTCGAGGAAGGATTGTCCAACCGCCCGCACGCTTGGCGAAAACAACAACACCGGCACCAACACACCACCGCCCAGTGTGGCGGCCCACCAAGTACGACGAAACACCCAAGAAACGGCCATCGCTTCAGCTCCTCAACCCCGACCAAAGGTTGCCTACCCTAACTGGTATAGCCTTGTATGGCACAGGGAGACGCCTCCGGCAAGGGAGCCGGGGCGAGGGTTTACATTTTTTTTCCGATCAGCCATGCCACCGCATCGGCATAGATGTCGCTGACGGAACGTGTCCCCCGCAAGGCCAACGTGAATCCCTCGCGCCGGCGCTCCCAGACATCCTCACGCAGCCTGTCCAGACGTTCGGTCAGTCGCTGCTGTAGCCGGTGCGTGAGTTCGGTGAGATCGCCGATGTCCGAACGGCGCATCACCTCTCCCGGACCAAAGTCGAGGAAGGCCTCCGGTCGCGGCTGGTCGGCAAACTCGTAGCGAATGGCCGCCGGCACGGCGACACAGACCGGCGTACGCCGCAAAATATGGGCTATGCCGGGGAAGAAAGCGACCGGGCGCTTGTCCGGCGGCACAATTTCCCCCTGGGGAAAAATCCACAGCGCCGTCGCCGGCGATGTCAGGCGCTCGGCAGCATAGCGGATGGACTGCGCGACATCGCGTGCGTTGCTCCGGTCCACGGAAAAGCCACCCATCCAGCGAAAGAAACGGAAGGTGCGCAGAGTTCTTTCCTCACCCATCATGTAGCCGTCGCGTCCCGTGCGCCGAACGACAAAAAAAGCCAGCAACGGGTCCCACCAACCGGGATGGTTCGCGTAAATGAGGAGTGGACGGAGCGGTTCAGACCGGAAGATGGCGCTGCCACGCCACCAAATGGCGTGGAAGGCACGGCGCAACAGGTACAGGTTGTAGTAATGTGCTACCCGCTGAAAACTGGGTGACGGCTGCGCCGGAAGCACGGCTTAGAGCGCCTAAGCATTGTTGAGCAGGCGATTGGCGCCATCCACCTTGACCACCTTCGGCGTCAGGCGGCGGGCTTCCTCATCGGTGAACAGACCGTAAGAAATGATGATGACCAGATCGCCAGGCGTCCCCAGGCGTGCCGCCGCGCCGTTGAGGCAAACGACGCCCGACCCGCGTGGCCCAGCAATGGCATAGGTCTCAAAGCGCGCACCAGTATTGATGTTGACGACCGACACCTTTTCGTTGGGCAAAATGTCGGCCGCATCAAGTAGGTCCTGGTCAACCGTGAGACTTCCGGCGTAGTTGAGGTTGGCCTCCGTCACCGTGGCGCGGTGAATCTTCGATTTGTGCATCAAGCGAAACATAGAGTGTGACTGTCGTGAGCCAGACCGGCGCGGCCCGCTCAACGGAGAAAAATATCCACGTAATCCGTCGCCTCGTCGCACGGGTTTTGCATTTCCTGAAGCCGCCAGTAGCGCCGCTTGCCGGTTATGGCGAACGTCAGCGTGCCCTCGCGAACGCAGGGGTTGCCGCCGTTGATGTAGCTTACGCGGGTGATGATTTTTCCCTGGAACTCAAAGGCGCGGTCCTCGACCCGCGTCACCAGGCCATCAATTTCAATGAAATCGCCGGTTTGAGGGCTGCTGTACTTGCCTTTGATCACGAGCAGTCCATCCCGGTCAGTTACGGTCAGGTCGCCGAATTTTTTCCACTCGCCCCAGCTTATCCAGTGCAACTGGAATTTGTGGCGACCAATGAGCCGAGTGTATCCCGTCTGACTGTTGACAACCGTGCCGCTGCGTCCGGCAGTATCCTGGCCGGCGGCCGGGACCGAAGCCAAGAGCAGCCAAAAGCCAATGAGTCGGAATAATTTGCGCATCAATCCGCCCTCCTACGAAGGCACGTTCGTGCGATGCGGGATGTCTGAAATGTCGCCTAGATCGGGCGCCGGTGGGGCGGGGTTCGGCTTCGGCGGTGTCAGCATGACGCTGTCAATGAGGCGCACGTCACCGAACCACACCGCCAGGGCCACCAGCGCCGGTTCGGCAATCTCGGTCAGCGGTTCCAGCGTTTGGGCATTCACAACTTCAACGTACTCAACCCGGGCGCGCGGCTCAGTTGCCAGGTGCTCCCGGACCTGGGTTTGAATGACCGTCGGGTTGGTTTCTCCGGCGGCGAAACAAGCCTGCGCCAGCTCCAGCGCCCGTGGCAGTACGGTCGCTGCCCGGCGCTCCTCAGGTGTCAGACGCACGTTGCGCGAACTCATGGCCAAACCATCCGGTTCGCGTACCGTCGGACAAAACACCAAGTCCGGCGGGAAGTACAGATCACGTGCCATTTGGGCAATAACGCGGCATTGCTGGTAATCTTTCAGTCCGAAGTAAGCGCGGCGTGGCAAGGTCAGCATAAAAAGTTTGGCCACCACCGTTGCCACGCCACGAAAATGGCCCGGGCGTCGCCCGCCACACAACGGCTGCGAAACGCGCGTCACTTCAACGAAGGTCTGGGCATCCGGCGGGTACATGGCCGCGACGCTCGGCATAAACAGGATGTCCACGCCGACCGAGCGCGCAATCTCAAGGTCGGCTGCTTCGTTCCGTGGATAGCGCGCCAGATCGGCCGGATCGTTGAACTGGAGCGGATTGACAAACAGCGACACGACGCAAACATCATTTTCGCTCTTCGCACGGCGCATCAGCGAAACGTGACCGTCGTGAAAAGCCCCCATCGTCGGCACCAACCCAATGCGGATGGCTTTGTCGCGCAGCGTGAGGGCAGTTTGCTGCATTTCGTGCGGTTCACGAATGATTTTCATCGCTCAACCCCCTGCCTCCTCGGCGACGATCCGTGACCAACACGACGGTGGGTATCCCATCTCAGTTCGACACGAAGGCGAGACATTACGCAGTCGGCCGCGCCGGCGCAAATAGTTTTTTCGAATGGTTTTTCAAACCCTGCGCAGCCTAGGTAAGGCGTCTCCGGCACGTGCGACACACCATGTAATTTTCGCGGACCAGAAGGCCAATCCAAAACAGCGGCCAGCAGAAAAACAGCAACAACACCAACAGAATCCATCCTGCCACTGTGACCCTGCTCTTTAGAAGCGGCAGCATATTCGTGTGACAGTAAGGGCAGACAAAACCGCCAGTGGCCACCGGTACTGGGTAGAGGATTGGAACGGGAGGGGGCTTGGCGACCGGCATGGAAGTTGCCGGTGGTGGCATCGGACCTCTGACCGGCGGCGGCATCGGTTGCAGTCCGGTAGTCGCGGAAGGCAGGGGGAGGGACGGTGTTTCGGGCTGTCCTAAATAGCTGGGAGCCTGAAAGATTGTCGCTCCACAGCGCAGACATCGGCTGGCCGCCGTCTCGTTAACCTGCCCGCAGTTGACACAGATAATCATACCGGTTCACTTCTGGGTGAGGGAGATGTTGGCAACGTTGCCGTCCTGACCTGGTGCCTGGGCAAGCAACCAATCGAAGGTCACCAGTGCTGCAGCACCGCGCACGGAGCTGGAGCCATCCCAGGCAAAGACGACTTCGATGCTGGTCTCTTTGCCGAACCGGTGACTGCCGTTGTCTGTTGGCGATGTTTGCGGCCGTGGTTCAACAACCGCCAAAACGCGCAGCATGTCGTGGATGTGGCGTGGCGTGTTGCCAAACTCGGTAGCAGTGTCCGGTGTCGCCAGGCGCACCAGCGTCCCGGACTTTGCCAACTGCGTCGCGAGCGACGCAGCACGGATGACGCCGGCTTCAAACGCAGCCAGGTCGGTGTTTGTCAGGGCACGTGGTAGACGCGGATCGAACCGAACCGTTACCCGGCGTTCGTCTTCGCGCATGCGGTCGCGTACCATGAGCTTGCGTGTTTTCGCCGTCGCTTTCCAATCAATATCACGCCGTCGGTCACCGTCACGGTACTGCCGGATGGCATAGAGGTCGGCGCCCAAGCCCCGCCGGTTCGTTTCCTGCTCGCCCAATGTCTCCGACAGGCCGGCAGGAAGCCTGGCCGGTGTGTCCACAGGCGGATACACCACCAGGTTACCTGAGGCCGTGAAGCGGCGCGTTTTTTGCAGAAAACCAAAGGGAAATTTCGTCGTGACGGTAAACCCGGTGATGGCATACTGGCCGCGCGTCGGGAAGGTATGTTCTACCGTCTGACGTACCCTGGTGCGCGGCCCAACCGTGACAAAATGGGCCAGGTTCTCAAGATCGTGCGTCGCGACCTTCGCCGTCCGCCTCCACAACCACTGCCGGCCACGCGGTGGATGACCATCCTCTGTCTGCGCCCGGGCCTGTTTCACCAGCCGCACGCCGACCGTCAGCGACATTGACGGCACAAGGCGCTTTTCATTGGTGATGCTGACGTCAAGCAACGTTGTTTGTCCCGCATAGATGTGCTCCGGGAAGCGCAATCCAACGCTCAGCCCGCGCAGCATGCTTTCGGAAACGATCCCCGACGCAACGATGACGCTGATCAGGACCGCGAAGATCAAGTACAGCAGGTTGTTGCCGGTGTTGAAGGCGGACAGCGCCACGACGACCGTGATCAGGACGAAAAACGCCGTCTCTTGCGTCGGAGCGTAGCTCATGTCCAGGCGGGACAGTTCAAGCCGTACTCGGCGGGCCAGCTTGGGGACGATGTACACCCCACCGATGAGCGCCAACACCAGCGATGTTATGAACAGAGCCTGCGCGACTGTATAGAGTTGGATGAACTGAACCGTGAGTGCCAAAAACAGCGCCAGAACAGAGCCACCGAACAAGAGACTGGTAATGACAAAGGCGATGGCGGCGCGTTTGAGTTCGGCGCGGAAGTCAGGGGTGGCCAGTCGGTCGCGGAGTTGCTGAAGCATAACGGCAAGCGGTCACCGTCCGTTCTAGTCGGGGGGCGCAGAAGCTACACCCCCTGGGCGCCGTTAGTATCGGGCAGCAGGGCTCGAATGGCACGGACAACCCGCTGGACGTCGGCTTCGTCTTCAAAGGCCAGCAGCACCAGTTCATAACCGCTGTAAATACACACCAACCCGTTGCCGAACAGCCAGACCGTTTCCAGCACTGGATTGCCACCCAAAATGATCCCGATGGGAAATCCCACAATCCGGCCGGGTGAGAAGATTTCTGCCCAGAGCGTTGTGCCTAAGGCAATGTTGAATGCGCCGAGGAGTGGTGCTCCGACGTACCGCGCTGCCTTGCGCTGAAAGGCGACGCGCGCCCGTGCCGCTTCGTCGAGCTGCCCTTCTGCAACCAGCTTTTCCTGCTCACGTAGAAAGGCGATGTAGCCCTCCGCCAGCCGCTGTGCTCCATAGGCGGCCAGGCCGCTGTGAAACAGCCAGTGCCGTGATTGTCCCAGTATAATTCGGTCAAAGCCGGGAAATGCGGCGCCGAGCCGGAAGCCCAACAGCACGGACAACCCCATCAGTGCCGAGGCGCCGGGGTTGGCAACGACCCACTCACGGGCCTTGCGATAGCCGGCCTGGGTCTCGACGGTTGCGCGAAACACCCGTGCGCTCAAGTCATAGGCTTCTTCGGCGCGCATGTAATACTCCCGCGCCGTTTCGCGGACATGATCAAAAGCTTCGCCGGCGCGTTCCACAACTTCCGATGCCCTTTCGCTGCCCGTGCGCAGGGTTTCTTCCCCGACTTCCACAACCTTGTCGGCAACCCTTTCGGCCGCCTGCTTGAGGTTTTCGGTCACGTGGTGCTTGGCGTCGAACTCCTCCAGCTCTGCACGGAACGCTTCCACAACCTGTGAGACCTGCTTGGTCACGACTTCGGCCGGAGGTAAGCGCTCGGTGACATCTTCAACCACCTCGGTCACTTCTTGCACCACATCCCGGACGACGCACGGGGCACGTTCGGCGACCTGCTGCACACCGGAGGACAGGCGGCTGGTTGTTTGCCTGACTTCTTCTGCCAGGCGGCCAGTCTGCTCGACGGTTTTTTCGATGGTTTCCGACAGACCGAACTGCTCGTCGAGTTCCTGCGCCTTGCGCTGAATTTTGCGCCGCCATTCGTTGAAACGGTCAAAGTAATCCGCCATCACGTGCCTCCTTCCTGGGCATCCAGGGAACAGTTGCCGCCGTCAACGTCGAAACATGACCGCCGTCACCTGCAAGGTGATGGCGCGGTCTTCTGCCCCGCGCAGTTCCACTTTCTCATCGGTAATCTTGAGCGAAAAGCCGTTCGCTGCTGCGACACGCATTTCATTGCCTGCCGGCAGGTGCACCGTCAACGCCGGCACCCCTTCGCAGGTGAAGGTACAAGAGAACGTGTCCCCGCTTTTCGTCAGGAGGGCTTTGCGGTCGCCGCACGGCAGGTCAAGCTTATTCTTCCGGTATTTGATGCGCGCCCGCGCCGGCTCGACCGTCGCCGTTAACTCATCGCGTAGCACCGGCTGAAACGCCGTGTGAAAATACTTCTCGCGGTAATCGGGGTGGCTCACAATCAGCTCAAACTCGCGTAGCTCACGTCCGGCCGTGACCTGAAGGACGTAGTACCCCTCGGCATCGGTCAGCGTGCGGTAGTCCTCGTACTTGGTGCGGACATTCACCTGGGCATTGGCCAGCGGCCGCTTGGTTTGGGCTTCCACCACCCGTCCACGGACGGTCATCGCGCTGGCCGTCGCAGCAAACTGGGCGCTGCCGTCCAGCCACAGCCCTCCCATCCATAACGCCAGCAGCGCCATCCGGCTATATCGCAGGGCCTTCATCACAACGCACGTTTACTCCTTTATCGTCGGCGACGTTACCATATCCGATGCCGGTAGTTCGATGCGCGTTTTGCTGCGCCGACCCGCCAATCGTAGCTCGATCTCAAGGAACAGATCGCCGATTGAGTCGGTGCGCTGGGCGCGCGGGATGTCAAAAAACAGAAATCCATCTGCCCGCTCGCCCATCGGCAAGGCGCCGGCTGTTGGAAACAACAGCCCGGTGTAGTGAGCGCGAAACGCCCGGTAGCCGTCCACGCTGTAGGCGCGTACACCGTATGATTTCATCAATCGCTTCTCAGATTGTGGACCTGTGAGGGGGCGCCACATCCGACCGCCGGCGTCTCGCAGGACAAAGCGAACCGATTGGAGGTCAAGTTCGGCTGCCGGGCAGGTGAGCCAAACATAGACCGGCAACATACCTGCCGTCAGGTGGTTGGCATCAAAGCGGTCCACCAGTTCATTGCCATCACGAAATGCCCGCGCTTGAACAACATAGCCCGCTTCGGCGACGGTGACGGCCGGTATTTCGGAAACAGGAAGGTCGGTTTTCGGGCGAACACGAAACGGTTCGCGGGCGCAGGCGGCCATCAGGAGGAATACCGGAAGGAAACTGAGAGGAAGCCGGTCCCTTCGGTGCCGCCGCACGGCGTAACCGTGCGATGTAGCGCAACCGTGTGACTTAGGGTTGGCACGTAACCCAGACGCCATATGCCAGCACCTCGTACGTTTGGCTGACGGCACCGAGCGCATCGCCGGTGATGCCACCCAATCGCTGCTGAAAATAGCGCTCCCCCGTCCAGGTCAGTGCTACTGCTACGGCCAACAGGAGTCCACCCAGCCGCCCGCCAACTGCCAACGCAATGCAACTGCCGAGGGCAATTGCCCCAAAGACATGGCGGCCGTGCAACAATTCGACAAAGCGGCCTTTGCCGCCCTCGGCGCGCGCATAAGGTAACCGCCACGCAAGCCAGACCAGCGTCATCCGCGCCAGACAGGGAACGACAATCAGCGCCCGACAAAGAGATTCAACCCGGTGAAAGCTCCTGAGGGCAGCAAACTGGGCCAGCACCGTGAGCGTCAGGGCGAGTACGCCAAACGTTCCAATGTGGGGGTCTTTCATGATGGCCAAGCATCGGTCGCGCGACCGGCTACTGCCTAGTGCGTCCACCGTGTCGGCAAGCCCGTCGTAGTGCAGCGCGCCGGTCACAATCACCGTGATGGTGATGAGCACCACCGCCAGGATGTCCGGTGACACCCACCACTGCAGCACCAGCGTACAACCGGCACCGACTAACCCCACTGCCGCGCCAACGAGTGGGAAATACACCATCGCCCTTGCCAGTGTTGGTGCATCAGGGTGCGCCCAGTCGGGGATGGGGCAGCGGGTCAAAAACGACACTGCCGCCAGAAATCGCCGCAGCTCGGTCGCAATCGCCGTCATGGGTGGAGAGTCACAATGGTAGCACCGTCCCCACCTTGCCGTCGGTCGGCACGTGCAAACGCTGCCACGTGAGGATGGTTGGACAGAAGTGCTTCGACGGCCCGCCGTAGCGCCCCCGTCCCCACACCGTGAATCACCCGGACCTGCGTCAGTCCGGCCAGCGTGGCGCGGTCGAGGTAGCGGTCAAGTTCGTCGGTGGCTTCGTCCGTTGTCAGGCCGATGAGGTTGATTTCGGGTGGCACTGGGCCGGCACCGGCAATTTCGTGCATTGCCGTCAGAATGCGCCCGGCGGGTGGCATGGGTGACTCGGTCTTTGGCGGTGCCGGGGGCAGTTTCCCCAAACTGGTTGCCGGGACTTTCAGCCGCAGCGCACCACTGGTCACGGTCACTTCGTCCCCGGAAATGGCTTCGACGCGGCCGAGTGTCCCAAAGGCCGTCCGTACGCGATCGCCAGGGCGTAACTCAGATGCCGAGGTAACCGGTTGGGCGGTCAGCGCGGCCGCGGCGCGACTCACAGCCTTGGGTTTCGGCGGCAGTTTGAGGGGCGGCGGCACCGGAGCCGTCTCCGGCAGAGAGCGTGTGATCGCCGTCGCGGCCGCTGCCAGCTCGCGGGCGGCTTCGCGGTGCAGTCGCTCCCGCTGTTCTGCCACGGTCAGGCGTTCCAGCAGTGGTGCCAAGCGTGCTTCAAACTCGGCGGTCAGGCGTTGAAGATGGGCTGCGAGATCAGCTTGCCGCGCAGCGTCGCGGGCGGCGAATTCGGCTTCGAGTTGCGCATAGCGCCGTGCCAGTGCTGCCCGTTCCTCATCCAGTGCTGCCGCTGCATCGCTCACCTCCAGCCGCCGGCGTTCGAGTTCCGCCACGTAATGCGCCAACGCACGGTCACGTTCCCCAAGGTAGGTGCGCGCCTGCTCAAGAATGGTTGCCGGCAGCCCCAGTCGCTGTGCGATGAGCAACCCGCTGGAGCTGCCGACGGTGTTCAGGCGCAGTTCGTAGGTCGGCGTCAGGGTGGCGATGTCAAAGGCGACCGCTGCGCTGACAACACCCGGCGTTGTGTCGGCATAGGCTTTGAGGGCGTTGAAGTGGGTCGTGGCGATGACATAGGCCCCCTGGGTACGAAAGTATTCGATCAGCGCCTGGGCAAGCGCGGCCCCCTCATCCGGGTCTGTCCCCGTGCCGGCTTCGTCGAGCAACACCAAAGCCGGCCGGGCGAAGTCGGTGGCGAAGGCGACCAACTTGGTGATGTGCGAGGAAAATGTCGAGAGGTTTGTGGTCAGGGATTGATGGTCGCCGATGTCGGCACGAATCTGGGCAAACACCGGTAGTTCGGCTGCGCGGGCCGGAACATGCAGACCGGACTGCATCATCAGGGCGCACAAACCGGCAGTTTTGAGGACGACGGTTTTGCCGCCGGCATTAGCACCGCTCACCACCAATGCCCGCTGCTCGGCATCGAGCGTGAAACTCACGGGCACAACGCTGCGGCCCTGCTCCTGAAGTGTTAGTGCCAGCAGTGGATGGCGTGCCTCGGTGAGCTGAAAGCGTCCTGTCTCGGACACCGTCGGTTCAACAGCATTGAGTCGGTCGGCGAAGCGTGCTTTGGCGGCAGTGAGGTCGAGTTCGGCGAGGACATCCACGAGCGTCCTAATGTCGGCGTACCGCTCGCGCAACGTGCGCGACGCTTCACTGAGAAGCCGTACAACTTCAGCTTCGGCGAGTTCCTCCAGGCGAATGAGGTCGTTGTTGAGCGGAATGGCTTCCAGCGGCTCAACAAAGACCGTCAGTCCGCTCCCGGACAGACCGTGGACAACGCCGGGCACCCGGCTTCGGTTGTCATCGCGAACCGGAACGACAAAGCGCCCGTGCCGTTGTGTCACAATGTCGTCGGAGAAGACGCCTTCGAGATCGCGGCGCTGCAGCAAGCGCTCGAGCATCCGCCGCAAGCGGTCATGCTGGCTGCGTTGTGCCGCGCGCAACCGCTGGAGTTCAGGACTAGCCCTCTCATCCAGCCGTCCGTCTGGGGTAATGATGCGGCGCACACGCGCCAGTGTCTCCCGCAGGTCGGGTAGGCGGTCTGCGACGGCGACAAGTTTAGGAAAGCGCTCGCGGTGCGGTCGCAGTGTTGCACGCACATACAGCCCGGCCTCGAGCGTGCGCGCAAGGGCGTGGAGCTCTTCAACCTTCAGCGTGGCGTTCTCCAGGCGGAGACGCTCAAGCACAGGTCGGACATCTGGCAGCTCGCCAAGGCCGAACCCTCCTTGTTCGCCGAAGAATCGGCGGGCCTCGGTCGTGAGCTGAAGCCAGTGCCGTACCTCACCGGGATGTGGCGAGGGGGTAAGGTGAGACGCCAACTCCCGACCGTAGGGTGTGCGGGTTTCGCGCACCAAAGACATGCGGACGGCGTCGAACTCCAGCGTTTCAAGGTCGGCGATAAATGACGGCTCGGCCATAAACTCTCAGCGGGCCCTGCGCTGGCCAGGGTAGCAAAGGGGAGACGGTACAAAATAGCTTAGGGCGCACCTGACCGGTGTGGCAAGGTACAGTGCAGGCAGTATCCCTGGCCTTGTCGCTTGCTTGCCTTGCCTGAATATGGTGGCCTGTTGCCCTGTGACGTCAGGGCCGTTTCCTCAGGAACGGCCCTGCGCCCATTCTCGCAGGAAGAAGAGGTAGATCAGCGAGCCAACAATAGGAAAGGCCAGAATCAACGCCACGGAAATGATCTTTCGGCCGAGCGTGCCACCGCTACGAACGGCATCCGCCAGCGCGACAATCCATAGCGTGGTTGTGACGAGCCAAACCAAAAAGTGAAGCATTGCGCGAACCTCCTACCCGGCGGGCGGCATTCTTGCCCAGAACGTGGATGGTGTGCACGGCGTGCGACGTGCCGGCAATGGTGTGGTGGGTGCTTCTAAAAGCGGCTCAAACGGCGGTCTCTGTGTATCACAGCTTTCGTTACGGTGACATGACGTGAAAAGTTGCTTGCAAGGTGTTGGTTCCGTCTGATTTCCTTCCGGCAGGGACGTTCGGGGCTGTGGCCCCCGAGAGCGCACACCTGAACTGAGGGACTGGTGACTGGAACATGACGCATCGGGTACCGCTCATCATTGGAAACTGGAAAATGCACAAAACCGTTGCGGAGGCGGTGCATTATGTCACGGTAATCATCCCTCACCTGATTCCTCTGACCGGGTGTGAGATCGGCGTCGCACCTGCCTTCACGGCGCTGGCCGCTGTCAGTGCGGCAGCAGCCGGCACACCGCTGCACGTCTTTGCCCAAGACGTGGCAGCAGAAGGGCCAACCGGGGCATTTACAGGTGAAGTTGCCGCAGAAATGCTTCGGGATGTTGGCTGTCAGGGGGTGATTATCGGTCATTCTGAACGCCGCCGGTACTACGGTGAAACAGACGGCGTTGTTGCCGCCAAGGTGCGGCGGGCCCTGGAGGCCCGACTGCTTCCGGCAGTCTGTGTGGGCGAAACGCTGTCGGAACGGGAAGCCAACGCAGCACTGGATGTGGTCGAACGCCAGCTGCGGGGCATAGCGGATGCGTTGACAGATGCTGCCAAGCAGCCTATAGTGCTCGCCTATGAGCCGGTCTGGGCCATCGGCACAGGTCGGGCAGCAACGCCGGAACTGGCGCAAGCTATGCACCGACACATACGTGCCGTTTGGGAAGCACGGTTCGGTGCTTCGGCGGCAGCCACGCTCCGTATCCTGTATGGCGGTAGCGTGACGGCCGACAACATTGCCGGATTCATCGCCCAACCCGATGTGGACGGCGCGTTGGTCGGCGGCGCAAGCTTATCGCCGGACGGTTTTGCTCAGCTTATCCGGCGCTCCTGCGCCCTGACGTCAGGTGACGGCGAGGGAGTGTTGCGTTCTGTGGAGTGAAGGCAAGTCCATGCCTTGGTATGCTTACATTCTCTACGCGCTCTTCGTGATTGTCTGCCTATTGCTGATCGGTGTTGTTCTGCTCCAACCGGGGAAAGGCGACATTGCTCTCTTTGGCGGCGGCAGCCAAACAGCATTCGGTCCGCGTGGAGCACAGAAGCCCCTTGAGCGGGTGACATTCATCCTCTTGGGCTTATTTATGGCGCTGGCGTTTACTTTCTCCGTGCCGGGTATTCTGGCTCCGCGCTCCGTCGCATCGGGTATCAAAGATGACCCTCCGGCGAAGACGGAGGAGAAGAAAGAAGAGAAAAAAGAGGAAAAAAAGCCTGACGAGCCGAAGTCGTCCGATGGGGCGTCGCCGGCAACCGGCGAAGCGCCAAAAAACGAAGAAAAGAACGATGCTGCTCAACCCGAACGTAACCAGAAGACGGGTGAGTCCCCAAAGGGTGGAGATGCTTCTGAAACGCGATCAGAGCCGCCTTCAGGGACAAAGTGATACACAGGGGACAGAGTTTTGTCCGGCGGTCACTGCCTGGCAGGTGCCGCCTGCTGATGCCGAAGTGGTGGAATTGGTAGACACGTACGTTTGAGGGGCGTATGGGCAACCGTGGGGGTTCGAGTCCCCCCTTCGGCACCATTGACGAACGGCGCGTTACACCGACGCGCCGTTTTGCTTTGGTTCAGGAACAGTCTGCGCCAACCCAAAAACAAACCGGTGCAAACGGACATCGTCGGTCATTTCGGGGTGAAACGTCGCCGCAAAGACTCGGTCCTGCCGTACCCATACTGGATGCCCACCGTACTCGGCCAAAATTTCCACCCCTGGACCTACTGAATCAATAATGGGGGCGCGAATGAAAACAAGTTCAAACGGTGTTGTCCCCAGTGGGAGGAGCAGGCTGGTGGCCGTGAAGCTGTCTATCTGGCGGCCATAGCCGTTGCGCCGGATGGTGATATCCAGCAGTCCGAGCGATACCTGCGCCGGATGTGTCACCGTACGGGCCAGGAGAATGGCGCCGGCGCAGGTACCAAGCAGAGGGCGTCCCGAAGCCGCAAAGTTGCGCAGGGCGGTAAACCAGGGTTCGACCTGTAGAAAGCGCAGCATGGTCGTGCTTTCTCCGCCGGGCAAGATCAAGCCTGAGATGGTTTCTAAGTCGTTGATGCGGCGAACGAAACAGGGTGTTAGTCCCGCACGCTCCAGTGTCCGGGCATGGGCCGCAAAATCACCCTGAAAACTGAGGATGCCGATTGGTAAGGAACAACGCATCACGGAGCCAAGGCGCAATACAAGGCGCTGTTGTAGATTACCCTGCCACAGTATCACTCTGACCGAAAATGCGCCAGCGTCGTCTCCACCGAGTAGGCCGAGGGCTGCGTGCACCTGCTCAAACCCTGACGCCGAAGTAATGTTTGACCTTGGTTTAACGCCAAAGTAGGTTGAAACCATCACAGGACATGCGCGTTCGCCCGGCGTGAGTCGCACACTTTCACGAACTGCTTCAGTCCTGATGCTTTGAGGAACGGGCGACGGCAGGAGTCCAACAGCGGCTGTCTGAGCGCCGTTCTGTTGCTTCCGTCCCCGCTTCAGCGTCCCCGTGCAGTCAAGTTGTTGACGACGCCGCGCGTGATTGTGGCGCGGTTGGTGCAAGAGTCCTCTACAGAGGGAGTTGCTTATGGCCAGTTTTTCGTCCTACGCCAACGGGGTGAAGCGGTGGTACCAGAAACTGGAGCTGCCGATGCCGCCGGAACGCATCTTCGGCGCGCACATGATGTTGATAGGTGGGCTGGCATGTCTAATTGGAACGTACTTTTACGCCAGTATGACGATGTGGAATGACGGCTACGTCAACATCACGCTGCGGCCACGTCTCATCTCACTGGGGATTTACGATCCGTACGACACCGAGCAGATTCAGAAAGTCTGGCTGCCGCTCATCGGCGAGTTCAGTACAAAACACCT
This sequence comes from uncultured Blastocatellia bacterium, assembly GCA_937934745.1. Taxonomy (GTDB): domain Bacteria; phylum Acidobacteriota; class Blastocatellia; order Chloracidobacteriales; family Chloracidobacteriaceae; genus Chloracidobacterium. The sequence goes on from CALGZC010000040.1 coordinate 48,459, forward strand.
GCCCTTCTTTGGGCAGTACCCGCTGACGATGACCGATTTTCGACTCTTCGGCTGGGGGTCGTTTCACATCGGTTTAGGGTTGTGGCTGATTTACGCCGGTGCTGCCCACTACTACGGTGCGCGTGGTGGCGCGACGATTGGTGAAATCTTTTGGCTGCTGCCGTATGTGCCAGGTCTGAAGGGGCTGTGCCAGATCAAATGGTTTACACCGGACGGGCCCTGGTACAAGGTCGGTTTGCCCTGGGGCAGTTTCGCCAACACACCGTGGAAGATTCTCCGCCGCACCTACGCTGATGCCCTGAGTCCACACACGATCTACATCGGTCTGTTGTTTTTCATCTGGGGCTTTGTGCTGTGGTTCGTGTTGGATAAGCCTCCGGTGCCCTTGCAGCCGGCGCAGGTCATGACACCGAATGGCATGATGCCGATTGAGCAGGCACAGTTTCCATACGGCTGGTATGACCCCTATCTCCAACAGGTCATGCACCCGATGAATACCATCAACGGTGAGACCACGATGTGTTTCGTCTGGGGCGTGCTGTTTGTCGCGCTGGGTGCGTACTGGTGGTATCGTCCGCCGCGCAGCATCAACATCACCCACTTAGAAGACACAAAGGCCGTTTTCCACGTGCACTTGACCGCCATCGGGTACGTCAGCTTTGCGCTCGCCATTGTGGGCTTCCTTGCCCTGCGCAACCATCCGTCGTACCTGATGCTCAACGATATGAACGTCATCATCTACGGGAAGAAAATCGTCAATCCCGGTCGGATGATCCACAACATGATTACGTTCAACCATGTTCAGGTGGGCTTGCTCTACGTCGCAGCGGGTGTCTTCCATGGCGGGCAGTACTTGCATGGGCTGAACATCTCCGGTGCCTACAAACAGGCGCGCTCGAAGTTCATCACGTGGTTCCAGAACCCCGACCTACAGACAAAAATTGTCGGGACGACCATGTTCGTCAGCTTTGTAACCGTTGTATTTGGCTACGGGATGATTTGCTGGAATACTGGCTCCGAGTTGGACCTCAACTTCGGCATCTATCAATTCCGCTCCTACCGCGCGATTCAGATGGATGGCGAGGCCGGTAATGTTGGCTACCGTGTCTTTCGTCCAAAGAATCCGTGGGATCCGACAGCCGGCGGCGAGTGGCTCACGAATCCAGACGGGACGGCAAAGCTGGTCAAGGCGCGTAACCTGCAAGTTGGCGACCGCATTCTCAATGAAGAGCTTGGCATCGGCTCGTCGCCGACGTACAGCTTCACGACCATTGAAGAGATTAACTACATGCCGGAGTGGGGGCAGCCCAAGCTCTATGCCGTGCAGTGGGGTAGTTGGACGCACTTCCTGCGCAAGGTCAATCCGCTCTTCTGGGTGGATAAGGGTATTTGGTACCTCCAGAACCAGAAAACGGTCGAAGCCGACAAAAAGGCCAAGAGCGACTACTTGGCTGCCCATCTGAAGGCTGTCTCCTTACTTAACGCCATTGATGACGCCAAGACCGAAGAGGAAAGAAAGAAGGCTCAGGAGGCATTGGATGCATTCCGTCCAACGTTGGAAAAAGCCCATGCCGAAATGCTGACCTGGCATGAGCGTGTCGAAAGCACGCCGGCCGTGCTGTACTCCAATCTGCGCGATCAGCATCGGGACGGCGAAATTAACGATGCCATCTTCTTCTGGTTGATGATCGGCGGGTGGCTGTTCGGCTTCATTCCGCTGCTGCGCATCGCCTTCCACAACTACCAAAGCCCCTGGTACCGGGACTTTGAATGGCGCAAGCAGTCACCCGACTTCCCGTGCATCGGTCCCGTCAAGGGGGGCACGTGCGGCGTCTCGATTCAGGACCAAATGTGGTTCTGCATCCTGTTCTCCATCAAACCGCTGTCGGCTATTGCGTGGTATCTAGATGGCGGCTGGATTGCCACGATGATGGCGCGCGGTAACGAAGCATACTACCTCACGCACAACATTAGCCATACGGGTGGTGTGTTCCTCTACATGTGGAACGAGACGACCTGGATTTGGACCGACAACCACCTAACGGCGATGCTGCTGTTAGGGCACCTCATCTGGTTTGTGAGCTTTGCCCTCTGGTTCAAGGACCGTGGCTCACGCGCCGAAGGCGGCGACATCCAGAGCCGGTGGGTGCGTTTGGTCGGTAAACGGCTCGGTATTAAAACGCTCCAGGAAGTGCGCTTCCCGGTCTCGAACCTGGCGACGGCAAAGTTGTGGGGAACAGTGTTCTTCTACACGGGGACATTTGTGCTGGTGTTCCTCTACTTTGCAGATGGTTTCTTCCAGAACCGATAGCGGAGAGACATCGGCGGCTGGTGCGAACGCTGTACTGCCGCCGATATTCGCAGCTCCGTGCCGAGTCCTGTAATAAAGTTCACATTGCCGCCGGTGACGGTTGTGGACATTTTTTCAACACGGGGCTTGAAAAAAGTATCCGTCATCTCCCGGTGTGAAAGGCAAAGTCACCATGGCAGACGAAAACATGGAATCGACAAATGACGCTGCGGCGGAAACGCCGCCGGCGAAAGCGCCGGCAAAGGCGGCGGCCAAGGCGCCTGCGAAGGCAGCCGCCAAAGCGCCCGCGAAAACTGCTCCGCCGCCAATTCCAGGCCCGCCGAGTCGCCTATCCCGGCCAAAGACTGCTGCTCCGCGGAAGAAGCGCGAACGGCAAATCTACACCATCATTGAGGAACTGTGCATTGGCTGTGGTTTTTGTACCGACGAATGCCCGCCCAAAGTCAATGCCATTCTGCCGCGTGATGTGGAAGCTGTTCTGGACGGCGGCGAAACCTATTGGATTGACCAAACCCGGTGTATCAGTTGTTCGTTGTGTTTCGTGGCCGGGACATGTCCGACCGATGCGGTGGTGTTCACAGAAGGCGGCGTCTCACGCACGCAGTACATGGAAGACTACCTGCATATTGAAATGGTGGACCAACCATACTGGCGTGAACGCAACGAATTGTCGCGGGTTGGATCGATCTTGTGAAGTAAATTGGAAGTGTGGAAGCCCCCGCCTTCTACGCTGTGAGCCGTGACCCCCGGAGAGTCCGCCGCAGTCAACCGGCTGCGGCGGACTAACAAGATAGCCTAAGACAGATGGAAGCCCTGTCTTTGTCGTCCTTGGCTTCCGCACTCTGCGTCCCCTGCACTGTATGCACCGATCCGTTCGGATGGAACGGGAGATGAGGGCCGGTTGCCTGAGACCGGCTGCTGGCCGCGATTTTTCTTAAATTCCTTGCAGGAGACCGCCGTATGGCAAGCAAACTCACGACTGCAACCTATGACCTCGACCTGGATGCCACCGGTTGGGGAACGCTGCGGGCAGAGGCTCGCATTTCTAACGTACCTTCGGCTTCACCGCTGTTGCCGATTGACGGCGAGCTCAAGCTCGAGGCCAAGAAGATTGAAGATGATGTTGTCCGGCTGACGTTCTTTGGACAGTCCATTGTGGACGGCATTCTGGGGCGCGTCGAAGGGGAATCTGACATCGCCAACGAGTCGCCAACGCGGCGCGTCGCAGCCGGCGATGGCAAGATCACCGTTGGGAAGTTTTCACATCGCTTTGAGTTTGAAGGCGTTGTGGATTGTTTGCGCTATTGGCGGTCAAAGGCCATTGACGACAACATCATCGCGCGTAAACAGCGCCTGTTGTGCGGCAATCTGTTCCATGACCTCTCGGTCCGTGTGCCGCTCGACAGTGAGGAAGTCATTGATACGTGGCTTGAAATGCAGGATGCCTTCCGCAACTCGCCCAACTTTGGCGACTACATCAAAGACGTGTGGCTGATTGGGCCGTTGTGGAACGCGCTGGAGCAAACCGGGCAGAGCTTAGACAACATTGACGTGTACTACTTCTCAGAAGTCGAAGGCGGTGAAAAGTCCCGCATTGACTTCCGGTTTGCGGGCGGCGGCACCGGGATTGTGGACTCGATCAGCCGATGGCTGGAACTTTTCCCGATTGACGGGCTAGGCAAGCCGGTCAACCAGGGCGGCCGTGTGGCGCGGCTACAGGGGAATTTCAACGCCAGCGTGCAGGGAATCGAAGTCAAGTTGTTCGTTGAGCTACCGGGCTTTTCCGTTCCCATTGAGGGCGGCAAGCGCAAAGTGCTCAACCACCCGCTCGTGCCGTTGGCGCACCATGGCATCGCCGTCAACTCTGAGCCGGCCGATCTGGGCATTCGTTTCAAGGTCTCCATTCCCAAAGGGAAGAAGTTCATCGAGACGGCCAACAGTTTTGAATGGGATCGCGTGGCGGACAACGTCCGGGTCTTTACCGGCGGACGCTACAAAGCCTGGGCCGAGGGGATTTGCAAAGGCAGCTACTCGCCGTTTGACATCTTCTTCGGGTGACGCCCTGCTGCGCCGCCGGCGCGTTGAGCTGCGGCGACCAGCCTGATGACAACCAGCATGACATTGACAGCATGACATTGACGCCGGTGTGAGGGACGCGGGTCGCTCACACCGGTCGGGGCGGATATGACAGACACACGCGTCATTATTTATTCCGGTAAAGGTGGGACGGGGAAGACCACGGTTTCAGCGGCAACGGCTGTGACGTTGGCGACGGCCGGTAAGAAAGTGCTGGTGATTTCCAGCGATCCGGCCCATTCGCTCGGTGATGTTTTTCAAATGTCACTGTCGCGGACGGAGCCGACGCCCATTACCGAACGCCTCTTCGGGTTGGAGATTGATACGCTGTACGAAGCGAAACGCAACATGGGAAACTTCGAGAAGTTTGTGTCGGAAAGCTACGAAAAACGCGGCATTCGTGCTTCTGTTGCTTCCGAGCTTTCGACGCAACCGGGTCTCGATGAGATTTTCTCATTGGTGCGCTTGCACCGCGAAGCACTGTCAGGGCAGTGGGATGTGGTGATCCTGGATACCTCGCCGACGGGGAATACCCTGCGTTTGCTGGCCTACCCGGAACTCATCGTCGGCGGCAGCATGGGCAAGAAACTCTTTCGCGTGTACCAGGGCATGTCGTCCATGATGAAGCCGTTTGGCTCGTCAAACGGCCCCGACCCAGAATTCTTCAACGAAGTCAACCAGTTGCTTGACTCAATGAATCAGGTCAGTGCCTTTCTCACCGGCGCTAATGTGACGTTGCGACTGGTGATTAACCCTGAAAAACTTTCCATTCTGGAAAGCAAGCGCGCGTACACTTTTACCCACATTTACGGCCTGACCATTGATGCTGTTGTCGTCAATAAAATTTACCCGGTCGGCGACGCGCTGCACGGAGCCGAGTTGGGGAGTTATTTCAACTACTGGGCAAAGCTGCACGGCCGGTATCTCGATGATATCGAGTCGGCATTTGCGCCGTTGCCGATCTTCAAACTGTTTCTTGAGCCTTGCGAACCGTTAGGCGTTGAGGCGCTGCGGCAGGTCGGAGCCAAGGCCTTCGGTGAGACCGACATTGGCAGCGTGCTCTACAGCAAGAAGAACATGTGGGTGGAAGATCCGCGTGCGACCGACGCGCCAGACATTCGGCGCTTCGTGGTGCGGATTCCATTTCTGTCTGAAAACGACCACATTGAAGTCCAGCGTGTCGGGATGGATTTGTACATGTGCATTGGGCGAATTGCCCGCAGTGTGTCGCTGCCCCGGATTCTGTCCAACGCCGACATGGTGGACTATGTGGCCGAGGGCGAGTTGTTGACGGTGACGTTCCGTGAACGGGCGCGCGAACCTGAACCACCCCGATTGACACGGCTGCGGCGTTCCCCAGCCAGTGCTTGATTGAGAGGGCCGGGCCGGGTAATCAACGCCCTGCCCATGCGAGGTGACCATCATGCAGAAGAAGGTAAAGATCATCGTGCTGGGCTGTGCCTTGGCGCTTTTTGTTGGCGGTTGCTTTGTTGGGTCGCGCGATCTGAATGAAACGCGCTACCCGAAAGCGCCGATGCCGTTGCGCAATCAGACTTCCAAAACGGCAGAGGAGATTGTGCGGGAAAGCATCGCTGAAAATACCCCCAGTGCGCGTGAAGCTGCCGCCCTGCGCGACCGGGTAACACCTGTCAACCTCCAACAGGTCAACGAGCAGGATGTGGCAGGCAACGATCCGCTGGGTTCGCCGGTGCGGGTTGAACTCAACGAGGCTGAAATGTACCGCGATCCCCTTGAGATTTATCGCGAAGGACGGGCGCTGTTTCAGAATAACTGTGTTGGTTGCCACGGTCACAACGGTTGTGGGAACGTCCCACACTCGACCAACTTCACCGATCCCGGCTGGCAGGAAAACAACTCCGACGGCGGGATTTATTCTTCGATTTACAATGGCAAAGGTATCGGGAACGGCGGCGGTGCGATGCCGGCGTACTACAACCAACTCAGTCCAAAGCAGATTCGCTATTTGGTAGCCTACCTGCGCGCTTTCAAGGGCAGGCAATGCAATGGGTTGCCGACGCTCAGCGATGTCGAACGGATGGTGGCCGAACGCCAGAACAAGTAACCCTCTGCGATTGCCCACCCCTAGTTGACCGAAGAGGTCGTCTTGAGGGGCAGTCTTTAGCATGGTCTAAGATAGTTGCCCCGGAGGCCGATTCAAGCGGTTGGATCGAGGAGTACGGTCATGACAGACAGCGTGAAAAAAGTTGTCTTGCTGGGCCTGGCGGCTGTGTGTGCCGCCGGGTGTTTTGTCGGTGCGCGGAACGCGAGCGAGCCACGCCTTGGTGTGTCGCACATCGCTTCTTCCCGTGCCACGCCAGCCTTCCTCCGTGAGGCGCAAGTCCTCTATGAAGGTACGACAGATAATTTGCCCGCCGATACACCGGCAGAGGAAATCGCCCATTACAAGGCAATGCTGGCAGAACTTCAAACACGCAACTATGCCTCCTGTGCCGGTTGCCACCAGGTCAACGGCGGCGGAAACAAAGCTATCAATGCCACCAACTTCCAGGATGCCGGGTGGCAGCGGAATAACTCCTCGCCGGGGATGGTCACTTCCATCGTCAACGGCAAGGGTAAGGTCATGCCAGCTTATAAGGATAAGCTGACGCTGCAACAAATTAACTATTTGGTCGAGTACATTCGTCGCTTTGAGAAAAAACAGACCGATGCCGCACCGGTGACTGCCGGCGTGCCGTACGGCACGCCGCCGAGTGATACGGCGGCCAGCGAAGCGACGGCGCGGCGCTGACCTTGAGGGCGCGGTGCGAACCTCAACGGTGCGGCGCGAACCTGAAGTGCCGCATCGGCTGGGCCGCACTTCAGGAAGTAGCAGGAACAAACCTACGGTGCAGAGACGGACACAACCCCAGGGTGTTCGCCGTTGGCGTACAGCCCTGGGGGCCAGCCTCTCCTGAGGGATGTGCCCACGCTGCGCCAGTGTCAACGGGCACTCTCAAGCGGCACCCTGTACACCAGATGGCAGCGCTCCCGTACGCAGCAACGGCTCACTGACGGCTGCCATTTCACTTTCTAACGATGTGTGAACCAACCGGGTCACCCACGGGAGGTCGGCGATGTGCGCCAGCGCGTCGGCCGTGATTTTCAAAGCGATGGGAATGTAGCTCAGGTAGACCGGGTTGTTACGGACGGCAAACTGATACGCATACGTCCCAACGGCCTTGAGCAACCGTTGCACCAGCATGAGCTGGTATTCGCGCTCAAAGTGCGCCCGTGAGGGGTAGTACTCCGTGCCAAAGGCTGCTGTGTGCAGGCGCCAGAACTGCTCCTTGAGCGCGGCTTGAAAGTCGGTGTCTAAAGCCGCATAGGGATCGCCTGCCAACGAGGCGAGATCGTAGGTTGCCGGCCCCAGGCGTGCATCCTGGTGGTCAATGACCCAGAGCTGTCCGGCGTGGCGCATCAGGTTCCGGGCATGATAGTCCCGGTGACACACCACGCGCGGCGTCTGCGCCAGGCGGTGGGCAAGGGCAAACAGTTCCCCTAGCGTCAGTGCTTCGACCTCCGGCGACAGTCGCTGTTGCCGATACCGCTCGACGTAGTTGCGGAAAAAGTAGTTCATTTCCCAGAACAACTTTTCGTCGTCGAATGCTTGTCGCCAGGCACAGGAATTGGTCGCTTGGGCTGCAGGGGTTGTTTTCTGAATCTTGATGATTAGGCGCAGGGCAAGGTCATAGTCAATTTGGCGGGTGACTTCGGGCTGGGCAGCCAAAGCGTCCTGTAGACGGCAGTCGCCAACATCCTGCTGAAGGACGATGCCACGCGCGCCATCCACCGCCAGGACCTGTGGGACAGGAATTCCGGCGGCCTGAAACAGATGGGTGACATCCAAATATGCAAACGCTTTGGCGTCGAACGGCTCTCCGTACACAGCGGCGATGAAACTTTCACCGTTCCGGTGGATACGGAAGTACATGCGGGTTGACGCATCGCCCAAGAGGGGTTCGATGGTGAGCACAGCGGCGCCGAAATAGTCGTGCAGGAAGGCGGTGAGCCTATCCGTCGGGCGTAGTAGGTGGTTGTCTTCGGCGGTCATAGGGAGAGGGTTGGGACGCATCAGGGTGTTCGTGGAGTCGGGATTGGCGTAGGGGGAGCGAGTTTTTGCGCACTGTCTGCCAGACTGCCGTTCCGCGCTCAAAGTCACGACCTACGAAATGGTAGGTTTCACCGTCGGTTGTCGTCACGCTTAGCCGGCCGCTTGACACCTGGAAAGCAGCAATGGTCTCCGTGGTTAGGGAAAGGCTTTCTGCTCCGTGTGATGCGGCGAATACCAGTCCTGTCGCAGAAAAGCGAAGCGTCCCGGTTTGTCCGGCCGTGAGGTCTTTCGTTTGGCGCGTGGCCGGTAGTGAGATGGCAGCGATCGTTGGCGCCTGAGCGGCTGCCGATTGGCGTTCCAGTTGGTGTAGGCGGTTATACACGGTCCGGTCTTCCGGGAAAAGCCGTGCAAGCCGCCGGTATGCGGCAAGAGCTTGGGCAAGGTTTCCGGCACTGACGTAGGCTTCGGCTTTTTGCCGGGCACGGCGGCGGAGCTCAGCGCGCAGCGCCTGCGCCTGTGACTGGCTACGGTCATGCACCAGGGCCTGAGAAAGGTAGAAATAGGCGTTCGCTTGTGGAGGATCGAGATCACGCCCGGCGGCGAGTGCTGCTTCGGCCAGGGTCAGGAAGTGCAGGGCGCGCCCGCGGTTCGCCTCAATGAGGTCGGCGATGCATGCCATGCCGGCCGTGGTTTGTTCATCGCTGGGGAAGCGCGTCAACAGTAGGGTGTAGTTGGTTTGTGCCGTTGCCAGATCGCCCCGGCTGGCAGCAAGTTCGGCCTGGCGAATGAGGGCCTGGCGGACCTGCGTGCGCAGGGCCCGCGCCGGCTCGTTGTCCGGTTGAATGAGCAGTATGGCGTCGGCGTAGTACAGGGCATTGTCATTGGCCGGCGTCGCCCAGTCGCCACGTTGAAAAGCGTCCAGAGCACGCTGGAGAAACTCGGCGATGCGCTCCGTCGGCGCGCCGCTGACGACGGCTGTCGGTGAACACTCTGGCTTAATGGGCTGCAGGACAAAACTGACTGCTTCTGTTGTCGCGTCGTTTGGCTCGACAAACACTTCACGCTCGGCAAGGAGGAAGCCCTCATGGACGGCGCGCACGGTATGCAAGCCAGACCTCACCCGTTCAATCGTGCACGGCGTCGTACCGATCCGTTGACCGTCGAGCCAGACTTCTGCGCCGGAGGGCATCGTGACGACATCCAGTTTGCCCATCGTTGATGGAGATCGAACCCAGAGCGCCATGCCGGCGCCGACCAGCCCGGCAACAAGCGGGAATCCCAGCACCACAAGAATCCACTGTCCCAGAGGGCTTCGTTCGGCGCGAACGGAGCCAAGCGGTGTCCGGGAAAAGTAAAGCGTCGTCATAAACGGTCAGGGAAGCAATGTTGTCGATCTGCCACGTGACGCCCCGTAGTCCAGGGAGACCTTGTCGGGACCGTAGCCACAAAGTGTAGGTTTGGTCATCTTTGAACGTCAACATACCGTAGATGGGGAGAGCCGCCTGTAGAGTTTCTCGAACCGTATCATCACTTCCGAACCTCACCCACGAACCGGTACCGTGAGTGCCATGAGCGATACGTCGATGATTTCTCCTGAAACACCTGTAGAAACACTGATTGCATCGTTGTCGGATGAGTCAGCACAGGTGCGGTTGCAAGCGGTGGAGGCGTTGCGCTTGCGCCAGGAAACCTCTGCCCTCCCGCATCTGCTGCTGATGTTGCACGATCCGGAGTGGTGGGTGCGGGTTGCCGTCGCCGACGCCATTGGTGAACTCGGCGATGAATCAACGTTGCAGACCCTTCTGCCCGATTTACAGCATCCCGACCCATTGGTGCGCAGTTCGGTCACCATTGCCTTAGGACGCCTGCACCACAAGCCCGACTTGGACGCGATACTTCCGATGGCACGCGATGCTCACCACTGGGTTCGCTATGCGGCCGCCGTCGCGCTGGGTGATTTGTCCGACGTGCGTGCTTTGGAGGCGTTGGTAAACTTGCTGGAGGATGCCGACTATCTGGTACGCGCCGGAGCTGCGCGCTCACTGGGTAAAATCAAGCATCCAAAAGCCATTCGTCCGTTGCGACGCTTGGTCGTCAAGGACGACAACGAGTTGGTGCGCGCCGACGCGCTGGAGGCGCTGCGATGTATCTGGAACGGCTCGCTGGGTGACGAGGAGCCAACCGCGTGAGTGCACCGTGCGAATTCACCGTGCCGCGCGGGCAGGCGTCATCCGACGGCCGACCCAAGCGGCGGCTGCGAGCGTCAGGAGATAGGGCAGTGCCAAAAAGAACTGATACGGCACGGCGTCCACGCCCAAGGCCTGCAAGCGGAACTGCAGGGCGCTGGCAGCGCCAAAGCCGAGTGCTCCGAGGACGACGCCGCCCGGATGCCGCCGACCGACAAGCACAATCGCCAAGGCAATGAATCCTCGCCCGGCTGTCATGCCTTCGACAAAAGTATTTGACAAGCCCAATGCCAGATAGCCACCGGCCAAACTGCAGGCTGCACCGTTGAAGAGCGACGCCGTCCAGCGCAGACGCGCAACGCTTAGCCCTGCGCTGGCCACCGCCGTGGGGTTTTCGCCGGCGGCGCGGAGACCGAGACCAGAGGGTGTCTGAAACAGCCAGTACCAGACCCCGACAGTTAGCGCACAGGCAACCAGCGGCCCGCTCCAGATGGGCAAGGTCGGCACAACAAACGCTGTATTGGAGTCGCCGACTAATTCGCGCCGCGCAACGGCTGTCAGCCCCAAGGCGAACATGTTGACGGCTGTCCCGACCAGCAGCGCATCGCGCGCGGCGTTGACGGTGAGCGCCGTAAAGCTTGCTGCAAAGAGCAGACCACCAACCAGGGCTGCCGCTTGCCCCGACCAGGGATTGGCAGTTGCGTAGGCAACAGCAACGCTGGTGAAAGCGGCCGTCAACATGATGCCTTCAATGCCGATGTTAACCACGCCGGCGCGTTCCGAGACGGTTTCCCCCAAAGCCGCCAGCATCAGCGGCGTTGCCAGGGTGATGGTGCTGACAGCAAATGCCAAGAGCATCTCCATGACGACGAACCGCACCAACCAGCGGAGCGGACCGATGGACCGCGCTCCTGGGGAGAATCACTCAGAACAAACGCATCGAAACAAAAAGCGGCATCGAAAACAACTTCCGATGCCGCAAAGCCAGACTGGTAAAGCTCACCCACCGGCTATTATCACCAGCTACGTTACGAACGTGTTACCGGTGGGTAAAAAGCTTTCTACCGACGCGGAAAGAACACTCATGAGCGCCGCTCACCGGACTTAGGTGACTCGCTCGCTCCGGTACGTGGCTCGCTTCCTCCGGTACGCGACTCGCTTGCTGGCCGCGGTCGGCTGCGCACTTCCATCGTGACCGGCTTTGACTCCGATGTTCGGGATTCGGCGGTTGGCCGTGGCGTTTCCGGCTGAGGCCCCGCCGCCGCCCGCCCTGCCGGCGACACCGTAGCGCCCATACTGCGCGCCATACCGGTGGCAACTGCCTCAAAAGCCAAAATGCTGTTGGTCAAACTGGCATTGATAAACTGCGCCGTCAGCGTGGGCAGTTCGGCAACCCCTTTCTCCTGAACGGTCTCAATCCCGTTCAGGAGCGCTGCGTAGCCGTGGCGGGCATGGTTGAGAAAATCTTCCGATGCCGCTGCCACCATCCGCAACCAAAGCTGAAGTCCCTCGCTCAGGGTCAGTTTCTCGAACTGCGCAGCAATGTCAAAGCGCTTTGCGGCCGGTAAGGTTACGGACAAGTCCTTCTGCACCTGTGCACAGCACGCCAACCGTCGTCCCGCTGCCAGGTCGTCAGGGTCAAACCAGCGTTGTTCTTTGATGTCCGGCGTGGATAGCGCGGCGGCTGCGGCCGGATCGAGGCGAATCTCGCATGTCTGACAAATGCCATGACCACCGCAAAAATGGAGCAAGGGCTGACCGGCCTGCTGGGCCGCGCTCAACAGGGTCGTGCCGGGCGCTACTTCCACCTTTTGCCCGGACGGCTGGAACGTCACGATTGGCATACGCGATGTTTACCACCAGAAATGGAAATATTGCAAAGGACGGGGACGAGCAAGCGGGATAATGTTTGCATCACAAGCCTAGCCTAGCGGCGCGTCGGTTTGAAAGTCGTGAAATCAGCAGCGCTTCCTGCTACAACACTTGGCTTTACAGTGCGCACCACATTCTTCAGGACCGAGCTTAGCGAGCATCATGCCAAACAATCTGCCGAAGGCCTACAACCCGAAAGACGTTGAACAAAAATGGTATCCTTTTTGGGAGCAGGGCGGTTACTTCCAGCCCAGAGGGGAAGGACGGCCATTCTGTATCGTCATTCCGCCGCCCAACATCACCGGCTCGCTCCACATGGGGCATGCCCTCCAGCACGCGCTGATGGATGTCCTCACCCGCTGGCGGCGCATGCAGGGACGGCGAACACTGTGGCTGCCGGGCACCGACCACGCCGGGATTGCCACCCAAATGGTGGTCGAGAAGCAGTTGGCCCAGGCAGGTATTAAGCGTACCGACCTCGGACGCGCGGCCTTTGAAGCTCGTGTCTGGGCGTGGAAAGCCGAATCCGGCGGCACGATCCAGCGCCAGATGCGTCTGGAAGGCGTCAGCGTGGATTGGTCGCGCGAGCGCTTCACGCTCGACGAGGGCCTCAGCCGCGCCGTGCGCGAAGTCTTTGTGCGCCTCTACGACGAGGGACGGATTTACCGTGGGGCATACATGGTCAACTGGTCGCCCAAACTTCAAACGGCCGTCTCTGACCTGGAAGTGGAGATGAAGGAAGTTCGCGGGAAGCTCTACCACATTGCCTATCCGGTTGTGGATACCGCGGAACGTGTAGTCGTGGCGACGACGCGCCCGGAAACCATGCTGGGCGATACGGCGGTCGCGGTTCACCCGGATGATGACCGCTACCGGCATCTCGTTGGGCGGCGGGTGCGGTTGCCACTAATCGGCCGCGAAATCCCGGTCATTGCCGATCCGCTGGTGGAAAAAGACTTCGGCACTGGTGTCGTCAAAGTGACGCCGTCCCATGACCCGAACGATTTTGAGATGGGCAAGCGGCACAACTTGGCGTTCATTACCGTCATCGGCAAGGATGGAACGATGACCGAAGCTGCCGGCGACGCTTTTGCCGGACTCGACCGCTTCAAGGCACGCGAAAATGTGGTCGCACGCCTCGCGGCCGAAGGAGCATTGGTCAACGTTGAGGACTACACTCACAACGTCGGCCACTGTCAGCGGTCAGGTGTCCCGATTGAGCCGCTTGTGTCGGAGCAGTGGTTTCTCGATGTCAAACCGCTGGCGGAAGTTGCCATCCAGGCCGTGCGGGACGGGCGGACGCGCTTTGTCCCCGCCACGTGGGAAAAGGTGTACTTTGACTGGATGGAGAACATTCGCCCGTGGTGCATCTCACGACAACTGTGGTGGGGCCACCGCATTCCGGCCTGGTACACCGCCGATGGCCGCTTTGCGGTCGCCCGCTCTGAAGCTGAAGCGCGGCAAAGGCTCGGCGTCGGTGATGACGCGGTCTTGACGCAGGATGAAGATGTACTGGATACCTGGTTTTCTTCGGCACTGTGGGCTTTTTCCACTTTTGGCTGGACGGGAGACCCGGCACAGGATGCCGCCAATGCCGATCTGACCACCTTTACGCCGACCGATGTGCTGGTCACCGGCTTCGACATCATTTTCTTCTGGGTGGCCCGGATGATGATGATGAGCCTGCACTTCACGGGCGATGTGCCGTTTCGCACGGTGTTTGTCACGGGCCTGGTGCGCGATGCGCAAGGTCAGAAGATGTCAAAAACCAAGGGCAACGTCGTTGATCCCCTGGATGTGTTTGAAAAGTACGGGACAGACGCCGTCCGCTTCTCACTGGTGTCGGCCGTTACCGGCGCAAATGACATCAAGCTCCAGGAGAGCAAGATGGAGGCGGCGCGCAACTTTGCCAACAAGATATGGAACGCGGCGCGCTTCACGCTCGGCCACTTGCCGGAGACAGCTGCGCCGTTACCGGTAGATGCACCGCCGACCCTGGCCGACCGCTGGATAACGTCCTGCCTAACGCGCGTCATAAACGATGTCCATGATGCCCTGGAGTCGTTTCGATTCCATGACGCAGCCCTGGTGCTCTACAAATTTTTCTGGAACGACTTCTGCGACTGGTACATCGAGCTGGTCAAGCCGGTGGTTTCGGGGGCGGAAGACACGTCGAAACGGACGGCCGCACGCGGCCGCCTCGCCGCAACACTCGAGCAGGCGCTGCGCTTACTGCATCCCTTTATGCCCTTTATCACGGAAGAACTCTGGCAGCGCATCAGTCCGTATGTGTGGCCGGCTGGAACGCGCCCGTCCAGCCTCTGTATCGCCCCTTATCCACAACCTGGCCAAGCGCAGCGCGATCTGGCGGCGGAACGCGCCATGGAATCGGTCATCGGCCTCATTGCGCGCGTCAGAAATATTCGCGCCGAAATGAACCTTCCACCGGGGGCATTGGTGGACCTGCATGTCGCGGCTGAGCCGGAGCGGTTGGCGCTTTTTGCCGAGCAACAAGCTGCGATTCTGCGGCTGACCCGGGCAGCGTCGCTGACCGGGCACACGACGCTGCCGGAACTGGGCTTTTGTGCGCGCAGCCTGACGGCGGATGGCGTCCGACTCGCAATCCCGCTCACCGGTCTGGTGGATGTCCAGGCCGAGCGCGCGCGGCTCGAGAAAGAACTGACAAGGCGCGAAAAGGAACTAGCCCAGTTGCTTGAAGTGGTGAATCGTCCTGGATTCGCCGAACGTGCTGCTCTGGAAGTTGTGGCGGAAAAGACCGAGCAACGGGCGACGCTGGAGGCACAACTGGCGGCGCTGCGTGAGACGTTGGGGACATTTTCGTAAGTGCACCTGGTCGGCACCGCACGGTAGAGCCCACCTCCGGCGGTTGTACGCTCTGGGCAGGGACAGCTCGTGTCGAGCTGCGCTTCGGTGAGACCATCTACCCGGCGTGGTTGTGTCGGCAAGCCGGGTTGGCCGGCAGGGCACAACCGCCGGCGGACGAACCTGCCCCCGAACCGCTAGGTTGGGACGGACCGTGTGGTGCGGTGCCGGAGAACGCCTTGCGTTGTCTCAGAGGAGCTAGGTGGCAAGCCGGTCGGTCGTATCGCCAGCTCGCTCCAGAGGACATTCGGCGGAGGAGAATAGCCCATGGTACGTCACTTGTTAGCCACCTTGTTGTTTGTCCGTTGCCTCGGTGTTGGTGATATCGTGGCGGCCCAGGCGCCTGAGCGTGCGTTGCCCCGCGCCGGCCTTGATCGGCGCATTGCGTACCGGCTTTTGGCCACGACGAAAACCTCAACCCTGGAACGGGAACTCAATCAGGCAGCCCAGGAAGGCTTTCGCTTTGAGGGTGTGATGGGGGGAGAAACCGCCTTTGGTGGCAAGGAGTCGGTGGTGATCAGGTCGCGCACCGCAGACGCCGAGGTGACATATGAGTACAAACTGCTGGCAACTAACAAGACCTCGACCCTCGCCAGGGAGCTGGCCGATGCCGGGCGGAAGGGTTTTGAAGTTCGCGGCAAAACCATTTTTGAAACGACATTTGGCGGTAAGGAGTGAGTGGTGATTCTGGAGCGCCCGGCAGTGGGCCGGCCTGTCCCCGTTGAGTACAAGCTGCTGGCGACATCACGAACCTCAACGATGCAAAAGGAACTGAATGAAGCAGGTCGCGAAGGCTTTCAATTCGTCGTGATGGCGGTTGCCGAAACCGCCTTCGGCGGGTCTGAGGTCGTTGTGGTTTTGCGGCGCGCAGGGCATCGGGAATGGTAGGGGCCACAATCCTGTCTTTCTGTCTTTTCCAGACTGTCACCGGGCGAGAATCCCGCCCCTGGGGCGGACAGGTCTCGGCTCAGCCCGCTGCGCAGTCGGTGCAGCACGACGCCGAAGACCTACCGATTGCGGCGGCGGCAAGGATTCGGCGTCGGCAAGGATACGTTACAGTCATGGGGCACAGTGCTAGGCTAGCGACCTGCAGCTTGATTCCATTGCCCCCGGCAACGTTTCCTTTTGAGGTCTTCAGAACATGACAGCAACGGCTTTGGCAACGACGACGGGCGGACGACCGCGCGTCGTCATTTGCGGTGGTGGGCTGGCCGGATTGGCGGCCGCGAAAACGCTTGTGGATAACGGCTTCGAGGTTGAGCTTTTGGAGCAGCGCCCCATCCTCGGCGGCAAGGTCTCTGCGTGGAAGGATGCCGACGGCGACTGGATCGAGACGGGCCTGCACGTGTTTTTCGGCGCGTATGTCGAGATTTACGAGCTGATGAAGGAACTCGGCATTTACAACCGAATTCTGTGGAAGGAGCACAAGCTAACCTACACGCTGGCAGGCGGTGAACGGTTCAGCTTCCGGACCACCAATTTACCGTCGCCGTTTCATCTGTTGCCGGCAGTGTTTGAAAATCACTACTTTTCGCTGCCCGAAAAGCTGACCCTCGGCAAATCGCTGTTTCCGATGATTTTCGGCAGCGACCAGTACATGGCGGCACAGGATCGCTACACGTATCAGGAGTGGCATCGGCGCTGGGGTATTAACGACCGCATGCTCAAGAAGATGTTTCTGCCCATGACGCTGTCGCTGAAGTTTATGCCGCCGGAAGAAATCTCCGCCAAGGTCGTGTTAGATGTCGCCGGAACATTTTTGCGCGAGCCGCATGCGTCGCGCATGGGCTTTCTGAAAGGCTCGCCGCAGGAACATCTCACGCAGCCGCTGGCGGATTACATCACAAGCAAGGGCGGTCGCATCCGCGTCAACTGCAATGTCAAGACACTGATTCTCGACGAGCGCCGCCGGATTGCCGGCGTGGAGCTCATCACCGGCGAGCGCGTCACCGGCGACTACTACCTGACAGCACTGCCGATTCACAAGCTCCAGCGCGTCATTCCATCAGAACTCAAGGAAGACCCGTTTTTCGGCAATCTCGACCAGTTTGAGGGCGTACCGGTCGTCACGGTGCAGATGTGGTTTGACCGCCAGATTTCCTTCATTGACAACATTCTTTTCTGTCCCGACGGCGTCATTCCGGTCTATGCCGATTTCGGCAACACGACGCCTGACTACTTTCTGGACCAGAAAGCAGAAATGGCGCAGCGGCGTTCGCGGATGGAGTTCGTTGTTGCGCCGGCCCGCGACATCATTGGGTGGAGCGATGAGGACATCATTGGGCGCGTCTGGGAAGATGTAAAAGCGTGCTTTCCCAACACGGCGCCGAAAGCGAACATCACCAAAGCTACCGTTGTCCGCATTCCACAGTCGGTATTTGCGACCAAGCCGGGCATTGACCGGCTGCGTCCGACGCAGAAGACGCCCGTGCCGAACTTCTTCCTGGCCGGCGGCTACACGCAGCAGCGGTTTTACGACAGCATGGAAGGGGCCGTGGCGAGCGGCCGCCGTGCGGCAGCAGCCATTCTGGAAGCCCATCGCGCCACCGGCGCGTTAGCCCATGCCTGAGCCGATGCGAATCTGCGACACCCGATTACGACGCAGGCTGCTGCCGCTGCTGGAGGCCCTGGCGGTCTGGCTGCTTGTGGCGGCGGTGGCCTTGACGGACGGACACATGCGGAGCGTCGAGGCTGTGGACCTCCTCGTGCGCGGTGGCACGGTTGTCACGATGGATGCGCAGCGGCGCGTTATCGCGAACGGGTTTTTGGCGGTGCGCGGCGAGCGGATTGTCGCCGTTGGCGAGGCCGCCGAAGCGGTGCGCTACCGGGCTAAAACCGTACTGGAAGCAGATGGCAAGGCGGTGTTGCCCGGCCTGATCAACGCACACACACACGCGCCGATGACGCTCTTCCGCGGCCTCGCCGACGATATGCGGCTTCAGGAATGGCTGACCCAGGTCATTTTCCCGGCCGAGGCAAAAAACGTCACCCGTGAGATGGTTCGCGCCGGAACGCGCCTCGCCTGCCTGGAGATGATTCGCGGCGGAACGACCTGCTTCGTAGACATGTACTACTTCGAGAGTGACATCGCGGAAGTCACGGAAGCTGCCGGGCTGCGCGCCATCTTGGGGCAGACCGTCATTGATTTTCCCGTCCCCGATGCGCTGACGCCGCAGCTCGGGCTGGAAAATGCCGAGCGCTTCATCCAGAAGTACAAAACCGGGCATCCGCTCATCACGCCGGCGGTGGCGCCGCACGCGCCCTACACCTGCGCGCCGGAAACGCTGGTCGCCTGCCGCAAGCTAGCTGACAAACACGGCGTCCCGCTGGTGACGCACCTGGCCGAAGCCGACACCGAAACCCAGACCATTCTGGAACGGTACGGCAAGCGTCCCGTGCCGCACGTCGAGCGGGTGGGGTTGCTCGGGCCGCGTACCATTGCTGCCCACGTGATTCAGATCACGGCCGATGAGTATCCGCTGCTGGAGAAACACCGGGTGGGCGTCGTGCACTGTCCGCAGAGCAACCTCAAGCTTGCTGCCGGTGTTGCGCCGGTCCCGGACATGCTCGCCGCCGGGCTGGCCATTGGACTTGGCACGGATGGCGCGGCGTCCAACAACGACCTGGATATGTTTGAGGAAATGGATACCGCGGCGAAGCTGCATAAAGTCATGCGCCGCGATCCGACGGTTGTGCCGGCGCAGACGGCGCTGGAAATGGCGACCATCGGCGGCGCGCGGGCCATTCACCTGGCCGACCGAATCGGCTCGCTAGAGGTCGGCAAGCTGGCCGACTTCATCGTCGTAGATGTTTCACATCCGCGCCAACTTCCGAACTACAACCTGTATTCAACGCTCGTCTATGCCACGAAGAGCAGCGATGTGGAAACGGTCGTCGTTCACGGCAAACTGCTCATGCGCGACCGGCGCCTGCTGACCCTGGACGAAGCAGCGATTCGCCGCGAGACGGCCGCCTTTCGGGGGCGCATTCTCGACAGCCTCAAGGCGAGCGGTCAGCGGCAAGCGCAACCCAGGCACCACGCTATGCCAGCCGGCGAATGACATCCTGCGCCTCACGGCAACGCCAGCTCCAGAAATACTCTTCGGCAACCCGACCCAGGCGGGCGAGCGACTTGCGCCACACGCGCGGCGACGCCAGGTAACGCCCCCACGTCCGCCGGGCGTAAAGCGCTGTAATCTCGGCCGCCAAGCTGGCAGGCGGCAACTCGACCGGCGATGCGCCGGGACGGAACACCGCCCGAATCACGGCCCCATCGCCGGCAACCTGCGTCGCCTGCGTCGCCCAGCCGGCGCGCGCCGCCGTCTGGGCCAGCGTCTGCGGGGTGAAATGGAACAGATGCGCGGCGAAGAACGTGTTGTTCGGTGCGGCGTACCGGTACAGGAGATTAGGTACCTCAATCGCCAGCGCGCCTTCGGGCGTCAGCCACTGGGTCAAGCGGCCGAGCGCCGCGACCGGATCGCGGAGGTGCTCCAGGACGTGAAAGGCCGTCACGAGATGAAAGGTCGGGCGCGGCTCGAGGGCGTCGAGCGGGGCGCTCGCCACCGGCGCGGCGTACGCCGCTCGCGCGTGAGCGGCATAGCCCGCGTGCGGCTCGATGCCTTCCGCCTCGAAGCCGCGCGCCCGCGCCACGGCGACAAACTCGCCGCCGCCGGCGCCGATGTCGAGTAGCCGCGCGCCAGGCGCAAGCCAGGGGGCCAGCCAGTCGAGGCGCTCACGGGCCAGCCGCACCGCCCGCACGATGTGCTTTTTCTTGGGACGGTGAACACCCTTGTAGGTTTCGCGATATGCCTGGGTGTAGAACGTATGTAGTGTTTCCGCGTCGGGTCGTGGCGTCACTTGCGCGACGGCGCAGCGCAGGCACAACGCGGTCGTCAGGGGGCGACCGGTTTTGCCGTCCACCTCGGAAAGTACGTACCGGTCCTGACCACCGCAAATACCGCAGATGAAAGCGTCCATGGTCTCGCAAGGGCTGCGCGGCATGGGAAAGCTGCGCCGTTCTAAGCTTTGATTCTACACGGCCCGTTCACCCCGGAAAGGGGGCGTGTCACTCGGAGGCGGTGTGCAATCCATCCCGAAGCCACGGTTGGCTGTGGTGTGGTACAAACAACCGCCCACTAGAGCTTAGCTTCTCGGAATCGTGTGCGTATGCTCGGCTGGGTGGCCGCGATGAGGCCTGCGCCAAGTTCACAGGGCCAATCAAAACGCAACCTTGGAGATAGCGGAGGCAATGAAAAGCGTATGAAAAGCGGCGCCCCTTCGCTAGTCATTCAGCGAAGAAAAAGGCGAGTCATAGCTTTTGGTTGGTACGGTGGGAAGTATTCACACCTTAACTGGCTACTTCCCCTTCTTCCTTCATGTCACCATTATTGTGAACCATTTGGTGGTTCGGCTGCTGTTTTATTAAATCGAGAACCTTCGCCTGTAGAAACATACAATGATATTGATGGTGAAGTTGTAAACTTCTTCCGAGTCTTAAGAGATGAAACAGAACGTTTGATAAGAGCAATCGGACTCACACCTTTTTCACGGGAAGAATTTGCAATAGCTTGCGAGATAGACCCATCTTTAGACCCTGTTGAACGTGCAAGAAGATTTTATGTTCGTGCTCGTCAAGTGCGAACAGGTTTGGCTCAATCTGCAACGCTAGGACGATGGGCTAATTGTAAAAACACAAGCAGAGCAGGGATGGCAGGCGCTGTATCTCGCTGGCTCGGTGCAGTTGAAGACCTACCAGATATAGCACTGCGCTTGTTGCGTGTGCAAATTGAAAACAGGCCTGCTATTGAAGTCATACGTTTGTATGACTCACCAAGGACACTTTTTTACTGTGATCCTCCGTATGTTCATAACACACGGGGTGATAACAAGGCTTATGCTTACGAAATGAGTGATGAAAAACACCGTAAGTTAGCATCAGTATTAAATTCGGTTCAAGGTCTTGTAGCTATTTCGGGTTATGATTGTGATTTGATGAACGAGTTGTACCCTTCTACAAAGTGGTACAAGAACATTGCTCCAACTAAAACAATACACTCAACAAAAGATGAGCGAACCGAGATTCTGTGGACAAATTATGACCCCAAAGCAGTCAACTCTAAAACGCTATTTTAGGATACGACAATGAGCAGACCCGACGAGATTCTTTCAAAAATCCTGAGACGTGCTTTGGCAGATATAACCACGCCAGTTATTTCAGACGATGATATTCGCTCACGAGTTGAATATGTATGCCGCCAGATTGGTAATTGGGCATGTACAAGACTCCTCATGGCTTGCCTATTAGCCAAAATAGATCGGCCAGATGTTGGTCCTCGGAAGCCATATACTGAAATCGGCGAGTCTGATGCTTTCTCTGGTCGCTCATATGATGAAAAGTACATTACTCGTTTCGTTTATGAAAATCATTTGCCATTAAACCTAACAACCGCTTTTCTTACCCCTGCATTTCGCAATTTAGATAGACCGCTTACGACAGATTTAGATTTGGTAGGAAAACCTCGCCAAGTGTACAAAGCAACTCTACAATTACTTGATGACGTTTATCGAGAGAAAGTAACAGCAGAAGATTTGTTGACTGAAGTCGTGCGTATACTGCTTCTTATGCGAGAAGAGAAGCAGACAAGAATCAATACCTTACTCGCTGGATTTTCATCTGAAGATATGTTACCCCTGTCATCTGAAGAGATTGTTAACTTGATTGAACAGCACCTCAAGTGTAAAAATTCTAGCAGATTGCCCGTTTTGATTGTGGCTGCGGCTTATAATTCTGTGGGAGAAAAACTTGGTGAGCGCATATTGCCATTACATAGTCATAACGCTGCTGATGAACAAACAGGTTCCTTAGGAGATGTGGAAGTATGTCTTGAGAATGATGACCACGTGGTAACGGTATATGAGATGAAAATGAAACGAGTGACTATTGATGATATTGACCGTGCGCTTGAAAAGATTGCTTCGACTACTAATAGTATACATAACTATATCTTTATCGCCACCGATGTAGTTAGCGATGAAGTTAAGTCTTATGCGGCAGGATGCTATGAAAGAACTGGTGGAACTGAGATTGCTGTACTTGATTGCATAGGCTTTCTGCGTCATTTTTTGCATTTTTTCCACAGGTCACGAGCCAAGTTTTCGGATTCCTACCAAAGCCTTGTATTGAGCGAACCAGATAGTGCAGTGAGTCAGCCTCTAAAAGAAGCTTTTCTGGCATTGAGGCAAGCGGCAGAAGCTGACTGAGAAAGCCCTGTAACAAACACTTGAACCTGATGTCAATCGGCTGCGCGGGGCAGGCGCAGCGTAGGTCGTCAGGCAATCCTTGCGCCGTCGCGCCTTGGACGGCGCATCCGAGTCAAACAAGCCTATGTTGATTGAGTCGAAACTTCAGACCGATAGTGAAGAATTTCAAGCCAACTACGCCGCTATGCTGGCGCAGTGCGCACAACTGCATGAACGTCTTGAGCTGGTCAAGCAGGGCGGCGGCCCGGCGGCGCAGGAAAAATTCCGCGCGCGCGGAAAGCTGCTGCCGCGCGAGCGCATCGCCCATCTGCTTGATCCGCGCAGCGATTTTCTAGAGCTGTCGCCGCTGGCGGCGTGGGATATGTACGACAACGAAGCGCCGTGCGCGTCGTTCATTGCCGGCATTGGGCGGGTTCACGGCGTCGAGTGTCTTATCACGGCGAACGACGCGACGGTCAAGGGCGGCGCGTTCTACCCGATGACGGTGAAGAAAAGCCTCCGCGCCCAGCAGATTGCCCTGGAAAATCGCCTGCCTTGTATTTCGCTTGTGGAGTCTGCCGGGGCAAATCTGTTCTACCAAGCGGAAATGTTTGTCGAAGGCGGACGGGGCTTTGGCAATCAGGCGCGGCTGTCGGCGCGCGGCATTCCGCAGATTGCACTCGTGTTCGGCAGTAGCACAGCGGGCGGCGCGTACGTTCCCGGCATGTCTGACTATGCCGTGATGGTGCGCCGTCAGGCAAAGGTATTTCTGGGTGGGCCGCCGTTGGTCAAGGCGGCGACGGGCGAGGATATTGACGACGAAACCCTGGGCGGCGCGGACATGCACGGGCGTGTGTCGGGCGTGAGTGACTACACGGCCGAAGATGATGAAGACGCCATCCGCATCGGGCGCGAAATCGTTGCCAGCCTCAACTGGCGCAAGCCACCCGTGCCCAACTACCGCACGCCGGAACTGCCGGCCTATGACCCGGATGAGCTGCTGGGCATCATTCCGGTCAATCCGCGCAAGACGTTCGATATGCGCGAAGTCATCGCCCGGATTGTGGACGGCTCGCGCTTTTTCGAGTTCAAGCGCGACTACGGCCCAACGCTGCTGACGGGTCATGCCCACATTGACGGCTTCCCGGTCGGGATTGTCGCCAACAACGGCGTGCTGTTTTCGGAATGCGCGCTCAAGGCAGCGCATTTCATCCAGCTCTGCAATCAGGCGCGGATTCCGATCATTTACCTGCACAACACACCGGGCTTTATGATCGGCAAAAAAGTCGAGCACGAGGGCATTGTCAAACACGGCTCAAAGATGATTCAGGCTGTCTCCAACGCGAGCGTGCCGCAGTTTTCGGTCATCGTGGGCGGCTCATACGGCGCCGGGAACTACGCCATGTGCGGCCGCGCCTACGATCCCCGGTTGCTCTTTTCATGGGTCAACAGCCGGATTGCCGTCATGGGTGGTGAGCAGGCGGCCGGCGTCCTGGTGCAGGTGCGGGTGGCGGCTATGAAAGCGCGTGGTCAGACACCCAACGCCGAGCAACTGGAGGCAATGCGGCGCGAAGTGGTTGAGCAGTTTGAAGCGCAATCTTCGGCATACTATGCGACGGCGCGCCTGTGGGACGATGGGATCATCGATCCCCGTGATACACGCCGTGTGCTGAGCTTGGGGGTATCCATGGCGTACAACGCCGACTTCACCAGCGAGCCGGCGTCGCGCTACGGCGTATTTCGGATGTGAACCGGCCGGGTTTGACGGCCGGTTACGATGGGGTTTGCACCTGTTCAGTGCGACGTTCCGGCATCGCATCGCTGGCGGCGGCGTCAGGGTGCCGGCCGCGCCAGACAGCCTCGGTGGTCGCTTTGCGCGCCGGTGTGATGACATACTCGCTGCCGTTGGTCGCGATGGTGATGTCGCCGTGCACGTCGGTACGGTACACCGTAGCTCCACTGCGTCGGAGCCGGTCGAGTGTCGCCTGCGTGGGATGACCGTAACGGTTGGTTGCCCCACAGGAAATGATGGCGACTTCCGGCTTGACGGCACGCAGGAACGGTTCTTTGGTCGAATGGCGGGAGCCGTGATGGGCGACTTTGAGGACCTTGACATTGAGCGGTGCTTTGTCCGCCAAAAGGCGCGCTTCGGTTTCATCTTCGGCATCGCCGGTAAACAACATTGAAAACTGTCCGTAGTCCAACCGCATAACAATCGAGTTGGCGTTAAGGTCGCTCCCGGAAACGTTTTGCAGCCACGGTTGCCGGGGGCCCAGCACTGCTAGCACAATGCCGTTGTCAAGGTTGAACTTCTGCCCTGCCTGGGCGATGACCAATCGCCCGACATGCGTTTTGACGGCTTCCAGCATCCGGCGGTAGGTCAGTGTCGTGTGCTCCTGCCCGCTGTCGAGGAAGTTTTTGACTTTGACAGCCTCCAAGACGTAGCCTATGCCGCCGATGTGATCGGCGTGGGGATGCGTGGCGATCAGAAGATCGAGTTCGCGGATGTCCAGCCGGCGCAAAAACGCCACGACCTGTGTGCCGGCCTCGGCCAAACCCGCGTCTATGAGGACAGCTTTCCGTTCCGGCGTCACAATGAGGTAGCTGTCGCCCTGTCCGACATCAATCGCATAGATGTGGAGCACCTTGCCGGTCAAGGTCGGCGGCGCAGGTGTGAACCTGTCCCGGAACTGCCAGACGAGCCAGAGCGCGACGGCAATGCCGGCGATGATCATCGGCAAGCAGCCGCGCCGCCCGCCCGGCGCCGAGCGACGACCTCGACCAGCGCTCATCGGGACGCCGCTCTCCGGTCGTAGCCTTCGTCCGCCAGTTGGCGGGCGCGGGCATTGGCATTAGGTGTCGTTCGGGCGTCAACGGTAGCGTCAATGTGCTCAAAGCCGGCAAGGCCCTTGACGACCAGCTTCTCGCCGACTTCCCGGGAAAAGTCCGGCGCGCCGTTCTCGCCGACAGAGTATTCAAACGCTCGCGCAATCACGGCGAAGGGCTTCCCGTTGGCGAGACGCCACTCGATTTTGCGCCCTTTCTGGCGGTCGTAATGCGGCGCTTGCCCGCCGGCGACAAGAGAGGAAAATCGCCCGTCGCGCGATTCCACAAAAATATCGGCAGCCCAGGCGCTGTAGCTGATCAGCAGGCGATAGCCGCCCCGACCGGCGCAATAGGTTGGCGCGTCGCTTCCCTCGGCCGCAGCGCGCCCTGCGCGACACTGTGTGTTGAGGTCGGTGTAGGCGCTCGTGAAGCCTCCTTGCGCCGTGGCGCGCCCGGGCAGGCTCGCCGGCAAAAGGCACAGGGCGAGAATACCCAGCCAACACAACCGGAAGTATGTGCAGTTCATTCGAGTTTCCTTTCTGCGCTGCACTTAGCCTCGAGCGCGGCAAGGCGTGTTTCGAGGGTGTGGACCAATTTGAGCAACGCCGGCAGCTTCGCCTGCGCGGCCGAAATCCGTAGCCACTGCCGCCGTTCGACGGCCGGGTAGCCGGCGACTTGCTGTCCTGGCGGCACATCGTTGGGGATGCCGCTCTGCGCCAGCGCCGTTGCGCCGTCGCCAATGGTAAGGTGCCCGGCGACACCGACTTGCCCGGCGAGAATGACCTGCGAGCCGATGACGGCGCTGCCGGCAATGCCGACTTGGGCACACAGCAGCGTGTTTTCACCTATTTGGACAGCGTGGCCGATTTGCACCAGGTTGTCGAGCTTAGCGCCCCGGCGAATGCGGGTTTCGCCGACGCTCGCGCGGTCAATCTGCGTTCCGGCACCGATTTCCACATCGTCTTCCACCACGACACGCCCGGCCTGGGGGATCTTTTCCCACCGACCGTCAGGGCGCTTGGCGTAACCGAAGCCATCACAACCGATGGTGACATGGTTGTGGATGATCACCCGCTGCCCGATTTCAACCCCTTCCCGAACAACGACGTGGGCGTGGAGCACACAATCGGCGCCAATCTGCGCGTCATCATACACCACGACATGCGGGTAGAGTGTTGTTCGGTCACCGATGCGAACGTTGTCTCCGACGACCGCATAGGGGCCAATCCTAACGTCGGCTCCCAACTGCGCCGAAGCCGCCACAACTGCTGTCGGATGAATCCCCGGCGGAGGGGATGGCGGACGGTGAAACCACTGGGCAACCTGCGCAAAGGCAAGGTAGGCATCAGGCACACGGACAACCGGACACGGCAGGCCATCGGCCGCCATGCCACGGCTGAGGAGGATGGCGGCCGCCTGCGTTGTGCGCGCCTGCGCCGTGTAACGCGGGTTGGCCAGGAAGGTCAACTCTGTCGGACCGGCATCGGCGAGGGCAGCAACGCCGGTAATCACAACCTCCGCTGCTGCGCCTTCCACTTCATAACCGAAGGCATCTGCAATCTCATGGAGGGTGTATGCTAAACGCTCCCGGGCCATGTCGTTCTGGTGAAGCGTGTCTTACTTGACGACTTCCAGTTCAAAGTAAATCTCTTTGCCCCGCATGATGGCGTTTAGGTACTGTTCCCAAAAACGCCGCAGGAAACGCCAGCGGGCCTGGCGGCGGTCGAGGTTGATCAGCCATTCGACGCCGCACAGGCGCCACAGCCTCAGCAAGGTGACGTACGGCGGTCGCTGGCGGAAGCGAACCGGTGCGTAGAAATCAAACACTTCTTGTCCCACGGTCAGGTTCCGAAATGAATAGCTGTTCAGATGGTTGCGGTGCGTCAGATCGGTCGGAAAGTCAGGATTTGTCCAGTGCGGAGCGACCAGCCAAACCCATCCACCGGGACGGACAATGCGGTGCAGCTCGGTGACGACGGTCAAGGGGGACAGGACGTGTTCAATGACGTGCCGCCCGATGACCAGATCGAAAGCATTGTCGGGAAAAGGGTAGGGAACGTTATCGAGGTTATGGATAACATCGGCGGCGGAGTACGGGTTGGCGTCTAGCCCGGTCGCGCCGGGCGTCTTGCGTCGTCCGCAGCCGATATCCAGCACGCGCCATCCCTCCGCCGCCGCCAGCCACTGCGCGAGCACATCAGGCATAGATCCCGCGCAGAGCAAGGTCGCGGCTCATGTGCCGTACGCCCGAAATGTACGCGGCATCGCGCAAGCTGACGCCGTATGTCTCGGCGACCCCAACGACATTCCGATACATTCGCGTGACGTAATCGCGGAGGCGCTCTAAAACGACGTGCCGTCGCCAACGAAAGCCAATGCGATTTTGCACCCACTCAAAGTAGCGGACGATGGTGCCGCCTGCTTCGCCCATAATCGCCGGAATCACGTAGATGTCGCTGTTTTCCAAGGTTTGACTTGCCTCTGCCGTCGTCGCCCCATGCGCTGCCTCGCACAGGATTCGGCAGCGGAGTTGATTGACGTTGTCGGCCGTGATTTGGTTCTGCAAGTAGGCCGGCACGAGGACGTCGCAATCAAGCGTCAGCAGCTCGCTGTCGGTGATTGGATCGGCTTCCAGGTAGCCGGCCAGCGAGTGCTTGTGCGCAAAATAATCCAGCACATCGGGAATGTTGAGTCCGTCGGGCCGATACACGCCACCCCCGGAGTCCGTGATTGCGATCACGCGGTAGCCGGCTTCGTACAACAGCTTTGCTGCCGAGCCACCGCGCCGCCCGGCGCCCTGAATGGCAACACGGGTCTGGGAGGGGTTTCCCCCAAGGTGGGCCAGTGCTGACTCCAGTAAGCACCAGACGCCATAGCCGATCGCCTCGTGCGAACCATGCGAACCGCCTAGCTCCAGAGGCTTACCGGTGACAATGGCCGTGACGGTTTGACGGGCGTGCATGGAGTACGTGTCCATAATCCAGGCCATAACCTGCTGATCGGTACTGAAGTCAGGGGCAAGGATGTCCCGCTCAGCACCGATAATATCCAGAATTTCGACAACATAGCGTCGGGTTAAGCGCTCCAGTTCTTGGTTAGACAGTTGGGAGGGATCACAGACGACCCCGCCCATTGAACCGCCGAAGGGGACGCCGGCAACCGCTGCCGTGAGGGTGGACCACATAGCCAGGGCGCGTAGGTCGTCCAACGTCAGATCGGGTCGGTAACGCAACCCACCGTGCATTGGACCCATTGCAACGTGGTGTTGTACGCGGTAACTGGGGAAGATGTGAATTTCGCCACAGTCCATCTGAACCGGCAGGTTGATGGCCAACTCCCGACTCGGCAGGGCCAAAATCAGGCGGTAATTCGGATCGAGGTTCAAAATATCGGCAGCGCGGTTGAAGTACATACTGACGACGCGCGTCATGCGCGCCTTGTTATCCTCGATGGTGTCGAGGTCGGGCAGTGAACGGAAAGAAAGCGACAGGAGGGGATTGCTCATACATAGGTCCTTGTGGTGGTAGATATGTACACCGCGTGTAGTTGTACACCGAATTGCCCTGTGGTGGGTAATTCTACAACGCAATTCTGGTTGCCATAGGCTACGTTGTGAGTGACACCGAGCCTGTGTTTGCCCCCGGGCGTCCTGATGCTCCCACTGTAACGTCCAAGTGTAACGCCTGAGCCGAATGCCGATGCCGCTGCACCTCCGTCGTCGCTTGTTCACCATTCTCCGCACCTTTCTGCCGTTTTTTCAGGCTTGTTTTCAGGCTTGGCTGGCCGGTTACCTACCGTGGGGCGACCGGACGGCACGGACGGCGCGCGCTGCGCAAAAATTGCGTGAAGCCCTGGAGCAACTGGGGATTGTTTTCATTAAGGTCGGACAAGTGGTTGGAGTCCGCACAGATGCGCTGTCACCGGCCTATGCTGCTGAACTTGCCAAGTTGCAGGACGCCGTGCGTCCTGTGCCGATTCACATTGTCAAACCATTTCTCGAACGGGAGTATGGACGGGTGCTGTCGGAAATCTTTGAGCGCTTTGATCCCGACCCCCTTGCCACGGCCAGCATCGGGCAGGTGCACCGCGCCCGGTGGCGCGGGCGGGAGATTGTCGTCAAGTTCCTCAAGCCCGATACGCTTGCTCTCCTGGAAACGGATTTCGAGCTGATCCGGCGCATGGCAAGTGGACTGCGCCGGGTATCGCGCAATCCCGTGTGGGAGGACATCCTGACGGTTGTTGGTCGTTTCGAGGCGGGTTTTCGGGAAGAAGCGGACTTTACGGCAGAGCGGCAGCATGCCGTGCGGCTGCGAGAGTTACTGGCGACGTTCCCAGATGTCGTCGTGCCGGAAACAATTGATGAGCTGTGTACGCCACGCATTCTGGCGTTGGCCTTCGTGGACGGTTATCGAATTAGCGACGCAGATGCCGTGCGCCGCATTGTGCGCCGGCCGGAGCGACTCCTAGACCGCCTCGTTCACCTCTATGCCTACATGATCCTTTGCGAAGGCTACTACCATGCCGACCCGCATCCGGGCAATTTTCTGGTGCTGCCGGACGGCCGCCTCGCGCTGCTGGATTTCGGTATGGTGCAAACCCTGCGGGCAACAACGCGCGAGACCTTGGCCCGCGTCGTCGAAGCTGCCCTGCGGGGACGGCTCGACGATGTCGTGGATGGTTTTTACCGCCTTGGACTGGTAGACCCGGAAACGCCGCGCGATTTGGCGCGTGCTGCCGTGGCCCGGATCGGGGAAATCAATGTGTTGCAGTCCAATACGAAAAACCGCATCACCGCCGTGGGAAAAGCGGTTGAGGAAAGCCAGGTGCGGTTTCTGTTACCAGAAGACTTGGCGTATCCTTTCCGCCTGATTCAAATGCTGGAAGGCGTTGCATCCTACTACCAGCCGGGGTGGAATGTCATTGCCGATGGCGGTGCCGGTTTGCAGGCAGCGTTAGAAGATTTGGTGCGCCGAACACGCAGCACCCGCCCACCGGAGATTGCACCATCTGCGGCTGTCAACGGTGCGCGCCCCGCCACAAGTCCGGTGCGGCGATTGTTCCAAGCGTTACAGGAGATATTCGAAGCAACAACAGAAGAGCTTGAACAAGCGTCGCCGCCGGGTGCGGCACCGCCGCCGACCACGGTCCGTTGCGAAATGCCTGCGGCGGCAGCACCTGTCGCCGGCCGTCTGTAGCTGCCTGATGACCGTCGTGGCAGGATGCGACATCAAACACCGGTGGACGAAAAGTGCCGGAGGAGAGACTCGAACTCTCACGGGGTTGCCCCCACCGGATTTTGAGTCCGGCGCGTCTACCATTCCACCACTCCGGCGCTTAGGGAAGCCAACCGTAGACAGCGCAACCGGGAAGTATATAGCGCAGTCGGACCGTAAGCGCAAAGCCCGGTGCTACGGTGTCAGGCGATCCCGGCGTGCGAGGCGCGGAACAGAACGGCCGATGTTGTTGTCCCGGCGTAGTTTAAGCCGGATCAGCCGGGATGGATTTTTTTTTGACGCCCCTGTTTTGCATTTGCTACATTTGCAGGCTTGTTTGCATTGGAACTGCCAACGTGACTTCAGGCTGCAAGGAGAGGCGATGAAAGCAAAGCTTGAGGAAGTCGCCCAAACGTACGGCATTGAGAACTGGGGTGCCGGCTACTTCAGCATCAACAAAAAAGGTCACTTAGTTGTTCATCCAAGCGAGTACGACCGACGCGGCGCTGACGTTATGGAAATCCTTGAAGACCTGCAGCGCCGGCGTATCTCAGCACCTCTACTGCTGCGCTTTCCACAGATCCTCGTCAACCAAATGAAAAGGTTGACGGGTGCTTTTCGCAATGCCATCAAAGAATTCGGTTACAGTGGTCGGTACTATGGCGTGTTTCCGATGAAAGTCAATCCACGCCGTGAGGTGGTGGAGGAGTTCCTGCGCGCCGGACGGCGATATGACTTTGGGATCGAAGTTGGCAGTAAACCAGAACTATACGCCGCGCTGGCCCATGAGCAATCGCCTGACTCCGTCATGATTTGCAACGGTTTCAAGGACGAAAGCTACATCCGTCTGGCATTGCTTGGAACTGAGCTTGGCAAAAATGTCGTCATCGTGATTGAAAAGATCGGCGAGCTGGAACTGGTGATTCGGCTGGCACAGGAGATCGGTATTCGTCCGCTGCTCGGCATTCGCGTCAAACTGTACTCAAAAGGGAGCGGACGCTGGGAAAAATCAGGTGGTGAATCGGCAAAGTTCGGGCTGACAACGAGTGAAATTCTCGAGGTCATCCGCGTCCTTCGGGAGCATGAAATGGTGGATGCACTCCGGTTGCTCCATTTCCACATTGGTTCGCAAATTACAAACATCAAGCGAGTTAAAAACGCCATCAAGGAAGCTGCGCGGGTCTATGCCAAAATTCGGGCAATGAAGATCAACGTGGATTACTTGGATGTCGGCGGCGGACTCGGTGTTGACTATGATGGGAGCAAAACCAGCTCGGAATCGTCGGCCAACTATACCGTGCAAGAGTTTGCCAACGACGTTGTGTACACCATCAAGAGCGTTTGCGAGGACGAAGATGTTCCCGAACCGCACATCATCACGGAGTCGGGCCGTATGCTGACGTCTTACCATGCTGTTCTGGTGGCAAACATCCGCGCCGAGATTGAGACGGTTGTTGGTGAATATGAAGCTGTCAAAGTGGATGAAGACGACCCACAGGTCATCGTCGAACTCAAGGATTTGTGTTTGGGTATCAACTCAAAGAATTACGTGGAATACTACCACGATGCTCTAGAGCACAAGGATGAAATGTACACACTGTTCAACCTTGGCCTAATTTCACTAGAAGACCGCGCCAAAGGTGAGATTCTGTTTTGGGAAGTCTGTGAACGGACGGCCAAATATGCACAGAATGACAAGAGCATGATTGAGGAGTATGAAGAGTTGCGTCAGATGTTAGCGGCAAAATATCTATGCAACTTTTCGATTTTTCGCTCTTTGCCTGACAGTTGGGCAATTGACCAACTTTTCCCCATTATGCCGCTTCACAAGTTGGACAAGACCCCAACCGAACTCGCGACGCTGGTGGACATTACCTGCGATTCAGACGGCGTGATTGATAAGTTTGTGGACCTAAAGGACATCAAAGAGACACTTGAACTCCATCCCTTCAAGGGGGAGCCGTACTTCCTTGGTATTTTCCTGGTCGGCGCGTATCAGGAAGTCATGGGCAGCGGTCACAACCTGTTTGGCCCGCTCCACGAAGCCCACATTATCATTGAGGACGAAGGGTATCTGATTACCAAAGTCGTGCCTGGTGGGACGTTGGGTGAGGCGGTGGCAACCGCCCGGTATGAACAGGCGGCGCTTCAGGATGGCTTTGGCGAACTGGCTGCCGAGCAAGTCAAGCGCGGCCGCCTGTCGGCCGAACGGGCGAATGAGTTGTGCCGCCAGTATGAAAGCTATGTTTCCTGCTATACCTACTTGAGCTAAACCGAGTCGGCCGGCGTGCGAACGCCAGCATCGGACCGATGCATCCCCGGCGCCCGTCACCAGGCTGGAAGCGAGAGGCTATGAGCAGAAAAGCGAAAGCGTCGCCTTATTTGAAGCGACCAACCGATCCCATTGAGATTGATCGTGACCGCAGCGTAGCCGGACTGCTGGCCAAATTTGAGGCGACTTCTTTTCAGGCCCGCAACCTCGCCATCGCCCATAATATTTGGCTCAACATGCTCGACGACACCTGCACCATCGTGCTTGGGTTGAGCGGGCCGCTCATCCCGGCCGGCATGCGGCGTTTGATTGCCTGGCTGATTCGGAATCGCTACGTAGACGTTGTCGTCACAGACGGTTTGACGGTGTTTCACGACATTCACGAATCACTGGGACGGCAACACTACCAAGGCTCACCGTTGACGGCGGCCAGTGAACTCCAGGCCCACCGAATCGCACGTTTGTACGACACACTCCTGAGTGAAGAAGAAGTCCAGGAAGCGGACGAATGGCTGCGCAGCTTCGTCAATATGCAGGATATGAGCCGTCCCTATGCGACCCGCGAGTTCCTCAACTTGCTAGGTCATGAACTATCCGAAATCGCCAACGAGGACGGCGTGTTGACGGCGGCGTACAAAGCACGCATCCCGGTGTTTTGTCCCGGTGTGACGACTTCGCCGCTTGTGCGTGGCATTGCAGCCGGCCGCATTGACCGAAGATCGTTGTTTTTGTTTGATGTTATTCAGGACGTGGTAGAAATGGCGCACATTTTGGTTGGGTCGACTAACGTCGGCGCGCTGTACTTTGGCTCCAGTCTTTGCAGCGATTTTGTGTGCCAGGCGCAGGCAACGGGCACGGTGGTCAATGCACGGTTGCGTCCGTTGAAGTATGTCGTCAAAGTCACGCTCGACGGATTGCTGAACGGCGGTACGCTGTTGCATCCGGTTGAGGACGCTGACAACTGGAGTCGCGCCGCGAAGGAACTCCGGCTTGTGACGGCGTACTGTGATCCGACCATTGCGCTACCCATGCTGGTGACGGCGCTAACGCAGAGTGCCACGCGCCAGATCAAGTCCCGGCGCAAGCCGACCTTCACACTCGGCCGCGATCTCGTCATGAGCGCCGCATAGGCGACGCCCGCAGCGTTAGGGCCGACGGTGCGGTGTTTGCCGGGTCATGCCGGTAGCAAAAAACCAGCCGCACCGATGGCGACGTCCCAGGTCCTTTTATCGGGGTATGAATAAGCGTTTTTACGAGGTTATGGTTGAGACGCAGTTTTGTGCTGCGCACGCATTGCGCCGGTACCGCGGTCAGGGAGAAGCTGTTCACGGCCACAACTGGCGGATTCAAGTGTTTGTACGCGGTGAGAAACTCGATGAAAACCATATTCTGATTGACTTCCGAGCCGTGCGCGAAGCGACGGAAGCGATTATGCAGTACCTCGACCACAAGCACCTCAATGAGCTGCCCCCCTTCGACGGCGAACTCAACCCTTCGACGGAAAACATAGCAGCCTTTGTCTTTCACCAAGTTGCCGCCCGTATCAACAACGACCACTGTCAGGTCACGCTGGTGCGAGCCTGGGAAACACCGGCCACCATGGCCGCCTACGGCCTGGCAGGTTAACGGTGACGACTGTCCCGGATGTACTGCCGCTGACGGTGTGGGACGCGCAGGCCTGTTGGGAGCTGGATCGCCGCTGCTTCGCCGCCTATGAGACGTACGATTTGGCCACCTTTCGCCTGTTGCTCAGCTCGCCGGACTCTGTTTCGTACAAAGCCCTCGATGCCCGGCGGCAAATGGTTGGGTTTCTCATCGGCTTGGTTGACCGCCTGCTGACGCCTGGCCGTGGGCGCGGACAGCTCATCGGCAGCGGGCATATTCTTGCCGTTGGTGTTGCCCCAGAAGCGCGCCGGCAGGGGCATGCGCGCCGCCTGCTGGGCGTAGCGGAACAGGGCTTTCGGCGGCGCGGGATCACCATGGTGCACCTTGAAGTCCACGCTTCAAACAGCGCTGCCTGCCGCTTGTACACCACAGCAGGCTACTCGGTCACGCAACGTTTACCCGCGTACTACACCGATGGCGATGATGCCCTCAAGATGGTCAAGTCACTCGTGATCAATAGCTAAGGTTCGCTCGGCCGCAGCTTGCATGACCGGCTCCGGCGCAAGCTGCCGTGTCCAAAGACGAAATTGCTCTGCCGCTTGGCTGATGAGCATTGGTAAGCCGTCCAGGACGGCAATGCCCCGCTCTGCTGCCGCCCGCAGGAGGGGGGTCTGACGTGGGCGGTACACGAGGTCATAGACCCACGACAAGCCTTCTAACCGCTCCGGCGCAACAGGACAGTCCGTTTCAGCATAGCCGGCCATACCTACCGGCGTCGTGTTGACTAGCCCGGTGAAGTGCCGGCCCACAAAGCAGTCGAGAGCTTCAACCGGTACGCCAAACCGTTCACCAAGCATCCGGGCCCGGTCAGGACGCCGGGCAAAAAGCGTGACTTGCGCGCCGACCTCGGCCAGACCGCAGACTACGGCATGCGCCGCGCCACCGGCCCCAAGTACTGCCACCCGTTCACCGCGTACTGCAAATCGCGCCACCAGGGGGTGCATCGCACCCACGACATCTGTGTTGTCACCGACCAGTTCCGTGCCCTGGATCAGGAGGGTGTTGACGGCACCGACACGCGCCGCTGTTGGTGTCAGTCGGTCAAGGTAGGGGAGGATCGCCCTCTTATGCGGTAACGTCACACTGTAGCCGCCAACCGTCCAGGGTGTCTGCCGGGTGCGGGGATGAACCAGGTTCTTGATGAAGTCCCCTAAATGCTCCGGTGCAACTTCGACCGGAATGTACACCCAGTTCAGGCCCAAATGCGCGAAGGCAGCGTTGTGCATGTCCTTTGACAGCGAATGGGCGATGGGGGCACCGATCAGTCCGGTTACCACAGTGTCACGGTTCAGTTCGGTCACACGAAACGTTCGACGCAGTTCGGTGCTGGGAAGCTGCCCCGGTGCAAGGGTGCGTCCGTCATGGGCAGCAGCATAAGTCCAGCGTGCGCCGTAGGCCACACCGAGCAAGCGGGTCAAGCTGCCGCAGCCGCCCATTCCGACGGGGATTTTCTGTGCGGGCGGCAGGTCTGTCTTGTGCAGCCAGTGAAAGAGTCGCACAACGTCATCCGGTTGGTTGATGGCCGTTGCCAGCTTGGCGGTTCCGGCGTACGGAGGAAAGTGCGCGGCAGCAAAGGCAATAACGTCCGGCGGCGTTGCGTGAAAGTCATGGTGCGAAACGATAATGCGCGACCAGACGGCCCGATCGGACGGATAAGTATCCAACAAGGGGGCAACCAAGTCTGATTCTACATCAAAGGCTTCTGCATCGGTCTGGAGGGCGTCGCGCCAGAACCTTAACCGTTCGTCTGGTGTGAGTTCTCGAAAGCCTCCCTGCGCCCGTGGGCGTAGGGTGACGACCACCGGTTTCGTCCGTCTGGTCAGCGCGCCGCGCAGAATAGGGTACATCTCGTCCGGTGACAGTGTGTGTAGGGCGTCAAAACGCAGTTCAAGCCAGTCGGTGTCGGCAGTGGCCGCAGCCAGCGCCGCGTAGAGTGCATCTGTCGTGGCAGCGACAATCGGCGTGCAAATCACGATGATCATTCACGGAGGTCATTCACGAAGATCGGTCACAAAAAGCGCGCGCGGATGTCCAGCGTCGGTAGGGGACAGGCATCGTATCTTCCAAAGAGCCGGTAGCGCCAAGCAGCAAACACAGTGTAGAGCCAATCGCGCACAGCAGGGGGCAGGACATACCCAATCGTCAACAGTTGCCACCAGCCGCCCAGGTATTCAAGAACGCGCAGCACCGCCGTTGAGCGAACAAAGACCTTTTCGGTTCCATCGGGTGCAGTTTCCACAAGAACAACAGACTCTATGGACATCAACCACGGATGCCGTGCGATGACAGCCGCACCGTATGCGCCCTGAAGAGGGGCAAACAACATGGTTCCACGTCGGTCATGGGCAAGGATGAACTGAACAGCCCAGTTGCAGAAGCCACATACACCGTCATAAAGCAAAACCTGGGTCAGTCTTTCCGGCATGGCAGGTTTCGAGCTTGCGTAGGGAGTCAGAGGGGGTACTTTGTGAGTTCCTGGGCCCAGTTGTTTTGGGGCGACACCTGTTTGCGCTCAATGTCCACTTCCCAAACCGCTGTCCGGGGGGACTCGCCGACAAGCTTGACCGTGTATGTCACCCGACATTTCGACCCCTGACACTCGACACGCCAACCGTCTACATCATCCACCTTGTTTTCATCAACCAACTGCTGCACGTAGGTAGTTAGCGCCTCGCCGATTGTTCCCCCCTGCTTGGCGTGCGCGCGTTCCACTAAGTGGAGTGCGCCGAGGTCATCAGTCGGCGCCGAGGTGTGCCAGAACCTGTATTCGCTAAGGCCGTAGCCAATCAGGGCAAAGACCACCAACGTGCTGCTGAACAGCACAATGAGCTGCCACCTGGGAAGCTTGATTCCAGACCCGGCTTGGGCGCGAGCGGGTTGCTGCGGTTTACCGAGCGCGGTTTTCTTTGTTTTGACCTGCGGTGCTGCGTACTTGCCGGCAATGCCGCTACTCACACCCGATGGCTGAATCTTTGGCGTTGCCAGCTTACACCTGGGACACCGGTCGGCATCTACCGGGACTGCACAAAAGCAGCGTGGACATCTCATATCCCAGCCTTTGAGCCAGAGCGCGGATGGAGGGAGATCGCAAGATATTCGGTGAAGTTGCCAGGAGAGGTGACATAATATGTCAGTTTTCCACAATCCGGTAACAAAAATCTGTCCGTCGGACTGAATTGTTCCGACGCCGAACGACGTCTCAGGCGGCCGCCCATCAGGACAAAAGACATCTTAAACACCAACTTTTTCAAGGTTTTGAAGTTCCCTTTGCAAGCTTGGCGAACCGTTCCGGTGTACCATGCCCACACTGTGGAGCCAGTTTTGCGGTGAAAAACGACTCGCCGAGGTCATGTTCCAAGCAACTTAAGAACCCTTGGGTGAGATCGGGGGAGTGTGGCTAAAGCGCCATTTCCAGGAGAACCAAGTATGTCAGGTGAGTTTTCACGCATCGCTCTGCGCTGCCCGTTGCGCAATACACGCCGTGCACGACGCAACACACACCGTGGATTCACCATCGTTGAGTTGATGATGGTGATCGCCGTCATAGGGATCATCACAGCGATTGCCGTCCCCAATCTGATTGCTGCCCGTGCTGCTGCCCGGCGTGGGTGGTTTCAAGCCACAGCGCGTGCGATCGGTTCTTCCATTGAAGTGTTTGCCCAAACAAATCGCGGTCGCTACCCGATGGACGGCTTATTTTTCGGTCCTCCAGGACGGAATGCTGCCAAGTGGGAGCAAGACTCAGGCATGCCTTGGATTGGGTTTGACAATCCATCCAAGCAACCAACCTGGTCTATTGACTACCAGGTTCACCCGAGTCCGGTTGCGCCGGGCGCGCACTACATTGGATTGTGTTACTCCGGTTTGCGTGGTGCGCCGGCGGATGCCAGCATTACCAACAACGCCTCACTGTGGAATAACTATGGACTCGGACAGGAAATTCCGGGCGACCGACGGCTCATCTTTATCTTCCATCAGGGAGTTCCGGCGGATCGGATCTGCCCGAATTCAACCTGCACGCCCTAGTGGATACCCACGGCAAACCACCACCGATCAAGTTTGATTTGGCCACAGAGTTTGAAGTAAATGTCCGTCTCGGTTAGTCCGAGGCGTCTTCTGTTTTTTTTTGGAAAGCCCATGCCGCGTACCAGAGTTGCCGCTGTGGCCGACGTCCCACCGGGACATATGCGCTTAGTGGTGATCGGACAGCAGAAGATAGTGATTTACAACTGTAGTGGCACGCTGTACGCCAGTGAGAACACCTGTCCGCACCTGGGCGCGGCGTTGAGTGAGGGAGTTCTGATTGGAACGGAAGTGACGTGTCCGTGGCATCACTGGTCATTTGATGTGACAACCGGGGCCTGTACCAGCAATCCACTGGCTCCTAAGCCGTTGACCGTGTTCCCAACCACGGTCGAGGGCGGCGAAGTATGGGTCGATCTCCCATGAGTTGTCGGCTGACCGTCCCGACGCAGCTCATCGGGGTGGTTGAGCGCATTGCATACACCAATCGTGAGACAGGTTACACGGTGCTTCGGCTACAGGCTTCTGACGAGCGCGAGCCTGTTACGGTCATCGGCTATTTCCAGGTGCTCTCACCTGGGACCAGGCTGCGGCTGAACGGGTTCTGGACCACCCATCCTACCCACGGCGTACAGTTCAAGGCCACACATCATGAGTGCCTCCAACCGGCAACCCTGGCCGGTATTGAAAAATACCTCGGCTCCGGCCTCATCAAGGGGATCGGGCCGGTCACAGCCCGGCGCATTGTTGCGCACTTCAAAGAAGCGACACTCCACATCATCGAAACCGATGTCCGGCGGCTCAGTGAAGTTCCGGGGATTGGGGACAAACGTGTTGCCCTCATTGCGCGTGCCTGGGAAGCACAACGCGCCGTCAACGATGTGATGCTGTTTTTGCACTCGCACGGCGTCTCGACGCACTACGCAACCAAGATCTACCGGCAGTATGGCGCACGGGCAATTCAGACCATCGTCGAGAATCCCTACCAATTGGCGCGGGACATCTACGGCATCGGCTTCAAAACCGCCGATACCATCGCGACGCATCTGGGCTTTGCGCCGGATGCCGAGGCACGGGTGCGCGCTGCCTGCACCCATACGCTGCACGAAGCCGCCGAGCAAGGGCATTGTTTTTTGCCGGCAGCTAAGCTGGTCACCGAAGTGCAAGCACTGTTGGGCCTGTCGGATGCATCGCGCGTGCGCGCCGTCGCGTCCACGCTGGCCGCCGAGAACGAGCTGGTCGCCAGGGTCGTTGCGGAGTCAGAGCCACCGGAAACGCACTACCACCTGCCCTACTTATTTTATGCCGAGCAGCACATTGCGCGCTTACTCCGGGGGTTGTGTGTCCGCCCACAAACTGATTTAGAAGGGCGTGCCAATCGGTGGTTGGAAACCTATGTGGCGTACAAGCAGCCGCTGTCGGACGAACAACGGCAAGCTGTTTTGGCAGCGGCCTCGCAGCGGATTCTGGTCATTACCGGTGGACCAGGTTGTGGGAAGACCACGACCTTACGCGCTGTGGTGGACTTATTCCGGGTGCTGAGGCTACGGGTAGAACTCGCCGCTCCAACCGGTCGAGCTGCTCAACGACTGTCCGAGGTTGCCGGTGTCGAAGCGCGGACGCTGCATCGGTTGTTGGCGTATGACCCGGGACGCGGACGCTTTACACACGACAGCGATAACCCCCTAGATACCGATGCGGTCATTGTGGACGAGGCTTCTATGCTGGATGCACCGCTGACGGCCGCATTGCTCAAGGCACTTCCGGCGCACGGCCGGTTGCTGCTGGTGGGCGATGTAGATCAGTTGCCGTCGGTCGGTCCAGGGCGGGTGCTCGCCGACATCATTGCGTCCGGTGTCATCCCCGTTTGCCGCCTGACGCAGGTCTTTCGCCAGGCTGAAGGCAGTCTCATTATCCAGAACGCACACCACATTCGTGCGGGGCAGTTCCCGAAACTCATGCAGCCGGATGGGAAAACGACAACAGATTGCTACTTCGTCGCTGCTGAGACGCCGCAGGACATCCACCGCCGGCTTGTCAACATCGTGGCGCGCAGTCTGCCGAAGCGCTTTGGGTATGATCCAATTGACGATATTCAGGTCCTGACCCCAATGAATCGCGGTGAGTTGGGGGCGGTGGCGCTGAACCAACACCTCCAGGCAACGCTCAATCCCCCCCACCCGGCACGCCCGGAAGTTGAGCGGCTAGGGCGCCTATTCCGGGTTGGGGACAAAGTGGTTCAGCGTGTCAACAACTACACCCGCGAGGTGTTCAACGGTGATCTTGGGCGGATCGTAAGCATCGATCGGGAAGAGCAAATCCTGACGGTGGATTATGGTGGACGTTTGGTGAACTATGACTGGGCGGAGACCAATGAACTGGCCCAGGCTTTCGCGCTATCTGTCCATAAAAGCCAGGGATCGGAGTATCCGGCAGTGGTCATCGTCCTGCATCCGCAGGCTTTCCCGGTGCTGAGTCGCAATTTGCTTTACACGGCCCTGACCCGCGCCAAGGGTACGGCCGTCTTCCTGGGGACAGCCCGCGCCATTGGATTGGCGCTGCGCCGGAGAGAAGCGGAACAACGCCATACCTGGCTGGCAACCGCGTTGCGTGAGGCCGGGGTCTGATGTTGCCCGCGTTGTTTCTTGACATAGCCTTGCGAGGCGACATACGCTCTACCACAATTTTCAAGCACTTACGGGCAAAACGTTTGCCCTGGCAAGAGAGGTCTCCAGCGATTTCATGCTCAGTGAGCGCATCGGCAACGGCGGTGCCAAGATCCTGGATACGCTGGTTCGCTACTTTGCCCGCATTTTTCCCAATCCGAATACGCTGACCTTCATCGGGTTGCTCATCAATATCGGCTGCGCCGTCCTCTACGGCTGGGGCTATTTTTTCATCGCCGGTCTGGTGATGATTGTGGCCAATCTCTTCGACATGCTGGATGGGCGCGTTGCCCGGTTGACCGGACGTGTGACGCGCTTTGGAGGCTTCTTTGATTCGGTGATGGATCGCTACTCCGATGTCATCGTGCTGATTGGGATTATGGTGTTCTACGCACGGAACACACCTTATCACAGCACGCTGTACGTCACCTTGGCCGGCATCGCGCTCCTTGGTTCCGTACTCGTCAGCTATACCCGGGCGCGGGCAGAAAACTTGATTCAGCAGTGTAAAGTCGGCTTTCTGGAACGCCCGGAGCGGGTTGTTCTCATCATCATCGGCTCGCTGACAGAAATTGGCCCGGAGGACAATCCATTCCTGCACAAAATGCGTGCCGTGCTATGGGTCCTGGCTGTCCTTTCGCACTGGACGGTCGTCCACCGCATGTACCACACCTACCTTGAAGCCCGGCGACTCGATATGTCATCCGATATGGCGGGCGAAGCCGGTTCAGCCGTCGCGGAGCAAGCACCCCGGTCGCCAAGCGAAGCCTGGAAACCGACGCTACCAAAAGAGGAGGCAGCTTCTTGGTATCGAGCGACATAGCGGCGAGGTGCTGAGGAGTTATCAAACGCATATGCTATGCCCTTGTTGTGGACGGGAAAATCACGACCTACGCCGAGGCTGTCTCTGTGGTGCACGCGCCATTGCTGCACCACAAACCGATGAGATCGCCGAGCTGCCGCGCATCGGACGTGCTCTGGTGGGGATGGCCTGCGCCATCATCGGCTGGGGAGGTTTTGTGACACTCTGGTTGGCTCCGGCTGCATTGGTAGGGGCCTATGCCAGTTGGACGGCATATCGCCGCGCCCAACGTCAACCAAAACGATTTGGCGGCCTGGCTTACGCGCGGCTTGGCATGCTCCTGACCGCCCTGGCGTTGCCGGGGCTCGTGTTGCTTGGCGGCTATCGCATCCACCAGTGGCATATCGTCCAACAAGAAAGCGCCCGCGCCGCCAGTCGCGCTCGGATGCTGGAACTATCCCTGGCGATTCAAGCCTACCAAAAGCAACACCGGATGCTGCCGTCGCCGCAGTTGACCGAATTGCGTGCAGCCGGGTTGGTCTCCGGCCCGATAACCGACGAGTGGGGGAAGGGCCTCCGCTATCGTCCGACCGGTGAGCTGGCAGCCGCAAACCCGGCCGCCACGCCACTGATAACCCAGTACAGTATTGTCTCGGCCGGTGAAGACGGTGTGTTTGGTACGGCAGACGACCTGGTGTTACAAGACGGTGTGTTTATCACTCCGCCACAGGCGCCGTTGAATAGTAGGTAGCTGGAGAGAGAGGTGTGGGCAAGGTTTCTAAGGACTCCGCAGGTACTCTGCGCGCTTGGTGGCGACGGCTGCTGAACAGAGAAGACCCCGACCTGGCACGCCGCCGCCGTCTGTCTGCAACAGGGCGCATTGTTGAAGGTGAGGTTCTCGAGGTCAGTCCCGGCAGAACAAACTCCGGCGTGTTGGTGCGCTATCGCTATGAAGTCGCCGGTGTCGAGTATGAATCCTTCGACCTGGTTGACAAACCTCAGGCGGTTCATCAGTACCACCCAGGTCAGCGGGTTAGTGTCCGTTATGACCGGCG
Source organism: uncultured Blastocatellia bacterium (assembly GCA_937934745.1). Lineage (GTDB taxonomy): Bacteria > Acidobacteriota > Blastocatellia > Chloracidobacteriales > Chloracidobacteriaceae > Chloracidobacterium. Next base: position 91,620 of record CALGZC010000040.1, read on the forward strand.
ACTTCCGGCTGACTCAATCCTCGGCTGAGTGCGCAGATTGCCGCCGTGCCTGCCGCATGGCTTGCTCAATTGCTTCCGGGCGAGAGGGAATGTCGGCGGAGAGTTTGACCAAACCGGTTTCTGTCACAAGGTAGTCGTCCTCAATTCGGATCCCAATCCGTTCGGCCGGGATGTACACGCCCGGCTCAATGGTGATGACGCTGCCAGGCGGGAGCGGCTGGGCGTAATCACCCACGTCGTGGACGTTGAGACCGATAAAATGCCCAAGACCGTGGATGAAAAAGTTGTCAAGGGTCAGTTGGTTCCCGGCGCGTAACAGACTCGCGCGCATGGCGTCGCGTGCTGCCAATGTCAGATCACTCATTCGGCTTTTGCCCGGCACAAAAGCTTTGACCGCTGCCTCCTGCGCCGCCAAAACAAGCTCATAGAGGGCGCGCTGCCGAGGTGTGAACTTGCCGTTGGCCGGAAACGTGCGTGTGATGTCGGCCGTATAACCTCGGTACTTGGCCCCGACATCAATGACTACGACATCACCGTCCTGAATGCGGGCGCGGTTTCGGTTGTAATGCAGAATGGTCGCGTTTTGCCCACTCCCGATAATGCAGGGGTAGCCCGGTCGCTCCGCTCCGTAACGGTAAAAGGTGCCGAGAACAACTGCTTCAAGCTCATATTCGTAACACCCTACCGCCAAGTGGTGTGGAATCTGCCGAAACGCCTCCCCGGTGATCCAGATGGCCTTTTTGAGCAGGTTGATTTCCGCCGGCGTCTTGCGCATCCGCATGAGATTGACCACCGAACGGGCATCGTTGACCGGCACAGTGGGTAGGTGCTGGCGTAATATCTCGACAAGTCGGCGGACAGCTGTTTCCTGAGGCGCTTCAAGATTAGCGACCAGATGCACCTTCTTGTCGTCAAATGCACCACCTCCCCGTAACGCTTGCAAGACCGTTGCCAGGGTATCGGACGGTAACGCCTTTTCAACGCCAAAGCTTCGCTCGGCATCTCGGTCTGGCTTTGGCTGGGGGCCAATCCAGCGTTCTTTTTGCGGGTCATGACGGGGCAGAAAGAGAATTTCGTGCGCGCCCTGGTACGGTGTTGGCGTCAGCAACAGAACGGCACCCGGCGCTTCCACACCGGTCAGGTAGAAAAAGTTGTCATCCTGAAAAAATTTCTCATTGACCCCCAGAGATTCCTCGACTCGCCCCGGAACTAAAACAATGCCATCCGTTAGTTGTTGACGGAGCCGATCGCGCCGGGCCTTGAAATCCGCCAGCGGCTGCTCTGCCAGCATCGGTACGGCAGACGACGTTTCGGCCGCATACCGCGCCGTCCCAACACACAAGAGAAAGAAACTGAGGATGACAACGGCCGAGGAGCGCAGCATAAAACGACGGTAATCGCGCAGATAAAGGGCGGCAAACCGGTGACCGGCTCCGGGAACTGTGTTGGGGAAGTGCGCCCAGTAGGACTCGAACCTACGACCTACTGCTTAGAAGGCAGTTGCTCTATCCAACTGAGCTATGAGCGCACAAGATGACAGGTTAGCATTGCGGCCGGTTAGCGTGCTGTGCCGGCCGGCTTGGCCACCGGGTTTGCCTGATTGTAGCGTGCTGCAAAGTCTTCTGTAATGTCCATCCCCGGTGCAAGATACACCAGTCCACCTGCCTCGGCAGCCAGCGCAACATCAAGCAGGATATGGATGCCACGTTCTTTAGCATACGCTTCTAACGCCTTGGAAATTTTTTCGCGGACGGGATTGAGTAAAATCGCCGCCCGTTTTTCGGCAGCCTCGTTGAGGTCTTCCTGCCGGCGCTTGAAGTCTTTTTTCTTGCGTTCGAGATCATCCGTTCGTTTGAGGCGGGCGTCTGGAGGCAACTGGTCCGCCAGCCGCTGGAGAGCATCCTCTTCGGCCTGAATCTCTGCGCCCAGGCGTTGCAGGGCATCAACGGTCGGACGGAACTCCGTCTGAAGGGTCACAACCTGTTGTCGGTACTCATTGATCAGCTCACCGAAGGCTTGGGTGTTGACGACGGCGATCCGCGGCCCGGCTGCATCTGCTCCGGCTGGGGATTGCTGGGTTGGTGGTTCGGCAACCAGGATGGCTTCAATGGTTGCTTCAGGCAAGGCGCCGCTACTCGGCATACCGAGCAGGCTCAAACCAAGACACATCAGGAAAGACATTTTGTGACCTCGGAAAAATTGCGCTTGATGGATGCTGCCGGGAAGAACCGGCAGTTAGAATGTGCGCCCAACGGTAAACCGGATGACCCCGCGTTCTTCCACGATACCGAGCTGGCGCGGGTCAAAGACGTTGGTTTTAGCACCGGGATTGTACGCAAAAATCAGACGGAACGGCACCTGCAACACCGGTAGGTTGACCTGTAGTTCTGCCCCGACCGACGTGCGGAAGTTGCGCCCGATTCCGGCCAGCGCCTGGCTGAGGTTGACCTGTGTTCGGGAAGCCTGTTGCGCCTGAACGAAAGCAACGCGGAAACCATCCGGGAGCGGTCCACTCGGGTTGGGATCATTCGGGCGTGTGCCGTCAAGGCGTGTGCCGTCCGGGCGCAGGATAATCGCGCCGGGTACTGGTGAATCCGGCGTTGACCCCAGGGTGGCCGGCAGCGCCCGCGCCCGAATGCTCTGGTCACGGAGCGAACGAAGGTTGAATACCGAGCCGGCGTCGGCAAACAACGCCACCCCAAGCGGCCCGACCAGCGGGATGCGATACTCCAGGTTCAAAAGCAACTGCGAGTCGCCCCCCACCGGAATAAACTGAAATGATCCAGGTGGTAGTGGAAAGCGTTTGTCCGTATATGTGTATTCCTGAATGACGGTCGGGCTGACCTGCAAACCCGGTTGGAGAACTTGCCCGGTGAGGGCATCTATCACCCGCACATCGGTTGTCGTCCGCCGGTCTTCAATCGGCGCCACCGGTGAAATGGTGCGAATCCCATAGCCGCGAATTTCAAACTCCCCGCCGGTGTAAAACCGATTGAACTGCGGGACACCGCCGATGAAGGCAAGCGAATTGCTGTCAAAGGGCGTTCCATAGGCGCTGACGTGCGCGGCACGAAACCGCATGCCGAATACGGCCGGTTTCTCAATCCCCTGCCCTAAAAAGCGGAACGGGCGGAACTCCCGGTACTCAAACAGTGGCGCGAGATTTTTCACACGCCCGCCTAATCCTGACCAGGTCAGACTGAGCGTCAGATTGCGCCCGTTGGTCGGATTAATCGGGTTGTTGACCGTGTTGTACACAAACGACGGTGTGAGTGAGCTGATTGTGATCCCCGGCTGGGCAAAGGTCACAATGATGTCGTTATTAGGGTCGTTGTCCCGATTGACGGGCGGATCGGTAATCTGTGAGGTGCTGTAACTGTAACTCATCCCAAGGCGCGACACGCGGCCGAGCTTAGGAAACCGGCTGGTCAGCACCGCGAGGGGAGCAGACAGCGACAGGGAGGCTCCGGTTGTGTCCTGCGTGAAGAGATTCCGTTCGTCCAGGCCGGTGAAGCTGTTGAAAAAACCGCTGGCAATGGCCGCCCCGCTGATCCCACTCGCATAGCGGAAGCGTTGGCTGAACACGGAGATACCAAAACCGATGCGCCGATCTAGGAAGTACGGGTCGCTGTATGACAGGGCAATGTTACGGAAGAGGTTGCCGGCCTGGATGTCCACCGAAACACTTTGACCGTACCCAAACAGGTTGTTGGTCGTGTAAGTCAAACCGATGAACGACCCGCCGATCCCGGAAACGCCACCGGAAAATTGAATCTGTTGCCGACCACGCTCCTTGACCTTAATGACGACGCTGACGGTTTTACGCCGTTCGTCAGTTGTGGTTTGGATGTCTTCCTTTTTGATCTCATCGAAGTACCCCAGTTGGTTGAGCAGTAAGATAGAGTATTCCATCAGCTCCTGGTTGTAGGGCTCTCCTTCGCTGACCAACAACTCCCGGCGCAGCACCTTGTCGCGGGTCGTGTTGTTGCCCGAGAACTCGATTTGCTCCACCGTGTACACAGAGCCTTCCTCAATAGCAATGAGGAAATCGGCTACGCCTTCCGTTGCACCCTGGGCAGGTGGCTTGAACGTCGGCTGCACGTTGACATCGGCCTGAATGTAGCCCCGGCTGCCGTAAGCTTTCTTCAGGCGCTCATAAACACCCTCACGAATGGTCTTGGCGCTGGCGATGTCGCCCTTGCGCATACCGGAGATGAGAAGTACTTGCTCCGGTGTGAAAATGGTTGACCCCTCGATGGTGATGTCGCCGAAACGGTAGCGGATGCCTTCATCAATCGGGACAACAATCCGTAGGCCGTCGGACTTTTTGCTGATCAGTGGCAATCCACCGCCGACTTTGCCGATGTTTTCGATGCGTGGCGTCCCAATCGTCGGGCGCAAGTAGCCTTTTTCGCGCAAAAACTGCGCCACCAACTGCATGTCCGTTTCAAACTTTTCCGGCGAATAGACATCTTTTGCTGTGAAGCGGGTCAGAAAGCTGGACGGTTTGGTGTACTTCATCTGCTTGCGCAGCGTCCGGCTGGAAAAGACCTGATTGCCCTCGAACTCGATTTTGGCAACACGCACCCGCCCGCCTTCGTCCACGTTGAAGATAATGACGACAGAGGTTTTCGAGACATCCTCAATTTCAGCCGTGACGATGGCGTTGGGACGCCCGCGTTCGCTAAGCATGCTTTTGAGTTCACTTTCGGCTCGCTTGACCTGCACCGGGTCATAGGGGGAGTCCTTAGTGATTGAAATGCGTTTTTCCTTGAAGCGGGTGATCACATCGCTGACCTGGATGGACTTCAAGCCCTCGTAGATAATGTCGCGGACAACCGGATATTCGGTCAGGTTGAACACCACGATGACGCCACCTGTGTTACCCGGTTCGAGCGTGACGTTGCTGCGCAGGGGATCGAAAAAGCCCTGAGCCAGAACAGCCTGGTAGTCACGTTGGACTTGCTCGGCGCTGTAGAGGTCCCCTGGCTTCAGGGTCACGTACAAGCGCAGGGTGTCGGTCGGAATGCGACGGTTGCCACGAAACTGAACGTCTTCAATGAGTTGCTGTTGAAGTGGGTCTTGAACCACGCCACTGGCAAGACTGTTATCCTGAGCCCGGGCGACCGGTGCGGCAACGACAAGGCTGCCGAATAGCAGCGCTGCCCAGACCTGTGCCGCCCAGCGGCGCGGGACATGACCAGCTAAAGATGTAAGGTACAAGAGCATGCATTGTTACACGGTACGACAAAGTCAATAGAGCAGGCGCAGGGTGGCGCGCTAAGTAAGTCACGCATCATAGCCAAACCGTGTTCGCAATCAAGAAAAGTCATTTTCCCTGTCGCTTGTCCTTGTCTCTTGCTGGAGGCGTTCGCCACGCAAACGCCGTGGTCGGTTCCGCCGGTGTGGCTAACCGGCCGACCAGGCAGGGAAGGCATGCGTTCCGGGAGTCGGCCGTTCAGACCGTTGTGTAACCGGCGCGTTGGCGTCCGGGTGCACCGGGGATTCGGCAAAGAGTAAGGCATCAATGGCGTTGAGAAGCGGTGCAAAGGTTGTCCGGTCCTGAGCAGCAATGGGAATCGCGTGGTAACGGGCGCAGAGAACGTGCACTTGCTCGGGCAGGAGAAGGTCAATCTTGTTGAAAACGAGTTGGCGCGGTAGGTGCAACAGCTCCAGTTGGGCCAGAATGTCCTCAACAACTGTGATGCGGCGCTCGTAGTCCGGCGTGGCAATGTCCACCAGATGGAGGAGCAAGTCGGAAGTTTCGATTTCCTCGAGTGTCGCTTTGAAGGCGGCCAACAGGGTCGGCGGTAAGTTACGGATAAAGCCAACGGTATCGTTGATGATGATGTCACGGTCATGCGGCAGACGCAGCCGGCGGCTTGTTGGGTCGAGCGTGGCAAACATCCGCCGTTCCGCAACGACCTCGCTGGAAGTCAGCGCATTGAGCAGCGTGGACTTCCCGGCATTCGTGTAGCCGACAATCGAGACCACGGGCATCTGCCGCCGTTCGCGTTGTGCCCGCCGTGTTCGGCGCTGGCTGCGCAGTCCAACGATCAGCTGTTCGAGGTCGGCAATCCGGTCGCGGGCGCGGCGGCGATCCACTTCGAGCTTGGTTTCACCGGGGCCGCGCGCGCCAATACCGCCGGCCAATCGCGACATGTCGGCTCCGTGTCCTGCTAGCCGCGGCAGGAGGTATTTCAGTTGGGCAAGTTCAACCTGCACTTTCCCTTCACGGCTGCGGGCACGTTGGGCGAAAATATCTAGAATCAGTTGCGTGCGGTCGAGAATCTTCAGGTCGGTCGCCGCCTCAATGGTGCGCACCTGAGCCGGTGACAGGTCTTGGTCAAACAAGAGCACATCGGCTGCGTGCTGGAGGCTGCGAATGATGACTTCCTGGAGTTTGCCCTTACCGAGGAGCGTTTTAGGGTCAAGTTCGCGACGGCGCTGGATGAGCTTGTCCACAACAACGAGATCGCAGGATTCGGCCAGTTCAACCAGTTCGTCCAGGGCGGCTTCAGCGTCGGCAAGCGCGCCGGTCGTTACGACAACCAGCATTGCGCGGTCGCGCGTGTCGCGGGCATCACGGAGCTTGCGGGTGCGGGCAAATTCGGCTTCTAAGTTCTCTATCAAGTCAAGAAAATCAACCCGCAGCCGACTCGGGTGAACTTTGTCCAGATACGCCCACGGCTCACGACTGCCGGCCAGTGCGTCTTCGGAGGCAGGTAGTAAGTGTGCCGCGTGAATCCACTCCGGTAAACCGTCGTCGTTGACCCGGATGACACCCATTAGGTCCAGGCGCAGCAGGGCCAGGTCATTGAGGTCGTCGCGAGTAAGGCCGTCACCGGAAAGTTGGGTGTGCAGACAGCGTAAGCCGCGAAAGCGCCCCTGCCCGACGCGGACACGCTTGAGATCGGGAATCACAATGCCGCCCGCATCGCCGACGGTCACATACGCCACCTCGCCCTGCCGACTGATTAACACACCAACCTGGCGGCGAATTTCGGCAGAAAGCTCGGTCATATGGCGCGCCAGCTCCGGGGTAATGATGTCGCGGGGCGGGACGCGGCGGCTGAGCAGTCGTTCCAGCCGTTTAATCTGACCGGATTTGAGACCCTGTATGTTACCTTCGAGCTTGGAAATAGGCATTCCTCCCGTGTTTCGGCCGCCTTGCAACAACGGCCGGGATGGCAGCTCTGATTTCAGCATACGCGCGCCGAAGATGGAAAGCAGGCACTGTGAGAGACAAGCCCGAACCCGGGAACAGCAGCCGGTTGCTGCTGCCGGTAACCAGCGTGTGGAAGTGGTCACGTACTCGCGCAGTATCACGTTTATCCCGACCTACACCTGCGCCTTTGCCTGTGGTTACTGCGCCTTTGCGCGACCGACCCCGCTTGCCCCGCTGTCTGCGGCCGAAACGTGCTTTGCACGGGGCGTCCGCGCCGGCTGTCGGGAAGTGCTGATCATGAGCGGCGAAGGCGTCATGGCTTTCCCTTGGATTCGGGCAGCGCTGTGGCGGTGGGGGTTTCGTGATTACCAGGACTACTTGTACGCCGTGTGTCGGCTGGCGCTGGAGCGAGGGCTGCTCCCACATGTCAACATCGGCAACCAATCCGAAGCGGCGTTGCGCCGTTTGCGCCCGGTGTGCGCCTCGATGGGGATGATGTTGGAGACGACGAATGCCTTACTGCTGCAACAAGCTCCGCACCGGCACGCACCGAACAAGCATCCGCAGCGGCGCCTCGCGACGTTGGCGGCGGCCGGGCGTGCGCAGGTTCCCTTTACGACCGGCCTCCTGATCGGCATCGGTGAAACGTGGGACGACCGGCGGCGCTCGCTAGAAGCAATTGCCGAGCTGCACCAGCAGTACGGCCATATTCAGGAGGTCATCGTGCAGCCGTTGACGCCCCATCCGAGGACGACAATGGCCGCGTCTTGTGCGCCTGATCTGCCGACCTTGGTCGCTGTTGTCCAGATGGCGCGCGCCCTGTTGCCGGATGACGTTGTCATTCAGATTCCACCCAATCTCATCCCGGAGGCAGAGGGTCGGCGGCAATTGCTGCTGGCCGGTGCGCGTGATTTCGGCGGGATTTCACCGGAGCAGGATCACATCAACCCGCACGAACCTTGGCTGCCTCCCGAACACTACGCCGCCGAACTGGCCGCCTGGGGATTTGCGTTGCGTCCCCGTCTGGCCGTGTACCCACGGTTTCATACACCCGATTGGCTGGCACCGGAGGTGTATCGCCTGGTGACGGCCGTTGAGCAGCCACCCCTGTGCTCACCGGCCGGCATTACTCCGGCGCACGGCGTTTGACCCGGTACGCGGCTGGCCCTGTTTTGGACAGCAGGCGACATCGGCAGGCAGAAACGGGCAGCGCATCTGTGCGGTGTCGGCGGCAGAACTTCTGCCGCCGGCCGAAGCCGGTGTGTCAATTGGGGGCGTGACCGGATAGAGTATGCATAATGCTTGTACGTTTGCGTCTGTACTTTGCTGATGAGGGACACCGACCAATGTGCGGTATTGTGGGTTATGTCGGAGCTAAGTCGGTTGTTGCCGTGCTCTTAGACGGACTCCGGCGGCTGGAATATCGCGGGTATGACTCGGCTGGGATTGCCGTCATTGCCGACGGACAGCTTGAAATCCGGCGTGCTTCCGGCAAGCTGTATAACTTGGAAGCCGCGATTCAGCGGGCGCCGCTGGAAGGTAGCTACGGCGTTGGCCACACCCGGTGGGCAACCCACGGCCGCCCAACCGAAGAAAACGCCCATCCACACCGTGACGCCAGCGGGCGCATCGTCGTTGTCCACAACGGCATCATTGAAAACTACCTGGCGCTCAAGCGGTCGCTGGAACAGCAAGGTCATACCTTTTTGACACAGACCGATACTGAGGTGATCGCGCATCTCATCGGCCGGTATCGGCAGGCAAACCTCCCACTTGCCGCTGCCGTTCGGCGGGCGCTGAAGGACCTCGTCGGGATGTTTGCCATTGCCGCCGTCTCGGCCGACGAACCGAATACGATTGTTGCCGCGCGTTGCGGCCCGCCGGTCGTCGTTGGGCTAGGACAGGATGAAAACTTTGTGGCGTCGGATGTGACGGCCATTCTGCACCATACGCGGGATGTGGTGTTTCTGGACGACGAACAGGTGGCCGTCATACAGGCCGACGGTGTGACCTTTACCGATTTTGCCGGGCGCACCCTCTCGCCCCTGGTGCAGCGCGTGATGTGGGATCCCGTGATGGCGGAAAAGGGTGGCTTCAAACACTTCATGCTCAAGGAAATCCATGAGCAGCCGCGTGCCGTCCGTGACACCTTGGCCGGGCGGGTGAGCCTCGATGAAGGTCGGGTATACCTCGATCCGATGGCCATTCCAGATGAGGCCTGGCGAACGTTCAACCGCATCGTGATCACAGCCTGTGGTACAAGCTGGCATGCGGCGCTGTTGGGGAAGGTCATCATTGAAGAGCTGGCGCGCCTTCCGGTTGAGGTGGACTACGCGAGCGAGTTTCGTTACCGCAACCCACTCCTCGACAAACACACGTTGGTCGTCGTCATTACGCAATCCGGCGAAACGGCCGACACGGTGGCTGCCCTGCGGGTGGCTAAGCAACGCGGCTGCTCTACGCTGGCCATTTGCAACGTCCCAGGCTCGATGGCCGCGCGCGAAGCGCAGGCGGTTTTTCTAACCCACGCCGGGCCGGAAATCTCCGTTGCCTCGACCAAAGCGTTTACTTCCCAAATTGTTGCCCTGTATTTACTGGCGCTGCACCTTGGGCAATGCCGTGCGACTCTAACGCCCTCCGCTATCACACAGCACATTGAGCAGTTGCTGGCGCTCCCGACGAAACTGGAAGCGACGCTCGGACAGGAGGCGGCCGTGGCGGAGTTGTCTAAAGAATTTTTCCGCGCGTCTGACTTCCTCTACCTGGGACGTGGCGTCCATTTCCCGATTGCTCTTGAGGGAGCGCTAAAACTCAAGGAAATCAGCTACATTCACGCCGAGGGTTTCCCGGCCGGCGAAATGAAGCATGGGCCAAATGCGCTCATTGACGAACGGTTACCGGTCGTGATGCTGCTGCCGTGTGAGACCGGTAATCCGGCTTCCGAGGTGCGGTATGAGAAAACGCTGTCCAACCTTCAGGAAGTCAAGGCCCGCGATGGGCGCGTCATTGCAGTCGTGACCGAAGGGGATACGCAGGCGGCAGCGTTGGCCGAATATGCGATCACCATTCCTCCGGCGAGTGATCTCCTTGCCGCCGTGCTGGCCATTGTGCCATTGCAGCTCCTGGCCTATCACATTGCCGTTCGACGTGGCTGTGATGTCGATCAGCCGCGTAATCTCGCCAAAAGCGTAACGGTTGAGTAGGTGTGTTGTACCTTGAGAAGTTCCTCGCACCGCTTTTTTTCCCCTTGTCGGTCGCCCTACTGGGGCTTGGCGCGGGCGTGGAATTGCTGTGGTTTTCGCCATGGCAGCGCGCCGGTAAAGTGATCGTGACGGTGGCTATGGGATTCCTCGCCCTGGCCGGTCACAGTTGGACGGCCAACGCCTTGTTGCGCCCGCTGGAGGATGGCCAAGCCGTGTTTGCCCCGACCGGCTTCGTGCCGGCTGAACGGCAAACGATTCGCTGGATTGTGGTGCTTGGCGGCGGTGCAACGGCGACGGCTGACCTCCCGCCGACGCAGTGTTTGTCCACTGCCTCGCTCCAGCGGCTTGTCGAGGGCATTCGCCGGCACCGGTTGCTGCCGGCGGCGCAGCTTGTGACCTCAGGTGGGGCAGTTTTTTCGGCGCGGCCAACGGGTGAGATCAGGCGCGATGCGGCCTGTGATCTGGGTGTTCCTCCAGAGCGCGTCATCGCTCAGCCGGCCGGACGCAACACGGTTGAGGAAATTGCTGCCGTGGCATCCCTCGTCAGAGCAGAGCCATTCCTGCTGGTGACTTCTGCCACACACAGGCCACGCGCTCTGGCCGCCTGCCAGGCACAGGGGTTGCTCGCCCTGCCGGCCCCGACCGACTTCCAGGCAACGGATGACGACGGCGTTTGGACGCCGGGCGATGTCTATCCCAGCGCGGCGGCGCTTCATCAATCGGAACGGGCAACGTATGAGTACCTCGGCCGCTTGCGGGCGTGGATGCGGTAGGTGTCTGCTTGAGCCGATTGACTGCGCCTGCTGCGTACCCAGTACAGCAACCCGATCCCGGTCGCACTCAGTAGCACGCCGAGGCTGTCGAGCACGACATCGGCAACGGAGCTACTGCGCTCGGCCGTAAACGTTTGGCGCCACTCATCCAGCCCGGCATAGAGAATGGATACGAGGGCTGCGCCGGCCGTCGCCGCCCAGGGCCGCCAGTAGCCGGCGCGCCGGAAGGCGACATACCACAGGAGGGCAAGTACCGCGTACTCGGCGACGTGACCGAGTTTGCGCACCACGAGATGGCATGTTTCTACGGTGTATGGGTCTGGATTCGGCAGGCACCGGTAGAGCCAGCTCCGGACCCAGGGCGTGGTGTTGCGCCAGGATAGCCAGTCGCTTGAGAACACAAAGATGGCTGCCATCCAACTGATGGGAAGCAACAGCCACCACCAGCGCCGTTTAGGATCGGTCATAAGGAGAGCCGTTTGAAAATGGGTTCGGGAAGGCTCCGAATCACCAGCATGATGAAACGCCAGAAAAACGGCGTATACAGGTCGCCGTCGGCGCGCTCCAATGCGCGGACAATATCGCGCGCCACCCGTTCAGGGCTGGCGACGATGGGCGGTAATGATAGGCCATAAGTCATCGGCGTATCCACAATGCCCGGCTTAATGGTGACGACACGCACGCCTTTTTTGCACAGCCTTTGCCGAAGCCCCTGACAAAACACCGTGACGCCGGCCTTGGCCGAGCCATAGACGTAGTTGCTTTGGCGTCCGCGATCGCCTGCAACTGACGAGATGACGCCAATGACGCCCCGCCCCTGCGTTTCAAAGTAGTTTGCTGCGTGCGTCACGATGGACACCACACCGGTGTAGTTGGAGGCAATCATCGCTTCGGCCGCAGCCACATCGCGTTCGGCTTGTTTCTGGTCGGTGAGCGTCCCGAAAGCAACGAGTAGGCCGTCCAGTCGTTCGGCGCGGGCGATGACCGAAGCAAACACAGCCGCGTGGCTGGCCGTGTCGCAGGCGTCAAAGGCGACCGCAGCCGTTTGTACGCCGTACCGCAGATGGGTGTCGGCCGCAATGCGCTCGACCTCAGGGACGTTGCGGCCGGCCAGGATCAGTGCCGAGCCGCGTTGCGCCAGCTCCCGGATGACGGCGCGGGCAATGCCCGACGTGGCGCCAAAAATAGCGTAGGTGTGCGCCATGACGCTCTAAATGACGGCCGTTTCGTGCAGCAACTCGCCTTTGGCAAAGCGCTCAATAGAAAGCGGCGTCACGTCCAGCGTCCGCGATTCGCCGAACAGGATCATTTCCGCGATGGCCGTACCCATGGCAGGCGAATGCATAATGCCGTGTCCGCTAAAACCAGTACACACATAAAAACCTGTGATGTTCGGAACGGTTCCGACAATGGCGTGGTGGTCGGGTGAGATGTCATAGAGGCCGCCCCAGCAGCGGCGGAGGTTGATCGAAGCATTTTCAAGGCAGGGAACACGTGGGAGCGCGCGCTCAATGATCGCGTCAATGAAGTCGGGATTGAAAGTTGTATCAAAACTTTCCGGTTCGTTCGGGTCAGCCCAGCCGAGCATCACCCCGTCGCCTTCCTTGCGCATGTAGCAGCCGGTGCTCAGGTCAACAAGCATGGGGAGTTCGCGCGGCAGCTCGTCAAATCGCTCTGTGGTCACAATTTGTCGTTTCGTTGGACGAATGGGGATGTCCACTCCCAGCTTCCGCCCCACCAGGTGGGCCCAGGCGCCGGCCGCGTTCACGACGGTGCGTGTAGCAATGTGCCCCCGGTTGGTGACAACGCCCGTGATGCCATCCCGTTCAACGGTGAAGTCCAGAACCTCTGTTTCCAGCTCAATACGCGCACCCTGTTCACGAGCCTTGCGGTTGAAGCCCTGCATGATGCTGTACGGATCTACGAAACCGTCTGTTGGACAGTATGCGCCGCCGAGTACGTCTTCGACATAGAGTTGCGGGACGAGTTTGGCGATGTCCTCGCGGGTGAGCCATTCCACCGGCACCCCTTCTGCCCGCTGAAGGGCCATATTGCGCCGTAGGTAGTCCACATGCGTCGGTTCGGTGGCAATGAACAGATAGCCGTATTGCCGGTATTCCGGGTCTTGTCCGGTGAGTTCTTCAAAGTGGCTGAAAAACTCAATGGAAAACCGCGACATGCGGATGTTGACCGGGGTGGCAAACTGCTGACGGACGCCGCCAGCGCTACGTCCGGTTGAATGCTTGCCCTGAAAGTTTTCACGTTCGAGAATGAGCACATCGCGGCAACCATGCCGGGTGAGAAAGTAGGCGATGCTACAACCGATAACACCACCGCCAATGATGACAACCTCAGCTTGCTTGTGCATACGTCAGGGATTCGCCCCTCAGAACGGGTGATCGGCCGTGGCCGGTGAAGGACTAAGCGTCCACATCCTCTTTTTCTCGTTCAAGTTCCTCAAAAAGATTGTCGTAGCAGGCTTGACACACGGCCCGGTACCCAAATTGCCGCACGACTTCTGCCAGTTCGGGAATGCGCGTAATGTCAAAAAGCTGTCGGGCGGGTTCATCGCAACAATCGCAGAAAGCTCGCGTAGGCATCGTTGTTTACCCTGGACAGAGAAGAAACACGGTGCAACCGCCGGGCGGTCAGACCGAGCTGAAAACCAAAGTTGAGCTACTTGTGCGTTGGGCTTTGCTAAAGACAACCCCTGTCAAGAAGTGTAAAACAAAACTGGGTTCGATTGTGCGTAGCGTAACGTACCTTGCTGGCCTTGGTAAGGCCAACCGAGCCACATCTACGCAGACCGGCGTTGTTGTTCGCGCCGGACGGCACGGAAGCGGCCGCCGTCACAAGGCCGGTGGGTGAGTGCACGCAGCACAGCTCGGTACAGCACGCTCAACGCCGTCAAGCCGTTTAGGTAGGGGTGTCCCGCAGTGGTTCATCACAGCACTCCGGCGCGGGTTGCAACCGTAGCAAATGCCTGTCGCGCCTGCGCCCGAATGGCAGCCGCCTCCAACGTTGTTAGCGCTCCGTTGCGGACGACCACTCGGCCGGCAATGACCACGTGCCGGACATCGCCGGCCGTTGCGGCGTACACCAGGGCGGACAAGGGGTCGGGATGCGGCGCCGCATGCAGCGTATCCAGGTTGACCACTGTCACGTCGGCCGCTTTGCCGACCTCAAGGCTGCCGATTTCCCGTTCTAACCCAAGCGCCCGCGCCCCTTGCCACGTCGCCATTTGAAACGCCTCCAACGCCGTCAGCTTGGCTGCGCCACAACGCATTTTTTGGAGTAGCGCCGCCGTCCGCATCTCTGTGAAAGCATCCAGGCGGTTGTTGCAGGGAGCACCGTCTGCGCCCAGCGAAACCGATATGCCGCGTTCCAGCATTTCCACCACCGGAGCAATCCCTGAGCCGAGCTTCAAGTTTGAAGACGGACAGTGCAGAACATGCGTGCCGGTTTCGGCTAAAATGTCCAGCTCTTCTTCATCTAACCAAATACAGTGCGCCACGCCAACCTGTGGCCCGGTCAGGCCAAGAGCGTGCAGATAGGCGAGATTGCGCCGGCCGGTGAGGCGGATGACCAGCGCCACTTCGTCACGGTTCTCGGCTGCGTGTGTGTGTAACCGCACGCCTTTGTCACGGGCTAACGCTGCAATGTCGCGCAGCAGTGTCTCCGTGCAGGAGAGGACAAAGCGCGGGGCAAAGGCAATCTGTAAGCGGCCATCTGCTTGACCGTGCCAGGTGTCCAGCAGGCGCAGTGATTCCGTCCGGGCCTGGGCCGTTGTTTCGCGCAGTCCAGCCGGCACGTCCTCCCCGGCATCCATCAAGCACTTGCCCACCACGGCCCGGAAACCACTCTCGGCGACAACCTCCAGTACGGCATCGGTGTGATGGACACTTTCCATGGTCAGGGCGCAGGTTGTGCCGCCACACATCAGCTCTGCCACTGCCAACTGGGCTGAAACGCGGATGCTCTCCGGTGTGTGCGCCGCTTCCAGCCTCCAGATGCGTGTTTTGAGCCAGTCGAGCAGTTCCAGATCGTCGGCCGCACCGCGAAACAGGGTCTGGCACAGGTGCACGTGGGATTGCACAAACCCCGGTATGACCACACTGCCGCGCGCGTCGAGCGTCTCATCGGCCGTTGTCGGTCCACCGCCAATGTGCGTAATCCGTCCGTCCTGGATATAGAGGTCGCCGGCAATGATCTGGTGGCGTGGCCCGCTTGTCAGAAGCGTTCCGTTGGTAATCCGCAGCGTTGGCATCACGTGTCACCGGATTGGGGATTGGCGTTCGACGTGCGCCCCTGGTGGAAGCCGTAAACCATCTGCCAGAGGCACGGGCAATTCTGAAAGCCAGAGTATATCGCCCCGTAGTGCGTCGCCAAAGGCAGCATTTTCGGGACGCCGGTCGCGCTTAAAGCGCGTCAGTAAAGTGCAACGGTCGTCGCCGCACACAAGACGTTTGTCACGTCCTTTCTCACGCTGGAGATCGCCAATGACACGCCAGGCTGACCCGGTGGGACGTGGTTCGACCGCACGTTTGCCGTCCTGACGGAAAACAACGTAGAAAAACTTTTGAACTTGGCTGCGCAGACCGGTGAGCGCATCAAGCTGAGCGACAAGCGGAGTCGGTTTCCACGTCAGCGAAACATGGCACCAGTCCCGCGGAGGACGCTCTGCCCGCATGCGGCAGGGGCCGCCGGCCGTACAGGGTGCAAAGACATCCAGCCGCGGGACGCTCTCCAGCAACCTATCGCGGAGCACCATTGCTGCACGCGCCGTCTGGTGGAGTGCTGGCTCGATGATGTACAACCCGCCGTCGGGCGTGAGTCCTTCCTGCGCCAGCGTCCGAATCCAGGCCGGCAGCGGCATCATCTCCTCTTCCGAGGCACTTTCACCGGTACTTTCACCGGAGATTTCATTGAGTACATTAGCCAGCCAGACAAAATCGGCTCCGCCCCGCGGCAGATAGGCTTTGACCTGCGTGGCTTCCCCGGTGTGTACCCTGAGCTGTACCGTTACGGCCTCGCGCCGCTCGGCGTTGAGCCAACCCACTGCCTGACGCAGCAAGTCTGTGGCTTCCTGCGCTGCTGTCGGCGACGCTTCGACCAAGACCGCATTGACCCGGAAGGCCGTCGGACGCAGCGCTACGAGAAACCGCAGGGTCGCGAGTGTGGCTGTTCCCGGGCCGCAGCCAATATCCAGCACCGTGAACTGTGATTTTGCGGCAAGCTCGGCAGCCAATTGCGCCTGCCGCCCCACCTCGGCCAGTACCCAGGCGACTTTGACATAGTTGCGCGGTAGGAAGTGGAATAGATACGCCGCCCGTCGTGCGTCGTGCCAGTAGTCACCCGATGACGCCTTAGGCAAGGCTTGCCGCTTTCTGGTGAAATCATTTGACAGGCGCACGAGGGCATCGGCAATCGGTGCGAGAAATGCTCTGCCGACCGGCCCACGGTCGTACTGGGCCAGTGCTTCAGAACCTAAGCGGTGCGCCACTTGGTGGCGTTCCAGTTGGCGTAAAAAGTCGTCGTCAAACATTGTTGAAAACATGGCTAGAACATTGCTAAGCCGGGACAACAATGCGCCTTCCTCAGACGACCACGAAAGCGGTTGTCTTGAGCAGGCAACGCATCTTATCGTTGTAGGCAGTGACTTCTATGTGCAGGGAGCGTGCGGGCTATGATCGAGGCTTACTTCGCGGAGAAAGTTCCCGAAGTCAACCGGTGGCTTGATCGACTCATGCCGCCTGCGACAACGCCTCCACCGCGCATCCACGAAGCCATGCGATACAGCCTCATGGCGGGCGGCAAGCGCCTGCGCCCAATCCTTGTCCTAGCCGCCGGTGAGGTTTTCGGAGGTGCCCCGGAGCGGCTTTACCCCGTAGCCTGTGCCTTTGAAATGGTCCATACCTACTCGCTCATTCACGACGACCTGCCGGCTATGGACAACGACGACCTGCGACGTGGGCGACCAACGTGCCACAAGCAGTTTGACGAAGCGACCGCGATTCTGGCCGGCGACGGCCTCATGACGCATGCCTTTCGTATCTTGGCCGAAATGGGTGCCTCGGCAGAGCAAAAAGTGCGCGTGATCCGGGAGCTGGCTATCGGTTCTGGAACGGTGGAAGGCATGATTGCCGGACAGGTTGTCGATCTTGAGGCCGAACGGCAGCCGATTGATGCCGAACGTCTGGCCTTTATCCATCGTACTAAGACCGGCGCGCTCATCCGGGGAGCGCTGGTGTGCGGGGGGATTGTCGCCGGGGCTTCTGAAGCGGATCTTGCACTACTTGCCGCCTACGGCGAAAGGGTTGGACTGGCATTTCAGATTACCGATGACATTCTTGACGAAACGGCAACTGCTGAACAGCTCGGCAAAACACCGGGCAAAGATGCTGCGGCCGGTAAAGCGACCTATCCGGCGCTGTACGGCCTAGAGCCATCCCGCCGTCAAGCGGAAGCCCTCGCCGAGGAGGCCGTCAGCATCTTAGCTCCACTTGGCGAACGTGCGGCGCTTCTGGCAGCTTTGGCACGTTTTGTTGTCCACCGTACGTCGTAAATGCAGCCCAGCTGGGCACTGTGTCGGAAAAAATCGCTATGTTACGTACAATCCGCTGGTTCGACATCCTGACGCTGGTGGTTCTGAACTTGGCCGTGTTGACCTCACCCGCGGCCACGCAATCAAATGGTGAACACGCCCCTGTCGCCCCCGATTTCACGGCGCCGAGTCTGACCGATGACACGTCGATCCGTCTTTCGTCTCTGCGGGGCAAGGTGGTCGTTATCAACTTTTGGGCCAGTTGGTGTCCTCCTTGTCGCGCCGAATTTCCCATGTGGTCCAGACTCCATCACACTTACAGGAAGCAGGATTTTGTTTTGCTATCGCTCAACTTGGCCGAGGATGCAGCGACGGCGCGGCGGTTTCTTGAGCGTGAACGGCCTCCGTTTCAGGTGTATAGCGGTGCCGGCGCAACGGCAAAGTACGATGCCTCGCGGCTGCCGACAACATACTTTATTGACCGCGCCGGGCGCATTCGGCGGCGCGTCTCGGGTTTTCACCCGCAGCGCACCGAGGCGGAGTTTGTCACCTTGATTGACGGCCTGCTGGCCGAACCGACTCCGGCAGAGCCGTAAGTGAGAGCCGTAAGCGCTGATCTGCGCGCTGGCCACCGGTCATTGTGTATCGCAAGCGGCCGGATTTATGGGGCACGGCGGGATTCAGCTCCCGCGACCTCTGCCCCGATGAGGTGCGCCCCCGTCCCCGAACGGCAACTGCTGAACTGCCGGAGCGAAGCCAGAACCCTTCCCAAACCGCTGTCGGGGCCTCGTCTGTGTCTGATCGGGAAATCTTGCAGAAGCCGCACCAGAACTCACTGTTGGGATGACGGACTCAAGGAGCTGTGGAAGGTCGTCCACAGCTCCTGCAAGTCGTCATAGCTTAGCTGCACACTCTAGAAACGTGGGTTAGCGGGGCGTGTATTGTGGCTGAGGTTGCTGGGTGGACGGAGTCGTCGCCCGCGCCGGGATCGGTGTCGGTTGGGCAGTGGCTGGCTGCGTCACTGCCGGCTGCGGCATCGTTGCCGTCTGGGGCGGGATAACCAGCGACGGAGCGGCGGGCGCTTTGGCTTTGTCAGAGAATAGTTCTTTGAGCATGCCCACTGACGACAGCACATTTGACGCCTCGACTGGCATGAAAACGACCTTGCTGTTCTCACTCTGCGCCATCTCACGCAGGGATTCAATGTAACGCCCCATCAGGAGATACTGTGCCGGATTACCGGCACCGGCCAGGGCTTGCGCAATAATTTGAATGGATTTCGCCTCTGCTTCAGCCGCACGCAGACGTGCCTGCGCCGCGCCTTCCGCACGGAGTACCTGCATTTGACGTTCACCTTCAGCACGTGCAATCGCCGCATCGCGCTCGCCTTCGGCGCGGGTGATGGCCGCTTGGCGCTCACCTTCGGCTTGCAGCACCAGGGCGCGCCGGTTGCGCTCGGCCGTCATCTGTTTCTCCATAGTAACGCGGACGTCTTCCGGGGGGTTGATGTTGCGGACTTCAACACGCGTCACCTTGACGCCCCACTTGTTGGTCGCTCCATCCATGACAAGGCGCAGCTTGTTATTGATGGTATCACGTGAAGACAGGGTTTCATCTAAGTCCATCTCCCCCATGACGCTGCGCATGGCCGTAATCGTCAACTGCGTAATCCCGCCAGTGAGGTCGGCAACTTCGTAAACGGCTTTGTAGGGATCGGTAATCTGCCAGTAAATTATTGAGTCCACGCCGACCGTCACGTTGTCTTTCGTGATGACCGGCTGCATCGGCAGGTCGGTGTATTGCTCGCGGAGATCAATGTATCGCATCCCAACCGGAAAGCCCGTCCAGTTAACGCTGCGCGGCGAGTCAATGAAGGGGATGATGATATGCGGTCCACTGCCTAGAATGCCGGCGTATCTACCAAGCCGCTCAATAACCAGGACCTGCATTTGCGGCACGATCCGAATGGTTTTCAACAAAACGATCAGGCTAAACAGAACAAGTAACGCCGATCCAAGCACTATCATAGCAAACTCCTTTGGTGAGTAGGGTGGTTCTGTGAGCAGGTTTTACCGTACGTCGGTCAGCGATGAGGCGATCTTCCAGTCTGGGCTGTCTTCCAGTCTGGGCTGTAGTGAACTGGACGAACATAAAGTTGATTGCCTTCAATCTGTATCACCTCACACTCCACACCCGAAGATAGGGTCTCACCGTGGATTGGCAGTGCCGTCCAAACCGTGCCGTCGAGGTCGATTTCGGCCTCACGGCGTGGACCGCGGCTTTCCGTGATGATGATGCCCCGTTTCCCAACCAAGCTAAGGTCGTTGAGTGCAGGTAGTGTAGAGACAGGCTTGTTGAGCCACCGGAGAAAGATGCGCCGCGTACTTGCCGTGAGCGTCGTGGCAACCACCAGAAAGACGACAAGTTGGAACGGCAGGCCGAAACCGACTGCCGCTGCCAGAGCTGCTGCGCCGGCCGCAAGCCCAAACCAAATGGCAATGAACCCGGTGGTCAACACTTCCACCGCGGCACAGATGGCGGCAATCACAAGCCACACGATCCACATGGAGTCCACCAAATTCTGTGTCATCACTTTTCTAACCTCTTTGTCTGCGCAGGTACGTTGGCGCAGGGAGAAAAGTTTTCAGATTGTGTCTGTTACCCTAACCTGGAGAGGTTTGCTACGGAATGCGGTCTATGGGTTTCAGTATACCACGCTTGAACCACGCCCACGGGAAATGCGGCTTGACGCTGCTGTGCGAGATGCGTAGAAGTTTCATTTCAAACAAGTGTTTCAATCAAACGCTTGAAAATGGTGAGCTTATGAACATTGGCAAGTATCGCACGTCGGTCTGGGTTGTAGGGTGGAGCCTCTGGGTTGTCGTGGGTTTGGGGCCGGCAGCGGCGGTTGCCCAACAGGCTCCGATGGACACGGGCTCTGGAGTGCGTCACACCCTCGCAGGGATTGTCCGGCCGGTAGCGTCGGAGCAGGGCCGGTCGGACACAACCGCATCCGACCGGGACCTGACCGAGCAAGCACGGCAGCGGGTCGCTGGCGAGCCGCGCGTTGGCATCCTCCCAGGGACAAGTCGTCCCCTGGCGCTGCGCGATGCCGTGCTCATGGCGTTGCAATCCAACCCGGACATTGAGATGCAACGGATTGCCGTCCAGCAGTCGGCTTTTGATGTGACCCGCGCGAAGGGTGTGTTTGATGCCACGCTCACCAGCCAGTTTGCTTACGCGGCGCTGCGCACTCCGGCCTTCAATCCCTTTGCCGGGGCAGACGACAACGGGGCGGTTGAGACCCGCTTGGCGCAGAACACCTTTGCGTTTACGAAGCCACTGATGACCGGCGGCCGCACTGGCGTCGAGTTCACTTTGGCCCGGCAGGACACAACGAACATCTTTGCCGGTCTCAACCCGCTCTACACCTCGCAGTTGACATTGACGTTTACCCAGCCGCTATTTCGCAACCGGCGGACGGATGAGTCACGCCGCCAGATTGAACTGGCGAAGCGCCGATTGACGCTGTCCGACTCGCAGTTCCGGCAGCGCGTCATTGACATTGTGGCGCAGGTACAGTCGGCATACTGGGATTTGGTGTTTGCGCGGCGCGAGGTAGAGATTCGCGCCGAAGCCGTCGCCTTGGCGAACATCCAACTGGAGCAAAATCGGCGCTTCGTTGAAGCCGGCACTGCTGCCCCGGTGGACATTGTGGCCGTTGAGGCTCAGCTCGAGCAGCGACAGGAGGAGTTTTTGCAATCGCTGGAAAACCTGACGCGGGTGGAAAACACGCTCAAGGCACTAATTCTCAACGAGCGGGAGTCGCCGTTGTGGGGCGAGGCCCTGATTCCGACCGAACAGATTAACTTGGAGCCGGTAACCTTGTCGCTAGATGAGGCTGTGCGTGCTGCACTCACCAAGCGCCCTGAAATGGAGCAGTTTGCCATCCAGAAAGCCGCCAACGAGGTTGACATTCAGTTTTTCCGTGACCAGTTGCGTCCGCAGGTGGATTTCTTCGCCTCATATGGCTTGCAAAGTGCTGCCGGGACGCCACTGCCGATTCGTGCCAATCCCTTTGGAGAGGGTTTCAACACCGTCATTCTCGACCGCCTGAACACGCTGTCGTCTGGAGCCGGGTTGCCGCCGGTCGTGGTGCCGACGCCAACCCTGCGCCTGCCGGGCTTCTTCATCGGTGGGTTTGGCCAAAACTTGGGTAACTTGTTCTCAAAGAACTTTTACACCGTGCGCACCGGGTTGAATTTCAGCTTCACACCGGCGAACCGCGTCGCCCAGAGTGCATTGGGGCGGGCGACTGCCCAAGCGCGGTTGCTTGATGCCCAGCGGCGGCGGGTGGAAACCCAGATTGAAAGTGAGGTGCGTAACGCTCTGCAATCCGTTCAGACGGCGTTCCGGCGTGTGCAGGCGGCACGGTCTTCTCGGATCGCTGCCGAAGCACAATATGCCAGTGAAATGCGTCGCTATCAGGTGGGTGAGTCCACGAACTTTCTCGTCCTCGACCGCCAGAATGCTTTGTCGGCCGCGCAGGGACGCGAGATCCGGGCGCTGACGGACTACAACAAAGCGGTCGTGGCGCTTCAGCGGGCGATGTCCACCACACTGGATGTGAATAGTCTCACGGTCAAACCTTCCGATCCTACCCGCCAGGACAGGGCGGCCCCAGATGTTGAGCCAGGGCCATGACGGTTGAGACCATACCGCGCCTGGCCTTCCTTCGGCAGTGGGCCGCCGACTGGTCGCCACTGCGTCAGCCGGCCCTGCGCATTTATTTGAGCTGCCAGGCGGTGTCGCTGCTCGGTACGTGGATGCAGATTACGGCTCAATCGTGGGTGGTCTGGGAACTGAGCCACGCCATGCAGGCGCAGGGGATTGTCACCTTACTGGGTTCAATCCCGCTTCTGGTGTGCGCGCCCTGGGCCGGGACGGCGGCCGACCGTTTTGACCGGCAGAAGCTGCTCATTGTGACGCAAGTCTCCGCTATGTTGCTGGCCTTTGCGTTGGCGCTGCTTGTGCAAACAGGGTTGGTGCAACTCTGGCACGTGTATGGGTTATCGTTCCTGTTAGGTATTGTGGCAGCGGTAGAACTCCCCGCCCAGCAAGCGTTCATCGGTGACCTGGTCGGGATGGGCGAAATCCGCAAGGCTTTGGCGCTTAACGGCATCATTGTACAACTCGGCCGCACAATCGGCCCGGCGCTGGCCGGCTGGACCATTGCACACCTTGGTGTTGCCAAGGCCTTTTGGATGAACGGGGTTAGTTTTCTCGCCGTCATTGCTGGTCTGCTAGCTATCCGTATTGCTGCTGCCGGACATCAGCCCGATGGGGCTGGTCGCCCAGGGGGCTTTGCCGAGGCCGTGCGGTATTTGGGCGGACAGCCGCGCCTACTGGATTTGCTCGTCTTTGTCATGCTGGCGTCCTTTTTCGTGCTGTCAAATCTGACCGTCTATCCAGCGTTGGCAACGGTTGTGCTCGGCGGCGATTCACGGACGTTGGGTTGGTTGCTCGGTGCTTCGGGGGTGGGGGCCCTCGTCGGTTCACTACTGGTGACGCACCTTGGCCGGGTAACGCCGTGTGTCGGACGAATGCTCGTTGGGTGTACGGTGTGGGCCGGCATCATGATTCTGTGCAATTCGCTCAGCCAGACCTTGCCCGGCGCGATGACCTGCATTATTGCGACCGGCCTCGCTGTGCCGTTTATCTTCACGACGGCGAACGGCCTGATGCAAATGCTGTCGCCTCCTCAAATGCGGGGACGACTGCTCAGCATCTTGCTGATGGTTGGCTTCGGTCTCCAGCCGGTGGCTGCGATTGGCATCGGGTGGATTGGCGACCGTTTTGGTGCCTCGCAGGCCCTGTTCGTCAACGGCTGTTGCCTGATCACAGGCGGGGTGTTGATGGCCGCCCGACGCGGGCTGTTGGCGTGGCAGGTTGGCGCGCTAGCCGAAACGTCCGGGCCGAGTCGGCGGACAGCGTTCCCGACGTAGTGGTACGGTGGAGGCGTAGGGGCAGTCCGGGTTGAGCTGCTGGCCGTCAACCCCGACGGTTCCTGCCGAGAGCCGGTGTGACAGGTGCTTGTTCCACTGGGCGCACGCTCCTCGTCGGGGGCGCGTGATGGCTGGATATGTGTCCAGCCGGCGCAGCAATGTTGGAGCCGTCCGGTGGGAAGGTTGGTGTTATGGGTCCCTGATGTAATCTAACGCCCTGTCGCCTGGGCATCGGGTCCGCTGGGTGGGTATGTTGTCGAAGCCACCACTGCTGCCGTATCAGCCGGCCACGACCGCAAGAAGTGAACAAGTGTTGATTTTTCAGAAACTTCGGTCAACCCTGTCGATGCGCACCGCATTGTTCTCGCTCCGTTGTCTATGAAGCCGCAAATCCAAAGCCAGACCGAGTCTGCTGCTGCCAGCGCGTTCCAGGCGTCGCCAGCGCGGCGTCGCCGGCGTGTGGCTGACGGCGATGCCGATGTTAAGACCCGGCTACTGACGGTTGCCGAACACCTGTTTGCCGAACGGGGATTTGCCTGTACGAGTATCCGCGACTTGGCCGCCGAGGCGAACGTCAATATTGCTGCCGTCAACTACCATTTTCACAGCAAGGAAGAGCTATACCTGGAAACCCTGCGCTATGCCATGCGGCGCTCGAAAGACCTAACGCCACGCTTCATGCGCATTTTGCGCGCCGCGCAGCGGGCCGGAACATCCGAAGCCGCCCGGCAGGGGATTGTCCGCTTTATTACGACCTTCATTACCCACCTGTATGGTCAGTCCGGCGAGACCGACTACTCCCTAGCCCTGATGTCGCACGAGATGGTGCATCCGACCGGCGCACTGGACATTGTGATCCGTGAGTTCATTCGACCACGGTATGAAATTTTGATGGCGCTGATCCGCCTGGCGCGCCCTGACATCAAGGATGACACCCAGGTGGCGCTGCATGTGTTCAGCATTGCCGGCCAGTGTCTTCACGTCCACTTTTGCCGTCCGATTGCCCTGCAACTGGTGGGCGAACGGCGTTTGACGCCGCGCTTGGTCAAGCAGATTGCCCTCCACATTGCCGAATTTTCTCTCAAGGGGCTGTTGCCGGCAGGGCTTCCGGTGTCGCATTTTCTGGGCGCAGGTGCGGAAACAGAATCACATCCCGAATCGAGCGCTGATTTGTCAGCAGCATCACCAGCCGGTCGATCCCGACGCCCTCGCCGGCCGTCGGCGGCATACCGTAGGCTAACGCCCGAATAAAGTCCTCATCGAGCGGCATGGCTTCGTCGTCGCCGCGGGCGCGCTCGGCAAGCTGCTGCTCAAAGCGGCGGCGCTGCTCGTCGGGATCGTTAAGTTCGGTAAAAGCGTTGGCGCACTCCATCCCGCCGATAAAGAGTTCAAAACGGTCAACGAAGTTGGGGTTGTCATCGGCATGCCGCGCCAGGGGACTGAGTTCTGTTGGAAAGCGGGTGATAAAGGTCGGCTGGATCAGGTTTGGTTCGGCGACGTGCTCAAACAGTTCCCCTAGACGTTGACCGTAGCCGAGGTGGGGTGCCATAGGAAGCTTGAGCCGCTCGAGGGCCCGATTGACGCCGGCCAGATCGTCCAACTCGGCGATAGTTGGCGGATCGGCGGTCGGCCAGTGCGCAACGATCGCTTCCTGCATCGTCAGACGCCGCCACGGACGGGCAAAGGAAATGGTCACTTCCCCGTAAGTAATGGTGTCGGACGCGCAAGTTTGCGCAACGACCTCGGTGAGGAGTTCTTCGGTCAGCGTCATGAGGTCTTCATACGTTGCATAGGCTTCGTAGAATTCCAGCATGGTGAACTCCGGATTGTGGCGCGTCGAAAGGCCCTCATTGCGAAAGTTGCGGTTGATTTCATAGACCTTTTCAAAGCCGCCGACGATGAGCCGCTTGAGGTACAGCTCGGGGGCGATGCGCGCATAAAGCGGCATGTCCAGAGCGTTGTGGTGGGTCACAAACGGGCGCGCCGTCGCGCCCGACGCAATGGGGTGCAGCATGGGTGTCTCGACTTCGAGGTACCCGCGTGCATCAAAGAACCGCCGTATGGCCTGAATAATCTGTGCCCGTTTGACAAACACCGCCCGGACATCACAGTTGGCAATCAGGTCGGCGTAGCGCCGCCGATAGCGCAACTCGATGTCGTGCAAACCGTAGTGTTTGTCCGGCGGTGGGATGATGGCCTTGGTCAAGAACGTGAGCTGTTCAACGTGTACGGATAGTTCACCGGTTTTCGTCCGAAAGAGCCGGCCGGCGACGCCGATGAAGTCGCCCAGATCGAGCCGTTTTAGAAGTAACCACTCCTGTTCCGGTAGGTCATTTTTCCGTAAGTACGCTTGGAGCATCGCCGCGCCATCGGTAAAGCGGATGAAGGCGGCTTTGCCCATGAGGTTGATGGCTTGAATTCGTCCTGGAACGCGCACGGTGACCGCGGCAGCCTCCAGTTCATCGCCTGGGTAGGCGCCATACGCAGTCACGATCTGGCTGACACTGTGCGTTCGGCGATAGCCGGCCGGATAGGACGGGAAGCCGAGCGCGGCGATGTCGGCTAAGTTCCGACGCCGTTGCTGAGTGTATTCGTTTTCTTCCATACCGTTGTGTCACCCTGCGCCAAGCCGGTATCACGTGCCGATGACTTTCATCCGGCGGAGGATACGCGCCAGCTCAATACGTCCGCGATTGATGCGCGATTTGACTGTTCCTTCGGGAATCTGGAGCTTTTCAACGATCTCCTGGTAGGTCATTTCTTCAATATCGCGCATGATGACGCACTGGCGTAGGTCGGGGGGAAGCTTCTCAATGGCCTGCATGATTTGTAGCGACTGTTCCTGGCGCTCGATATGTTGCTGGGGATGGTCGGTGTGACTGCGCAAGTGATGAACATGAACCTCAAGGTCTTCACCTTCCTCAAGCGGCTGGCGTTGGCGGCGGCGATAGTCGTCAATGATGAGGTTGCGTGCCAGGCGCAGTAGCCAGTTGGGCAGATCGCCCACGTCAGGGTTGTACTGCTCAAGCGAGCGGTAAACCTTGAGAAACACTTCCTGGGTGAGGTCTTCCGCCTGTTCATGGCGGCCGACGAACTTGTAGGCCAAGTAGTAGATGCGGCGGGAATACTGCCGGACGAGAAATTCCCAGGCAGCCGCGTCGCCGGCGCGGCAGCGTGCAACGAGTGCCATATCGGCAGAGCGGTCGCGAGATGTGCCGCCAGGTGGTGGAAGGTTTGCTTCCAGCGTGGCAAGCGCTTCTCGCCGGTCAGGCGGCAAGTCCTTGAGATCGTCAGAACTTTCCGCACTGAGGGTGGGTAGACCATCTGGCGGCATGCTCTCCGGCGAGGACATCGGACAAACCCGTGGGATGCCAAATCGGGGGGGGTGACACGAACTTACGCTTTTTGGCGGCGCAAGTCAAAATGACCAGGCCGCCACCGCGGCACACGAGCTTGCCGCCACACCTGCCAACATTGATCGGCAGCTGTGCTGCCCGCCCCGGGGCCGGGGCGGGCAGCACACCGGTACAACCTGCTAGAAGGTGTAGCGGAGCGCGAACTGCATCACCCGTGGCGGCCCCTGCGTTGCCGTAAAGCGTCCAAAACCAGGACCCGGCTGGCTTGTGGTTGAGTCCTGGGGAATCTGGAAGTTCACGGTTTGCACGCCGGTGAGGCATGCGGTGTTGGTAGCGTTGAAGACTTCCCACCGGAAGAGCAGGGTTTGCTTTTCACTCCACGGCATGCGGAAGTACTTGCCCAAGCCGAAATCGAGCGACACGAAGCCGGGATCGCGGAGGATGTTCCGCCCGCCGGTCTCGCCGGCGCGCGGGTTGCGGAAGGACTGCGACGCCGCCACCGGATCGCGGAACAGGTTGGGCCGTCCGCCGGCGCCGTTGCGCGTTGGCGACGAGCTGATCGGACGGATGGGAACGCCGTTGCTCTGAACGTTCCAGTTGGTCGCCCAGCGTCGCCCGTCGAAGGGCGCGTCCACGGGCAGGCCCGAATTCCAGCGGAAAATGCTTGTGAGCTGCCAGCCGCCGATGAAGGCGTCCGCCCAGCGTGGGATGTCGGAGGCGAAGGCGCGCCCGCGTCCCACGGGAATGTCCCAGATGGCGTTGAAGTTAATGATGTGGCGCGTGTCAAAATCCGAGAATGACCGGTTGTCGCGCGGTCGAATCGGGTTGAGAATAAACGCGCTGCCGAACTGCCCGAACCGCTGGAGACCCGAGGCGGTATCCAGCGACTTCGACAGCGTGTAGTTGAAGTCCCAGGTGAGCTGGTCCTTGTAGCGTTGCCGCACGGAGAGCGTCAGCCCGTGGTAATCCGAAGTGGCGATGCTGCCCCAAGCCGCGAGCGTCCCATATTGCGGCTGGAAGAAGATCGGCGTTCCAGGGCGGCCGTCGGTGCGGAAGAAGAAGTTGGCGTAATCGAACGCCAACTGAAGCGTCGTCCAGTCGCTGCCGGCAATGCCGTCAATGACGCCGATGCCGGGGACGGGAATGCGCGCAATGGAGGCGTAAACAGCCTGCGCCGGCGTCAAGCCGCGAAAAGCGTCCTCGTCGCCGACGAAGAAATCGCCCAGCGCCCCGATGAGGTCAACACCCTGGAACAAGTTCGTGAAGTAGGGGAGATTTGGCACCGCCGACAGCGGCGCATTGCGGTCGCGTAGATCGGCCAGGATGCCCGCTACGGTGTACCAGTCCTGACCCGATTGCGGATCACGCAGGTTGTTGAGCGCCACGATGTCGCGCGTGGCGAGCAGGTTGCGCCCAATGCGCCCGATGTAGGACGCTTCGGCATAGAGTCCGCCCGGCAGCTTGCGTCCAAGCGTTACGTTGAAGACGTGGTTGTAGGGCGCGCGCACCGTCGCGTCCAGGGACTGCTCAATGGCCTGAATCCG
The DNA here is from genome assembly GCA_937934745.1 of uncultured Blastocatellia bacterium. Taxonomy (GTDB): domain Bacteria; phylum Acidobacteriota; class Blastocatellia; order Chloracidobacteriales; family Chloracidobacteriaceae; genus Chloracidobacterium. The sequence continues at coordinate 120,213 of CALGZC010000040.1, forward strand.
ACGGAACGAACCCGGCTGCTGCCGTGGGAACGTCAACTGTCCCGGAATCGTGATCAGCGGCAGCCCCCGCACCTGCTGACCGATGCCGGTAATTAACGGCGCGGGGCGCGTTGTAACGTTGAAGGAGTTGGCCGGGGTCAGCGACTGCGACGAGAAGCCGAGCGTGTTGTTGTTATCGAATTGGAAGGCGATCTGCGTTCCGTAGTAGTCATTGACCAGCCCGTAGCCGCCGCGAACGATGGTGTCTCCTTCATTCCCTAGCAGCCGCTTCCAGAAGCCGCCTTCTGCGCGCGGCGACCAGGCAACGGCAAAGCGAGGCTGCCAGTTGTTCCAGTCAATGTCGTAGTTGCCGGGTCGGTTGTTGGCTGGGCCGGCTAAATCCACCACAATCGGGTCGTTGAAGGGAACGCCGGCTTGCATTCCACGCAACCGCCCCTGAAAGTATTCACCCAGGGGGACGGTGGTGCGCGCCTGGAGTCCGTTTTGCTCATAGACCGGACGGCTGACGCTGTAGCGAATCCCATAGGTGAGGGTGAGATTCGGCCGCACACGCCACGTATCCTGGAGATAGCCTTCATATTCTTCGGTGGCTATGTCACGCCGAATCGGTATGCCACTTTCAAGGAGCGAACCGTCGCGGGTGAAGTTGAAGTTGGCGGAATACTGCGACGCGCGCCCGATGAGCGCCGACATGGCGACTTGCACCGGACTGCGAAAGCCGGTGCTGATCGGAAAGCCGGCCGCGATGATGGGGTTGGACAGCACTGCGCCGCTCTGCTGGTAAAACGAGAAGTTGGCGACAATGGCATCAAAGGACCGGGCGGAGTTCAGCACCTGATTGCGGATGATGCGGACGTTACCGCCGAACTGAAACGAGTGTCCACCCTTGATGAGCGTGAAGTCGTTGACGAAGTTGTACACCGGCGAGACGCGGGACAGCGAGCGGGAAAAAGCGAACGGCTGAAACACATCCCGCAGGTTGAGGGAGTTTTGGTTGGAATCGCCGCCCAGCGTGAAGGCGTTGCGCGTGATGCCAAACCGGAAGACATTGATTTTGTTGCTTGAAATCGTCCAGGTATGACTCGCGGCCAGTCCCGTCGGATGCTCCCAGGCGGTTGGCGTCGGCGTATCGGGGAACTGCTGCGCCGCGCGGGCGCTGTTGTCCTGCTGGTAGTTGAGGCGCGCCGACAAAACGTGTTTGTTCTGCTGGTCAACGTTCCAGTCCAGCCGTGCAATGCTGGTGTTTTGCCGCACTGGCAGCGGGGCGTTGAATGTGAACCCGCCGGTGTTGAGGCCGTCGCCTACCTGATCGTTGTTGACCGGGTAGCGCTGCGCGGCCTGGGCCATCAGTTGCAGCGTGATTGGATTGAGGCCGACTGCCGGGAAAATGGCTTCCAACTGCGGGCGCGTCAGCGTGGTCACGCCGCCGCTCGCATTGATGAAGCGGAGCGTGCCCTGACCCATTGTCGGGCGCGGCACGAGTCGCGTGACCGGCGTCCCCTGCGCCAGCCGCAAGCCTTCGTAGGTGAAGAAGAAAAAGAATCGATCCTTGACGACGGGGCCGCCAATGGCGCCGCCGAACTGGTTGCGAATAAGCTGCGGGCGCGGCGTGCCGGCCAGGTTGTTGAAGAAGTCGTTGGCCGACGTGACGGTGTTCCGGTGGAAATGAAACAGCGTGCCGTGGAATTCATTCGTGCCGCTTTTGGTGACGAGCGAAATTTGCGCGCCGGACGACCGACCCTGATTGGCGTCGGCGTTGACGGTCGTCACGCGGAACTCGCTCACCGAGTCGGGCGTCACGCGCAGCACTGGCGTGAAGGCGAAGCCGTTGACCTGGTCGTTGACATCCACGCCGTCGAGCGTGACGTTGGCCTGGTCGCTGCGCCCGCCGGCAACGTAGCCATCTGCCGTCACGCCCGGCTGCAAGCTCAGCAGCGCCGCGACGTTGCGGCCTTCGAGCGGCAGTTGCTTGATTTGCTGCTCGACGAAGTTGTTGCCCAGGCTGGCGTTTTGCGTGTTGATGATGGCCTCGAGCGAGTTGGCGGAAACGGTGACAACTTCATCCGCGCCCCCCACCTCCAGCGTCATGGAAACATCTGTCATTTTGTCCACAAGCGCCGGGATGTTTTCGACGACTTTTTTCTTAAAGCCACTGGCCTCAACACTTATGTTGTAGCGTCCGGTGGTCAGGTTGCTAAAGCTGTATGTCCCGTTGTTGTCGGTCGCCTGGGTACGGGTGACGCCGCGGTCAACATCGGTGAGCGTAACGGTTGCGCCGGCGATGACACGTCCCTGCTCATCCTTGACCGTCCCTGAGATTCCCGTTGTCCCTGATTGCCCGAAGATTGGAATGCCACTGCCTGTAAGGAACATCAGTAGCAGGAAGAGCCGTGGTAGCCAGGCATCAAGCCAGGCATCAGCGTTGCGTGTGTACATGCCCAGAAGACTCCTTCTATTCGTCAGGTGAAGTTATCTGGCTGCAATGAACCACCGAAGAGACAGAAGGCGTCTCCTACCTCCCCTGTGGATCACGATAGTATCTGAACTTGCGTGATTGTTTCGTTTGTAACACAGGCTTTAGGTGGTGGAAACCTGGAACTTGGCGCAAGTTCAAGTTTTTTGCTGCCGGTGCAGCCTGCATTCCAGCGGAGAGACGCAGCCGGAGATGCACAGCATGGGACGTCGTGCGGTGTCACACGGTCGGCGCCGTTGGCTGCGGTTTCCCGTTTCGGCAGCGCGCTTTTCTTCCCCAACAGATGAGCAAAGCGGTTCTGCGTGACAAGGGATGCCCCACCTGCGAGATCGGACGCCAGGGCTGCTTCACGGCCGGATGTTTCCGGCCCTAGTCGTCGGTGACCGAAAACCGATCAGCCGGTTGCTGCTGTTTCTACCCTGGTGGTAGAGTCGCCGGCCATGACGAGCGTAGTCAGCGGTCGTCGGCCGCAGCGCCTGATGAAGTCGTGGCTGAAACGCGCCTTATGGTGGTTCACGGTGGTGCTTTTGCTCGTCCTGGCGTTTGCGGCAGGCGGCATTGCCACTTGTTATTTCACGCGTGGGGAGCGGGTTGCCGTCCCGAACGTTGTTGGGAAGACAGAACGCGAGGCGCGTCAGTTACTCGAAAGAAACGGACTGCGCGTGGTAGTCATTGATGTTCCCGATGCACCGGAGCCGGTAGGGACTGTGACGCGCCAGAATCCCAGGGCAGGCAGTATAGTTCGGAAGCCCTTTCCGGTGAAAATCAGCGTCAGCCGTGCACGGTAAAACGGTGGATGCCGGAAGGCACGCTTTCCTAGGGCTGGAGAGAAGATGAACGAAGTCAGAATTGCCCCGTCGATTTTATCGGCCGACTTCGCCCGCCTCGGTGAGGAAGTGCAGCGTGTCGAAGCTGCCGGTGCGGATATGCTACACGTCGATGTGATGGACGGTCACTATGTGCCGAATCTCACCATCGGCCCGCCGGTCGTGGCTGCCCTGCGTAAGGTGACGCGCTTGCCGCTGGATGTACATCTTATGATGACCAACCCCGATGCTTTTCTGAAGGCATTTCGGGATGCGGGGGCAGATTTGATTTCCGTCCACGTCGAAGTGGTCCCTCACCTGCACCGAACCCTGGATACGATTCGGGCGTTGGGAGCGCGACCGGGCGTCGTCCTCAATCCGGGAACATCGCTGGCGCTGCTGGATGAAATTCTGCCCTGTGCCGACTTTGTTTTGGTGATGACGGTCAACCCAGGCTTCGGTGGACAACGTTTCCTGGAAACTGGTTTGTCCAAAATTGCCCGTCTCCGGCGTCTGATTGAAGACCGTGCGCTGCCGACGGTGATTGAAGTGGACGGTGGGATTGACCTACAGACCATCCGCGCCGTCGTCGAGCATGGTGCCCGGTGGATCGTCGCCGGATCGGCGGTCTTCGGCGCGCCCGATCCCGGACTGGCGGTCAAGCAGCTGCGTGCAGCAGCGCTCGGTGCGGGTCACACTGCCCCCGCTGGTGTCACCACCGGCTCAACTGTTCGGCCGCCGACGAGGTTGTAACCGTTACGTCCGGTTTATGTTAAGGAGGGTTAGTCAATTGCCGATATTGGGTGTGCTGGAGCAAACGTTGAAGCGTGGTTGGGGCCTCTGCGTCCTGACGGCGCTTATCACGGCTTCACTGGCGTGCGGAAGCCCAAAGAAAAAGGTGACGACCGAGGAAATCCGCGAGGGCCGTGACCGTGAACTCTACGCAGAGGGACTGCGGGCGATGCGCAAGCGACGGTATGAAGAGGGGCGCTTGCTGCTGAGCACGCTGATTGGTAGCTACGACAGTAGTCCCCTCTTGCCGCTGGCCAAACTGCTCATTGCCGACTCTTTTTACCGGGAAGGTGGGGCGTCAAGTCTGGCGCAGGCAGACGCCGAATACCGGGAGTGGTTGCAGTTTTTCCCACAGCACCCGCTGGCCGACGATGTGCTCCTCAAAATTGCACAGATTCACGTTCGGCAGATCGGCCCGGCCAATCTGGACAATACCGAAGCGCGCCGCGCCGAGCGGGAGTTGATGCGTTTGGTACGTGAGTACCCACAGTCGAAACTTCAGCCGCAGGTTCAGGAATACCTCAAGTTTACCCGCGAACAACTCGGCATGCACAGCTTGGGCGTGGCGCGGCTCTACTTCAAGCAGCAGAAGTATGTTGCGGTCAAAGGCCGCTGCGAAAGTATTATTCGGAACTACCCGGACTTTACCTACATGGACGAGGCATTGTTTCTCCACGGTGTTGCGTTGACCCACCTGGAAGACACACCGGAAGCCGCAAAGTCGTTTGCCCGGATTGTGCGGGAATACCCCAACAGCGAATGGCGAGACAAAGCCGCCGAGTATCTGGAGCGTTTTGGCGTCGAAGTGCCGGCTCCGGCAGAGGGGGCAGAAGTCAGACAGGTCGTTCGGAAGACCTTTATCAAGCGCAAGTTTGAGGAGATCTTTGGACCCAGCGCCAGTGTGTCAAAGGAAGGCATCATTCTGAAGAAAGACGACACCGTTGACCCAGAGGTGGAAGAACTTCTGGTCAATTTGGGTGTCCGCACCGATGTCGTAACGCCGGAGTCCACCATCACCGGCCAGGGCCGGCAAATGCAGACCTATCAGCAGCGTGTCAATGCCCGGTCAGACGAAACTCCCCGTCCAACCGCGGTGCAGACTGAACCGGCTCCCGCACCCATCACCGACCCGGTTCCAAGGGTTGTGAAACCGAATAAAAGGAGCAAAAAGTCTAAGGCTCAACCGCCGCGCTAGACGCTGCTTTCCACGATCCCATAGCGCCTCTGTCGGCGACAGCGCCCTGGTATCTCCGGGGCACAGAGCGCGCCGTGCCTCTCCCTGTTGGCTGCAATGAAAAACCTTGCTGTGTTGTTGTGTTTGCTGTTGTGCATGCCTTTCCCACCGTCGTTTGCCCGACTGCCGGGACCACAACCCACTGCCGCTGTCAGTTTCGATTTCCAACAGTTTGGCCCCTACTCGCCCGACTTTGTGTCCCCTTGGACAACCCTCGGCTACGAGATCGGCCGGTTTCATACCAACTACGCCAACTTTGAGCGCGTTCTGCGCGAGTATGCCGCTCGGTCAGATCGGCTGCGCGTTTTTGAGCGCGGACGCACACCGGAACACCGGACGCTCTACACCCTGGTTGTCAGTTCCCCGAAAAACATCGCCCGTCTGGGGGCGATCAAAGCCGATGCCGCACGGCTGGCTGACCCACGCCGCCTGACAGATGCTGAAGCTGAGGACCTGATCCGGCAGATGCCGATCATCGTCTGGCTGGCCTACAGCATCCATGGCAACGAGTCAGCCGGCTTTGAGGCGATGATGGAGGTGATCTACGACCTGGTGGCAAGTCAAAATCCAACCATCACGGAACTCCTTGAGCAGGTGGTGGTCGTCATCAATCCCTGCCAGAACCCGGACGGCCACGAGCGATTTGTCACCTGGTACAATGCCGTTGGGATCGGGCGTCCCGAACCCTTTGCCATTGAGCACCGTGAACCGTGGAGCGTGTATGGCCGCCTGAACCACTATCTGTTTGACCTGAATCGCGATTTGGTTGTTGCGTCACAGGTCGAAACACAGTCCGCCATGCAGGCCTTCCTGGAGTGGCACCCGCAGGTCTGTGCTGACCACCACGGGCAAACGGTCAATTATTTCTTTCCACCCGCGGCCCTGCCGATCAATCCCAACATCAACCGGGGACAGGCCGACAAGTGGTTGGATGTGTTCGGCCGGGGCAACGCAGCGGCGTTTGACCGGCATGGGTGGCAGTACTACGTGCGCGATGTGTTTGATCTGTTTTATCCAGGCTACTGGGATAGTTGGTCGTCGCTCACCGGCGCGACCGGCATGACCTATGAGACCGACGGCGGTGGCTGGAAGGGCCTCAACTGGCGGCGGGATGACGAAACCATTCTGACGCTCCGCGAGGGGATTGCCCGGCATGTTGTGGCTTCGTTGGCAACGCTCCAGACGGCAGCTGCCCATCGCGTTGAGCGACTGCGCGACTACCGGACCTTCTTTGTCCAATCCATTGCTGAGGGGCGGCGAGGACCGCTCCAGTGCTTTGTCTTTCCCCCGGAAGGCGACCCGACGCGCCGGCGCCGACTCGTGGAGACGTTGCTCCGGCATGGCATTGAAGTTCAGGCGGCGACGACGGCGTTCACTCTGAAGGCCGTTCATGATTACTTTGGTGGCGTCCAGTCGGTGCGTGAGTTTCCGCCCGGAACGCTGCTGGTGAGGCTTGATCAACCGCACGGACGTCTCGCCAAAGCGCTGCTTGAGCCGGACACGAAGCAAGACCGGGCCTTTGTTGAGCGGCAGCAGGAAAAGGTCAGGCGCAATGCCCTGCGCGGCCCGAACGCACCGAAGGAAGAAACGGAGTTCTACGACATTACCGCCTGGTCACTGCCGCTGGCGTTTGATGTCCCAGCCTACTGGGTCGGCCTGCTGCCGACGGTTAACACAACGTTGTTGACGGCCGTCGTTGGGTCGCCGCCGTCGTCGCCGAGCGTCGCTCGGACGGCCTATGTTTTCGCCTATGAATCAGATGCAGCGGCCAAGCTGGCGCTTCGCCTGTTGCAGGAAGGCTATCGGCTGGCGACTGCCGTCCGGCCTCTGCGGGCCGGCGACCATACCTACACGCGCGGCAGTTTTGTTTTGCGTGTCGAGCGCAACCCTGACACCCTCCATAACCGGCTGGCAGTGCTGGCGGCCGAGTACGGTGTCGAGGTGCAGGCTGTTGACTCAGCCTACACAGACGACGGCATCACCGGCGTCGGCTCCGAAGGTATCTATACTCTACGTCCGCCCCGCATTGCCGTGATCGCTCAGGAAGGTGTGAGCCAAACCTCCTACGGTGCATTGTGGTTTGCCCTGGACCACGACCTTGACGTTGAGTTTACCCCCATCACAGTGGAAACGTTCCTCGAACTGCGTCTCAACGAGTTCAACGTTCTGATTTTGCCCGACGGTTCACCAAACGCATACCGGCAGGCCTTTGGCAAAGAGGGTGTCGAACGCCTCAAACTCTGGTGTCGGGAAGGGGGGACGCTGATTTGCTTCGGCGGTGCGGCAGCCTTTGTCGCCCACAAAGACGTGAACTTGACCGGCGCCCGCTTACTTGAAGCCGACCAGGAGGCAGAGGAGAAAAAAAGCGATCCAGAGACGCCGGACAAGGCAGGAGCGGACAAGGCGGAAACGGCGGCGGCAACAAAAGAGATCACCCCTGGCGAATCCAAGCGCTACCGCGAAGGAAGCCGCAGAACGGCCGGCCAGCCAGCCGGATCGAAGGAGCAAGCGCCGTTGCCGCCGGCCGCTGGTGAACGTCGGACAGACAGTAGTCCGCTGGCCAAAGCCCCCTTGCCACTGCCGGGGACGATTTTCCGCGCCACGGTCAACCGGGAGCACTTCCTGACCTTTAGTCACGAGCAACCGGTCCTGCCTGTGTTATTGAGTCAGCGCTTCTTCCGCCCGTCGCCGACCGGTACGAATATCCTGACCATCGAGGACTCGCAACCCCTATCTGGCTTCGTGTGGGAGGGGAATACAGAGCGCTTTGTCCGCCAGACGGCGGTGGTTGTTGAGGAACAACTCGGCGCCGGACACGTCATTCTGTTCGCCGATGATCCAAACTTCCGGGGAATTTGGCAGGCCCAGCGCCGCATCTTTCTCAACGGGCTGCTGTTCGGCCCAACAATTACGTTTAGCACAGGCTTACGGTAACGGCACCGATACACGAAATCGTGTGTTCATCCCTGCTGGCGGTGGCGAATCCCTACGGGGCGCAGCCGCCATAGCTTTTTCTAAATCTCTGAAGAAAAGCGCTTTACGCTTGCGGTAAGTGTTTTCCGGGAGCTTTGGCACGTCGCTTGCCTTAACGTACCAGTAGCAATGTCCAAATCACCTTAGGAGATGTTTCGACATGTGCCGCTTAGCTACGGAAAAACCGTTATTCTCAGCCGCATTGACACCACCATTTATCACACCACCGTCCATAACACCACTACCGGCTGCCGATGATATTGACGAACGCCCCTGTTTTTCCGGTGAGCGTGAGTCTGAGCAAGATGGGCTTGAGCTTGCTGCAAGCGGCGAAGTGGATGTGGTTGAGGATGAAGCCCGGCCGTCGCCGGCTCCCCTATGTGGATTGCCATCTGTGCCTGCCGGAGAAGCTTTTGAGGCGTTGTACCGCCGTCATTACCGGCGCGTGTACGCCCTCTGCCTGCGGATGACGGGCAATCCTGACGACGCCGAAGACCTGACGCAGGAAGTGTTTCTTCAGGTGTTACGCAAACTGGATAGCTTTCGGGGCGAGGCTGCGTTCACGACGTGGTTGCACCGGGTTGCCGTCAACCAGGTCCTGATGCACTTCCGCAAGAAGTCGAACCGGGTTGAAAGCGTCACGGAAGAAGGCGATATGCCCGAGGAAGTGACGCCAGCCCTGATTCGGCAATCGCAGACGCCGCTGGTGGACAAGCTAACCCTCCTGTCGGCGGTGAGAAAGCTGCCGCGCGGCTACCGGACGGTGTTGATTCTGCATGACGTTAAGGGGTACGAACACGAAGAAATCGGCAGGCTCCTTGGCATCAGCGCTGGCACATCCAAGTCGCAACTGCACAAGGCGCGCGCCCGGATGCAGGAACTCCTTGTCGGAACACGTGCTGCCTAACGCCGCAAACGGAACAGAACCAAGCGTCCCTCCTGCCGAACGAACGTGCCGTGCCCTCGGAGATAGGCCATGAAGCGCATGCGTTCGGCATCGTTGTCAAAGGGCGTTGCGTGCGGGTCAAAGACCAGATCGAGTGCAATGAGCAGATAGTCCACCTCCAGGCTGGCCACGGCCTGCGCTAGCTCGTCCGCCGTCCGCGCTGCCCGAACCATTTGCCCAAGCGTGTAATCTTCAAAGGCGTAATCGGTGACGAAGGGGCGGTCGAGGTAGTACGTCCGGGCGCCGGCGTTGACCAGCCAGACGCGCGCCGCCGGCGCCGTTTGCTCGTTCAAGAAGCGAAACATCCCATATTCCGGTAGCTTGGCGCGCAGGTAGGCTTCCGCCGGGATGCGCCCTAGCCCGGCGGCGACGGCCTGGCCTGCAACCGCCAGCTCCCCTGTCCGCAGCGCATTGGCGGCGAGGAACAAGCCGACGCTCAATATCCCGACGGCGCGCAGCCGCCGGGCGTGGCCGAGCCAATCTACGGCAAACCACATGGCGACTGTGGCGGCCGGCGCAAGCGCCGGCAGGAGAAAGCGCGCTTGCTGCGATGAAAACGCCCAGAGCCAAAAAAAGAGGCCGACAAAGGCAAATAGGCTGCGCAGCCGCGCGTCCATCCGGCGCCACCCCAGGAGCGCCGGAACGACGATGAAGTACACCGCCCCAATCTCGCCGTCATACCGCCGAATGTCGTCGGTTTCCGCCAGCCAGCAGACGCGCCAGGGCAACGTCGCGTAATCCAGCCAATCCTTCGTTTCGCTCCCGTAGCCCTGTAGGAACAACAGGTGTAGGCGCGCGCGGTCGGCGTCCCAGCCGAGGCTCCGCGTGGGAAAGAGCGTGTACAGCATGGGGAAGACCGGATTGCCCGTCAGCCATAGGTTGCGGGCATACCATGGCGCGGCCGCGACCAGGAGCGGGATGAAAAACAGCGCCAGCGTTTGCAAGACGCGCCCCAGGGAAGGCGATGCGCTTCTGCTCGCCAACAGTCCCAAGATGACCGGCGTCAGCGCCAAGGCCAGCGGCAGGGCAAGGTATTTGACGCTCGCCGCGCCGCCGAGGAAGACCCCGGCCAGGATGAGCGCCGGCGCGCGTGCCGTGGCTTGCCAGGCCAGCAGGCTTCGCAGGGCCTGCGCCAGGTAAAAGGCCAGCGCCACATCCACGTAGGGCCATCCGGCTTCTAGCCATACTATTGGCGTTGTGGCAACCGCCGCCGCCGTCAGCCAGCGACCGGTCACGGACAGGCCACAGTCCTGCGCGAGCCGATAGGCGGCGAGGCACAGAAGCCAGCCGAATCCATTGTGGATCAACGCCGCCGTTCGGTCGCTGCCAATGCTGAGACCGCAGGCGTAAAGCCCCTCGACCAACTGTGGAAAGTAGGCGAAGATGTTACGCGGTAGCTCGACGAAGCGCCCGACCGCCAGGTAGGTCTTTTGGACGGCCAAGTGGTACACCAGCGCGTCCTTAGCGACCGGCGGGGCCAGCGCGGCCGCGCCGGCTGCGCCGAGGCTCAGCGCCAGGAGCCCCTGCGCCGCGCGGGCGGCCCAGCCGATCGGTTGCCGAAGCGCCCGCAGGCGGCGCCCGACCGTCGCGAGCCAAGCGCGGTCAAACAGCCCCAACAGACCCAGACCTAGGAGCGAAAGCGCCAAGGGACGGCCGTAGCCGCCGAAGGCTTGTGTCCCAAACGCCAGCCACCCCGCCGCGACGCCGCCCAGCGCGATGGCGTCCAGCCCGATGTCATCCGCGGCGGCGCGGTCGCCGTTGAGCCGCAGGGCGCCGCCCAGCGCCTGACCGCTGACGCGCAGACCCGAAAACAAAAGCCCAACGACGACGAAATCAATGCCGACCTGAGCCAGCCGGTTCATGCCGTGGCGCGCGCGACAACCGGTGCAACGGTTTCCAGGCGAAAGAGCCGCCGGAAGTTGCCGGTCGTCAGCCGGCCGAGGTCAGCAATATCCATCTCACGCAACTGCGCCAGTTGTCGGGCAACCTCAACCACACGCATCGGCTCGTTCCGCTTGCCGCGGTAGGGTTCCGGCGACAGAAACGGGCAGTCGGTTTCAATCAGCAGGCGGTCGAGCGGCACGGCGCGGGCAATGTCGCGCAGCGCGTGGTTTTTCTTAAACGTCACATTGCCCGCAAAAGAAATGTAAAATCCCAGCTCGACGCCCGTTTCCATAAGCTTCCACGAGCCGCTGAAGCAGTGAAAAATGCCGGGGCGCTCGACGCCAACCCAGTAATCGCGCAGCATCGCCGCCATGTCTTCGTCGGCGTCGCGGATGTGGAGGATGATCGGCAGGTTGCGCTCGCGGGCGAGCGTCATTTGACGGGCAAAAACCCGGCGCTGCACGTCGCGCGGCGAGCGATCATAGTAGTAGTCCAAACCGATCTCGCCCCAGGCAATGACTTTCGGGCGCGCCATGAGATTGAGCAGCTTGGCTTCGAGGGACGGGCTATAATCGGCAGCGTCGTGCGGGTGAATCCCCACTGCGCCGTACACATCCGGCTCGCTTTCGACAATGGCCAGGCCAATGTCCAGCGAGCCGCGCGCGATGTCGCCGCCGCAAATTTCAAGCATCAACTCGACGCCGGCGGCGCGTGCGCGGTTGAGCATCTCCGCTCGGTCGTCGGCATAGCTCGGAAAATCAACGTGACAGTGTGAGTCTACAAACATGGCGCTTACTCCCGCTCCGTTACTCCCACTCGATGGTCGCCGGCGGCTTAGAGGAAATATCGTAGGCGACGCGATTGATGCCGCGCACCTCGGCAATAATGCGGCTGCCGATGCGGTGCAGTAAGTCGTAGGGTAGCCGCGCCCAATCGGCCGTCATGCCATCCTGACTCGTCACGGCGCGGACGACACAGGCATGCTCATAGGTTCGTTCATCACCCATCACCCCAACGCTGCGCACCGGCAGTAGCACGGCAAAGGCTTGCCAGATGTCGTCATAGAGTCCGGCAGCGCGAATTTCCTCTGTCACGATGGCGTCGGCCCGTTGCAGGAGCGCGACGCGCGCCGGCGTCACCTCGCCGACAATGCGCACGGCCAGCCCTGGACCCGGAAACGGATGCCGGCGCAGCAGGGCTTCCGGCAGACCGAGTTGGCGGCCAACTGCCCGCGCTTCGTCCTTGAATAGCTCCCGCAACGGCTCGACCAACTTCAAATGCAGCGTCTCCGGCAGGCCGCCGACGTTATGATGACTCTTGATAACGGCAGACGGTCCCCTGACCGACACCGATTCAATCACATCCGGGTAAAGCGTCCCCTGAACCAGAAAGTCAACCTGACCGAGCTGAGCAGCTTCTTCTTGAAAGACTTCGACAAACAGGCGTCCGATGATTTTGCGCTTGGCTTCGGGGTCCTCGACCCCGGCCAGCGCCGTCAGAAAGCGCTCGCCGGCAGCGATGCCCTTGACGTTCAGATGCATGGTGTCGCGAAACGTCGCCAGCACTTCGTCGAACTCGCCCAGCCGGAGGAGACCGTTATCCACAAACAGGCACGTCAGGCGGTCCCCAATCGCCTCGGCGACGAGCGCAGCCGCCACCGACGAATCCACGCCGCCGGAAAGGCCGCAGACGGCGCGACCATCGCCGATGCGCGCCCGAATGTCGGCCACCGCCCGCTCGACAAAGCCGTGCATGGTCCAGTCGGCGCGCATGCCGGCGATACCGACAAAAAAGTTGCGGAGGATGTCACGGCCAAGCGGCGTATGCGCAACTTCCGGGTGAAACTGCACGCCGTACAGCCCGCGCGCAGGGTCTTCCAGCCCCCCCAGCGCGTCATCGGTCTGGGCTGTTACGGCGAAGCCCGGCGGCGGCGCAACAACGTGGTCGCCATGGCTCATCCAAACATCGAAATTCTCCGGCAACCCTTCGAGAAGACGGCTTGGGCCGGTGCGCCGAATGCGCGCCGCACCGAATTCACGTCGCGCGGATGACGCGACCTGACCGCCGAAATGAACCGTGATGGCCTGTAGCCCGTAACAGATACCGAGGATCGGCATGCCGAGGTCGAAAAGCCCTGGGTCACACCGGGGGGCATCGGCGGCGTAAACCGACGCCGGCCCGCCGGACAGCACCACGGCTTGCGGCGACCGGGAGCGTATCTCGGCGGCCGATGTATGACACGGGACGATCTCACAGTAGATACCGAGTTCGCGCGTCCGGCGGGCGATGAGCTGGGTGTATTGCGAACCAAAATCGAGAATCAGCGCAAGTTCAGAATGGGTCACTGGCTTGGCGGTAACTCGCGAAGTGGGAATAGCCGTAGATATTCAAACACGTTGTATCGCCGAATGGCAAAACAGCATGGTATTGTTACGCTACTTTCATCGGTCGCCGGTTTGGTCACACGCACATCTCAGTCAGGTTCAGAGCAACAGCCGTGTTGGAGGGACTATGCCACGCTGGATTGCCGCAACTGTCATTGCCGTGAGCGCCTTTCTGTGGTCAGGTGTTGCCCTTGCGGCGGAATACGTGCTGGTGCTGCGGGATGGGACACGTCTAGAAGTACGTTCAGAATACCGCATCATCAACGAGGTCGCTGTGTTCACCACGGCTGGCGGCCGGCAGATTTCAATTGCCCTCGCCAACATTGACATTGCTGCAACGGAGCGTGTCAACGGACAGCGGGATGGAGAGTTTCGGGCAAAGGCTGCACCACCGCGCCTCATCAGGGCAGATGGACAGGAAAGCCGGGTGGCGCAAAACGCTCACGTGGCCGCCGCACCGCCGCCTGCAAAGCCTTCGCCGTCACTGAGAAATGGCCGCATACTGACAAATGCCGATTTTGGCGGCAGCGTACAACCAGTTGCTGCACGTTCCTCGCCAAAGCCCCCCCAGCCGAACGTGCTGGAAAAAAGGCCCCAACTCGAACCGCCATCGCCGTTCACCGATCAGGAAGCGTACTGGCGCACTCGCGCGCGGACCATCTTGACGGAAGTTTACACCCAGCAACAGGTGATTGCTTTCCTCAATGCACAGGCGCAGGCATTGCAACACAAGATTGAAAACCAGGGAACAACGTTTCTCCTCGGGAGGGATTACTTCGGCAACCGTGTGATGTTGCCCCAGGAGATTCTCACCGTCGAGAAACGGGAATTACTGAGCATCAACGAGCGTATCCGGGAAGCCCAAATGCGGCTCACCGGTCTGTATGTGCAATACACAATCTTGCAGGAAGAAGCCCGCCGCGCCGGTGTCCCACCCGGCTGGTTGCGGTAGGGCGAGGCGCGAATGCAACTGAGACAAGCATTGGCAGGCACTGCGGAGCTTTGATGTGCAGCCATGAAAGGAGCCTCTATGCCGTCCTGTCGCGTATGGTCTCTATGGCGTCTGATCGCTTTGCTACTGGCTGTGGGATTGTTGCCCTCATCCGTCTTGGGGCAGCGGGCGACAGCGGAACGTCTCCGAGTATTTGAGCGCAGTCTGGAAAGCGGCTCGGGCCGCACCATTCAGGTTGAAAACACATTGGGGACAACCAGGGTCGAGGTCTGGGGCGAAGACCTGGTCCACATTCTGGCGACACGTACCGACGGCCGCCGGGTAGATGACAAGGACATTGAGATTACGGCAACACCGGCGCGGGTAACGGTGCGCTGTATGCCGGCGATGGGTGGCATCAATCTGAAACTCTACATTCCGGCAGAGTCACATGTGCGCCTTTCATCACAGGCCGGTGCCGTTGAACTCATTGGCCCGGTTGCCAGTGTAACGGCCGAAACCGACACTGGTGACATCGCGGTTGAACTTCCGCGCTGGTTCAACGCCGATGTTGAGCTGTATTCTGTCAGCGGCACGGCAACCAGCCATCTGAGCTTGACCAGTTACCTTGAGAAAAACCGCCGAGCTATCAAGGGGCAGCTTGGTCGTGGGGGACGCGCCGTCATCATCCGGTCAGGCAGCGGCCACATTGATCTGAAGTCGCTTCGGTCGAGCGTTGCCATTGCCGAGCCGCCACCGGCCACACCGACAACGGCGACGGCAGATGACTCGCCGGTGGCGCCGACTCGCTTTCCGCCGCCGGATGACCGTCCGGCCGACCGTCCCCTGACGCCGATATTCGGTGGCGGTGTGCAGTCCCAGGATGACTTTGCATCCACTTATGGCGGCAGCGGGGGTGGTCGCCGCCAACAGCGCCGGAGTGACGACCTTACAATGTCGGGTGGTATCGGCGTCCGGATCATTCCGCCGCCGGGAACCTCGCCGTCTGACAGAGGGCGCGACGACGCACGCGCCACGACCGGCCGCGACACGGGACAACACTTTTCGGCAGCAGATGAGGCACTGTCCAATTTGCCGCGCCGTGATCCGCTCTATACCACGCCGGACGGCCGCCCAACGCTGCGTCGGCGGGCAGTGAACCTGCCGCCAGATGATAGCGCCGCTGCCGCAACTGACGCAGATACGATTCGGATTGACGCCCGTTTGGTCAACCTCAACGTGATTGCCACCACCGAGGACGGACGGGCCGTCACGAACTTGACGGCAGAAGACTTCACCATCTTCGACGAAGACGTTCAGCAGGAAATTGCCCACTTCAAGCCGACAAACACCCCGTTCAATCTCGTACTTCTCCTGGACCTGAGCGGGAGTACACGTGAAAAGATCGAGACCATTCGGAAAAGCGCCTGGCGTTTTGTGGAGCTTGCCGGCCCACAAGATCGGATTGCCATTGTGACCTTTACCCGTAGTATCCATGTCTTGTGTCGCCCGACGAACGACCGGGCATTGCTCAAGCAACGCATTGCCGAAATGCGCGCCACGGATGGCGGGACGGCCTACTACGAAGCCATGTGGTTTACACTCACCGAAGTTCTCGCGCCGTTCCGCGATGAACGCAATGCCGTCGTTGTCATGACCGATGGTGTGGACAACAGTATCAGTGCTGCGTATCCGGCTCCGACGCGGGTCTCGTTCCGGCAGATGGTCGAGGCGATTCTGGAGTCAGGAACGCTGGTGTATCCGATTTACCTCGATACTGAGGAGGAGAACTATCGGCATCACTGGGGCGAAACAGCCGAAGTTTATGCGCTGGCGCGGGTCCAGCTCCAACAAGTCGCGGATGCCTCCGGCGCCACCTTGCATGTGGCGTCACGGGTTGAAGACCTCGCCGGCATTTATCGAAAGGTGATCGAGGAATTGCGCACGGTGTACGGTCTGGCGTATTACCCGTCCAACGTAGAACACAACAACCGGTGGCGGCGCCTTAAGGTCGCCGTTCGGCGTCCGGGCATTGTGATTCGGACGCGACGCGGCTACTACGACCGCTGAGTTGGGGGGACACAGGTGGCGACGCAGACAGATTGACGAGCGCGAGGTCCTGAGTCAGCAGGTGCAGGTTAGGAAGATAGCGAATAGGTGAGTCCGTGGTTGCCCTAGGTTGTTTATGAAGAGCAGGCTCAAGACTCTCACAATCTGGCTCGGTATTCTGCTCAGCGTCGTTTTTGCTGGACTCGCCTTCTACGGCATTGATTGGAGGAAAACCGGTTTGGCGCTGCGTGCTGTCCGGTGGCCCTATCTGAGCGTCGCCTTTGTCCTGATGTGGGCCGGCTTTGCCTGGCGAACGGTGCGGTGGAAGCGTTTGCTGGATGTCGGACGACCGCCGGGGGACGCCATCCGTTTTGGTGACTGTTTTTCCGTGATGACCGTTGGGTACATGGCCAACAACATTCTTCCGGCCCGGATTGGCGAGGTGGCGCGGGCGTACTTGGTCGGACGCAAGACACGAACGACCAAGAGCTTTGCCCTGGGGACGATTGTCACCGAGCGTTTAGCCGATATCTTGATGTTGCTGGTTCTGATTGCCTTCACCCTGTTGACCCTCAAACTGCCCTCCGAGAGTCAGATCATTGCCACCAGCGTGGCTTGGTTGGGCCTCGGATGTGCCGCCGGTCTGGTTGTGGCCATTATCTTGCGTCCGACGGTCGTGCGTCTGATCGAAGGTGGACTCAAGTCGGTTGTTCCGGCCCGCTATGCCGAACGGCTGGCCGATATAGCCGACCGATTCCTGCGCGGCGTCAGTTGTGGTGGTTCGTTGCGAACTTTGACGTGGGTGTGGGTGGATTCATTCGGTATCTGGTTGTCCAGCTTGTACATGACCTGGTTTGTCGGGTTAGCCTGTAATCTAGATGTTGGCGTGACTCAGATGCTATATGTGATGTGCTACGTCAACTTAGGCGCCATGCTACCCTCGGCACCCGGCTATGTTGGCACGTACCAGTGGTTTTGTACCCATAGTCTGAGCGCGTTTGGCGTGGAGAAAGAAACTGCGCTGGCATTTTCCTTTGTGTCGCACATCGTGTGGTATGTGCCGTTGACGCTGCTCGGATTGTGGCTCTTCCTCCGTGAGCGTCTCAGTTGGGGGCAGTTGACAGAAACTGAAGCAGTCAAGGCGGGAGCTTTGGATAAGTCGCTCCCGGCTTGACTACCTGTGCATCGCCGCTTACGTTGCCATGCAAATTGTCTGAGCAAAATTGTTGCCTGGTGCTCAAGTGCTGTTGTTTAAGGCAGGCAGAAGGACAGGTGGCCTTTCCTTGGCATTGCCCGATGATCGTGAGTGTGAGTAAGCCGTGATCAAGCTGGATATCGTCAATCGTGTCGCCGGCGCCACCGGTATTGCCAAGTCCAAAGCGGAAGTTGCCGTCGAGGCTTTGTTCGACGGCCTCAAGCGAGCCCTTGAGCGCGGTGAGCGGATTGAGCTGCGCGGCTTTGGGGTGTTTGTTGTCAAGCCGCGCAAGCGTGGCATCGGACGGAATCCACGTACCGGCGAAGTGGCCGACATCCCGCCTGGGAAAACGATCCGCTTTAAGCCGGGTAAAGAACTGACCCATTAGCCACGGTGTCCTCAGGTGCATGGCGCAGGATATAATATGGGTAATACGTATGTTTTCGGTGATATTCACGGTCGCGCGCAGCAGTTGCAGGCGATTCTGCAAGCGGTTGATTATGATGAACGACGCGACCGTTTGATCTTCGTCGGTGATCTCATTGACCGGGGTGAAGACTCGCCACAGGTGGTTGAGTTGGTGCTCCAACTTCGGCACCGCAATCCGAATGTCGTGTGCTTGCGTGGTAATCACGAGCAGATGTTGCTGGATCTGCTCGACTATGGAGATCCGCTGTGGCTGATTCCCGAAAACGGTGGTATCCAAACGCTTCAGCAGTACGGTTTTGATATTGATGAGTGCACGTCATCGCTGGCGATTGGCATTCCTGAAGCGCACATCGAGTTTTTGCGGAGTTTACCGTTTTTCTATGAAGATGACCGGGCACTCTATGTTCACGCAGGGATTACGCCGGGGCGGCATCCGGCCGAGTGCGAGCCTGAAGTCTTGATGTGGACGCGCGACCTTAACTTTTTTACACTGTACGCCGGAAAGCCTTGCTTTTTTGGACACACGCCGGCGCGCCTGCTGCCGCCAGAAGGCGTCCGGCATCCAGGCGAAATCTACGTCTTTGGCAGTGCCATCGGACTCGACACCGGCTGCACTGATGAAGATTGTCTCAGCTGTTTGCACGTGGAAGCACAGGTCGTGTACCAGAAATACCCCAACGTGCCGGTTTCGGTGTATGAACTTGAAATTCCCTGCCTGAATGGTTCTAGGGCTTAGGTGGAATAACCCACTGCGCCGTTTTTTCCGTTGCTGTGGTGGCTTCCGATGAACAACGACACTCGCCGGAGTTTGCTCGACCTTGAACGCTTTCTGACCGAGGCCGTACGCGCAAATCCCATTCTTACGCCGGATGATGTCAAGCCGCACCTCTTGGTGCGTCAGATTTTGGACCAGCTCTCGCTCAAGCGATTTATCTGGGTTGGGAATCAAACCTTTGTGCCGAACCGGATGGTTTTTACCGTTCCCAACCTACGTCCGGCCAAGCTGGAAGAGTTGGAAGTCCTCTTCAACTCTGTGGTGTTCACCAAAATGGTGTATGACTACATTACCGGCTCCGGGTTTCGGTTACTGGAGCCGTTGGTTGTGGAAATCCGCCCCACCGTCGGTGCGGCCGGTGAGCCGACCCACTGTTCGGTGAGCTTTGAGTGGACTTCCCCGGCAGAGCCAAATGAAGGCTTGGCCGTGACGGTGGATGAGCAATCGGGCCGGATCGTGGAGGTCAAGGGCTTCCGCCCCCAGATTCCACGACTGGCGCGCCTGACGGCGCTCAACGGTGAAGTCTATCGCTCGCCGTTCGTCATTACCAAACGGACGACATTTCTGGGACGGTTACGGACGGTTCTCGATCTGAAGACAGGCGAGGTCTTGCGCCGCAACGATTTTGTCTACGCTCGCCACGATCAACCCACCTCGCCGAACAAGAGCGTTTCCCGGCAGCACGCTTCGATTGTTTTCGATAACGGCGACTTCTACTTATTTGACACTGGGAGTGCAAATGGCACAGCAGTCGAACGCGCCGGTCAATCTATTGAGACGCCAACCGGTGATACGACCGGCATCAGATTGGAAGATGGGGATATCATTCGTCTGGGAACGGCTTTGGTACGCTTTGAGCTGGATCCGCCGGCGGCTGAATTGCCGGATGCCGCGTCATCTGAGGTGGAGACAGGGATGGACGATGGTCAATCACCCACCGGCAATGTCACTGTTCGGGTCGATCGCAGTGAAATTCTCTTTGAGACCAGTAAGGTTCTTGACTCTGAGTGAGGTGTGGTGACAGGTTTTCCTGGAGGTGTCTATGATCCGACCAGGCGCTTGTGTCGTTCTTGGCTTGCACAGCCCGCGTGAAAAACTCTGGGGAATTTTGACCAGTCTCGACCCGTCTGGTGTTCATCTGCGGGGCTTGGACATTAATGCTTTCGATGATTGGCTCAGCGCGATCAGTAACGGCGAAAGCAACATCGGCCTGACGCACAGTTTTTTTCCAATGTGGCGCGTCGAGCGGATTCTCCTCGATGAATCGCTCGGTGAGATTCATTCTATGGGGCAACTCTTCGCCAAGCGCATCGGCATGAGTGTGACGGACTACTTAGGCGTTGGCAGCGAGGAATCGATCAGCTAAAACATCGGCGCAACGCCAACGCTCTTCGGTCACCCCGTCCGCACACGGAGACTCCGCACAGAGCATCTGCTTCGCCTGGCTTTCGGCCCGCTCCACCACAGCGCCCCCCCTTTAGCGGGGAGTTTCCTTGTCCCGGCCCGGGCATAAGCCTGAACGTTCTCGATGGAACACGCTACCACCATCTTTTGGAAATCATTTGTCAAACATCCCCGGCAGACAGGGGCAATTGCGCCGAGTTCACGTTATTTGGCACGGGCAATGCTGGCGCAGACAGACCTGAGCCACACAACGTTTGTCATTGAGCTTGGACCCGGCACCGGTGCATTCACCGAGGTAATTCTGGCGGCGTTGCCACCGGGCGCCTCGTTCCTGGCCATTGAGCGGAATCCAGAACTGGCTACTTTCCTCCGACGGCGGCTGCCACAAGTGCAGGTGATTTGTGATAATGCTGCCCATCTGCGTCGGTACACGGCTGCGCACCCCACGCCACCGACAGCCATTTTTTGTGGTTTACCGTTGTCTTGGTTATCCTCCGATGAGCGGCGTGCTATTCTGGACGCCGTGGCTGACGTCCTGCCGCCAGGTAGCACGTTTACCATGTTTCAGTACGTTCACGCGGCCTGGACCCCACCCGGACGCCAAGTCCACCGTGAGCTTGCCTGCCGTTTCCGTCGCATCGGGCGCTCGACCACCTGGTGGAACCTTCCGCCGGCGTATGTTGTGCATTGTGTCCGGTGACGAAGCTCGGTAGTGAATGATACAGTCGGGACGCACGAGACAGTTACGTTGCTATTGATCTGGGAGAGCAGCCCCTATGTCTAAGCGCCCGCTTGTGACGCTGTTGACCGACTTTGGAACAAATGACCACTTTGTCGCGGCGATGAAGGGCGTCATTCTCGATATTCATCGTGAGGTGGATATTGTGGACATCTCACATGATATTCCGCCCCACGATGTATTCGCCGGAGCCTTTGTGCTCCACAGCGCCATGTCATATTTTCCGCGCTTCACAACGCATGTGGCCGTCGTCGATCCGACAGTCGGCTCGGCGCGGCGACCAATTCTGGTCATGACCGACAACTACAATTTCATCGGCCCCGACAACGGGTTGTTCAGCTACGTCTATCAAACGGAAACCGTCAATCGCGTCATCCACATTACGGCCGACTATTACTTCCGCCAACCGGTCTGTCCAACCTTTCATGGACGCGACATTTTCGCTCCGGTTGCCGGGTATCTGGCAAAGGGCGTGGATGCCCGCAAAATGGGCGAGCCAATTACGGATTACGTTCGGTTCGATGTGCCGCGTCCGGACATCTCCAATCCCAAACGGCTACGCGGCGCAATTCTGCACATTGACCGTTTCGGCAACTGCTTCACGAACTTCACGAAAGAGCATATCTCCTTGGCAGCGCTGCGGGCTGGCGGTAAGTTTGTGGTCATCCATCCCCAGGATCCGGCGAAAAGCCGGGAGATTGCTAAGTTTGTCAACCACTATGCCGAGGCGCAGCCGAATGAGTTGTTCACGCTGTTTTCGAGCACCGGCCACCTTGAAATCGCAGCCCTCAAGGTGCCGGCGGCGCGTGTTTTGGAAGCCCGGCGCGGCATGGAGGTGCAGTTCATCGTCCCGTAGCTGTCCTGTTTCAGCTTAGGACGGCAGCACGCCAAGATTCGCGCCAAGATTGCAGATGCCGGGGACGGCCGTTTGCCCGCGCCCCGGCGTTGTGCGTCTGAAGTTGTGCAACAGGCTGCCTTTTCAGTCTGCCACCCGGCGGGACGCGACAGGTTTTCTTGGCGCCTGTTATCTAGCGCGCCAAAACCGCCGGTTGAGCCGTCTTCCCCTGACTCCGGTCGGCAGCGCACGTGGATTGTCCTGTCTGGATTGTCCTGTCCGCAAAACGCCTTCAAACGAAGCGTTGCCGCGCTGTGGAGGCAACGCGCAGCGGGAACAGGAGCAGAACCCGCTATTGTTCTCCGGGCGCTTTCAGCCCGAAAACCTTCAACGTTGTACGGGCTACTTCACGCGCTGCCGCCATGGAAGCCTCATGACCGTTGGCGCGCGCATCGGCTTCGAGCAGGGACATCAAACCGGCAAACAACACAAACGTGTCATAAACACCGGTCAGTTCCTCCGGTGTGCGTCCGTTCAAGACCTGAGATTCGGTCAAGAACGTATGGACTTGGTCAAGGATGTAGAATGACTGTTCGTCGGTGAGTTCGCGCCCGCTGAGCGTGGATAACGCTCCGCCGACGGCCAACCCGATCGCGTAGGTTAGATTATTTCGGCGAAAGTCTGGACTCCGTTCGAGTTCGGCGATGATCGAATCTCCCAGTTGCCGTAACACAGGACGGTGCGCCGGGTCGGACGACAAAGCCGCAAATTGCTCCCCGATTGAGCGTTGCCGGCGTGGACGGAAGTCGGTCGCCGCATAGTCCTCCGGACGGCGCGCAACCGAACCGGCCGGTGGATAGCCAACCGCGCCTTGTTGTCCGCGTGCGGTTCGTTGTTCCGGCTGTCCGGCGTTTTGTCTTTCCCGCTGAAGGCGCCGGCGCTTCATGCTGTCCAGTTCAATCGGGATGTACTGCATTGCCAGGTTCTGCCGGGATTGTGAGAGAATAAAACTGGCGTTCGCCATGGCCATGGTTTCAAACTGGAAGCCCGGATTTAGGTAGTCTGACCACTGCGCCGAAACAGGGCCGCCCAACAGCAGGAGAAAACAGGACAGCAGCAAACTGCGCCCATAAAAACGGAAGTGCATGACTTCTCCCTCCTTTGTACTACGTGGTTTGTGCTATGTGGCATACCGAAC
The DNA here is from genome assembly GCA_937934745.1 of uncultured Blastocatellia bacterium. Taxonomy (GTDB): domain Bacteria; phylum Acidobacteriota; class Blastocatellia; order Chloracidobacteriales; family Chloracidobacteriaceae; genus Chloracidobacterium. Next base: position 143,260 of record CALGZC010000040.1, read on the forward strand.
TTTCCCTGATGGTGGTTGTTAGGAAGCCCTGGTGGTTCCATTCTCCCCGGCCTTACAAGCGGAGAACTCGACACGTCTCTGCGTGTCGGTTCTCGCGTAGGCTGCTGCCGTCAGTCCTGGGGTTGATCGTGAGTGTGCGAGATGTACCGTGGCCTCCCTTGCTTAGGCTTCAAGCGTTGTTCTGACGACCGGCCGGGCGCATTGTCGTCGAACAAGCACGTTGTGGGGCGCGCAAAGGCAGTCCTCCTCCGGCTGCGCGCCGTGTGTTCCCGGACCTCACTGTGGCGGCTCCAGCAAGCGTTTGAGTACCTCATTGACAACCTGTGGGTTGGCCTTCCCCTTTGTCGCCTTCATAACCTGCCCGACGAAGAAGGCAAACAACGGCGTTTTGCCGGCGCGATATTCCGCCGTCTGCTTTGGGTTGGCAGCGATCACCTCGGCCGCAATTGCTTCAATGCGTCCAACATCAGAGACCTGTCCGCCGCCTAGTTCTTGCACAATTGCCTTGGGCGGTTTGCCGGTGGACAGCATTCGCTCGAAGACTTCCTTCGCCAGTTTATTGCTCAGTGTCCCATCGGTAACGAGTGCCAGGAGTTCGGCCAGCGCCTCGGGACTGACGGGCGATGTGGTCAACGAGAGTTTCTCAATCGGAATGCGCGCCAACAACTCATTCGCAATCCAGTTGAAGGCAGCACGCGGGTTGCCGCTCGCCCTAACGCAGGCCTCAAAGAAATCTGCGGCTTCGCGCGTCGTTGTCACCAGCGTCGAATCTTCAAGGGAAAGACCGTATGCCTCGGCAAAACGCCGCCGCCGTGGCTCCGGTAACTCCGGCACCCGGGCGCGCAACGCCGCGATGGTTTCTGCGCTCAAGACCAACGGCGGTAGGTCCGGTTCGGGGAAGTAGCGGTAGTCATGGGCTTCTTCCTTGCTGCGCATGGTGTAGGTGCGCGCCTCACGTTCATTCCAGAGGCGCGTTTCCTGTACAATGTGGCCGCCTTCCTCCAGAATCCGAATCTGCCGCGCTATTTCGTAGTCAATCGCCCGTTGGATGAAGCGAAACGAGTTGAGATTTTTCGTTTCCGTCCGCGTTCCAAACCGGTCACTACCCCGACGTCGAATCGAAACATTGGCATCGCAGCGCAGACTCCCTTCTTCCATGTTGCCGTCGCAAGCATCTACGTACAGCAATGCCCGTCGCAAATACTGAACGTAGTCATAGGCCTCCCAACTGCTGCGGAAGTCCGGCTCGCTCACAATCTCCACCAGAGGGACGCCACTACGGTTGAGGTTGACGTAGGAGGCATCGGACGAACCGGGCAGACCCTCGTGCAGGCTCTTGCCGGCATCTTCCTCAATGTGCATGCGCTGGATACGAAAGCGCTTCAACTGCCAGGCTATTGGACGCCCACCCTCATCCCGCTCGCTGGTCGGAATCTCAACATAGCCCGCCACGGAAAAGGGTTGGTCGTACTGGGAAATCTGATAGCCTTTGGGTAAGTCGGGATAGAAATAGTTCTTTCTTGAGAAAACTGAGACTTCGTTGATGTGCAGGTTTAGAGCAAAGGCTGCAAATGCCGCCTTCTCTACGACGGCCTGGTTGAGTACCGGCAGCGCACCGGGCAGGCCCAAACAGACCGGGCAGGTATTGGCGTTGGCTTCTGCGCCGAAGTCGGTCGGACAGGGGCAGAAAATTTTCGTCCGGGTGTTGAGTTGGGCGTGGATTTCAAGACCGATAACCGGTTCATATTTTTCACGAAGTAGCGTCGCCAAGTCAGTCATGAGCAGCGGTCAGTTATGCGCGATTGCGGGTCGTCGCCTTCACGATAGACAACAGTTGCGAAGGGGAAAACGGCTTGCGGAAATAGGTGACTACCCCTGCCTGCAGGGCGTTCATTTCTGTCTGCACGCTGGTGTCGCCGGTGAGGATAATCACGGGCAGATCCGCCAATGCCGGTATCTGCCGCAGCCGGCGGTATGTCTCACTGCCGTCCATCTCCGGCATATCGAGGTCAAGGAGTAGACAAGCAAATTGTGGGTCGCGCTGTAGCGTTTCCAGGGCAAGTTTCCCGTTTTCCACAGTGACCACATCAAAGTCCCGGCACAAGGTACTTCTAATGACGGCGCGGATTCCGCCGTCATCATCGGCGGCTAGGATACGTTTCATGTTCTACGCACTCCTTGCTCAAGCGACAGACGAGAAGCCTCTTCTCTAGCGGCGCGGCCGACGCTCTTCCTGATTCAGACGTTCTTCGAGTTCATCCCACATGCGCTGCATCTCAGCCTCAACAACACGGAAGTTGCGGTACTTGCGCCGAATCCGCCAGCGGCGAAAAGGTCCCACCACCCAGTTGTAGGTCGTGCGAAACCACGTCACCTCACGGCCGCGCACGTATAGAAAACCGATCCCTAACGCCCACAGTGCTGAGACCGAGTCTGGGTAGCCATATAACAAAAATACAGTGTCAATCGCCGCCGAGACGTAAAAGATTGTTCGGCCGCGAAGTTGGACGAAGTTGAAAAAAGTCGGTGTGTGCCAGAGGTGGGCGGCAAATACACCAACCATAAGCGAAAACAGCGTTCCTGAACTCGCCGCAAAGACCGGCGGAGGCACCGGTGACGGCAGCAGCAATCGAACGGCCAGTGCGACCAAGAGGGTCGCCAGGTAAGCTGCCGCGCCGCCGGCAAAGCATAGGGTCAAAAAGCGGCTCGTGCCCAGAAGGCGCTCAATGACGTTGCCGAACAGATACAGCACCAACAGCCCGATGAGCCATCCGAAGGGACTCAAGGGGGTCACGGTGGCGGTCAGCAGTTGCCACACGGCGCCGTTGAGAACGGCTTCGGGCAGGAAGAAGAAGGGCAACGGAAGGAAGGCCTGCACAATGACAACGACGGTCGTCGCAGCCATCAGAAACAGTGTGCCGGGTTGCAGTCCTCCGGTGCCCCCCAAGGGCTCGTCAAACACACGACGCATACAGAAAAAACCTAATAAAAGCTTGAAAAAACGGTCAGACATGCCCCGCGCGCGCTGCCGCCTGCGGTTGACTATCGCACGGGACGGAACCCAACGCAACGGAGCTACTGCTTGACCGCAGCTCTGCTCGAGAGTCCATCTCACCGGCTTTCCATCCTGCTGCGCACCGACATAGAATAGGCGCTGCCGACGGTTCAGCGCCGAAGTATTCAGGAGGACATTGTGTGTTAGCTGCCATCAACCTCCACCGATGGATTGACGAGCACCGTCACCTCCTTCGCCCACCGGTGGGTAATGCTCAAATCTGGAAGGATCGGGAGTTTATGGTGACGGTCGTGGGTGGACCTAATCAACGTAAGGACTACCATATTGATCCGGGAGAAGAGTTCTTCTACCAGCTTGAAGGCGACATAACCCTTCGGCTGATCGAGCATGGGAAGTTTCGGGACCTGGCAATCCGCGAGGGGGAAATTTTTCTGCTGCCGCCGTTTGTACCACATTCCCCACAGCGCGGCCCCAACACACTGGGCCTGGTCATTGAGCGGGTGCGCCGACCGGATGAGCTGGACCGGTTCGAGTGGTACTGCGACCACTGCGGTAATCGCCTCTATGAGGTTGCATTGCATGTGACGGACCTCACAACGCAGCTCAAGCCGCTGTTTGACGCTTTCTGGGCCAACGAACGCGCTCGCACCTGCACCGTCTGCGGTCATCAACTCCAACCCTAACCCAAGACACCATAAACCCAAGACACCGACGACAACGCGCTTATGAAAGCGAGCTACAACTGGCTTGAGACGTACGTCAAGCCCAACCTCACGGCACACGAACTGGCCGCGCGGTTCACCGCCGCCGGCTTGCCTGTGGATGCCGTCACCGCTTACGGAGACGACTTTATCTTTGATTTTGACCTGACTACCAACCGTCCTGATGCGTTATGCCACTTTGGCCTGGCGCGGGAAGCCGCCGTGCTGACGGGCGCTCGGTTGGTCTTCCCTGAGATTCATTTGGTCGAGTACACCGCATTAGGGGGCTCACCGGCCCAGATTGAAGTCGAAGCACCACACCTGTGTCATCGCTATGCAGCACGGATCATTACAGGTGTTCAGGTTGGACCGTCGCCCGACTGGTTGGTGCAGCGGTTGGCGTCCGTCGGCCAGCGCAGCATCAACAATATCGTTGATGCAACCAACTTTGTGTTGTTGGAGTTGGGGCATCCGCTCCATGCGTTTGACCTCGCATGTTTGGTGGGACGACGAATCATTGTGCGCTGTGCGCGGCCGGGCGAGACACTGATGACGCTGGATGGTGTATTGCGCGAGCTGTCGTCCGATATGCTGATGATTTGTGATGCAGAGCGCCCGGTGGCCGTCGCCGGCATCATGGGCGGCGCAGAGAGCGAAATTTCGGCTGCGACCACAGAGGTTTTACTGGAAAGCGCGTGGTTCGCACCGACCTCCATTCGCCGGACAGCACGCAGGCTTGGCCTTCATACGGAGGCGTCGCGCCGCTTTGAGCGTGGAGCTGACGTTGAGAACGTCCGCCGCGCCCTTGACCGTTGTGCGCAACTCATTGTTGACGTGGCAGGTGGTAAAGTCCAGGGTGGGCCGCTGGACGTGGTTGCGACACCGCGTACGCCGGTGACGGTACGCCTACGCCAGGCGCGGATTGCCGAACTCACCGGTGCTGGGGTTGCACCTTCGCGGGCGGCCGAGATTCTCACCGGGTTGGGTTTTGAACTCGTCACCGAAGATGAAGGTGAGACCGAGTGGATTGTTCCGAGTTTTCGCGTAGATGTCGCAATTGAAGAGGACCTCGTGGAGGAGATCATCCGTCACGTCGGTTACGATGCGATTCCGGCGACACTGCCCGGTTGGGATGGGTCGGGGGCCTATCTGCCAGGGGATGAACGGCGGCGTGCCATCCGCCAAACCCTGCTCGCGCACGGTTTTTATGAAGCCATTTCATTGAGCTGGTGCGCGGGGGACCTCCTCACTGCGGTTGGATCCGCGCCGGGATGGCGGATTGCCAATCCGCTTGACCAGCAAGAAGACGCACTCCGTACCTCGCTGTTACCGGGGTTGCTGGCGGCCGTTGCGCGTAACTTCCGGTTCGGCACCGACGACATCCGGCTTTTTGAGATCGGCAAGGTATTTCTTCACGGCGTAGACGGCACCCTCAACGAACCTGAACGCCTGGCCCTCGCCCTTGCCGGCCGGAGTTTGCCTGATGATTGGCGCGGACAGCCGGCTTTAGAAAACTTCCATGTTCTCAAGGGGATTGTGGAGCTGTTGTGTGACGTCGGAGGACGACAGCAGGTAGCCGTCACCGTCCCGGCAGATGAGCAAGCCGCCGTTGGTTTTCTGCCGGGACAGGTTGCTGTGCTCCACGTCGATGGCAAGCCAATCGGACGCTTGGGACGAATTGGGCCGGCGCTGGCAGCGCGCTTTGAGCTGAAATCGCCGGTTTACGTCGCAGAAATTGAGCTGTCCGCCCTCGTGGACGGCGGACGCGACGTTGTCACCTATCGCCCGCTGCCGCGCTACCCGCGCGTCGAACGTGACATCTCCGCTCTGTTTGATGCCACCCTGCCCTTTGCCACCATTCAACAAGTGGTACTTGACCTCGGGATTCAAGAATTGGAACAGGTGCGACTCCGGGATGTCTTCACCGGAGCGCAAATCCCACCCGGTCGGCGCGCCATAACGCTCAATTTGTGGTATCGTGCGTCCAACCGGACACTCACGGATGATGAGGTCGCCGAGCTTCATCGCCACGTTGTGGAAACGTTGTGCCACCGCCTTGGCGCAACCATTCGCTGATCTGTCAACGGTGCGCAATGATGAATCTGAGCTGAGACAACAGACAGATATTTTGGAAGCTATCGAGCCAGAGGGAAAGCCGTGACGACGCTCAACGGAATGGAGAAGTTCAATCATTTGGAGGACAAGCTCTATCGCATTGTCGAGTACACGAAGCTGTTACGCCAAGAAAAAGAGTCACTCGAACGCGAAGTAGCTGCCCTCAAACGGGAGGCCGCTTCCCGGGCCGAAGAAAATGAACGCCTTAATCAACGCCTGCACCAGATGCTCAATGAACGGGATGCCATTAAGACCAAGGTGGAAGCCATGCTTGATGCTATCGCTCTGGTTGAACCGGAGTTGACAGAAACCGCACGCCGTCCGTAACCCCATGTCGCTCAGGCTCGAAGGACACGGTAGGACCGGGCGGAAAACGCTGTAGCAGGCGGTCGAAACGTGGTTCGCTGTCGGGACTGAACGCTTTCGCGCCGGCTCTGCGCCAAGAATCTGCGCCAAAATCGGTATTCAGCTTGACGAGGCAATTCGATGGCCAACGCACGTGAAGCCGGGACACAAACCGTTGAGGTCCGTATTTATGGGCAGGTGTACAACATTCGCGGCGATGGCAACAGTGCTTACATTTCCGAACTGGCTGCCTATGTTGACCGCAAAATGCGAGAAGTGATGAGTAGTACACACACGGTAGACAGCCTGCGCGTGGCGATTTTGTCAGCACTCAACATCGCCGATGAACTGTTTCAGGCTAACCGCCGCCTTGAGCAACTGGATGCTGTGGTCGGCGAACGCAGCAGCGATTACGCGAACCTGATTGATTCTGTGCTCCGCAAAGAAAAGGTGCCGTCACCTGAGTCCGACCGACAGTAGCCACCTGGCTTCTACCGGATGCACTTTGTGCACTTCTTATGCACTTCGCTCCTCAGCCTCCGATTCGTTGTTCGCCCACGGGAGTAGCTATGACGCCTGAACAGTTTGATGCAATCAACCGCTTGTTTCTCCTGACGTTTCAAGTCGGCGACCGGCTGGGATCGGAGTCAAGTGACCCGGCCCAACTGCTTCTTACCACCCATACCGATCTGGACAGTTGTCGGGCCTTGTTTCCAAAGGATTACAGTTTAGAACCGCTCGATGATGACCGCTGGGCCGAATACCTCGGCGATGCGCCGGCCCTGGCAGAAATGACACGCGAAATGGACGATTGTTCGCTAACGCGCGGCGTGTATCGGCAGGATGAGGTGTCGTGGTGGATTTGCGCCTTCTGGGACGCCCACGAGCGGCTCGGCCTAAACGTCTTGTTTCGGGCGCACCGGGTGGAAACGTAGTTGAAATGGTACACGCCCGCCAGCGATTAGGAGTCTTTCCGGCCGTGTAAGGGCAGACTCAAGCCCAGAAAACCGCAGTCCGAGCAGGTTTCGTAGGCGGCGGTCACAGCATCAAGCGGGAGGACTGCCGGTGCAGCAGGCGGGGAATGTGGTGTCTCGTACGGGAGTCGAACCCGTGTTACCGCCGTGAAAGGGCGGTGTCCTAGGCCACTAGACGAACGAGACACAAGCGCCTTGAGAAAAAGCGAAGGCGCAGTTATCCACAGCCTGCGTGTGAATGTCAAGCCTTTGCGGCCTGATGTGTGATGTCATTTGGCCGGTGACAAGGCTCCCCGCCCGGAGGGAAAGGATGTTTGTGTCGGACCGGCCGCCAACTGCTCTATTGCCTGGTGGAGGTCAACATCCACATTGCGGCGTACGTCTTGGAGGGTAAGGTTGACGACGACATCTGGTGTCACACCGCGCCCCTCCAGACGTATACCGTGTGCCGTCCGGTAGTCGCGGATGCTAATTTGCACCTTACCACCGTCAGGTAGCGACTCCTGAACACTGGCCAGGACGGCACCGGCGGTCCGGCGACCGATGACCAAGCCACGCCGGGTTTCTTGTATGGCAGCGGCAAAAATTTCGGCGGCACTGGTCGAGTACTCATCCGTCAGAACCAGCACCGTACCGGTGAAAGCGCGCCGATGGCCCGTAATGGCCAGGCGCAGCAGCTTTTGGCTGCGTTGGATGAAGTCGCCAAAGACGACGTGCTGTGGGTAGATCAGCCGCAGGGAATCCCCCAGAATGTCAAGCAGTCCACCGGTGTTGTTACGCAAGTCGAAGATCAGCGCCGTTGCCTGCGGATGGGCCTGAAGCTGCTGTTCCAACCACTCGGCAGTCTTCGGCGCAAACTCACTGAAGCGCAGGTAAAGGACGCCTCCCGGCAACAGTTGAGCCTGTTGTTCCGGCATCGTCGTAAAGGGACGGCACACTACCTCCACCCGCTTCGGATGATCGTTGGCATCGAGTAGTTTGAACCGAACGGACTGTCCGATCTGAAAACTCTGCTCGGCGCTGAAGCCGTCAAATGGACGGCCGTCCATCTCCACAATGAGCCAGCCCGGACGCAGACCGGCCTCCTGCGCTGCCGACCCCCCGAGGACGCGCGTGATGACCCACCGACCTTCCATTTGGCGCAGTTGCAACCCAATTCCGACCCGTGTCCCTTGTTTCTCTTCGCGCACGCGCTTCGGGGAAATGGCAAAGGTGTGCCGGTCTTGTAAGTGAGCCAGCAGCCGGTTGATCACTCTGTACAGGGTGGCCTCATCAGGCGCGGCGAGCGCCTCGTGGCGGAATTGCTTGGTCAGCACCTCCCACCTTGCGCCCTGTAGCTTTGGGTCGTAGTACTTGTGCTCGACCAACCGGCACACCGTATCAAAAACGCGCGCATTGCGCCGAATGTCGGCGGTCGGCGCGACGGTCACCGGTGCCACGGTAGTCGCCGGTGCCGCCGGGTACGTCACGCCACCGACGAGCAGCAACCCTGAAAGGATGGCCAGCAGCAGCCGTTGCCAGGTCAGGGGAAACAGGGTGTGAGGCGGGGCGATACCCTTGCGCATAGATGCTTTAGGTGTGAGCAAAACCAGACTTTACCGTTCGCTTTTGATCACAGCAAGTTTGATCACAGCAAGCTGGAAAACGGTCACTTGGTTGTGGTTGGATAAGAGATGACAGTAGAGGCAGACCACATCGTGCGGCGCCGAAGATTGAGGTCGAAGATTGAGGCCGAAGATTGAGACGGAGAGTTGCAGGGTGTCATGACAAAAGCTGAAGAGTCGAAACTTGAAACGATGCGGCGTGAAAATCGTCTGACGTGTCGTTTGCCGGCTGTTGTGGAAGGGCGAGATCGGGATGGCCTCAAACGCGATCCTGCGGCCCAGTGTGTTTCCATTAGTCGGCGTGGGGCCTGCGTCATTACCCCTTTGGATGTGGTGGTGGGCGAGAAGTTAACCTTGGCGTTGCCGACCATCAATGCTGAACGCAAGGAAATGATGGTTGTCGCTTGGGTACGTGAGTTTGACGGTGAGCGCCATGTCGGTCTGGGACCGATTGATGACGATACGTTCGTCATCTTCAGTGATGCAGCCGTCACGGGCAGCGCGCCAAGTGAAATCCCGGCGGTGGGCTAGGCTTGCTTGTCGTCCGCCATGCTGAAGCGTTTCATTCAAGCCTGGGAGCTGCGCCTGTCAAAAGTTGATCGGTACCGGCGTGCATCTCCGTTTGCGTGGGGACTGGAACATCTCACCGCCCACACCGAACACTTGGATGCGCCGCTGTTGGCCGCAGATTTTCCCGATCCACCGGCCTTCCTGCGTGAATACACCCGGCGGACGCTTCCGGCCGGCGAACGGTTTTTTACCCCGCCGGCGCTGACCGACTGGCATCTGCATGATGGCTGGCTGACGTTTCCAAGCTCAATTCAGACCCCGGACACGCCGAACAACCTTGCCTGGGCGCGGTACTTCCCGGTGCGCGAACGGCGTGGTGCAACGACGCGCCCACCGGTTGTCTTGGTGCTACCGCAGTGGAACGCCGACCACGCCAGCCATGTTGCCGTCTGTCACGGACTCAACACCTTTGGTATCGCGGCTGTTCGGCTCAGTTTGCCGTACCATGGCAGTCGCCGTCCGGTCCACCAAGTGCGTGCCGACTATATGGTCAGCCCGAACATCGGGCGCACTATTCAGGCCGTTCGGCAAGCGGTTCACGAGGTACGACTGGTCTTGGATTGGCTTGAACATCATCAGGGCTACACGCGGTTTGGCGTGATCGGGACGAGCATTGGTTCCTGTGTCGCCTTTCTGGCCTACGTCTTTGACTGGCGGTTACAAGTTGCTGCCTTCAACCATGTCTCAAGCTACTTCGCCGATGTCGTCTGGACGGGCATTTCAACCAGCCACGTTCGCGCCGGTCTGGAACGTTATGTCACGCGGCACGAATTGCGCGACTACTGGCTGCCGATCAGTCCGTTCCCCTACATCGAGCGGTTGGGCCGCCCGGAAAATCGCCACAAGAAAACACTCCTGATTGCCGCGCGCTACGACCTGACGTTTCTGCCCCATCTGACGCGCCATGCTATGAGTGAATTTGAGCGGCATCGTGCGCCTTATCGGTCGGCCTGGATGTACTGTGGTCACTACACGACCGGTGAAACGCCGTTCAAGTTCCACGATGGCTATCTGATGATTGACCACATGCGCAAGCACTTGAATCCAGGGAGGCAGGTTGTTCGCCAAGCGCTGCAAAGCCGGCTTCCGGCCGTTCTGCGTCCGCGCGCGCGAACCCTGCGCCCGTCCGGTTAGTCTCGCGGCGGTTGCCCCGTGCCCCCTCAACGGCTGCTTGCTCCAGCGCTGACCAAGCGCCATGCTCAGACAGGCCGTCGTACCAAGCCGCCAGGTTCAAACCCATGCGCCCACCCGATGCAAATGCCAACCTGCTTTCCCCGGTGAGTGACCCGCCCCCCTGTCCTGCTGCGGCACCCGGTCTCAGCGATGAGCAAAAGCGGGCCATCGAGGCACCCCTGGCCTCGCGACTGGTACTGGCCGGCCCCGGCACAGGCAAGACGCGCACCCTGGTGTATCGTGTTGTCCATGCCGTGACGGACCTTGGCGTGCCGCCAGCTGCGATATTGGCCGTGACCTACACCAACAAGGCCACCGAGGAAATGCGCGGCCGCCTGCGCCACTTGCTCCCCGGCAATGCCGGACAGCCCACCGTCGGCACCTTTCATAGCTTTTGCATTCAACTGCTGCGGCGCTACTACGATCACCTAGGACTGCCCAAACACTTCGGCATCGCCGATGAAGCTGCGCAAATTGCCGTCCTGCAATATCTCAGACCGCAGATGAGTATCAGCAATGCGAAAAGCACGCTGAAGCATTTTTCACGGGCGCGAATTGGCGAGCAGCGACCCAAGCACGGCGCTCCGACGGTGAGTTGGGCAGCGTCGCCGGAGGACCTGCTGCGGAATTCAAACCCGTTTTTCGCCGAATATGAAGCTTATCTGCGCCGGAACGCACTCATTGACTTCGACGACATCCTCACGTTGACCGAACGCCTCCTGATGCAGGACGGCGTGCTGGCCGAAGTCCGCAACGAACTCGGCTTCATCCTTGTGGACGAGTTTCAGGATACCGATGCGGCACAGTATGCGGTTTTGAAGCGGCTGGCGCTAGACTGGGATGCCGATGCCAAGGTGTACCGAAACGTTATTCCGGTCTTTGCCGTCGCCGATGACGATCAGTCTATTTTTAGCTGGCGCGGCGCCCACCCGGAAAACATTCACCAGTTTTTTACTGAGTTTCTCGCCGGGCAGGATGGGGCCGTACTGCGGCTTGAAACCAACTACCGGTGCTCAGGCAATATTGTGGCTGCGGCCAATCGGTTGCTGGCATGCGCGCCACGCCTGTTCCAGAAAGCTCCCCGTGCTTTTCACCCTCCCGGCGCGGCAGTGCGTTTACACCGCTACCTAGACGATGCTGCGGAGATGCGCGCGATTGCCCGCGAGATTCTGGAGACACAGAAATCCGGCGTTGCGTTTTCTAAGATGGCCGTGCTGTATCGGCGGCATGAGATAGGGGAAGCGCTTGAAACAACCCTGTTGGTGCAGGGTGTTCCCTGTCAGGTTGTCCGGCGCAAAAGCATCTATGACGCGCCGGAGGTCAAACGGCTATTGTTGCTGATGCGGGCAGTCCTTAATCCGGACGACGATTTGGCCGTTGCCGAGCTGATCGGTCTCATCGCCGATGATGCCGTGCGCCGGAAGTTTGAAGAAACCAGCCGCTGCACAAGGTTACCAAAACAAACGCTGCGCTGGGCGTTGCGTGCGGCGCTCGAAGACAACGATCCTGGCTTGCGCCGTATCGCCGGATGCCTCATCGGTTTGCTCAAGGTGGCAGAGACCTGTTTGGCTAACGTCTCCCGTCTTTCCGAGTGGATCACCACCGTCGGCGCATTCCTAGCACCGGACGCAGCGCCGCTGAGCCAGATAACGGCCCAGGACGACATCCGTAAGGGTGTGGCGTGGCTGGTGCGCCTTTCTGAACTTGAAGGCGCACTCATTATCGCCGCTGAGTCACCGCTTGTTGAGGAAACGGCCGCGTGGCTGCTGACGAAGATGCTCGCCGGGCAAGCTCGCTTCCTGATTGTCCCGCATTCCCATGTGAAGGACACCCTCCCGCGCAAGAAGGCCGTCTTACTTGCGCTGGATGCTGCTGCCGAGCGTGCGGCGATGGCACGCTGGAACTTTGCCGCAATCATGGCGCTGACGTGTGGAGCGCCGTCGGTGGCTGAAACCTCTCGCTCACGACTGAGCGTGCGGGTTGATCTACTCCCGGTGGCCGAGCGCGGCGCGCGGCCGAGCCGTTTTGTTGCCCTTTGGAAACTGGCGCGGGCCTACTTAGCCGGTGCGCTGCGTCCGCTCTTTGCGAACTACACCGTGGTGGATTTAGAAACAACCGACAAAGACCCGCGCTACTGCGATATCGTCGAGGTGGCGGCTGCACGTGTCAGGAACGGTGTTATTGTTGAAACCTACAGCCGATTGGTGCACCCGACGCTAGAGCCGATTACACCAAAAGCCCAAGCAACTCACCACATTACCCCGGAAATGGTTGCCGATGCGCCAACTTTTGCCACCATTGCCCCGGAGTTATGTGATTTTCTGGGAGACGATTTGTTGGTTGCACACAATGGGTTGGTCTTTGACTTCCCTATTCTGAAGCGACGCTTAGCCGAAGCCGACCGCAAACTCAACAACGTACTGTTCGATACACTGCCGTTTGCGCGCCAACTCTATGCCGACCGGGCCGATGTAAAGCGCTTTCGTCTTGAAGACCTTGCGGCTCTGTACGGTATTGACGCCGGAACGGCCCATCGCGCCTTGGATGATGTCAAGACCCTGGCCCAAGTCTTTGAGCGGATGCAGATGGATTACACAGAGCGGCGCAGCGCGACCCTTGGCACCGATACGCTGGGGATTCTAGCCTTGGCGATGTTGCTCGAAATGGACGAAGCCGAAGCCGCCGACTCACAGCTTTTCCGGTCGGGAAAGGCAATGTGGCATCTGATTGACAACGATGACCCCTTGCTGACACGGTTCACCGACAACCCTGAAGCGGCACGGGTGGTGGCGGCCTGGCGGCGATACAGCGGGGTGGCCGCCACCGGTGTTGTCAGCCGTCCGGCGGCGACCCTCACCGCTATGGTACAACGCTACGATGACCTGCCGGTACATGACGCCATGACGGCGCTCTTGGATTTCACACGTCTCTTTACGGCAGCCGATACCTGGCGCGACTGCGATGCCGTCACGCTGATGACCATCCATGCGGCCAAGGGCCTGGAGTTTGAATATGTCTGGTTGCCTGCCCTTGAGGAATCTTCAAACATCTTCGGGCGTGACGCCAAAGAGCTTGAGGAGGAACGGCGACTGCTCTACGTAGCGTTGACACGCGCGGAGAAACAGGCTGTCTTGTCGTGGGCTGCGCAGCGGATGCTAATCGATGACAAAGGCGCTGTGCGTGTCGAGCCGATGCGCCGCTTATCCTTCCTCGATGATTTGGATTGTACGGAAACTGCATGTGTAGAAGGCGCAGATCTCTCGGGTGCTGACCCGGCATAGCCCCCTGACCAACCCAGCGAAATCGGTGTGCCCATGTTCCACGCTGAAATCATCGCCATCGGCTCAGAACTCCTGACGCCGTTCCGTAGCGACACAAACTCGCTTTGGCTGACCGCCGAACTCAACGCCCTTGGGATTGAAGTCCGGTGCAAAACGACGGTCGGCGATGACGAACTGTTTCTGGAAGAAACGCTCCGCGATGCTTTACGCAAATCGCCGCTCGTGATTACAACCGGTGGACTCGGCCCGACCGAGGATGACATCACGCGCAAGGTCGTCGCGCGTGTCATGCAGCGCCCGCTGGTGTTGCACCCGGAATTGCTCGACCGGATTCGCCGGCAATTCGCCGACCGTGGGCTAACAATGCCACCTAACAACGAGCGGCAGGCACTCGTGCCACGTGACGCCGAGCCGCTGAACAACGACTATGGTACGGCACCGGGGCTGATCCTGCGCGAAGGAGACCGGATGTTGGTTGTGTTGCCGGGGCCGCCACGCGAAATGCGCCCGATGTTTACAGCCTATGTCCGACCGAAGTTAGAACCACTGGCCGGTGCCGTCCGTCTCCGCACACGGATGCTGCGCGTGGCGGGAATGGGGGAATCCCAGGTGGACAGCCTGATTGCACCGATTTACACACGTTATACCAACCCGACAACAACGATTTTGATTAACAACACCGAAGTTGAGGTGCACTTTACGGCCAAGGCTGCCTCTGATGCGGAAGCCGACGCACTGCTAGACGACCTTGTGGGGCAAGTTGAGGAAGCCCTCGGTGCGAATGTGTTCTCTCATCGCGGCGAGACGTTGGAGCAGGTTGTCGGCCTGCGGCTCGCGGTGCGTGGATACACGATTGCCACCGCTGAGAGTTGTACCGGTGGGCTGATTGCCAAACGGCTGACAGATGTACCGGGCAGCTCCAAGTATTTCCGTGAGGGCGTGGTGGCATACGCCAATGAGACCAAAACACGGTTGCTGGGTGTTCCGGCCGAACTCCTTGCCAGGCAGGGCGCAGTCAGTGCAGAAGTCGCCGAAGCGATGGCAGCCGGCGTCAAGGCGCGTGCCGGCACGACCATCGGTGTCGGTGTGACCGGCATTGCCGGTCCAGACGGTGGTACAGAGGACAAACCCGTAGGGTTGGTCTATGTCGGTGTCGCCGGGGATTTTGTCGTTACACACCGAAAGTTCATTTTGCCCGGCGACCGCGACCGAATTCGCCACCTGGCCTCACAGGTGGCACTCGATCTTGTCCGGCGTACCTTCCTGCTCTAGAGAGCCTTTTTGTAACCCCTTGTGAAAACACGACGACGGCAGGCAGTCCACAGGCCAAGAGAGCGACCGAACTGCCACAGCCGGCGGAGGCTCACACCAAGGCGAGCTGCTTGAAACACACAAACCTTGGAAACAGATGGGGTGCAGGTCCCTAAGCCGCGTGGTGAGTGCACTTAGGGGCTACCTGCGAGACGTTGTTGGGGCAATTGCTGGGGAAGAGAAGCCATAGGGCCGACAATGCTTTGCAGGGGCTTCCGCCTGCGGCGTACCTCCGGGCGATACTTCCGGCGGCGCTTAGTTGAGGAGTGGGTTTGGGGGTTGGTCTGTGGGGGTGAAGGTGGAGGAGGTAACTGGCAGGAGGGTTTCACGGAGGAGGTGAGCATTGAGGAAGGTTTGGAGGACATAGG
>CALGZC010000041.1 GCA_937934745.1 uncultured Blastocatellia bacterium
CCGAAAGCAGCAACTCAAAGCCCAGATTGACCGCCTGATTGACCAACTGACGAACGGACGGGCGCAGTTCGATTTTGAGATTTATTTTTCGGAAGTCTTTCACCACAAGGGCGGCTTCGATGTGGTGATTGGCAATCCGCCATACCTTGAATCCAGACATCCAGATTTTAGCGATGACTTCAAGGAGTTGTACCAAGCAGCCACAAAGAAAAGATGGGGCGAAGACGCTAAATTTGTTACACGTGGCTCTGATTTGTTGATTTATTTTTTTGAGAACGCAATTTTTAACTTGAATCAACAGGGCTGTGTTGTGCTTATTACGCAAAATTCTTGGTTAGACACGGAATATGGTAAAAAGTTTCAGAACTTTTTGTTGAAAAAGACTCAGGTTCGACTTATTGTTGACAGCGACTTTAGATATTTTTCCAGTGGTGACGGACCGAATATCAATGCGGTCATTACATTGTTCTTTGGAAAAACATCTCACCCTTCAAATAAAATCACCTTTGCGCGTTACCACGAGAATTTTGAACGAACTTCAAATCTCTCAAACCCAGAAGGCAGTCCTTCTGTTGACGTGAGCAAATATGCTTACACTGACTCATTGCTTCAAGACATGAAATGGGGTTTTCTGCTGGCGGCTTCTAAAGAAATCCTAGAAATTTTTGATTTACTTAGGCAGCGAGCAAGAAAACTCGAAGACATCAAAGAGTATAGGCTTGTATTTGGTCAAGGACTAAATTTGAGTAAAGGTTATTTGGTCAACTCCCGAACCCTAGAGACCTTTCCGTTTGCAAAAAAAGCGGCAATATCTTTACTTACATCTGAAGATGGCGCAACTTTTGTTGTTCAAAAGACTTCGCACTTTATTCTTGATAAAACGAAACTATCTAAAGATGAAATTGAACAAATTAAGGCGCAAGGCATTATCCCTTTTGATTCAAATGCAACAAGCAAAAAAACGCCCAAGTTAATAATGCCCAGAGGAATATCAAAACACTTTTGCGCTTATAACTCATTAGGTTGTTATTCGTCCAGCGGCGTTGATTTATACGATGTTACCAACACTGCTAGCGAGAAAATCCTGTTAAACTTATGGCTGTTTTTGAATTCATCTTTGTTTTGGCTGTTGCGTGAAATTAGCGGTAGAAAAAATTTGGGGGGTGGTATGTTGAAATCTGAAGCGGTTGATTTGGAAAATATGCCTGTTTATATGGATTTTCAAAATACTGAAGAAATCAAGAAACTTTTAGAGAAATTAAGCAAGAGACAAGCCTTAAATACAATAAACGAGATTGAGACTAATGAACATAAACGAATTGATGAAATAGTCTTTGATTATCTGCGTTTGAAAGAATCACAAAGACAAAATGTAATCTCAACTTTGAAGCAGAAAATTGCTGATAGAGAAAGAAAAGCGACTACATAAACCTTTTAGAGCGCATTCTCGCCGCCAAGCGCGCCGACCCGCAGGCGGACACTTCGGAATTAGAACGGGAGATAGACCGGCTAGTCTATCAGTTGTACGGACTGAGGGCGGAAGAGATCGCCATCGTCGAGGGACGGCGCGCCTGACGCAGGCGACGCGGCGACCGGTCTTCCAGGTCGCGCCTGCCGCGCGCGCCGTCACGTCAAAACCCGTCTGTCGCCGTAGCGCCGCGTCACGCCGCTCTGATCCAGCCACTCCAGGAGCGGAATGGCGTACTTGCGTGGCACATCGAACAGCGCCTTGAAATCGCCAACGCCTAGCTCCGCGCCGGACGGCTTTACCGCGCGCAAGCGGGCAATCAGCTCGGCGGCCGCTTCGGCATGGAAATAAAAATCGGCGACCCGCAGCAGACGCCGTTCGGCGAGCAATGCGGCGACGCCGGCCTGCGCCTGAGCCGGCGCAAGGTCGGCCGCGCGGGACAGCTCGGAAAGCGTCGGCGGCTTCCATCCGGCTGCGCGGCAGATGCGCTCGATGCGCTCCTTTTGCGCGGCTGCGGCTGCGGAAAGCTGCGTCCGATGCGTCGCCAGCCGCAATGCTCGCTCGTCGGCCACTACCGTCCCCTGCCGGACAAGCTCGGTCACAACGCGCTGAAAGACTTCCGGCGCTACGTCGCGGGCGGCCCGCTGCCGGATGTCCTCGCGCGGCAGCGCCGGCTGAAGCGGACGCTCGCGGTGAGCCGCCGCCAGCGCGGCGCAAATCTGCCGACCGAGCGCGTCGAGCGCCGCGCGCGCCGCCAGGCGCCGGGTCGCCGCCAGATAGACGCAATCGGCCGCTTGCCGGGCAAAGGCTTCCAGCTCGGCGTCGCCATCGCCGGTCAGTCCGGCCAGCTCGTCCAGCGTGAGTCCGCCCGCGCCGGCCCGTTGGACAAATGCCAGGCGTCGCCGGCCGGGATCGGCTGCCAGCTCGGCGAGGAAGTCCCCGGCAGCGCGCAACCGTCCCCGGCGGCGCGGCGGGTGGGCGTCGAGCACGCGGCCGCCGCCGATGGTCGTAGGCGGCGAATAGGACCGGATAACGAAGCGGTCATCGGGCAATGCCAGCGCGGGCGCTTCAAGGCGCAACTGGGCGAAACAGGCGCCGCCCGGCGCAAGTTCGCGAACGCCGTCGAGCAAGGTCACGCCCGCCATGGTCTCGCTCGCGCCGTGATGCAGGCGCACGCGGGCGTTGGACGGCAGCGGACGAGGCGCGTCTGCCAGGAGTTCCAACCGGACATCGAGCAGGGTCGTCGGCTGAAAGCGATGCGCCGGCGCGACAACCTGGCCGCGCCAGAGGTCGGACGCCTTGAGCGTCGCCAAGTTGAGGGCTGCCCGTTCGCCGGCGCGCGCCGCGTGGCGCGCTTCGCCGTGAACTTCAATGCCGCGAATGCGCGCCGTCAGACCGCCCGGCTCAACGCTGACTTCATCGCCCGTCTGGAACGTTCCGGCAATCAGCGTCCCCGTGACCACTGCGCCGAAGCCGCGCTTGGTAAAGACGCGGTCAATCGGCAGCCGCGGCGGGCGCGTCGCGTCGCGGCCGCCGACAAGGGCGGCTTCGGCTTCCAGCGCCTCCAGCAGGTCTTCGAGGCCGGCGCCGGTTTTGGCGCTGACCGCGACGACCGGCTTCGTGGCCAGAAACGTGCCGGCGACCAGCCGCGCGACATCCTCCCGAACCAGCGTCAGCCACTCGTCCGTGACCAGATCGCGCTTGGTAATCGCAATGACGCCGCGCGCCAGGCCGAGCAGCCGACAGATGGCCACGTGCTCGACCGTTTGCGGCATCACGCCTTCGTCCGCTGCCACGACCAGCAAGACCAGGTCTAGCCCATGCGCCCCGGCGAGCATGTTTTTGATAAACCGCTCGTGGCCGGGAACATCCACGAAGGCGAAGCGGCGTCCGGGGCGCGTCAGGGCGGCAAAGCCGAGGTCAATCGTCATGCCGCGGCGCCGCTCTTCGGGCAGCCGGTCGGGATCGGTCCCGGTCAGCGCGCGGACCAGCGCCGTCTTCCCGTGGTCAATGTGGCCGGCCGTGCCGACGATGATGCTTGGCGTCATCGGCGCGACCGGGTCGCCAGCCGGAGCGAGTTGGCTATCGCGTCCACATCGCGGTCGTAGCGCGCGCGGGACGCCGCCGGGTACACAAACTCAAAGCCGACCTGCCGGCGCGGGCTGACCAGCTTGCGGAGGTAGAAAATCCGCGCCCCGTCGGCTTCGTACCCCGACACGACCAGAAACCCGCGCCCGGCTCGGTGGTAGGTCACGCGCCGCTCGTCTGCCGCGCAGCGGTCCAGCTCGGCGCGCAGCGCTTCGGTCAGGGTTTCGCCCAGCGGGTTGAGGTTGCCCCAGACGCGCAGCTCGGCTCCGTCGGACGGGTTCCGAAAAACTTGCCCGTCGCCGTTGTCCGACTCGCCCTGCGGCAGGAAATCCGCCGGGTAGGCCACGCGGTAGCCAAAGCGCGGATTGACATAGGTCTGAAAGCCCGGCTGGGCGGTCGCGTCGCGGAGCGTCAGCCCCAACAGCGCCAACCACAGCAGGACGTAAGCGAAGGAACGAGCGCGCCGCATAGTTGCTAATGGTTACTCGCTAATGGTTACTCAATGGTTGTCAAAGCTTGCGTCGGTCGCGATGCCACGGCCACTTGAAGCGCATGGCGTTGGCGACGCTGCGCCCCGGATTGAGAAAGCTGCGCATTATCCCGCGCCAGAACTGATTGCGAACCCGCCCCTCGAATCGCTCGATGAGATGCTTGTCCAGCGCGTCCTCGCCGACCAGCCAGAGCGTTCCGACCGTGGGCGTGATGACCAAATCCACGTAGGACATCGGGCTTTTGCCGTCCGGTCGCGGCGCGCGCCCCACGTTGCCCAGCGACGCCTCGCTAATCGGCCCTAGCTCGAACTGCGCGCTATACACTGCCGACCAGGCCATCGCCTTCATTCGGCTCTTCCAGTAGGTTTTTTTTCGCGGCTCGAATTCGAGGCGCTGCCCCTTGGGATCGTTGTGAATCTGAATATAGCCCGACGCCGCGCCCATAATCGGGTGCCCGATATAGTTGACCAAAAACGGGTCGCCGTCGCGCCAGCCGCGCAGGTTGCGGACGGACTGAAACCAGTCGCGGAAGAAGGGCCCTTTGATTTCCTTGCGCGTGCCGTCTTCCGTGGCAAAGCGGAGCGCATGCTGGATGGCATTGAAGAGCATCGCCTGCCGGGTGGCCTCGCCCCACTGAAAGCCTGTTGGCGGCAGCGCGTCTCCAGGAGGGGCATCCGGGTCGTCTTCCGGGTCGGAGTTGTCGGCTGACGGCCCGGAATTCGATGCGCCCGGCTGCTTGGGAAACGGGCGTTCCGCGCGCGGGGAAGCGTCTGGCTCGGTCGCCGGCGTGAGCGACAGCTTGCCTCCGGTCGGCGCCTCCCGCTGCGCCGGCCAGGCTGACGGCCCAGGGTTGTCAAGCGGCCAGTCAATCTGGATCGGCTTAATGTCAGGCGCGTCGTCCGTCTTCGGCGGGGCATCCTGCGCCCAGACCGGCGCGAGGAGCAGCGCCGCCAGCCAGATGACAGTCACACAATACCGCCCGTTTGCAAAGCAACTCGGCTCGCCTTGTAAGACGGGTGTTACATTGAGGCCAGTTTTTCTTTTCACGTCAGCGCTTTCCTTAGGCTTTTGTTTTTGAGCCAGACTCATGAAAGGAACGCTTATGCAGTTCTTCAGGCATTGGCGCGCGCGGCGCTATGCGCTGCGCGCCTGCTGTTTCTTCGGGATACTGCTCGGTTGCTTGACGATTGGCAGCGCCCAGTCTGAATCCGGCAGCGCCGGCATCGAGGGCACCGTCTCCGATCAGAGCGGCGCCGTTGTAGCCGGCGCAACCGTGACGATTAAGCATAGAGAGACCAACTATGTCCGAACTGTAACCACAGACGCCAAAGGACGCTACACGGCCGGCGTGTTGCCGGTGGGCGTGTACGAAATCGAGGCGACGATGGCGGGCGGTCAGCCCGGAAGGCGCTTGGTGAAACTCACTGTAGGCAACACCGAGTCGGTTGACCTGACGCTCGATGCTGAGGGCGTGAATGAAATCATCGAGGTAACGGCCGATCAGGGCGTGGTGGATGTGCAGGAGTCGGCGACGGGCCTCAACATCAGCGAGCGGGCCATTCGCGACCTGCCGGTGCGTGGGCGCAACTTTGCCGAGTTTTTCCAGCTTCAGCCAGGCATCATGCAGGAGCAAGATCGCAGCGGGCTGGTCGTCGCCGGGCAGCGCTCCATCAACTCGAACGTCGCCGTGGACGGCGCGGACTTCAATGATCCGCTCCAGGGCAACCAGCGCGGCGGCAACGAAGCCGTCTTTTTCTTCCCGCAGTCGGCGGTGCGCGAGTTTCAGGTTGTGCGGGCGGGCGCAAGCGCCGAAATCGGGCGCACCAACGCCGGCTTCCTGAACGTCGTCACCAAAAGCGGCACGAACGAGTTTCACGGCGAGGCGTTTTACTTCAACCGCAACCGCTTCCTAACGTCGCCCGACGCCTTCGGGCGCGACCTCGACAACTTGCAGAATCAGTTCGGCGGTAGCATCGGCGGCCCGATCAAGCGCGACCGGGCGTTTTTCTTCGCGGCAATCGAGCAGAACTTTCTGCGCGTTCCGTTCGTGGTGAGCTTCACCGTCCCGACCGGCCAGACGCTGCCGCAAGCGCTGCGCGATCTCGAAGGCGAGAAGCGCGGGACGAACAACCCAACGGCCCTGTTCGCGCGGGGCGACTACATTCTCAACAGCCGCAACACGCTCAACACGCAGTACAACTACACGCGCCTGCGCGGCGATAACTTCGACTTCGAGAATGCGCGGCAGACCAGGGCCGAGTCGGTCAACTACTCGCGCCAAAACCGCAGCCACGGCTTCAAGACCAGCCTGGTGACCATCGTCACGGATCGCTTCATCAACGAGCTGCGCGGGCAAATCGCGGGCGACGACCGCGACGAAGTCCCGAATTCGACGAATTCGCAGATTGACATTGCCGGCGTCGGGACGGTCGGTGGCGACAACGGGCGGCCGCGCGCGTTCCGCACACGCCGGTTTCAGCTCTCCGACAACGTGAGCTTCACCGGCGGACGGCACCAACTGCGCTTCGGGTTTGACCTGAACATCAACCGCGTCCAGCAGCAGCGGGCGGCAGCCATTCAGGGGCGTTATGGGTTTACGAGCTTGGTCAACTACACCCGCGCGTTGGGCGGCGTCAATGCCATCGGCCGTTACCGTGGCTTTCTGCCGGGTTCGCCGCAGGAGCCGGCGACCTTCCGGGGCGTGCAGCAGGAAATCGCGGCCTTCATTACCGATAAGATTCGCGTGCTGCCGACGGTGACCGTCACCGTCGGGCTGCGGTGGGAAGGGCAGTTCAACCCGCAGCCGGTCGCGCCCAACCCGGATATTCCCGAAACGCAGCGCATCCCGAACGATCTCGAACAGTGGCAGCCGCGCCTGGGCTTGGCGTGGAACATCAATGGGGACAAGAAAACGGTGGTCCGGGCCTCGGCCGGACTCTTCACCGCGCGGACGCCCGCGACGCTCTTCCAGCGCGTCACGACGGAAAACGGCCTGCTGAACCTCGCCATTGACACGAACAACATTCCGTCCGGCGCGCGGCGCAACGCCCTGCTGGCGGCAATTTTCCCTTTCTTCCCAAACGCCGTGCCGACGCTTCCAGCCGGCTTTGCCCCGATTGACTTTCCGCAGCGGGTCTATGGCTTTGCCCCTGACTTCCAGAACCCGCGCTCGTTCCAGTCATCGCTGACCATCGAGCGCCAGTTTTTGAAGCACTGGTCGGTGACGGCGGGCTTCATTCGCAACTCGACCTGGGACTTGCAGCGCCGGGTCAACCGCAACCTCCCGCCGCCCGGCAGCCCCGGCCACATCGTGGTCGGCAACTCCGGCTATGTGTTTTTCAACACGGCGTTTCGTCCGATTCAGATTCTGAACGGCCGCAACTACGGGCCGATTCTGATCAACGAGTCGTCGGCACATTCGAGCTACAACGGCGGAACGCTCACCGTCACGCGCCGCTACGCCAATCGCTTCCAGCTCACGGCCAACTACACCTTCTCGCAGACGATGGACGACGACTCCAACGAGCGGAACTTCAACCAGGAGTTTTCGATCAACCCCTTCAACCTGAAGCTGGAGCGCGGGCCGTCCAAGCAGGACATCCGGCACAACTTCAACCTGAGCGGCCTGGCGGATCTGCCCTACGGCTTCATTGTGAGCGCGCTGATTGTGGCGCGGTCGGGCCTGCCCTACACGGCCATTATCGGCGATGATGTCAACAATGACGGCAATGACAACGACCGCGCCATCATCAACGGCGTCGTCGTCGGGCGCAATTCGTTCCGTCAGCCGAAGTTCTTCAACCTCGACCTGCGGGTTGCCAAGGGCTTCCGCCTGGGCGAGCGGACGCGGCTTGACTTCCTGGCCGAGTTTTTCAACGTGACGCGCAACACGAACAAGAACTACGACGTGGACGCGATTGCCGTGGTGGGCGGGCCGCGCCCGTTGTCGAACGGGACGCTCTCGACGGCGGCGCTCAATCCGGCCGGCTTCCTGCCGTATGGTGCGCCTTCGACGGCGCGCTTTGGCGGGCCGCGGCAGGTGCAGCTCGGTGCACGGGTGACGTTTTAGAGGCACCGGGGAACTGGGGCAAGGCGGCGGCCGCTGCTGCTCCCCCGCCGGAGGCCGCCGCTTTCACAACGCCACGGCGGCCATTGTGCCCCCGACGCTGAACACGTGCCTTACGACGTTGTCAGTGCCTCGGTTGGCTCCGGCGTCAACGCCCGAAACGCAATCTGGTTGTTTTCGACAAACACTTCAATCTGCGTCGCTTCTTTGAAGTCACCCCGAATGACGGCGTCGGAGAGTGGGTCTTCAACGAAGCGCTGAAGGGCGCGGCGGAGGGGACGGGCCCCGTACTGGCGCTCGTCGGCAGTTCGCTCCACAATCCAGCGCATCACTTCCGGCGACGCCGAAAGCGACAACCCACGGTGGGCGAGGGTGTCGTTCAAGTGGGCAAACAACAGCGCGACAATCGCCTCCAGGTCGGACTCCGAAAGCGGCTCAAACAGGATAATGTCATCCAGACGGTTGATGAATTCCGGGCTAAAGGTTTGCCGGACGGCGTTCATCACGGCGGCTTCATCGTCAGCTTGCCCGCCGGGCTGGAAGCCGAGGCGTCCCCGTTTTTGAATCAGCCGGGCGCCGATGTTCGAGGTCAGGATAATGATGCAGTTTTTGAAGTTGACCGTTGTTCCCAGGCTGTCGGTGAGCTGACCATCTTCGAGAACCTGAAGCAACAGGTTGAACAGGTCAGGGTGCGCCTTTTCGATTTCGTCAAAGAGGAGCACCGAGTACGGATGCCGCCGCACGCGCTCTGTGAGTTGGCCACCTTCATCGTGTCCGATGTAGCCCGGCGGGGCGCCGATCAGCTTTGCGACGGCATGCTTTTCCATGTACTCCGACATATCAAACCGAATGAGCGCCCGTTCCGTCCCAAAGAGCAGCTCCGCCAACGTCCGCGCCGACTCCGTTTTGCCGACACCTGTTGGGCCGAGAAACAGGAAGCTGCCGACAGGACGCTTCGGGCTGCGGACGCCGGCTCGTGAGCGCCGAATGGCGCGGGCCAGGGCGGAGATGGCCCGCTCCTGGCTAATGACCCGCCGATGGAGTTCATCCTCCAGCCGGAGCAGCTTTTGCACGTCGTCTTCCTTGAGTGACGCAACGGGAATTCCCGTCCAGCGGGCAATGACCTCCTCAATATCGGCGCGGGTCACAACCGGCGATGTCGTGGCCGGCAAGCCCACCTCCGGGATGGAAGCCAGCTCACTGCCGAGGTTTGTGAAATAGCCAGTGCGCCGCGGCACGGCCGGAGCAAGCTGTGCTGCCCGCAGCTTGACCTGCGTCCCGGCTTCATCAATCAGATCAATGGCCTTGTCCGGGAGGAAGCGATCCACAATGTAGCGATTCGACTGGTGAACGGCGGCTGCCAGTGCCTCCGGCAGATAGGTTACGCCGTGGAAGTCTTCGTACTTTTCTTTGAGGCCGTTGAGGATGGCCAGGGCTTCCTCCTCGGTCGGCGGCGCGACGGGAACGGACTGGAAGCGCCGCTCCAGAGAGCGGTCTTTTTCGATGCTCCGGCGGAAATCGGCCGGCGTCGTCGCACCGATGCACTGAATCTCCCCACGCGACAGAGCCGGCTTCATGATATTGGCGGCATCCAGCGAGCCTTCTGCCGAGCCGGCACCGACAAGGGTGTGAATCTCGTCAATGAACACAATGGTGTTCCGCGCCTCGGCCAGCTCACGCATGATGTTCTTGAGGCGCTCTTCAAATTGTCCGCGATACTTGGTTCCGGCGACGACCAGACTGAGATCAAGCGCCACGATGCGCTTATCTGCCAGAAAGCGCGGCACATCGCCGGTGACAATCCGGTGCGCCAGGCCCTCGACGATGGCAGTTTTGCCGACGCCCGGCTCGCCGATGAGCAGCGGGTTATTTTTGTTGCGGCGGCAGAGAATCTGGATCACCCGCTCGATTTCGGTCTGTCGCCCGATGAGTGGATCGAGCAGGCGGCGGGCGGCCATATCGGTCAGATCGCGACTGTATTCGGCAATACCGGTGGATTCTTTCTTGGCGGTGCCCGTGGCTGGGGCGGGCGCAGGTGGCGCCAGCGTGCGGAGGATTTCTTCCCGAATGGCGTGCGGGCGCAGGCCGTGTTCGTAGAGGATGCGCGCCGCCAAGCTGTTTTCCTCACGCAGTAATGCCAACAGAAGGTGTTCCGTGCCGATGGCGCGCAAATTCATGCGCTCGGCTTCCTCGGCAGCATGAACTAGAATCCGTTTGGCTTCCGGCGACAGCGGTAAATCCATCGCTACGGTTGTGCGTTCACGGCGTACCGTGCGGGCTTCAATGTCGCGCCGGACACTGTCCAGCGTCAAATGGGCCTTGAGGAAAAACCGATTGGCCAGCACCTTGTCTTCGCGCATCAAGCCTAACAGCAGATGCTCGGCCTCGATGGATGACGCGCCAAACTGGCCAGCTTCATACCGGGCGAAAAAAACAACCCGGCGGGCTTTTTCCGTATATCGTTCAAACATACCGTGCATTCCTCGCCGAGGAGGTCAGTGTACGTCGGGCTATCTGATGAGGACGCAACCGGATAGCCAAAAAGTCGCGACAGGTGAAAACCGGCTGTGATTATGCGCCGACCTGCATCAGCCGTTCGTACCGAAAGCGACACTACACGACTTTTCAGCGTTCATCTGTCCGGTCACGCTGTCAGTGAAACCCCAGTACGTCGCGATTGTACGGCAGATGTTGCCCGATATGAAAAGGGATTTGTCCGGTGCGTGGCCCTTTCCGGCGGGTTTTATCTGCCTTGTCCCTGGGCGCTGAGTCAGGCAGACTGAACCCCGGCCGCAGGGGGACTGACAACGGAGGGAGACCACAGGGTGAGGAAGAGAGGTTAGCGGTCGTGCCGGCGTCTCGGTTGTCAGGCTTACGTTCTGCGTTGGCGCGTTTTCCGGCGCAGCACCTACTCGTTGTCGGCGATGCCATTGCAGATGAGTTCGTGTACGGCACCATTGCCCGCGTTTCGCGTGAAGCGCCGGTGCTCATCCTGCGACACGAATATACGGAAACCCTACCGGGCGGTGCGGCCAATGCAGCCGCCAACGCTGCGGCGTTGGGTATGGCGACGACCTGGATTGGTGTCATCGGACGCGACCGCCCCGGACGGCGCGTGCTCACCGACCTGCGCCGGCGCGGCGTCCAGACCGGGGCAGCAATCGTCATACCGGGGCGGCCAACGCCGACGAAAACGCGCGTGCTGGCCGGACTGCCCAACGCTGTCCGCCAGCAAGTCATCCGGCTTGACCACGATGACACGACCCCGCTCTCTGCGAAGACCGTGGACGCCCTTGTCGCGCGCGTTCAGGCCGTCCTGCCGCAGGTGACCGGGGTCGTCCTATCCGATTACGGCTACGGCAGTACGCCACCTGAAGTCATTGCGCTGTTTCAGACGTGGCGGCGTGAAACGGGCCTGCCGGTGGTGGCCGACTCACGCCGGCGGCTGGCCGACTTCTACGGACTGACGGCAGCGACACCGAACCAAGAGGAGGCCGAACAGCTTGCCGGAACAACCTTCCGCCACCTTGACGATGCGGGCTACCATGCGGAACGCTTGCGGGTACGGCTGGCGCTGGAGGCGCTTCTGCTGACGCGCGGCTCCGAAGGCATGACCCTGGCCCAGCACGGCGCAGCACCGATTTCGATCCCCGTCCACGGCGGGCGGATGCCGGTAGATGTTACCGGCGCCGGTGACACTGTCCTTGTTGTCTTTACCGCTGCGCTGGCGGCCGGTGCCGATTTGGAAACTGCCATGCGATTGGCGAACGTTGCCGCCGGGCTGGTTGTCATGAAGCGCGGGACGGCAACGGTCTCCGCCGCCGAAATTGAGGCGGCGCTGGAGCTGGACATTGGTTGCTAAGACACAACGACGGCTATGATGTTTCCACTGCCTACGGCCTTTGCCATTCGGAATGTCGTTGTTCAACCGCCCCTCGTGCTTGCGCCGATGGCCGGGGTCACGGATTCGGCCTTTCGTGGCCTCATCAAGCGGCTGGGTGGTGTTGGTCTGATTGTGACGGAATTTATCAGCGTCGAAGGGCTGACGCGCGGCAATCTCAAAACTCACAAAATGATGAAGTTTACCGCCGACGAACGCCCGATTTCGATTCAGTTCTTCGGCGTGGACCCACGGCGGATGGCCGATGCAGCCGAAGTTGCCCAGGAAGCCGGAGCCGATCTCGTGGATGTCAACTGTGGCTGTCCGGCGAAAAAAGTGGTCGGACGCGGCGCCGGCTCGTCACTTCTGCGCGATCTGCCGCACCTGGCCGTCATCCTGCGCGAGATGCGCCGGCGCATCACCATCCCGCTAACGATCAAGATTCGGACCGGCTGGGACGACAACTCGATTGTTGCCGTTGAAGTCGCCCGACTGGCGGAAGATTGCGGTGTGGAAGCCATTGCGATCCACGGGCGCACCCGCATGCAGGGCTACAGCGGACAGGCCAACTGGGACATCATTGCGCAAGTCAAGCGCGCCGTATCCATTCCTGTTATCGGCTGCGGCGATGTCCGCCAACCGGCCGATGCCATCCGTCGCTTTCGCGAAACCGGCGTGGACGGCGTGATGATCGGGCGCGGCGCGATGGCCAACCCCTGGATTTTCCGTCAAACGGCAGAAGTGCTGCGGGGCGAAACGCCCTATCGCCCAACGCTCTACGACAAGCGGGATGTGCTGCTGGAATACTTCGACCTGATGCTGGGCGAATGTCCGACAGAAACGGCAGCTATGGGGAAAGTCAAACAACTCTGCGCGCAGTTCACAAAGGGACTGCCCGGTGGGGCCGTTTTCCGAACACAGGTCTTTCATGCCCAAACCCGCGCTGAGCTGACCGACCACATTCAGGCGTACTTTACGCGCATGGGCGCGCGTGAAGCAGCCGGAGAGCAGCTCCCTGAACCGGAGGAAATCCCGGAAGAAACGCTCTGTGACGGTGCACCGGACACCGCCTGTCAGACGGCCGTGGTTGTGTAGCCGCGGCGTCCTGCCGATGCCCGACCGGACGGCGTTTACTCCCACCGCTGTCGCTCGATCATCAGGCAGCGATCCACAACGACGCGCAGTCCGGCATCGCGCGCCTGGCGCACGCTGGGATGGACGATGCCGAGTTGCAGCCACAGTGCCCGTGCGCCTTTGGCAATCGCGTCGGCCACAATCGGTGGAACCTCCTCCGACCGCCGAAAGACATTCACAAGGTCGATCCCGCCCGGAACAGAAGCGAGGTCTGGGTAACTCGGCCGCCCGAAGACCTCAGTTTCCATCGGGTTGACCGGCACAATGTCGTAGCCACATTCCAGCATAAACTGACTCACGCTATAGCTGGCGCGACTCGGCTTCGACGACAGGCCGACCACGGCAATGCGCCGGCAGTGGGCTAAAATCCACGCGATGTCGTCCGCGCGCTGAAAATCGGTCACGGAAAAGTCCTCTGCCACGCCGTTCACCTCCACAACCTCACGCCAGAGGGCCGGCTTTTGTCGAAAACGTCCAACCCTTCTGACGCCTTTACATCGAACGTACGCCGCCGTTAGGCGTGAAATGCTACAATGCTATGTTGTAGCAGCCGATGCGGTCCAACCGACATCAGGCATCCCAATACACAGGGCTTCGGCATGAAGGGACATTTCCTCAGGCGCATATTGCTGCTCGTTGGCTTGCTGGCGTCAGTCGTCAGCAGCGCGGTGTGGACGCCGGCCGCCGGACAAATTAGTTGGGGACGCGGCAGGGAAAAAAAACCCATGCTGCCCAACCCCTACACGTTCAATGTCCCGCGCGACACCTTACTGGAAGCTGTGAAGCACGTTCTCAGCGACCGTGAACTGGTCGTGGATGAACAACTCAGCGCTGAAAAACCCGGCCGCCTCGTCACCAAGCCGGTTGTGTTCACACGCGGCGCGTTGACTTCTGGCGCCAACCTGGAATTCATCGCCCGGCGGCCCGGCGGGGGAAACTTCACCTGGGTGCGCGGGCGGTACGCACTTGAAATCGAAGTGACATCACTCGATCCACAGCGGACACGTTTGACGGTCTATGCGCGCATTGAAGGTGAATACCAAACCGAGACTGGCGGCATCTGGGTTGAGTGTCCTTCACGTGGCGTCAAGGAAAATGAAATCCTTGAGGCCGTCGTCAAATATCTCAATGGCGAACGCTGATGTTGTGCCTGCCGTTCCACCTTGCACACCTTGTACTGCTGCCGGCTCTGAGTTGGCGGATTGCCATCGGGGCCACACTGGCGACTACCCTCATACTGCTTGCCCTGGTGGTCCTGTGGCTCGCTTTTCGCCGGCTTGAGTCTGCATCGGACGACCGTGACGTTGGCGACGACGGGTTCCTCGGTTTAGTGACATCCGAACCAGTTGGACCGGCGCAACCGGCAGCCGATCCTCAGCCTAGCCGCACGGCGCGACCGGCGGTCAACGTTCCCCCTCTGCCACAGGCTGCTCCCGAGCCTGGGTTGCCGGCTGAGATTCGCCCCCGTGTCACAGCACAGGACGGACCGGACCTGACGGCGGCAGCGACTGCGCCAGTCGCAGCGCCATCCACAGCACAGCCCCCCCCACATGGCACACCGGCGACTGTTGCCACACGGCTGCCCGCAGACCCAGATGCGGAAGCCCCGTCGCTTTCTGCACTGCCCTCCCCATCACCCTCTGCGCAGCCCCTGGACACGACGCAGCCCCTGGACACGAGAACCACCACCTCCCCGAAAGACGTCCCGCCTGTACGCGCTCCGGCGACAAGCATACTGTCGGTAAGGCCGACGACGGCACGGCTGACTCCGGCCACGACGACCACGCCCCTGGCACAGGACATTCGCGAACAGTTTGCCCAGGCGTCGCTCGAAGAACAAACCACAGCGCTACCCCCGTCGTCGGTCGCTACGTCGCCACAACCTGTGCCCACAACCCATCCACCGGTGACAGAACAACATCCTTCACCGGCTGCGGCCAAAACGGCCGTCCTACGTGAAAACCGTCTCACAGAACAACTCCCGGCACAGCGCAAGGTGCTGCGTCCGCCCCAAGCCCCGGCTGCTGCTTCTCATCTGCCCCCACCGGCAGTTGCTCCGGCGGCGATGCCGTCGGTTCCGACGCCACCGCCAGTCCGGCAGGCGGCTACGCCTCCTGAACCAGCACTTGTCCCTCTACCACCGCCTGCAGCCGCCGAAATCACTCCTCCCCATTTGCCAGACGATGGCCGTCCAACGGGGATCGGATCGAAAGCTGTTTGGCTGGCGGTGATGTTCGCTCTTTTCGTCGTCCTACTTGGCAGCGTCGTCGTGATCGTTTCCCCAACCGTGCGTAACCGCATCCTGCCGCCGAGTTGGGCTGAACGTGTTGCCGCACTCCCCCGTGGACTTGGACTTGAAGCTGCGCCCCCATCCGTCCCCGTCAAGCAAGTTGAGGTGTACCAGTACGCCAACACCTATTCGTCCATACCCAAAGGCGCGACCGGAAAAATTGTCCGCATGGTGACTATGGCTGGCCTGGTCAAAAACATTACCGATCACAAGCTGTACGACCTACAGGTGGAAATCGAGCTGTACCCGCGTGAGCCGGATGGTGCGCCGCCGGAGCGCCGCATCATTTACTTGATGCCGAACTTACTTGAACCCGGACAGGAAGGGCGCTATACCCTGACCGTCGCCGATGCCGACTACCGGCAGTTTTCACTCAAGCGGGTTGTCTCCGGCACCGGGAAGGACCTCAGAGAAATCCCGGCCGTTTTTATCCGGGGCTTGCTTGAGCCGCCGGCCGTGAAACCGGCGTCTGACCGACCGACGCCGGCACGCCGGCGCTAGCGAAATGCCTGATGGAGTCTCCTCCATGCTGGATGTTCTGAAATACCTCCTTGACCTTGTGCTACACCTTGACAAGCACCTCAACACGCTGGGGGGACAGCTTGGTGGGTGGCTTTATGTCCTGCTGTTCTTTGTGATTTTTTGTGAGACGGGTTTGGTTGTGACGCCGTTTCTGCCTGGTGACTCGCTCCTGTTCGCCATCGGTGCGCTGGCGGCGACGCCGACCAGCGTTCTCAATGTTCACCTGGTGGTCGTTTCATTGAGCATCGCGGCGGTACTTGGGGACACGGTCAACTACTGGATTGGCAAAAAGGCCGGTCCGGCGGTCTTTTGCAGCAACACCTCACGCCTGTTTGATCGCCGCCACCTGGATCGGACAGCGCGGTTTTATGCCAAATACGGTGCAAAAACGATCATCTTGGCGCGCTTCGTGCCGATTGTGCGCACCTTTGCACCGTTTGTTGCCGGCATCGGCGCTATGCACTACCCGCAGTTTCTCATATACAATGTCCTAGGTGGGGTGCTGTGGATTGCCTCGATGACCTACGCCGGCTATGCTTTCGGCAACATTCCGTTTGTCAGGCAGAACTTTTCCCTGGTCGTGGTGGGCATTATCTTCGTGTCGTTGTTGCCGGCCATTGTTGAAATCCTGCGCGAACGGTTCCGCGCACAAACGGCAGCAAAAGCCTCCCTAGCCACCAATCCTCTGGCAGCACCAGAAAAACTACCGTGAGTGCCGGAAACACGACTGTGAGTGGAACAACGGCGTTTGTGGTGGGTCGCCCTGCGCGGCAGCTCTGGTTACGGGCTGCGCTGAGCATCCTCTGGTTGATCGGTGTGGCGGCCTGTGGCGGCAAGGCACCGGACACACCGACGATGCCCCAGCCGGCTTCGGCGAGCACGCCTCAGGCCGACAAGAAACCCCGTGTCGCCCTGCTGAGTCCGGGACCGATCAGTGATGACGGGTGGAACGCCTTTGGGTATGACGCACTCAAGATCATCGAAAAAGAACTCGGTTGCGAGGTGCGGCAACAGCAGGTCAACGACAGCCCGGCCGACCGGGAGCAGGCTTTCCGGGCCTTTGCGCAGGAGGGCTTTGACATCATCATCGGGCACGGCGGCGAATTCACCGATCAGGCGCTCACCGTGGCGCGCGACTTTCCGCATACGACATTCGTCGTCACGGCGGGGGATAAAGCAGCGCCAAACGTCGTGAGCGTCGTCTTCGACACGGGAGAAGCCTCCTACCTGGCCGGGGCCATTGCCGCCACGTTGTCCAAAACCGGACGCGCGGGCGCTATTGGGGGACAAAACATTCCGGCGTCGGCGCGGAACCTTTATGCGTTCCGCAACGGCGCGCGGGCTATCAATCCGAAGATGGAAGTCGCCATTGCCTTCATCGGCAGTTGGACTGACACAGCGGCTGCACGGCAACAGGCACTCGCCCTGATTGAGCAGGGTGCCGATATTCTCATTCATGACTGTGACGCAGCGGCGGCCGGTGTCTTCCAAGCCGTCAAGGAGCGCAACGTGCAGGCCTTCGGCATGCAAAAGGACCAGTCACATCTGGCACCTGACCACATCATCGGCAGCCCAACCAGCAATCCGCGTGGCTTGGCGGAAGTCGTCCGTCGGATTTTGCAAAGGGAGCAGAAGGGCGAAGTCGTCCACCTCGGCCTCAAAGATAACGCCGTCGGATTTACCCTCAAAAAGGGGATCATTTCTAAAGAATTGGAAGGTAAGCTCAATGCCCTGACGCTCGCCATCCAGAAAGGCGAAATTGACGTGTTCAAGGAACAACCCTGAGTTGTGTCAACTTGGAAACTCGATGACATTGCCAAGCGATACGGTTCTGTCAGGGCGCTAGACGGTGTATCCCTCACTATCGAGCCGGGCCGCATCCACGGTCTGCTCGGCGAAAACGGAGCAGGTAAGTCTACGTTAGTGAACATTTTGTTCGGCGCAATTCGCCCCGACCGGGGCCACATTATCTGCGCCGGACGCCAGATGCGCTTTACTTCGTCCCGCGATGCCATCGCCGCTGGCGTCGGTTTGGTACACCAGCACTTTCATCTGGTGGAAAGCTTCACCGTCCGCGAAAACGTCTGGCTCGGAGAGACACGCCCCGATGAAGCCCGTCTGTGGGCTGCCGCCAACCGGTTGGCACTGGCAGATCAGTTGAACACGGTGGTCGGGCAGTTGCCGGTGGGCATCCGGCAGCGCGTAGAAATTCTCAAAGCCCTCTACCGGCGGGCAACGTTGTTGTTGCTGGATGAGCCGACGGCAGCGCTAACGCCGCCCGAAGTCGAGATGCTCTTTGCGTTGGTGCGCGAACTGCGCTTGTCCGGTGTCAGTATTGTCTTCATTACCCATAAGCTGCGCGAGGCTCTGGAGCTGTGTGACACCATCACGGTACTTCGGCAAGGGCGTGTGGTCGCGACATACGCCCAGGCAGCAGCCACGCCTGACGAATTGGCAGCGGCGATGGTCGGCAGCAGCCTGGCACCGCCATCGGTAACACCGCCGCCCGGCAACCAGATCCGGCTGCGGGTGAACGGTCTGACAACCGATGCCGATGTCGGTGCCAGCATTCGGGGGGTCTCGTTTGAGGTTCGCGCTGGAGAGATTTTCGGCGTGGCGGGGGTGGACGGCAACGGTCAAACCGAGCTGGCCGAAGCTTTGGTCGGACTCCGTCCGGCCGGTGGGCAGGTTTGGCTGGATGGCGCTCCAGCACCGCCGGGTCGGCGGGCACGGATGGCAGCCGGCCTGCACTACATTCCGGCCGACCGCTGCCGCGCCGGACTGGTGCTCAATCTCTCGGTGGCGGAAAACGCGGTCCTGGGGGACGAGGTGGCCTCGGCGTGGCGCAAATGGGGCTGGTGCCTGGACGGCCGTGCCATCCGACGCCATGCGACGGCGCTGGCCGCACAGTTTGCGATTCGGATGCCGGCAGTGTCGGCTGCGGTGATGGCCCTGTCCGGCGGTAATCAACAAAAACTCCTGACGGCGCGCGAACTGGCGCGGAAACCACGGGTGCTGGTGGCAGTCAACCCAACCTGGGGCGTGGACATTGCTGCTGTTGCAGCCATTCACCAAGCTTTCCGAACAGCGTGCAGCAGTGGTTTAAGTCTGGTTTTGATTTCTAACGAACTGGATGAGATTCTCAGCTTGTGTCATCGCCTGGTGGTGATTCATGCTGGTCGCCTATCGCAGCCGCTCCCGCCGAACGTGCCGCTGACGGTCATTGGGCGCTTGATGGCCGGCGACGCCCACACCTGGGAACACTATGGCGTGGGTAGCTGAGTCTGGGCGCGCAATTGTGTCGTCAGTCGCGGCCGTCATCCTGGCGCTGTCAGCCGGAGCGATTGTTTTGTGGGTGGCCGGCTATGCACCGCTGCCGGCGCTGTGGGTGATGGCGCAGGCGGCGTTTGGCAGCCAGTTTGCCCTTGCGGACACGCTGATCAAAGCCACACCACTGGCGTTGTGCGGCGTCGGCGTGACCCTGGCCTTTCGGAGTGGCCAGTTCAACATTGGCGCCGAGGGCCAAATGCTGATGGGGGCGCTGGCGGCAGTTATCCTGGGTCGGCTGTTGGTGACAGGCTGGGCAGTTGTTTTCGTTCTCCTTGGTGCGGCAATCATAGGCAGTCTGTGGGCCTGGTTGGCAGCCTGGCTCAAGACCGCGCGTGGTGTGAGTGAAGTCATTTCGACGCTCATGCTCAACTTCATTGCGTTCTGGTTGGTGAGTTGGCTGGTCCACGGGCCGCTCCAAGAAGGGGCAAAAAGCTACCCGCAGACGGACCTGGTCGCCGAAGCCCTGTGGCTGGGGCGCTGGCTTCCGCCGACGCGCCTGCACACCGGTGTCTTTGTCGCCGTCGGCGCGGCCGTAGTCGGTTATGTGTGGCTGTTTATGACCCCGATCGGGCTGCGGGTGCGGGTGCTGGGCGAGAGTCCCCAGGCGGCCTGGACGGCCGGCATTGACCCAGTGCGCACGACGTGGCTGGCGCTGGCTGTCAGCGGCGCCTGTGCCGGACTGGCGGGCGGCGTCGAGGTGCTGGGTGTGAGCCGGCGGCTGTACGAGCAGTTTTCACCGGGCTACGGCTACATGGCCGTGGCCGTCGCGTTACTGGCCCGGCGGCATCCGCTGGGTGTGTTGCCGGCTGCCGTCTGTTTCGGAGCCCTAGAAGTCGGGGCTGCCGGTTTACAGCGCGCAGTCGGCGTCTCAGCAGGACTGGCCAGCATCGTGGAAGCCTTTGTCGTTCTCGCTGTGGTCGTGGTCGGCGGTCGGGAGGCAGACGCGGTCTAGCACAGAGGT
This sequence comes from uncultured Blastocatellia bacterium, assembly GCA_937934745.1. Lineage (GTDB taxonomy): Bacteria > Acidobacteriota > Blastocatellia > Chloracidobacteriales > Chloracidobacteriaceae > Chloracidobacterium. Next base: position 20,231 of record CALGZC010000041.1, read on the forward strand.
GACGCTCCGGCTAGCCTGACCGCTGCCCAACCAACGCATCCATCCAGTTGAAAATATCGGGCAGTGCGTCGGGCACGACCAGTAGGTGCTCGGCTTCGTAGAGTTTGAACATCGTCGGCGTTTCCTGAGCACGCAGACGTTCGGCGAGTTGCTCCGAACCAGGGCGGGAAAAGTCCTTTGTTCCGGCAGCGACAAACGTCGGCAATGCTTTGAGCGCCCCTGTCGTCCACGGCGCACGCCCGGAAATCGGTGCAATTCCGGCCAAACGGCCGGCATACTTGGTCGCAACGACCAGGGTCGTCACCGCACCGAGCGAATGGCCGACAAGAAAGATGTGTCGTGCTTGTGGTGCCAGCCGCGCCGGCAGGCGCTCGACCACGGCGCTGTAGTCGTCCAGTGGACTCGTCACCCGTGGACAGGCCAGCGCCCACCCACGCGCACGACACAGACGGACGATCTCGCCATCGCCGTAGCCGTCAAAGAACATGTTTTCACTTCCCCCCGCGCCGTGAAAAGCCATGATCAAGACCGGCGCCGTTGGATTGGCCAGCGCCCGGACCGGTAGGATTCCCGTTGCCGTCGGACAGCCCAGCAACACGTCGCCCGTCAGGGCGGTCAACGTTGACCGGGGAGGTGCAGCACGCAGCGCCGCGACCAGTTGCTCGGCGTCACGTAGGAGACGGACGGCGGCTAGGTCGGTTTCAAGCGGTGGGTTGTCCCGCAAGGCCTTCAACAGTTTCAAGCGCGTCGTCAGTGTGGCGCGCTCGATGTCAAAGCCGTCCGGGAGGGCAGCCGGTCCGACGGTCGTCAGTGCGGTTTCCAGTGCTGCTAAGCGCCGGGCCAGGTCACGCACCCGACTGACCCCGACGCGCCACATATGTCGTGCCGGCCGGTCAGGTGTTCCGACGGCAATTTCCAGTCCTGTATCCATATCTTGCGCGGCCCGCTCACAGGCAACACGCACCCGGTGCGGCAACGGTGTTGCGGCCGGCAGCGGCACCGTCATGACGGTTTTCCCCAGCGTCAGCCGTAAGACGAGATCAGGACGCGGCACAGATGGTTCATACAGTGCGGTTACGGTCACCTCAAGCGCCGGTTCGCGCAGATCGATCAGCGCCCGCGCCGGCGTTATGGCCAAGGCGGCTGCCCAGCGGTCGGCCGAGTCGGGTGTTTGCCCCTGAAGCGCCGTGGTGGTTTCATCCAGTGTCTCGGCGACAAGGCGGGTATTGCCCGAAAAAAAACCTAGGACGGCGGTCTGGACGCGCGGAATGGCTGCGGCCCGGCGGTCAGCGTCACGGCAGTTCATCCAAGCGCGTTCAAGGGCGCGCGTCCGCCGGCCAAGTTCATAGCGGTTTTCGGCAAAGCGCAGTGGGGCAGAAGAACTCGGTGTGGACGGTTCGGCCGAGGATGGCGCTTGTCCAGAAGCAAAGGAACCAATCAGAGACAGCAGGATGGCACAGCCAACAGCACATGACTTCATAGGGAAAAGCTACGCGGAAACCGAGGCCCCCAACCCGGCCGTGCGCACGGTCGCAACCATGGCGCGGCGCGAGTCGGCAGCAAAACGCTTTTGAAACAGACGGGTCACCGGATAGGCGAGTTGGGCGAGCGGATGCGCTGGACGTGAAAACGCCACAATGGTGTAGTTAACCTCATCAGTTGCCGCATCCCAGGCGATCAAAAAGCGCTCCTCGCCGGACTCCACATGGGCCGGCAGCGTGCCGTAGCCAAAGCCGAAGCGCCGTTCTTCGGTGACAGTATAGACAATGCGGCAGGCATTGAGCGACCAAAACCCAAAATGCCACGGGATGACGGCCACAACGCGCCCGACCTCAAGCGGTGTATCGGCGGGATACAAACGCAGCCAGGGCATGGCAAACATCATCCACCGGCGCATGGCTCCAACGGCGCGCTCGAAAACATCGCGCCCCTGCCCAAGACTGACGCACGTTTGGTCCACCGTGTAGCCCGGCGGCCAGGCACTCCAATCGTTGCGTGTCGCCCCCTGCTCGGGGTAAGTCAAAGGCAGCGCTGCCTGTTCTGCTAGAAACTCGTCAAGCTGCGCCGAGGTTGGTTCGGTGAAGACAAATCGTGCAGGCATGTCCTTGCCACCAGTGGGCTTCGGTCAGCAGGCTCCTCCGGTCGGTTAGGCCGGCGCCTGCGCAACGTGACACAGGGTAGCGGCTCAGACCAAGATTGTACACTTGCCGAGCGAGGTCGCGAGTGAGATCGGCAGTCGTCCGAAGGATACAGCCCGTTGCCAGCTTGGCGACGACCGGCGACGGACATCGTCATCTGCATCGTTGACCGAAGCTTGTGCACGGCCCGGCGTGAAAACTGAATGCCCCCGTACCAACGGCACAGCAGTCAGCCCGTCCGCTGCCAAGCAGGGCTTGTATCCGGCGAACGGGCTTCCCATAATCCACGGGAAGGCTTAGCTTGCTTTGCTTTACCTTGCGTTGCTTTACAAGGAGAATATCCAATCGTGCCGATCATTGAATCCGCTGCCGCCTGCCGCTTTGCGGGTGAACATGCCCACGTCGTTGAACAGCTCTACCAACTGATTGAGCGACTCTGGAAAGAGCATCGTACATCACCGACCCGCGCCGGGGATGAACTGGTCTATGCCTTTGGCAATCTCGATTGCGTGGTAGTGATCAACCAGGATGTCTTAGGCGCGCTGGTTGAAGTCAAAACAAAGCTTGGCAACGTTGACTGCCAGGCCAACGAACAGGGCGAAATTACGGCCACACTCAATACTGACCCGAAGGAAGGTGGGCGTGAGGATGGCGACGTAGGCAAAATCCTCAGCTTTGCAGTACGGGCGCTGGACGAATACTACTACAAGCGCCGCGTGGCGTGACCTTGGCTGTGACCGGCGCGAGTGCGCCCCCCTACAGGGCGTTTGTAGCCGTCGGAGGGTTGGCGGCGCTTGATCAACTGAGCAAAGCCTGGGCCTACTGGGCGCTGCGCCCAACCGACGCCGTGGTGCGGGTTATTCCTGGCTTCTTTCACCTGCGGTATGCCGAAAACCCCGGCATTGCATTCAGCCTCTTTGACAGCGGAACGCCGGCCATGCGGCTCACCCTGCTGGGCATCGCGGTCTGCGCTGCCGTTGGGGTGAGCATGTACCTGTGGCGGACACCCGACAACCGGCCCGTTCTCCGGACAACGCTCACGTTTCTGCTGGGTGGTATTCTAGGCAACGCTATAGACCGGACTGTGCACGGTGCCGTCATTGATTTTCTGGACGTTCACTGGGGAACATGGCACTTCCCGACCTTCAACATTGCGGATAGTTGCATTACGGTTGGGGCCGTTCTGTTAGCGCTCGATACGCTGCATGACCTGCGGCGTTCTTCAGACCAAGTGCATAACCCGTAGTGGGTGGCTGCCGGTGTCCGTTGTTCGTAAGTGATTGCCACATCTGCGCCGTCAAGTCATTGCATCTGCTTGCCGGTGGCAAACGGCTTCCCTGATCCTCGGCCGGAAGCCGGCCGGTTTCACCGGCTTCTACGTCCCAAATCTGGTTCACACGGCTGATGTCCCAAACAACAGGTTTGCAATGTGTGAAATCAACGGCTTCAGCCCCTCGCCCGTTACCGCTGACACCGGAAAGTAAGGGACACCTAACCGGGCACAGTGGGTCTGCAAGGCTGCCGTTCGCGCCGGATCGGCAACATCCCGCTTGGTAGCGACGGCCAAACGCGGCCGGGCGGCCAGTTCCGGATCGTAGAGTTTCAGCTCGCGTTCAATGGTGTCGTAGGCAACGACCGGGTCGTGTTCCGCCAGCACCGAAACATCTACCAAATGCAGCAGCAAGCGGGTTCGTTCAACGTGCCGCAAAAACTGGAGGCCCAGCCCACGTCCCGCGTGTGCGCCCTCGATGATGCCCGGAATGTCGGCGATGACAAAACTCCGGTAGTCTTCTAAGCCGACAACGCCCAGGTTCGGCACCAGCGTTGTAAAGGGATAATCGGCAATCTTGGGACGCGCCGCAGACACTGCCGCAATGAACGTTGATTTACCGGCATTCGGGTAGCCGAGCAGGCCAACATCGGCGAGCAACTTAAGTTCAAGGCGCAGTGTGCGCCGTTCGCCGGGACGACCCGGCTCATGGCGGCGCGGCGCACGATTGACCGAGGTGGCAAAATGCGCGTTACCGCGGCCGCCGCGACCGCCGCGTGCGACGGCAACAGTCTGTCCCGCCACGATGAGGTCGGCCAAGCATTCGCCTGTGTCCGCGTCATAGACCAGCGTGCCTACCGGGACATCCACGATGCAGTTGGCACCGTCGCGGCCGTGGCGATTGTTGCCTTCGCCATGGCCGCCGCGTTCGGCGGCATACCGCGGGTTGTAGCGAAACGCCAACAGGGTGTTGAGGTGGCGGCTGGCACGGAGATACACCGTTCCTCCTTGACCGCCATCACCGCCTGCCGGACCGCCGCGTGGCACGAACTTTTCACGGCGAAAGGCCAGACAACCGTTGCCGCCGTCGCCGCCCGCGACGTGAATGATAGCTTCATCAACAAACATCGGGTGCGAAAGCAAAGCCCAAGGTCAGGGGCGACCTTGGGCTGGTGCCGATCGGTTTTTGGTGGTGTCCGGCCGGGGAGGAACGGATGGACGCCCTCTTCAGACGGCCGCAGTCGCCGGCGCCGCTTGGGTCGCAGCCGACGTTTCCAACGGGACAATTTCGATATAGCGTCCAAGCCGGCCACGATTGCGGAACAAGAGATGCCCTGCCGTAAGGGCAAAGAGCGTGTGGTCGCGTCCCATGCCGACGTTTTTACCCGGCTTGAAGCGCGTCCCACGCTGCCGGACGAGAATCTCGCCGGCCTTGACAAACTGGTTGCCAAAACGCTTGACACCCAATCGCTTGGAGTGTGAATCGCGTCCGTTACGCGAACTCCCGACACCTTTCTTATGCGCCATAGGGGTCTGACCTCCCAGCTCGGCTCGTTAGGCTGCGGCTTCGATCTTCTGTACCAGCAACGCCGTGAAGTTCTGACGATGCCCACGCTTGCGCCGGTACTGCTTTCGCCGCTTGAACTTGAAGACAATGATTTTTCTGGCGCGTCCGTGACCGATCACCGACGCAGTCACACGCACGTCCGCCAAACGCGGTGTTCCAACCTTGAATTCCGTACCGTTGTGCAGCGCCAAAACATCGAGGTTCACCGTCTGGCCGGGTTCAACGTCTAGACTCGGCACTTGGACAACATCGCCCTCGGCGACTCGAAACTGTTTTCCGCCCGTGACAACAATCGCGTATGCCATGACTTTAAGCCACCCTTCTTTTCCACGCCTGTCCATGCCGGCGCTCGCAAAGAGCATGTCCAGAGCAAATCCGGGACTTTATTGACCCAGGATGGTGACTGTCAAGTCTCTGATCAAATCTCTGACGTTGCCTGCGCGGCCACAGCGCTAGACGGTTGTGCCGCTTCCGCATTATTCAGGGGGCTCCACCGTGTGCCTCGCTTGTGCTATCACTGCTCCGGTGTGCCTAAAACCTGCATTCACCTATCATCACCAGTGCCTGGATTTGTAGAGTTTGCTCTATGCTTCCGGTTGGCGTTCGTCGTTCACCTGCTCCACTGCGCGTTGGAGTATGTTTTGCACTTCTCCTGGTCGGCATCTGCGGATCGCCGGGGGTGTTTGCGCCAGCATCGCGTCTGACCGGACGCACGGCTGACGATGATCCGTGGCGGGAAACACTGCAGTTTGTCGCCCAGGTCACACGCCGCGATGGAGGTCTGCAACCGGAGCGCCGATTGGCATCCGGAGCTGCCATGCTCGACCTCGGCGACGGCTTTCAGCACGTCGTGCTGGCGCGGCGCGAGGCCGACGGACGGATCAGCGTCGCCTGTGTCGGCAGCGTACCCGAAGCAGAGGCGTTTTTGCGCGGCAAAACGAACGGACGACCGGGAGAACCCACCGATCACGAGCAGCCTGACCCGTTCCCCGGCGGCGACATCGTCTTGCCCCCCACACAGATGCAAGTCGGGATGGCAACCGGCCCGGCAGTTCGGCGCGAGAGTACTCAGGGTACTACGATTCTCATTCGTAATCAGGATGAACCCGGCATCGGGTTCAATGATCCAACGCCGGTGACGCCGGTCGGCGGCAATCCCGGTACAACTCTTGGTCAGCAGCGCCTCAACGTCTTTCAACGCGCAGCTGAAATTTGGGGTGCGACACTCCGCAGCAACGTGCCAATTGTCGTCAACGGACGATTTACGTCGCTGGCCAGTGGGGTGCTCGGCTCAGCCGGGACAACCTCAATCTTTCGCGACTTTCCCAACGCACCGTTTAGCAACACCTGGTATCACTATGCGCTGGCCAATGCGCTTGCCGGCCAAGATTTGGCACCGCAGGAGCCGCCACGTGCCCAAATCACCACCAACTTCAGTACAAACTTCAATTTCTACCTTGGGCTGGACAACAATGCGCCTCCCAACCAAGTAGATTTACTCACCGTGGTTCTACACGAGTTCGCCCACGGTTTGGGGTTCAGTACCTTTGTTGATTCAGCAAACGGACGCAATGCAGGTGCTACCAATGACAATCCCGACGGCGGCTTTACGGATTGTTATGCGCGGTTACTGCGCGACGAGAACCTCAACCTCAATTGGCACCAGATGACCGCAGCGCAGCGGCAGGCGTCAGCCATCAACACCGGGAACTTGACTTGGGTAGGAACGACGACGCAGAGCGCCCTGCCGCTGCTGCTCGAGCCGGCACCGGTGTTGCGTATCGAGCGCGAGCCACCGGTCTTCATCAATGTCAACCAAGCGACCTTCGGTGGCGCTATCACGCTTGGCGGCCTGACACGTTCGGTGATCGCCGCACAACCCACCCTAGCTTGCGGTGCTTTGTCAAACCCCGGCGCGGTCAGCGGGAACTTCGCCCTTGTGGATCGCGGCGAATGTCCGTTTGTGGAGAAAGCACTGAACGTCCAACAAGCCGGCGCACAGGGGGTCATTATTGCCAACAATAGCGCAGGTAGCTTCATTCCAGGTGGAACTGCACCGGATGTCACAATTCCGGTGGTTGGGATTACGCAGGCCGACGGCGAAACCATACGCAGCTTCCTGGCCGGCGGGAATGTGACAGCAACGCTGCGGCTCGATCCCACTCGCCTATCCGGAACAACCAACGGGCGGATTCGGATATTTGCCCCGAATCCGCGCCAAGCCGGCTCATCAGTTTCACACTGGGATAATACCGTCCGGCCACGCCTGCTGATGGAACCGGCGATTAATCCACTGTTGCCGCGCACGCAGGACTTAACACTCAACCTCCTTCGGGACATTGGCTGGACGGTGAACCCAATTTTCTCATCCGGCGGTGCCACCTTTCCGCCGAGCGGTTCTAGTACACCCCAGTCCGTCACCATCAATGCCACCGGCGAGTGGACTGTTTCGGGGATCCCGGATTGGGTGACGGGCTTCCCGGTGGCCGGCAACCTCCTGACCAGGGTGAGCTTTCAGGTGGCACCGAATCCGGGAGCGCAGCGTGTGGCAACCCTGACCCTCAACCCCGGCGGCAACACCTTTACAATTGTGCAGGGTGGTGCAACAGATGCCGCGCCTAGCTTCACCAGTCCCGGTGCAATTGTCTTGACGGTCGGACAGCCATCGAGCTTCATCGTCACGGCAACCGGCAGCCCGGCGCCTACAGTAGCCCTGGCGGGCGGCAACCTACCACCTGGCGTGACATTCACCGGTAGCATCGGCAGTGCCATTCTCGCCGGCACGCCGACGCCTAGCACAGCCGGGACGTACGCCCTTGTTCTTCAGGCGACAAATAGCCTTGGAACGGCAACTCAAAACCTTACGCTGACGGTGAGTCAGGGCGCGTGCGCCTTCACGGTTGCACCGACCATGCTAAGCGTTGGCGGTGAAGCAGCCTCAACGGCGACGGTCACGGTGACAACCGGACCGAATTGCGTCTGGGAGGCAACGGTGCGCAACATTGATGCCCCGTGGATTAAGCTTGTCTCTGCGCAGTTGTCCGGCGGGCAAACGGTCCTGCCGCGCATGGTGGCAAACCTCGGCGATCCGGCACGCCGCCTGGCCATTTCTGGCTTCGGTCACGGTGTTGTGTCCTTTGTCGTCGGGCGCAACCCAAGCCCACTACCACGCTCCGGGACGCTCTTTGTTGCCGGACAGGCCATCACCGTCACGCAGCTTGGATCGGCAGGGCCAAGTGCGCCGGTCGGGGCGACAATGGCGATGTTTCGCCCATCAAACGGCTACATGTACCTCAAGAACCGGCTCATCTCTGATTTTGCCGATCAGGATTTCTTTTACGGCCTGACAGGTGACGTGCCGATTGCAGGCGATTGGGATGGCGACGGCATTGATACGCCGGGCATTTACCGGAATGTCAACGGTGTGATGACGTTCTTCCTGATCAACAACAATACGGGTGGGTTTGCGGATATATCGTTTGCTTTTGGCGGTGTCGGTGACATCCCCATTGCTGGCGACTGGGATGGAAACGGCACCGTGACGTGCGGGGTATATCGCCCTGGGGTTCAGACGTTCTTTCTGCGGAATGCGCTCGCAGGCGGGAATCCCGATTTGGTCGTCACTATTACCGGCGCACAGGCAACGGACTACCCGATAGCCGGGCGATGGACGGCCACAAGCAACATAACAGGACTGGGATTGTACCGGCCCAGCACCGGGCGGTTCTTGCTGAAGAATGCTAATGTCAGTGGTGCTCCGGACGCCGACTTCGTCATGACGACGACCGGTGAGTTCGTTGCGGCAGTCGCAGGAGATTGGACACGCCAGGGCTTTTCAGCAATCGGCGTCGTCGTCAACCTTGGCGGCACAATTCAGTTTCAGTTGCGGAACTCAAATACAAGTGGCGTAGCGGATATTCGGGTCAACTACGGCACAGCGGGTGACATCCCACTGATCGGAAACTGGGATGGACAGCCAAAGCCGCCACCGGTGTCCATCCCATAACCAAAAGAGGGGCAGCAATTTTGCTGCCCCTCATCTGTTGCCTCCTTCACCGATCTGGGCAACAGTGACTGCCCGGAAAAGCTAGGGGCGCCTACCGAGTCGGATGCCGCTGCCTGACGAGGGTATCGGCATGTGGATGGCTCCGCCAGACGGTTGGCTTTGCGGTGCACCTGGCATCACTTGTGGGATGGAATCGAGGTGGTGATGACCTTGGTTCATGTGCTCTATGTATTGCTGCAGCTCCAGGAGGTGCCGCATTACCGGAGACATCTCTGGAGCCGATGGTCTCGGCGGCGGTGTTTGGCGCAGCATCCATCGCTGTTGTGTTGGCAGCGCCATCGGTGACTGTAGCGACTGGCCCGGCAGCGGTGTTTCTGCCGGCGCGTAGCTACCTGCCGACGGCCAAGCTGACCAGAACGGCGGATAGGTATCTCCTGCCGGTGTGTTGGCCGATATTCTGGCGCTGGGCACTCGGGTCGTCATGAAAGGCGCGGCGACTCCCCGTGGATCAGCAATGATGGCGGGTGGAACGTGTGGACTGTAAGGCAAAGGTGGTGGCGCCTGGCCCTGCCTCTCAGCTTGTCGCTGCATTTCCTGATAACGTTTGGCATCAACCAACCCCTGCTGAATACCGATTGGAAGGTCTGATACGTCGGTCGGCGGCGGCGGCGTGACGCCAGATGGCGCAACGCTGCGGACGACAGGTTTCTGATGGGACTGTGACTTAACGGCGGTGACCTGCTGCCCCAAAGCAGTTGCAGATGGAATGGCAATCAATGTCCCCAGCGCCAAGCTGACGAGGTTGAACTTCTGGTTCATCATTCGGTCCTCCCCATTCGTTGGTTTCCTGAGAGATGGGCAATTTGGGACAAATATCTCAACGCACTTTACGGGCACATACGTGCCGCATGTTTCCATTGTGTCTCAGGTGTATGTTTTTGGAGGTCAACCCGACCTAGGCGGTACTCTGTTTACTGTAGGGCGTTAGGACTGGCCGGTTTTTTTGGGCGTGGCCACGTCCGAATGACAGTCTTACCGTCAGCAGGCTGTGGTGGAGGAGAAGCCTGTGATCCAGTGGCATTGCCATTCGAATTGCCGTTTTGCGGTGGTGGTTGAGATTCAGCAGGCGGTGGCATCGGCTGGGAAACCATTTGCTCAGGTGCAGTTGGCAGCTCTGGCAGAGACTCCTCCAGAGTGGATTCCTCCGGCGGCAGCCACGGCAAGCCTTTCCGGCGCGCCTCCGCTTCTGCCCGGCGGCGGGCCGCTGCCTCACGGCGGTATTGCTCTTGTAAGCGTTTGACTTCACCGAGACTTTCCTGTACTCCGAGCGGTAAATCCGCGTCCGACGGTGCAGAAGACGGTTGATCGGGGTTTGGCCGGGGCGGCAGGCGTTTTCTCACCACCCTGCCCTTGCCCGGCTTAGCTACCGCCGCTCCTTCCTGGGCCCAACCGACGAGGGGAAGCAGACTAAGGCCAACACCGAGTACCCCACCAATCCAGAAAAGCCGATGTTCACTGTCCGGCATGCCGGCCTGCCTCCTTCCTGTGCGCTAGGTGAGCCGTTGTCAACTGCACGAATCCTGGGCGAATCCTGGGAAAGAAGCACCGGTTCGTCAAGCGCTGCCGGACGCCACAGTGAGGTGACTACGGTTGAATTCAATGCGGACGCACATCAAGTTCGGCCAACAGCTCAGCGCCCCCCTGACGTAACACACGCTCGGCCAGTTCTTTGCCGATGTCCTCGGCAAAGCGGGCGTCTCCGGTCAGTTCGTCCTGCACAACACACGTCCCATCAACCCGTGCCACAAGGCCACGCAGCCGCAGACGGCCTTCGTTGTCAACCACAGCATGGGCAGCAATGGGCACTTGGCAGCCGCCACCTAGGCCGTGCAGAAAAGCGCGCTCGGCTTCGCACGCCTGCCAAGTTGCCTGGTGAGCGAGAACCTGCACGGCGGCGCGGGTCGCCGCATCCTGTTCACGAACCTCAATCCCTAAGGCCCCCTGTCCGACGGCCGGCAGCATGACATCGGTCGGAATACGCTGGACGATATGCGCTTCAAAGCCCAGGCGTGCCAAACCGGCCGCAGCCAGAATAATCGCGTCATAGTGCCCTTCGGTCAGGCGTTGCAAGCGCGTGCCGACATTACCCCGGAGATCGACCAGCCGGAGGTCAGGCCGGCGGGCAAGCAGTTGCGCCTGCCGGCGCAGACTGCTCGTGCCGATCACCGCTTTGGGAGGCAGATCGTCCAGAGACTGAATCCCCTCGCGGGCCACCAGCGCATCGCGGACATCCTCCCGCCGCGTCACACAACCCAGCACCAAACCCTCCGGCAAACGGGTCGGGAGGTCTTTCAAACTGTGGACGGCTATGTCAACGACGCCTGCCAGCAGAGCCTCTTCAATCTCCTTAGTGAAGACACCCTTGCCACCGATCTGCGCGAGCGGCGCGTCAAGTATGGCATCGCCGGTGGTCTTGATGACCTGGATGGCAATCCGGCGTGTCGGGACGGCTTCCTCCAGTTGCGCCTTAACCCATTCAGCCTGCCAGAGCGCCAGGGCGCTGCCGCGTGAGCCGATCACTAGGTCGGCGTCAGGTCTGGGGATGGAAACTGTTGGCTTCATGCACGCACCAAAGAGTACGCAAAGTCACAAACACTCTGAACCTAGCCTATATCGCACCGCTCCAATTCACGACGAAAAAATCCGACCGGTTGGCTGAGTCATGGTTGGCTGAGTCATGGTTTGCGGAAAGCAAAAAAGTTGTTCAAACCCAACTGGAAGCGACGGTGCACCAGGAGTTCAAACCCGGCCCGTTCAAAGATCTCGCGGGTACGTGTCACATCAAAACCATAATGCGCTTCGGTTTCCATCCCGTCGAGCAAACGCAAGGCTATGAGGACATCGAGAATCCGGTCAACAAACGGGTGGGGGACGGTGATCAGGAGCTTTCCCCCGGAGCGCAGAACGGCGGCGCAGGCCCGCGCAAAGGCATCAAGTTCAGCAGCCGGGATGTGCTCAAGCAGCGCCAGCAACGTTACAGCGTCAAACGGTTCTGCGGGGTAGGGCAGGTCTTCGGGAAAACGCCCGCAAATCAGTTGCATGCGTTCGGTGGACTGTGCCGGATTGGCTTCGGGATCAATCCCTACGTAGCTTTTGAAGTCGCGCAGCGTGCGCGCCAGCGCACCGTCAAACGCCCCAATGTCGAGAATCCGGTCGGTCGGGGCCAGATGCGGACGTACAACAGCTATCCGCCAACGCTGCAAGTAGTAGTCCAGTGCTTTCACCGGTTGTCACCACGTTTCTTATGTCCGGCACACGTGCCTTGTCCGTCACATGCGCCGGATGCGCAGTCCGAGCACGCTCAGGAACAGGCTGGCAAGTATGGTTTCGCAGCCCAGCATCAGGCAGAGTGCAGATGGAATGACAAGACGTAATGTACGGGCGGTATCGAGCGGCCCGTAGGCGACCTCGTTCCACGAAGCAACGGCCGTCACCGAGCCGATCAAACCACCGAGCGTCAGCAGGCCACCAACGAGCAGGCCGGTTTCCAAGGTGATATATTTGAACAGCCGCGTCAGCCGTGGGTCTTCCGGGAGCAAGCCTTCATTGATGGCAAAGACTTTAGCAAGAAGCGCAAACGTCACACATTGAAAACCGATCAGGACGGCCAACGCCGCATAAAGCAACGTATGAACATCTAAGACGACTCCCGCGATGCGCTGCGGGCCCGGTAACAGCCATGCGCCGACGGTCAGCCCCAACACCATGAGCACCAGCCCCGGATAGAGGAACAACCAGCGCGGGCTGTACAGCAGCATGAAGCGCAAATGCCGCCAGCCGTCGCGCCACGGACGCAGGTGCGGTGGGCGTGAGCGTCCATCAGGGGCAAGCGTCGTCGGCACTTCGGCAATGCGCATCCCCATCAGCGTTGCCTTGATGACCATCTCCGAGGCAAACTCCATGCCGGTTGTCCGCAAGTCCATTTTCTTGAACGCCTCCAGCGAGTAGCCACGCAAGCCGCAGTGGAAATCGCCGGCCGGACAGCGGAAGAAAAGCTGCCCGATACCGGTCAGCACCGGATTGCCGATGTAGCGGTTTTTCCAAGGCATGGCACCGGGTTGAATGCCGCCCTTGAAACGATTGCCCATCACCAGGTCATAGCCGGCGCGCAGCTTCTCAAGAAACGGCATCAGGTTTGAAAAATCATAGCTGTCATCGGAATCGCCCATAATGACGTAGCGCCCACGCGCGGCGAGCGTCGCCCCATAGAGTGCCGCGCCGTAACCACGGATTGGGACTTGCACGACACGCGCGCCGAGCTTTTCCGCAATCGCCTGTGAACCATCTGTTGAGCCGTTGTCGCCGATGACGACTTCGCCGGCTACCCCGTGCTGTGCGAGAAATCCCTGGGCCTTGCGAATACAGGTGGCCAGCGTTTCAGCCTCGTTCAGGCAAGGCATGACAATTGTCAACTCGATTGGAGAGGCTTCTGATGAAGCAGCGGACATTGACCGTCAGAGTAGCGGGGCAACTAACGCGGAGGAGACGTGGTGAAATGGCTTTGGTTGTGGCTTGGCGGATCGGTGCCGTCCGGCCGCACACCGGCCCATCCGCGGATGTACGTCCACAGGAGCGCACAGACGGTGAGAATCAGGAGCATCGCCGCAACAACCCGCCGATACATCCGCAGGTCATCGTCATCCGCTGTGGCGGAGGATGTACTGCCGCCGCCGGCCGCAGGCTCACCGGCCGGAGGCGCTGCGGTACTGTTTTTCAGCGGCAACTCGGCGTCGGCCGCGCCCGGTGTAGGGCTAGCGGTAGAGCGCCCCCGGTTCAGTGCCAGCTCACCGGTTGTCGCCATCTCGGCCGCTGTCAGCGACGGCGCGTGACCTTCAGAAAATAGCTCCATGGTCGGTGGGACGTCCAGATTTTCCTCCGTCGGCTCATCCCCCAGGCTACCGTCAATGGTCGGGTCGGGTAGTGCCTGATCCCGCTCAATCGGCGTAATCTGGTCGTCGCCTGCCACTTCACCGCGCATAGGAAAACCGTCGCCGGTAAAACGCAGCAGCATGACGGTGATGTTATCCTCGCCACCGCGTTCGTTAGCGAGATCAACCATGCGCTGACAGGCCAAACGCAGATCGCCGTTTGTTTCATTGAGGATCGCCAGCATGTCTTCGCCGTTGATCTTACCGGAAAGACCGTCACTGCACAGCAGTAGGATGTCATCCCGACAGACGGGCAGGCTCTCGACCGTCACCGTCACGCTGGGGAGCGCACCTAGCGCTTGCAAAATCACATTTTTGTACGGGTGCGTCTCGGCTTCTTCACGGGTGATATGCCCGGATTGAATCAGTTGCTCAACAAGGGACTGGTCGGTCGTGACCTGCAGCGGTGGACTGCCCTGCCGGAAAAGGTAAGCCCGGGAATCCCCAACCTGGGCCAAGTAGAGCGTTGTGCCGTCCAGTCCGGCTCCGGTGAAGGTCGCCCCCATGCCGGCGTACTCCGGACTGCGCTGACTCTGGTTGTTGATAAACAGATTGGCTCGCTCGACAGCAAACCGCAGATGTTCGTGAAATTGAAACTGCTTGAATTTCACGTCCTTCTGGAGACGCATCATGCTGTCGCAAACCTGCGTCACGGCCAGGTGGCTGGCCACTTCACCAGCCAGTGCACCTCCCATACCATCTGAGACCGCCAACAGGACGCCCTGATCTGCCGGACGCAACTCGACGACAAGGGGTTGTTCGGGAAGCTGGTTTTCAGCCGTCCAGCTCCGACCATCGCTCAGGTTGACAATCAGGAAGTTGTCCTCGTTGTGTGGACGCACCACACCAACGTCGGTTATTGCATAGACCTCAACTCTTCTCACGCCGCCAGCGGCCGTCGCGGTGATCATAGCATCGTGATGTGACACGGGCGTTTCGTTCCCATGACAGAAACATTCAGCGTTGAGCGCTTAACTGTAGCACAGCGATGACTCCTACCTGCGCCCATAAACCTTAGGTTCAGTGCCCGTCAACATATGACGCCGCTGATGCCATGGCAACTACACAGGCAATGCGCCAGGCAGGACGTCCAGCGGCGCAAGCGTTAGTTAGTTCGTTTCCTGCGACCGATGGTTCCAGGTGCACCAAGACAATTCTTCGTCATTCGTATCCTGATCTGAGCCATTACAAGAACGGAACAAGTAGTATATGCCAAAGCCTTCCACAGCGACTAGTGGGAAATGCCACTGCCGAAGGGTCGAGGCGCTGCAACATGAGCGGCCTAAACCTGGGCTAGTGCTTGGTCGAGGTCAGCCAGCAGGTCGTGGATGTCCTCAATGCCAACGGACAGACGGACCAACCCATCTGTGATACCCAACCGCCGGCGTTCTTCCAGCGGAATGCCGGCGTGAGTCATGGTCGCCGGATGACAGGCCAGACTCTCAACGCCACCGAGAGATTCTGCCAAGGCAAACACCCGCAGCGATTCTAAAACCCGCCGGGCCGACTCAAAGGTACCAACATCAAAGGCCAACATCCCACCGAAGCCAGACATTTGACGCTTCGCCAAAGCCTGCTGTGGATGCCCTGCCAAGCCCGGATAATACACCTGTGCAACCCGTGGGTGTGCTTGCAAAAACTCGGCGACGGCACGGCCGTTGGCGTCATGTGCCTGCATCCGAACCACGAGGGTCTTAATGCCGCGCAGCGTGAGCCAGGCATCCATAGGCGACAAAATCGCACCGGCGGCGTTTTGAACAAACGCCAACCGCGCAGCCATCTCCGGCTCTGTGACCACGACGACCCCCCCGACGCTATCGCTGTGTCCGTTGAGGTATTTCGTGGTCGAATGAATGACAATGTTCGCCCCTAAGGCTAACGGCCGCTGCAAGTAGGGCGACATAAAGGTATTGTCCACCACAACGTGTATGCCGTGCGGGCGGACAGCTTGTGCAATGGCAGCAATGTCACACAACCGCATGACGGGATTTGTCGGCGTTTCGAGAAACACCATCCGCGTCGTCGGACGCAGCGCCGCCACCACCTGTGCCGGATCACGGGCATCCACATAGTCAAAGGCCAACCCAAAATCGGTCAGCACACGCTCAAACAGGCGGTACGTTCCACCGTAGGTGTTGTCTGACACGACCACATGATCACCGGCTCTGAGACAAGCCGTCATCACGGCGTGAATGGCAGCCATCCCCGATGCAAAAGCAAACCCCGCCACACCACCCTCCAGCACGGCAATGTTGGCTTCCAGTGCAGAGCGGGTGGGATTGTGTGTCCGTGCATATTCGTAGCCCTTGTGCCGCCCAAGACCTTCCTGGACATAGGTTGAGGTTTGATAAATCGGAACGGCAACGGCACCGGTGGCGGGTTCTGGCGGTTGTCCCGCATGAATCACGTCTGTGGCAAAGCCCATACCCCACACCTCCTCATTCGTTCTCGCCGGACAACGGCGTGTCACTGAGGATCGCCTCGGCTGGTTGCCGGGCGCTTTCCAAAAGCATCTGGGGAATGCCGTCTTCGATAGGATAAATCCGGCGGCAGCGTGGACACTGGACGCCGTGTCGGTCGGCAGTCACTACGACCTTCACCCGACACACGACGCAACACAGCACATCAAACATCCACTCGGCTGCTCGTGCAGACGACTCATCCGTCGCAGGTTTTGTCAAGGGGTCTTCGTCAGGGAGCTTTTTTGTCATGGGTGACTTTTATATTCCCGCTTCGATGCCTTCTCACGGACCGTAGAAGAAGCCGGTAACTTCGCCTGAGAGCAGGAACGGCGGGGCACACAAAGGGATTCCGACAGGGCACATAACCAGCGCGATGCCGCCTCGTAGTGTTCAAATTGCCGTTCTTCTTCCTGAAACGCCGCCGTGTGGACGCAGCGCCGGCCGTTGACATGGGTTACGCCATGCTTGATGTGCAGCATTTCGTGATAGAGCACATACTCAACAACCATCGGCGGCACCTGCGGATCGTCCAGCGTCTGACTAATTACGATGGTGTGATGGGCGGCGTCATAGTGCCCAAAGGTGCGGCGCGTCCGACGTCGGCTCCAGGTCAGCGCCGGACGCAGCAGCTGGCCGGCAAAGTACTGCTGGTTGAGTCGGTGAAAAATCGGTTCAAGGTCATAACATCGCCCGCGCGCGCCTGAGATCAGCTTGAAACCACGCTCCCGCCGGCGCTGTTCTGCCAGTCGAACCACCGGCCGCGAGCGCACATACGCACGAAACACCGCCGTACACTGCTCCGGTACGGGCTTACGAAACAGACGCGCTAACAGAATGCCGACTACGGCATCAATCACCGACAGTGGGGCATCGGCCAGCATGTCGGAAAGCCGTACCTGCATGACCCCGTCGCGCAGGCGGATCGTGTTGTTAATCCCAACGTAGGGGTAGAACGTGATCTCGACGGCGTGCGGCGGCTTAGCGCGCGGCGCAAGGTCTTCTCGCCAACGGGTAACAATTTGCTGGAGGTCGGCATCGGTTAGACGGTGAAGCGGTCGTGCGGGATAAGCCATAGAGCGAAATAAACGCGGCAGCCAAGCAAACTCTAGCTCACCGCTGTCACAAACATCAGCACGCCGGCCCTGTTTGTGGGAACAGGTTTTGACCGGGCGTGGGATTTCTTACACAATGCCGGCGGCGGCGGTCTAGGCAAAATCAGACGGCGACCGCAGCTTCTGCCCCCTATGCCCGAGTCGGACACTGAACTTGCGCCACTGCATCACGACGGCCCGCCGGCTACAACGGCGGTTGACACCGGCTTCCCACTCAAATCGCTCCTGCTGGCGGTCGGCGGCGTCCTGCTACTCATCGTGATTGTTTTTTCAGGTCTGTTGTACTATGCCACACGCCCCCAAACGATGCGCATGACCGTCGTTGGACTTGAGTGGGAGCGGACGATTCAACTCGAACAGCGACAGCCTCCGCAACCCGGCGACGGCGGCGAACGGTGGGTGGCCGTCCGGGAACTCATTGAAGCCGATGCAACCTCCAATCCGCGCTGGCCACAGCTCCCCCCGGGATCCGATTACCGTGCCGGCAAACGCACCGAACGCTACATCGTGCGCGTCCGGTCTTCCAAAAGCGCTAAGATCTATGAGCATCCGGTTCCGGCCGAGGTTTTTACACAACTTCGGGTCGGTGATCCCTGTCAGGTGGTGATTCGCAGCGGGATGGTTGAAGATGTCACCCCTGTGCCGTGAGCTCCCTACGGTCAGAGCCGAGGCTTGGCGCTGAGGGTAGTTCGCATCCGCCCCGTCTTCAACGCCACCCAGCAGCCGCTGACTTTTGAAGCCTGTATGACCTACGACCTCATGATCATTGGAGCGGGTCCGGCAGGACTCACGGCCGCCTATGCGGCCCAGCAGGCCGGACTCAACTACTTGGTGTTAGAGCGGGCCGCCATTGCCCAAACCATTGCCGAATACCCAATTGGCCGCACGTTGTTTTCCACCCCGAATGAAATCGAGCTCCTCCCCGGCACACTCCAACCGCAATCCGGCCCCAAACCCACCCGTGAAGAAGTGCTGGGCTACTATACCCGGCTAGCCGTGCGTGACTTGCAGCTACGGATTCATACCTATGAGCCGGCCCAGGCTATTCTCCCCACCGGCTCTGGGTTTCAGGTTATCTCTGACCGAGCGGTGTACGAAACGCAGCGGGTCATCGTTGCGACGGGCGGGTTTGGGTGTCCGCGCCGGCTCAACGTCACCGGTGAGACACCGGCACGTGTGTCATACCGGTTTGTGGAAGCGTTCCCGTACGCGGGGCGGCAGGTCTTGGTCGTCGGCGGCGGCAACTCGGCCGCAGAGGCTGTACTCGATTTGTGTCGTGCCGGAGCGCAGGTCAGTTGGTCGCTGCGTCGTCCGTCCCTTGACCCCCGCCCGGAGGATGCCGACCGGGTGGGCATTAAGCCCTGGGTGCGAGAGCCGCTGCTGGCCTGTGCAGCGCACGGAGAAGTCACCGTGCACTATGCCACTACCTGTGTGGGCATTACTCCTCACACCGCCCAGCTTCGGCAGGCCGACGGGCCGGTGTATGACGTGCCGTGCGAGCACATTTTCGCGTTGCTAGGCGCCCTGCCTGACGTTACCCTGTTGGCAGCGGCCGGCGTAACCATTGCCCCCGATGGACGACCTTGCTACCGGACCGACACCAATGAGACGAACGTCCCTGGCCTTTATGTTGTCGGCCACCTCACCCGCGAACTCCATATGAAGAACGCCACCACCGTTCCGCGTCGCGTCGTGGACCTCATTGCCCGTGAGCTGGGATCTGCCCAGCGCGCATCTGCGACGGAGCAGACACACTAAACGGCGCAATCCCAGGGAAGTGCCCCGTCAAGCTGCGACATCGCCCGCAGCAGTCCGCAAGTTTGGCACCGGTTCCTGTTCAATGTACGCCCGAAGCGCCCTGTGAACAGACGGCTGCGCCGCAAACGGACGCAATGCCGACACCGACAGCCGACGGACATAGCCACGTCGGGAGGTCAACCCACGTAGCACCAATGGTTCGATGGCCGCTTCATCGCCAAGGCTCGCTAACGCCCGGGCGGCATGGAAAGCGATGTCCTCGTCGGCGGCAGACACCAGCGCGCGGAGCGCCTCACGGACATCGCGCCCTAACCGTCCCAGTGCAATCGTTGTGTAGGCACGCAACCCATCGCCGATCTCGGCGTCGTACAGCGCTTCAAGCGCCGGGAGACTCGCAGCATCTCCCAGTTCGCCCAGCGCGAAGACAATTTCAGCGCGCGACAAAGCCACCCGTCGTTCTGCCGTGAGCAAAGTCTCCAATGGAAGACGGGCCTCGGCCTCCCCTAGCAACGCCAGTGCGTGGAGGCACATTTCGTGGACTTGTTCGTTGAGTTGCCCGAAGTCATCCCCGATGCGCACATCGCGAAGCGCCTTGAGAGCTGAAATGGCTTCTGATGCGCCGAGCTTGCCAAGCGCAACAACACAGGCGAATCGGACGCCAGGGCGCCAATCTGTCAACCAGTGGGTGAGCGGCACCCAGGCCTGGGTATCATTGAGTTCGCCGAGTGCCAACGCTGCATCTTCACGGAGGACAGCATAGTTCTCACTCAGCCGAAGGTCGCCTAACGTTGCAACAAGGGGTTCAAAGGCTCGAACATCGCCGTAGTCGCCGAGCGCGACGGCCAGGCTGCCTCGCACCTGAGGCGATAGCGCCGGATCGGAGGCTAACCACTCGGCGGCTTCATCGGCAGCTTGTTGACGCTGTGTATCTGAAGCCTGCTCATTGCCAAGCACGGCGATAATTTGGTGGGCACGGGCGCGTTCTTGTTGCTCGTGGGCGGCAGCTTCCAGCCCGAAATCGCCAAGGCGCGTTTTGTACGGACACGCGGCGACAAAGGGGCAGTTCCGGCAGGACAAGTACATCGCCAAGGCGGGGCACAGTCCACGTGTTTGTCCTTCGGGACGGGAT
The DNA here is from genome assembly GCA_937934745.1 of uncultured Blastocatellia bacterium. Taxonomy (GTDB): domain Bacteria; phylum Acidobacteriota; class Blastocatellia; order Chloracidobacteriales; family Chloracidobacteriaceae; genus Chloracidobacterium. The sequence goes on from CALGZC010000041.1 coordinate 40,661, forward strand.
GTCAGGGAGAGCAGCGGATGGATGGGCGTCGCCATAGTCTATCTCCTCGAAGCATGCACACTCCTCGAAACCTGCGCACCGTCGCTCACATCCACCGGTGTTGACCGGCGTGACCGAAGCCGGCGATGGCGGCCGATGCGTCTCGCGCTCCTCTTTTCAATCTAGCCCCAAGTCGGTAATGTTCAAAATCTATCTCGGTACCCCTGGGTTGGCTCGCCCACGCCTTTCACTGTTTTTCACACCCAGTGAGCAACGTATGACCGACGAACGACAGGAACGCAACAAAGCAATTGACGCCGCCATTGCCGGCCTTGAAAAGCAATTCGGCAAGGGCGTTGTGATGCGGTTAGGTGAACGCCAAGCCCTTGAAGTACCGGCTATTTCCACGACCTGCCTGAGCCTGGACGCAGCCATCGGGATCGGCGGCATGCCGCGTGGACGTATTGTTGAAATCTACGGGCCCGAATCCGGTGGCAAGACGACACTGGCCTTACACGTCGTCGCCGAAGCCCAACGGACCGGCGGACAAGTTGCGTTTATTGACGCCGAACATGCGCTCGATCCCCGCTACGCCGCCAAACTGGGCGTGGACATTGATAACCTCTTCGTCTCACAACCCGACCACGGCGAGCAGGCGCTTGAAATTGCCGAAGCGCTAGTCCGCTCGACCGCCTTTGATCTTGTTGTTGTGGATTCGGTGGCAGCACTCGTACCGAAAGCCGAACTGGAAGGTGATATGGGCGATGCACTGCCCGGCCTCCAGGCGCGGCTGATGTCACAGGCGCTCCGCAAGCTCACCGCCGTTGCCAGTCGAACCAACACGTGCCTCATCTTTATCAACCAGATTCGCGAAAAGATCGGTGTCACCTGGGGCTCGCCGGAAACGACAACCGGCGGCCGCGCACTGAAGTTCTATGCTTCTGTGCGGATTGACATTCGCCGCATGGCATCCATCAAGGATGGCGAGGAAGTCATCGGCAGCCGGACCAGGGCAAAGATTGCCAAAAACAAGCTGGCTCCACCGTTCAAGGAAGTCGAATTTGACATCATTTACGGCAAAGGGATTTCACGCGAGGGCGATTTGCTCGACCTCGGCGTCGAGCACAAGTTGATTGAAAAAAGTGGCGCCTGGTTTTCCATCAAAGGCGGTGAACGGCTTGGCCAGGGGCGTGAAAATGCAAAGCAGGCGTTGGCGGCAAATCCGGCCTTACGTGAGCGATTGGAGCAGGAATTACGCGCTATTTTGATGCCACATCGCGTGCCGGCAACCGGAACTGACAGCATCGCCAAAGCGAAGAGTGCGGCCGAGTAGTGGGGTGCACGGCTTTGTCCATCAACCCACCTTCTAAGCTGTGGACCGGTTGCCAACGCGCTCAAGCCGGCTTCCCTGAAGATCAGGGCGTCCCCCTTGGAAGCCCGACCGAGTGTAGTGCACACAGCGAAACCCGCTGTGCCGCCCAGACAGCGGCCGCCCTACGCTCAACAGCACGTTGCTGCACCTCCTGGCGCGCCGGTAGGTGGGAGACACCGACCGATAGCCTACCGGCAGCCAGCTGCTACGCGGTCAAGTGGCTACGTCGTCCCCCGACGTTTCGACGAGTGACGCATCAACCACTTTGTCATCCTCGGAGAGGTTGATAATCTTGACACCCTGCGCAGCGCGCCCGGTCTGCCGAATTGGTTTGACATCCACTCGAACAAGTTGTCCTTTCTCGGTGATGACAACCACCTGGTCGTCATCCTTCACCGGCAGTGTCTTAATGACGCCACCGGTGCGTTCGGTGATGCGCATCGTGATCACGCCCTGTCCGCCACGGTGATGAACCGGGTATTCTGACATCGGCGTCCGCTTCCCAAGCCCGAGTTCTGAGATGGCCAGAATGTCTTCGCTGCCGGAGACAACCGACATGCCGGTGACGTAATCATCGTCGCGCAGCCGGATGCCGATGACGCCGTGGGCAGGGCGACCCATGGGACGCACGTCCTTTTCATCGAAACAAATGGCCTGTCCGTTGAAGGTCGAAATGAGGATTTTTTTAGTCCCGTCGCTCATTTGCACGGCCATGAGTTCGTCGTTTTCATCAATGCCCATGGCGATGATGCCGTTGGAGCGGATGTTGGCGTATTCGGCCAGTTCCGTTTTCTTGATCATGCCGCGACGTGTCACCAGCACGACGAATTGTCCCGGCAAAAAGGCGCGGACCGGAATGGTGCCAGCCACTTTTTCGCCTTCCGGCAACTCGATCAGGTTGACAATCGCCTTGCCGCGCCCGGACGTGGCAGCGTCGGGGATTTCATGGACTTTGATCTTGTAAACCTGCCCCTTGGTCGTAAAAACCATCAAGAAACTGTGTGTTGAGGCAATGTAGAGGGATTCCACAACATCTTCAGCCTTCGTCGCCATCCCCCGCCGCCCGCTGCCGCCGCGTTTCTGCGTCCGGTACGCCGAAAGTGGCGTCCGCTTGATATACCCGCCGCGCGTGATCGTAATGACGACTTCTTCGTTGGGGATCAGGTCCTCAATGGTGAGTTCAGTATCTTCGTCCACAATTTGCGTCCGGCGTGGATCGGGGTATTCCTTCCGAATCTCCTGAAGCTCACCGACGATCACGGCGCGCAGGACGGTTTCCTTTTCCAGAGTCTCCCGGAGTTCGGCGATGCGTTTGATCAGGCTCTCATACTCACCCACGAGCTTCTGGCGCTCCAGGCTGGTGAGTTTCTGGAGCTGCATTTCCAAAATCGCCTGTGCTTGAAGTTGGCTCAGAGCAAAGCGCGTCATCAAACCCTCGCGCGCTTCGGCGCTCGACTGTGCGGCGCGGATGAGGGCGATCACGGCGTCGAGCACATCGAGCGCCTTCTTAAGCCCCTCGAGGATATGGGCACGGGCTTCCGCCTTGCGCAGCTCAAAGGCTGTCCGCCGCCGGACGACCTCACGCCGGTGCTCGATGAAATGGCGCAGCGTTTCCACCAGGTCGAGAAGCTGCGGCTGGCCGTTGACAATGGCCAGATTGATGATGCCGAAGTTGGTTTGCATCGGCGTGAGCTTGTACAAGTTGTTGAGTACGACCTGGGCGACTGCGCCGCGTTTGAGTTCAATGACGATACGCATGCCTTCGCGGTCGCTTTCATCCCGGAGGTCGGCAATGTCCTCGATGCGCTTCTCGTTGACGAGTTCGGCAATCTTTTCAAGCAGTTTGGCCTTGTTGACTTGGTACGGCAGCTCCGTAATGACAATCGCTTGCCGCTCGCGTTCCCCCTTGCCACCGATGTAGTCAATCGCAGCGCGGGCGCGCATGGTGATCGAGCCGCGTCCTGTCAGGTAAGCGTCGCGGATGCCCTTGCGTCCACAGATAACCCCCGCTGTGGGGAAGTCCGGCCCCTGGATAAACTGCATGAGGTCATCCACGGTCGCCGTCGGGTGATTAATCAGATAAATCGTCGCATCGAGCACTTCCGTGAGATTGTGCGGCGGAATGTTGGTGGCCATCCCAACGGCGATGCCCGACGAACCATTTACGAGCAGGTTCGGAAAGCGCGTTGGGAGGACAACGGGCTCGACCAGTGAGCCGTCGTAGTTTTCCTGAAAATCAACCGTTTCCTTTTCAATGTCGGCCAGCAGGGCTTCTGCAATCCGGGCCAGACGAACCTCGGTGTAGCGCATCGCCGCCGGCGCGTCGCCGTCCACGCTGCCGAAGTTGCCCTGCCCGTCAATGAGCGGGACGCGCATGGAAAAGTCCTGGGCCAAGCGTACAATCGTGTCATAAACCGCTTGGTCGCCATGCGGGTGATACTTGCCAATCGTGTCGCCGACGATACGGGCGCTCTTCTTGTAGGGCTTGTTGTAGGTATTGCCCAGCTCATGCATCGTCCAGAGCACGCGCCGGTGAACCGGCTTGAAGCCGTCGCGGACATCCGGCAGCGCCCGGCCGATGATGACCGACATGGCATAGTC
>CALGZC010000042.1 GCA_937934745.1 uncultured Blastocatellia bacterium
GCCGAATGGCTGGTTGCGCTGAAAGAACTGATTCCAGATGACGTTACCGAGCAGGATGCTTTTGGCGCCACCGAGCAAGTCGGCAACCACGAAGTTGCCCAAACTTGGAATGAAAACAAGTATGCAGCCGGCAATCAGGCCTGGCCGCGCAAGTGGGAAGATGATGTTCCAGAAGGTCATCCACGGCGTGGCGCCTAAATCTGCGGCAGCATCGAGTAGCCTGCGGTCGAGTCGGTCAAGGCTGGCAACAAGCGGGATGATCATAAACGGCAATTCACCGGCAATCAGTCCGACGAAAACGGCAAAGTCGTTATAGAGCAGGGGCAGCGGTTCGCGAACCAGGCCAAACTCCAAGAGTGCCGTGTTGATGATGCCTTCCGTGCGCAATATGTGCGTCCACGCGAAGGTACGCACGACCAAACTCGTCCAGAGCGGAACAACCATCAGGATGAGAAAAAACGTCTTCCGGTATGGGCGCGACTGAAAGGCAATGTACAGCGCCACCGGGTAGCTCAAAAGAATGCAGACCAGTGTGACAACGACGGACATCCAAAATGAACGCCAGTAGATGGCCAAATACATCGGTTCGAGCGCTTGCCGAAAATTGGCGAAAGTCCATGTCCAGGCAACGGCCCCGTAGGTTGTCCGCCTCGCAAAGGCGAGGCGTGTGACGATGATCAGTGGGAGCAAGCCAAGGAGAAACAACCATATCGTTGCCGGAGCCAACAAGCCGGCCCGCTGGATAAAGCGTTGCACCGTCGAGTACGACCACCTCCTGCTCAGAAGCCTGACCGGTAAGGAACAGAGACATTAGCCTGTTCACGCCGTTCTGAAAAGAGAAACACCATACGTCTGGAAAGCTGGTCCCCTTGTGCCGCCCCGGGAAGTCGAGGGCGATGAGACAACTGCTCCCGTACACGACGAGGTAAGCATTAGTCCACCGAAGTAGAACGAGTCACCTGTCTAGCCTGTCCAGCCTGCCAGAGACACGCACGCTGACGCAGACCGGTGGCTTGCTCTCGTCAGGTTGGCGCTGTCGAGGACGGGGGCACGTCCTCACCGATGGCAACGGATAAGCTCACCAGGTTCGGGCCCCGACGACCACCGGCTCAAGGCACTTCCTGCGCAACTGACCGCCGTCCGGCAAGTGCGAGGGACGCCATCTGTGTTACGCCGACGGCACTGGTCGCTTGGGAACGTTTGAAGTTGGGTAACAAACTTTCGACAATTTCGGCCGCCGTGTAGGATATGGTGCACCGGAGCTGATGTTCCCGACCTGGTCTCCGGACGGATTGCTTCTGGTGTCTGACCAACGGTGTGCTGATAACAACTGAACGCCCCCGGGCCAGCAGCACGGGCAAGCACCGTTCGGCGTCTGTGCTCACGGTGACACGCACAAGTTGTCGTCAATGACAAGCCTTGGCGATGTGTGCCCCCTCGAGTCGTGTCGAGCTGACCTCAGCAACACGAACTCTTCCTGGAAGTTGTTGATCAATGACGCCTGTACAACGCATTGCCGTCATCGGCGCGGGAAGTTGGGGGACGGCGCTGGCGCTGGTTGCGGCCGCCAGCTCTGGCGGTGACCGTGCCCTGCGTCGAGTGACGTTGTGGGGGCACCGTCCAGCGCACTTGGCAGCCCTAGCTACTGAACGTGAAAACCGGCAATACCTGCCCGGTTTCCGTTTTCCCGCCAACCTGACGCCGACGGCCGACTTGGCAGAGGCGCTGGACGGCGCGCAAATTGTTCTTCTGGCAACACCTTCCCACGTGACACGTGAGACGCTCACGGCGATGCGCCCCTATGTTGGGCCGACCATGGTGTTTGTCAGCGCAACAAAGGGCATCGAAACCGATACACTCATGCGCATGTCGGAAGTTGCGTTTGACGTTTGGCACGACTTATTTGAGCCACGCTACGTCGCGCTTTCTGGCCCAAACTTTGCCTACGAAGTTGCCCGAGGCGACCCAACGGCGACGGTCGTCGCCGCTTTTGCGCCGCGGTGGGGTGAGTATGTACAGAATGCGCTGAGCATTCCGACCTTCCGGCTTTACTACAACCAAGATATCACCGGCGTCGAGATTGCCGGCGCAGCGAAAAACGTCATTGCCATTGCTGCCGGCGTTGTGACCGGTTTGGGCTTCGGCCACAACACGGTCGTGACCCTGATTACACGCGGACTGGCGGAGATTACGCGGCTGGCGACGGCGCTTGGCGCACGCCTTGAAACCCTGTCGGGACTGGCCGGCGTTGGCGATCTGTTTCTCACGGCAACAGGGACGCTCTCGCGCAACCGCTATGTTGGTGTTGAACTCGGCAAGGGCCGTCGCTTGAACGACATTCTGGCCGGCATGACTAACGTCGCAGAAGGCGTCAAGACGACCAAGGCCATTCACGCGCTGGCGCAAAAGCAGGGTGTGGAAATGCCGATCACGCGCGGCATGTACCAGGTTCTCTACGAAGGACGTAGTGTTCAGGATACTCTGGCAGAAATCATGGGCCGTCCCCTGCGCCGTGAATACTGAACCTCCCGGCCCGGAACCGGAGAACGGTTTCTTCCGGCAGGCATGTTGCTTGCCCATGCCCTCCACGGCCGGTCTGCGCAAGCTCATACAGCGCCTCGGCCAGCGGGCGGCAGGACGCCACATAGATAAACTCTTTGTTCCGCACGTGGCTGACATGTCCCACCCGCTTGCCCTGCGGATTGTAAATCCCGATTTGCGCACCGACGTAGCGCTTGAAATCACGCTCGATGGTGAGGACTTCTCCGGCGCCGTCCCACAGCGTTGCGAGGGTCGCCTCCATTTCGCTGCGCGACAGGTAGCCCTCGTTACTCAGCGACACAACAATCACCGGTGCGCGAATCGTGTGGAGTAGCTCCCGCAGAACGGCTGCAAACCGAGGTCGCGAGTTAAACACCGACGACCGCAGGCGGACATCGGCCCGCTTGCACGCGACACCATAGACTTCCGGTTTGTCCCACCGGACAAGGGATTCCCAAATGTGGTAGTTGCCAAGGTATGAGTGCTGATTATACGGCGGGTCTAGGTATGCGACATCAGCCTCAAGTTGACGGGCAGCGGTAAGGGCATCAAGGCACATTGCCCGCCCTTTGCCCTCTCTGGCGCGGGGCAGCACTGCCGGCACACGCAGTTCAAGATCGTTGTAGGCGCGTGGGGCCCAGTTCTTGAGATAGGCCATTTGCAGGCCAGTTGTCGAATCTACGCGATCTGCCGCCTCCATGAGGGCAACCAGGACCACTGCTTCTAGCTCCGGTGGCAGGCCCTTCTTGGCAATGGCTTCCCGAATCGCATCAATGCGCTCGCCATTCTTGGGCTGAAAAAAGTGCGACTTGATGCAGAAGGTTTCCGTAAAGTAACCAGGCGCGCCCTTGAGCCGGTTGAACTCTGCAATCAACTTGCGGGCGTCGTCCAGCACATCTTCGGCGTCGGCCTGCACATAACACCGCGCCAGAGTGGCGGCAAACGTCAGGTAATCATTGGACAAGACGCGATACCCTTCGGCCTTGAGGGCGTGTCCGACACGCGCCGTACCCGAAAACAGGTCCATAACGGAGCGGACACCACCGATTCGCCGGATCACCTCGCGGATAACCGGGATCAGCGTTCGTTTCGAGCCAAGGTACTTGATCACGACGGCGCCCTCTCGGCGGTCACATCACCCCAGGCAAACGCGCTCGTAAACGGCACGGTACTTCCACGCCGACCGCGCCCATGAAAAGTCGGCCTGCATGCCGTTGCGCTGTAACACACGCCATACGTCTGGCTGCCGGTACAACAGCAGCCCCTCGTAGATTTTCTCCATGAAGCGGTTGGCGTTGTAGGCGCGGAATTTCAATCCGTTGCCTGTGCCGGTCACGCGGTCAAAATCCTGAATCGTATCGTCCAGCCCGCCCGTCGCCCGGACAATCGGCACCGTGCCGTACTTCAGGCTGTAAATCTGATTCAGTCCACATGGCTCATACGCCGATGGCATGAGGAAGATGTCCCCACCCGCCTCCATTTGGTGCGCGAGTGGCTCGTTGAGACCGAAATACACGGCAATGCGACGTGGCGCAGTGTCACGCAGATGCTGAAAAAAGACTTCGTAACGCGGGTCGCCCGTGCCGAGCAGGAGGAAATAGGCACCGGCATGCAGAATCCGCCAGGCGACAGCACGCACGAGGTCCAGCCCTTTCTGGTCGCTGAGGCGGGAAACAATGACAATTGCCGGCCGGTCGAGCTCAACCGGCATGCCAAACCGCTTGAGCAAATCAGCTTTGCAGATTTGCTTACCGCTCAGGTCGGCAGGTGTGTAGTGTGCCGCCAGGTGTGGATCAGTTGCCGGATTCCATTCGTTGTAATCCACACCGTTGAGAATGCCGACCAAATCATGCCGCCGCATTCGCAACAGGCCGTCCATCCGAAAGCCGTACTCCGGCATTTGGATTTCCTGCGCATACCGCTCACTGACGGTCGTCAGGGCATCCGAAGCCAGAATGGCCCCCTTGAGCATGCTGCCTACACCGTCAAACTCTAGACCGTCGGGACCGCTGCGCAGATCGGTCGGCAAACCAAAATAGGTCAGGTCGTTGAGGTCAAAATAACCGTGAAAAGCGAGGTTATGGATGGTCGTGATCGTCGCCGTCCGTGCGAAAAAAGGGTCGCCGCGCAACACCGTTCGGAGGTAAACCGGAATCAGGCCTGCCATCCAGTCGTGACCGTGGATGACATCCGGCGGCGCAGCAAACCACCGCGCCAGTTCAATAGCTGCACGGCTGAAGAAAGCAAACCGGGCCGCGTCGTCCGGCTCACCGTACAACTTCCGTCCCCGGTGAAAATAAGCCGGTGCATCAATAAAGAATGTCTCGACACCCTGCCGAACTTCACGGAAAACATACGCCGTCTGCACCTGAAACCCGAACGGGACGCGCAATTCACCAACATAGTCGCCAGCGGTCATAAACCCGTAGCGCGGTGTCACCGTCCGCACCGTCAATCCGGTTGCCGCCAGAGCTTTGGGGAGTGCAGCAGCCACATCGGCTAACCCACCGGTTTTTGAATAGGGCGCCAGCTCAGAAACAACAAAGAGGATGTTCATAGAAGGGAGAACGGGCCCACCTGTCAGCCAGACGGCTATGTACTCATAGACGCCAGAAACTCGGTGTTGGTCTTGGTGCGCTCCAGATGGCTCAACAACAATTCCATGGACTCAACGCTTGACAGTGGACTCAACACACGCCGCAGGACGAAAATCCGGTTCAGATCCTCTTTTGGAACCAGTAACTCTTCTTTGCGCGTTCCCGACTTGTTGATGTCCACGGCCGGGAAGATGCGTTTCTCGATGAGCTTGCGATCAAGATGGATTTCCATGTTGCCCGTCCCTTTGAACTCCTCGAAGATGACGTCATCCATGCGTGAGCCGGTGTCGATCAGCGCCGTGGCAATGATGGTCAGACTGCCGCCTTCCTCAAGGTTACGTGCAGCTCCGAAAAACCGTTTGGGTTTCTGGAGGGCATTAGCATCCACGCCACCGGACAGGATTTTGCCGGACGGTGGGACGGTGGCGTTGTGGGCGCGGGCCAGACGGGTGATCGAGTCGAGAAGAATCACCACATCGCGCCCGTGCTCGACAAGGCGTTTGGCCTTTTCAATAACCATATCGGCGACTTGCACATGGCGCGTCGGCGGCTCGTCAAACGTCGAACTCACGACCTCGCCCTGGACGCTGCGCTGCATATCGGTCACTTCTTCAGGACGCTCATCAATGAGCAGCACGATGAGCATGATCTCCGGGTGATTGCGGGTAATTGAGTTGGCGATGGATTGCAACAGCATCGTCTTGCCGGTGCGGGGCGGCGCAACAATCAAGCCGCGCTGTCCGCGCCCGATGGGGGTAATCAAATCGAGAACCCGACCGGAAAGATTCTCCGGGGTGCTTTCCATCCGCAGCCGCTTGTTCGGATACAAAGGCGTGAGGTTATCGAAGTGCGCCCGTTCGCGGCGTAAATCCGGCGGCTCAAAGTTGATGGCCTCGACCTTGATGAGCGCAAAGTAGCGCTCCCCTTCCTTCGGCGGGCGAATTTGGCCTGAAATCGTGTCACCGGTCCGCAGATCAAACTTCCGAATCTGCGATGGCGAGACGTAAATATCATCGGGGCCGGGCAAATAGTTGTAGTCCGGCGCCCGTAAAAAGCCAAAGCCATCGGGAAGACATTCCAGGACACCCTCCGAAAAGATCAGGCCTGACCGCTCGGTTTGCGCCTGCAAAATCTTGAACACAAGCTCCTGCTTACGCAGACTACCGGCGCCGGGCACATCGAGTTCTTCCGCAATGCGCACCAACTCCGACAGTGGCAGATCTTTCAGCATCGTAATATCGTAGAAGCCATTGTTGGCGGGTGGAGTATCTCCACTTCCCACAGCAACCGGTTCGACGGGTTCAAGTGCTTCTTCCATGGCAGGTTTCATAACCAAATAGAGTGTCTACCTAACTTTGCGGCGCGTCCGAGCGAGCGTTTTCTGAACAAGCGTTTTTCCAAGCAAGTGTTTTTGCCGGCATCGGACAACACCATCGTGGCAAGCGCCGTGTCAGGGGTGATTGTGCTGCGCCTTCCACTCGGCCGCCGCTGCCCAAATGGTTGCCCAGAGTGGCTCGACGCCGACACGGGTCAGCGATGAATAAGCCACAACCTGGTCGCCGTAAGCGGCGCGTAGGAGCTTGAGCTGCGACATCAAGCGCGACCGTGCAAGTTTATCGGCTTTGGTAGCGACGACACAGAAACGGCGTTGCTTTGCCGTGAGCCAATCGTACATCACCCGGTCAAGGGGCTGGGGTGCAAGCCGGGCATCCACAATCAGAATGCACAGGGCTAGCGCCGACCGATGGTGTAAGTAGTGCTCGATCATTGGTCGCCACTGCTCGCGCACAGCTTGCGGCACACGAGCGTAGCCGTAACCAGGCAGATCCACAAAACGCAGCTCATGGTTGACTTCAAAGAAGTTGATCAGCTGCGTCCGGCCAGGCGTGTTACTCGTCCGAGCCAGCCCACGTACACCAAGTAAGGTGTTGATCAGGCTCGATTTGCCGACATTCGACCGTCCCAGGAACGCCACCTCCGGCAATGTCGGCGGCGGATAGTGCGCCGCTGACATTGCGCTTTTCAAAAATGTCGCCCCAACGACCTTCATTCAACCGGCACGGATGAAAGGTGATCGGTCACATCTGCATTCCAAATCGGCGACAGCTCATCTGCCAGCGTCTTGTCGGGCAAAGCTTTGTCGTCCACCAAGCGCGCGCCAGGCGACTCGACTAGCGCCAGCGGCAGCACCTGCTCCATCCGTTCTACGAAATGAATCTCCAACGCTTCGCGCACTTCGGTGGGGATGTCGGCCATGTCCTTTTCGTTGTCCTTCGGAATAAGGACCGTCCGAATCCCCAGCCGTAACGCCGCAAGCAGCTTTTCCTTGAGGCCGCCGATGGGCAAGACCTTACCACGCAGGGTAATCTCGCCGGTCATGGCCACGTCCTGCCGGACCGGAATTCCGGTCAATGCCGATACAAGCGCCGTGGCTATCGTGATCCCGGCCGAAGGGCCGTCTTTCGGAATAGCACCCTCCGGAACGTGAATGTGCACATCCTGCCGCCGGTAGAAATCCGGTGCAATCCCCAATTCACCGGTGCGTGACCGAACATAGGTCATCGCTGCCCGTGCTGACTCTTGCATGATGTCGCCGAGCTTACCGGTGAGGATGACCTGCCCGCGCCCCGGAATGAGGGTGGTTTCGACAAAGAGCGTCTCGCCGCCGTTTTCCGTCCACGCCAGGCCGGTCGCCATCCCAACTTCACTGCGTTCCCTGAGCCGCGCCGGCTGATAGCGCGCCGGACCTAAGTACTCCGGCAACGCCTCTGCAGTGACGGTCACCTGACAGGCACCACGCTCGGCTTCCGGCGTCAGCAGCAGCTTCCGGGCAACCTTGCGACAAATTGCCGCAAGGTCGCGTTCCATGTTCCGCATGCCTGCCTCACGTGTGTAGTCGTGAATGATCGAAGTCAATGCCTGCTCGGTGAAAGCCACCTGCGTTTCTGACAGGCCATGCTTGCTGCGTTGTTTAGGAATCAGGTGCCGGCGCGCAATTTCGAGCTTTTCCCGCTCGGTGTAACCGGACAGCCGGATAATCTCCAGTCGATCGCGCAGGGCCGGAGGGATCGTATGCAACACGTTTGCCGTTGCAATGAACATTACCTGCGACAGATCATACTCAACGTCGAGGTAATGGTCGCGAAAAGCGTTGTTTTGTTCCGGGTCGAGCACTTCCAAGAGTGCCGCCGCCGGATCACCGCGATAATCTGAGGTCAGTTTGTCCACCTCATCCAGCAGCATCAAGGGGTTGACAGTGCCGGCTTTTTTCATCATCTGGATAATCTGACCGGGCAGTGAACCGATATAAGTCCGTCGGTGTCCGCGAATTTCAGCATCGTCCCGCACACCACCCAGGCTGAGTCGGACAAACTTACGTCCGGTCGCCCGCGCAATTGACTTGCCAAGACTCGTTTTCCCGACGCCCGGCGGCCCGACAAAGCACAGAATCGAGCTTGGTGGCTGTTTGACGAGTTGGCGGACAGCGAGAAACTCCAGAATGCGCTCCTTGATCTTCTCCAGCCCGTAGTGGTCGGCATCAAGGATCTGTTGCGCCGCCTGCAAGTCGCCGTTTTCCTCCGAACGCTCATGCCACGGAACGGTAATCAGCCATTCAAGGTAGTTGCGCGACACAGCAGCTTCGGCCGACATCAACGGCATTTGTTCCAGCCGGCGCAACTCACTCATAGCCTTTTCGTGGGCGTCCGCCGGTAACCGTGCCGCCTCTACGCGCCGTTTCAGTTCTTCAAACTCTGACCGCTCGTCCTTCCGTCCCAGCTCCTTGTGAATGGCCTTGATCTTCTCACTGAGGTAAAACTCGCGGTGTGACCGCTCCATTTGTTTTTTGACACGTCCCTGAATGGCGCGGTCCATCTGGAGCTTTTCCAACTCAATGTCGAAGATGTCCACCAAACGGAGCAATCGGTCGGCCAGCGGGACGGTCTCCAGAACTTTTTGCTTTTCCTCGACGGAAATCTTCAGGTGGCTGGCGACGTTGTCGGCCAAACGGGCCGGCTCTTCAATTCGCAGGTCGGCATGCAGGTTTTCAGGGTTATCCGGGCTTTGTCGCACGTACTGGTCAATAAGTCCCGTCAGCTTTCCGACCAGCGCCGTAATGCGTGGGCTTTGCTCACGGTCTGTCGGCAGCCGCTGTACAAGCGCAATCCAGCAGCCCTGATACTCTTCAAAGCGCAGCGCGCGTCCACGCTCCAGTCCCTCAAATTGAACCTTGATATTGCCATCCGCCAACTGGAGGTGATGGGTAATCCGCGCCAGCGTCCCGACGCGGTGAACCTGCTCCGGCGTCGGCTCCTCCAACGTCGGGTCGTGCTGCGTGACAAGAAAGATCAAGCGGTCGCGCTGGAGAGCGGTGTTGAGAGCGATTACAGAGGGTTTGCGCCCGATTTTGAAACGAATTGCCGTGTGGGGAAACACGACCACGTCCCGTACCGGGACTGTCGGGAAGCGCGCCACATTGTCAGGCAAGCTGTCGTGGAACTCGTCCATGAAAAAACTCTTGGCAAAACTCTTACCGAGCTGGATTTCAGAAAAACACCGCAGCGCCAGACCGACTGTTACCCAGCAGCAGTGCGTTACGCAGCTTTTTCCGGCAGCGGCAGATGCACGCGCCGGTCCTCAACCATTTCACGGGTCACAGTAAACTCACGGATGCGTTTCTGACTGGGGAGGAAGTACATAGCGTCCAACATCAACTCTTCCAAAATCATCCGCAAGCCACGTGCGCCGACCTTGCGCTGGTGCGCCATGCGGGCAATTGCCCGCAGAGCATCGTCTGTGAAACGCAGCCGGACGTTATCCCATTCAAACTGGCGTTGATACTGCTTGATGATAGCATTTTTTGGCTTTGTCAGAATGTCCACCAAGGCTTCTTCGTCCAGTTCGTGCAGCGTTCCGATCACAGGCAACCGGCCGACAAACTCAGGGATCAGCCCGTATTTGATCAGGTCCTCCGGTTGGACCTGGCTGTAGATGCCATCCGTTTTAGCGGCAGGACGGCGGTCAATCTTGGCATTGAAACCGAGCGCCTTTTTCCCGATGCGCTTTTCAATGATGCGCTCTAGACCACAAAACGCGCCGCCACAAATGAACAGCACGTTGGTCGTGTCCACTGGGTAGAACTCCTGGTGAGGATGCTTCCGTCCTCCCTGGGGTGGGACGTTCGCAATTGTGCCTTCGAGGATTTTGAGCAGCGCCTGTTGCACCCCCTCCCCTGAGACGTCGCGGGTAATCGAGGGGTTATCGTCTTTGCGGCAGATCTTGTCAACTTCGTCAATATAGATGATGCCCTGTTGAGCACGTTCAATTTCGCCGTTCGCCGCCTGGAGAAGTTTGAGGATGATGTTCTCCACATCCTCGCCGACATACCCGGCTTCGGTCAGCGTTGTGGCGTCCACAATGGCAAAGGGAACGTTGAGGATGCGCGCCAGGGTTTGGGCCAGCAACGTTTTACCGGTGCCGGTCGGCCCGATCAGTAAAATATTGCTCTTGGCGATTTCCACATCACCCGCCGTCCGGTTGCGCATCATTTCAATGCGTTTGTAGTGCTGGTAAACCGCCACGGCAAGCTTTTTCTTAGTCTCGTCTTGCCCAATGACGTAATCATCGAGAAACGCCTTGACCTCAATCGGACGGGGGAGATAAGGACGTTGCGTAACGGACTCCTGCCGTGCATCGTCGTTGATGATTTCGTTGCAGATGTCTATGCACTCATTGCAGATGTAAACCGTTGGACCGGCAATGAGTTTTTTGACCTCGTTTTGGCTCTTTCCACAGAAAGAGCAGCGCAGCATATCGTCTCGCCCTCTCACGTCTTGCTCCACAGACCGAGTTGAGCGTGCCGTCGGTTTCCCACCGGCACGGGTGAATTAGGTGCGGGTGGTCAGCACCTGATCCACGATACCGTATTCCATGGCTTGCGTCGCCGACATAATGCGGTCGCGCTCGACATCGGCTTCGATGACTTCAAATGGCTTACCGGTGTGCTTGGCTAGAATGCTCGATGTCAACTCGCGAATCCGTTTGATTTCTTCGGCCTGGATCAGGATGTCCGTTGCCTGCCCCTGCGCGCCGCCGGACGGTTGGTGAATCAGAATCCGTGAGTGCGGCAGAGCATACCGCTTGCCCTTTGTTCCGGCAGCCAGCAGCAGGGCGCCCATCGAGGCGCACTGACCGATGCAGAAGGTCACGATGTCCGGTTTGACAAACTGCATCGTGTCGTAGATGGCCATCCCAGCCGTGACCGAGCCGCCCGGACTGTTGATGTAAATCGAGATATCCCGCTCAGGGTCCTCAGATTCCAGGAAAAGCAACTGTGCTACAACCAGACTGGCAACCGTGTCGTCAATCGGTGTGCCGATAAAAATAATGTTGTCCTTGAGCAGGCGTGAGTAGATGTCATAGGCGCGTTCGCCGCGACTAGTCTGCTCAATTACCATTGGGACAAGAGCCGCTGTTGGATCACTCATGGCTGTACAACCGTACCTTAGAGGCTATGGAACTGCACGCCGCAGAATCGGCGGGAAACTGCGGCAGCATGTGCCGATCTATTGGTTTTCAGGCAGGAAGGAAACCGTTTCTTCCGACGTTGGGGCGTCAGACGCCGAGACAACTCTGGTCTCGATGCGCGCCGCACTGCGGATAATGTCTAGGGCCTTTTGACTGCGCAGACGCAGGCGGAGCGTATCGAGCTGATTTTCCCTTGTCAAGCGTGCGCGCACCACTTCTGGGGGCTGTCCCAAGCCGGAGGCAAGCTGAGCGATTGCGCCGGCAAGCTCGTCTTCCGTGATCTGCACACCGGCTTCACGGGCAACCTGCTCGAGGACGAGGATTTGCTTGACTTCGGTTTCGGCGCGCGGACGGATGATGTCACTGAGCTTGTGCAGGTCTTCCGTGGTCGGCGGCGGGCTGCCCTGTCGTTCCAAATAACTTAGCCAATCTTGCACGTGGGACTTAATCTGCTCTGCTACCAGCGACGCTGGTGCTTCGACGCCGGTCCGGATAATGAGCTGATCCAGGAGCTGGGTGTGCAGTTTGTCCAGGGCGTGGCGCTCCCTGTCGGCTTCGAGGTCAGACTTGATTCGCGCCCGTAAAGCCGCCAAATCCATGCCGGCGTAGCTGTGCGCCCAAGCGTCATCGAGCGGTGGCAGAGATGGCCGAAAAATGTGTTTGACCACCAAATGAAACTGGATGCGCTTACCGGCCAGGCTCACAGCCGGCAAGCCCTTCAGGACGACTTTCGGAGCCGTGTCATCTGCCGGATACTCAATTTCCACAACGGCAACGTCCCCAACCGTCTTGCCACGCAAGGCCGCGTCGAACTCCGGCCGTGTGCGTTCACCGCCGATGTTGACTGTCTCAAGGTGGCCGGCAATGAGCGGCAACTGACCTTCCCTCAGGGCCGTCGCCCCATCTTCCAAAGCAAACCCTTGCAGTTCGACCTGCACCACATCGCCCACCTGGGCGGGAATCCCATTGCGGACCTCCTCAACCGTCGCTGTGGCTCTTTGGAGCTGAGCCAACCTTTGCTCAACATCTGCGTCCGTTACCGGCGTGATTTCCTTGAGGCCTTCCAGGCCCTCCAGTGGACCTACGGTAAATTCTGGAAACACGTCCACTTCCAGCTTGAGCACGAACGGCAGTTGTTCGTTGAGGCGCACATCTTGAATGACCGGCTCACCGACAACTTGCAACTGGGCGGCGGCAACGGCTTCATTGATGGCCTCCAAACTCAACTGGCGCAGAACCCGTTCATAAATGTCCCGTTGGTAATGGCGCCGCACGAGCGACAGCGGCGCTCTTCCCGGACGAAATCCCGGTAGCTGCACTTGGCGGGCTATCTCATTCGAAAACCGATTGAAAGCGCGGGTAACGCGTTCGGCCGGGAGTTCAACGAGCAGTGCTTTTTTAGCGGGTGAAAGATGGCTGACTTCAAACTTCAAGCGCAATCCTCAAGACGGTGAGCGTGCCCAACAAGCAGCGTTCGGGCAGTTTTGCGCGCCACGGTGACCAGTGCCAATCAACCTTGGACGCAGGTGAACAAGCCCATAGTATAGTCCTTAGTACACAAGCGATGCAATCCTTCCCTCAGAGGCGGGCTCTCGCCTTGTTTGTCACCCGGTATGTCACTCCAGGACTTTTGGCTGAAGGCAACCGACGTTCACCGGCGATCAGGCTGGTTGCTCGGTATTGGGCTGGTCGTGGTCGCCCTCTATGCGCCGACGGTGAGTTACGAACGGGTTTTCGACGATCACCTACAAATCGAAGAAAATCTACACATTCGTTCGTGGGCCTTCATCGGACGAGCTTTTACCGACCATGTTTGGAGTGGCCAGCCTGGCTATGCGCAGACCAATTCCTACCGCCCGCTGTACCTGGTTTGGATGACGGCCAACTACGCACTCTTCGGCAAAGACCCACGTGGCTGGCACACAACCTCCGTGCTGTTGTACTTGGCGGCGGTCGGCGGCGTGTGGTGGGCAGCCAAGTATTTGCTTGGCAATGGTTTTGCCTCGGTGACGGCCACCGTCGTCTTTGCTCTCCATCCGACCCATGTGGAATCTGTGGCCTGGATCGCCTCCTTTCCCGATGCCCTGCTAATGGTGTTTTTCACGGCGGCGCTCGTGTGGCACCTGCAGGCCGTAGGGTGGCAACCGGGACAAGGCTGGCCAGCCACAGCAACCACCGGCTGGCGAGGGCAGCGCCATCGCAACTGGTGGTCGGCAGCAGCGTTGGCCGGGGCGTTGCTGACCAAAGAGTTTGCCGTTTTTTGGTGGCCGATGGTGTTTTGCCTTCATCTCGCCGGGCGCGACGGCCCGCTGCTTACCCGAACCACCGCTGCCATACGGTCGCTGTGGGCACAGGCGCTGGTCGTCGTCGCCTACGCCGTTGTGCGGCAGTCAGTTCTACAGGGCATTTTTGAGGGAACGCCCTATTTGTCGTGGGCAACAGTGGCGCTGACGGCGCCGTTGGTGCTGTGGACGTACCTGACGTTGTTAGTCTGGCCCCTGGGGCTACGACTTGAGTATGAGTTGCGCTACGTGACCCACGTCACCGACCCGGCATTCTGGCTCCCACTCGCCGGCCTACTGGTTACGGGCGGTCTCGCCGGGTGGTGGTTACGGCGGCGGCCGTTGGTGTTGGTCTGGCTGGTGTGGATTGTCTTGCCGCTCCTGCCGACGCTCAACTTACGTCACTTTCGCCCGCAGGAGTTTCTCCACGACCGCTATCTGTTTCTCCCAACGCTGGGGTTCGCCCTCTTTGTTGGCTGGGCGACGGTGAATCTGGCACACCGGTTGGTGTCACCCGTGGCACAGGCGGCGGCGGCCGTTTTGTTCACCACAGTCCTTGCCATAGGTTACGCCCAACTCACAGCGCAGTACGTCCCCCACTGGCAGAACGATCTGGCGCTGTACGGGCGCATCCTCCACTTTCACCCGAACAATGCGTTCGCGTGGGGAAATCTTGCGGATGCCCTGTTGCGACGTGGACGCTTGCAGGAGAGTGTTGCGGCACTGGAACGGGCCTATGCGATAGCACCGCACGAGCGACACCTGGCATCCGCGCTGGGCAATGCCTACTGTCGCACCGGCCAGTTTGAACGCGCCATTGCAACGCTTGAACCCTGGCTGACGCAGAACCTAGAGAGCCTCAACGAGGCTGGGCTCTGCTACGACTACGGTTACGCCCTGCTGGCGGTTGGACGGCTGCGGGAAGGACGTTCTTATCTTGAGCGGGCGGCAGCCCTGGCACCGGATGACCCCCAGATTTGGTTGATGGTGGGCGAAGCACGCCGTGCACTGAGACTCTGCCCGGAAGCGGATGCGGCCTATGACCAAGCACAGCGTCTGGCGCCTGATCGGACCGACATCGCGCGGCGGCGGGCGGAGCTAGCGCAAAACTGCCCCTGAGTAGGGACAAAAACGATGGCTGACTCTGACGAACGGCGCTTGCTCTCTATTGTTGCACCCTGTTTCAATGAAGCCGAGGGACTGCCGGCCTTTCACGCTGCGCTCACTGCCGTCGTCGGCACAATGCCTTATGCCGTGGAAATCATCTACGTAGATGACGGCTCGACCGATGCCACGCCGCAGGTGTTGGCGACACTGCGGGCGCAGGATGCCCGCGTCAAAACACTGACGTTGTCACGCAACTTCGGCCACCAGGCGGCGCTACTCGCCGGACTCGATGCCGCACAGGGCGATGCCGTGGTGACGCTGGACAGCGACCTACAGCATCCACCAGCACTCATCCCGGAACTCATCCGGGCCTGGGAACAGGGAGCGGAGGTCGTCTATACCATTCGCCGCGAAACGGCCGACGCGACCTTGTTCAAACGCCTCACAAGTCGCTTGTTTTATCGGCTGCTACAACAGGCATCAGGCACGCCAATTATTGCCGGGGCAGCCGATTTTCGACTGATGGACCGGGTTGCGGTAGAGAGTTTTTGCACCTTGCGCGAAACGCACCGCTTCAATCGTGGCCTGGTCAGTTGGCTTGGTTTCCGAACGGCAGCTGTGGTGTTTGATGCTCCGGCGCGCTTTGTCGGCAAAAGCAAGTACTCGCTCTGGCGCATGCTGCGTTTCGCAGTCCACGGGCTGGTGTCGTTTTCGGTGTGGCCGTTGCGGGTGGCCATGCTGCTCGGTTTTGGGATGGCAGGCTTTGCAGCACTCTACATTGCTTACGCGCTCTATGTGTTTTTCGTCCTGCACCGGACGGTTCCCGGGTGGACTTCGACACTCATCACCGTGCTCCTCATCGGCGGCGTCCAGTTACTTAGCCTCGGCATTGTCGGCGAGTACGTGGGCAAGATTTTCGAGGAAGTCAAGGGACGGCCACTGTACATCGTGCGTGAACGCCACGGTTTCGGCTCGGGCCGGGGCACCGGTCATCCCACCGCCCACCGGCAGCAGAAGTTAGGTGCCGGGCGCTAACGTCCATGCGTCCGGTCAAGCCCTGACACCTGCCCCCAAACGACGCTTTTCCAGCCTGACTTTACACGCCCTGCGTCCGAGGCAGGGCGGACAAAACACCTCCCGGACTCTCCCAACCGGCTGCAAGGCAGCTTCTTACAGATCGTCCAGATCGTCTCGGTGCCGCCGGAAGCCGTAGGCTACCAGCCCGCCGCCGATGGCGCCGGCGGTCAGCGTCCCAAATAGCCACCAGCGCACGGGAATCGGCTGCCGCTCGTATGGCTGGCGCGGCATCCAGATGAACCACGGCCGCCCGACATAAAACACCTCGAAGTTGAGCGCCCACAGGGGCGAGTCGTCGGCCCATTCCGGGGCGAGGCCAAACAAGCAGTAGGTGTTGGTGTCGTCATAGGGCCCCGGTCGAAACCAGCAGGCCAGGTCGCGCGCCGAGGGGTTGACCGGATTGAGCAGCTCGAACGGTCGCGCCAGCAGGGCGCTTTCCCGAAAGTAAAACCCCGGATCCGTCGCCCAGAAGTGCGGGGGCAGGCAGCGCTCCAGAAAGAAGCGCTGGTGATCGAGGCTCAGCCCGAGCGCCTGCACGCCTAGCCCGGCGGCTACAATCCCGGCCGCCGCCCAGCGCATGAGCGCTCGGCGCGGCAGGAAGGCGAACGTCAGCGACCACAGCGGCAGGATCGGCAGCAGGTAGCGCGGCCCCCAGCACCAATCGCCGCCGTAGAACGAGATACACCCCAGAAAAGCGACCAGCGCGACTGACGCCGCGAGCGTCATCCGCGCCACCATCGGCGCCTTGGCGCGCAGCCCGGCGTAGCCGAACAGCGCCAGCAGAATCGGCGGGCTATACCACACGACGCCCTTGCCCGGGCTGATGAGCAGTCCCGGTATGCCGTAGAGCGGATTGCCCCAGAAGGAGGGATGGCCCGGAATGTCAAACTTGCCGGTGGCGAGCGGATGGCCAAAGCGCAGCGCGTTGTAGATGCCGAAAACGACCAGCCCGACGCCGCAGGCGGCGCTAAAGGCCGCAATGCGCTGTAGCGACGCGCGCCCGGTCGTCGTTTTCCAAAACGCCGCCCAGAGCTGCGCCAGCCACGGGCGCAAGTCGCCGACCAGCGGCGGCCAGCTCGCGCTCACGCGCGAGCACATCAGCGCCAGAAAGGGCCAGAGCAAGACCAGGTGCTCAACGAAGTTCGCCAGCCAGCCAGCGCACAGCCCGCCGGCAACGGCGTAGCCGACCGACTGCCGGCGGGCGCTGCGGTAGGCGAGCCACGCCGCGCAGAGAACGAAAAATGCTTGCTGCACGTTGTCAAACGTTGTCGTCGCGCCGATGAAGGTCAGCGTGGCGAAGGCGTTGACCAGCGTCCAGAGCAGGGCCCGCCCGGCAGTGACGCCCAGATCGAGCAGAAAGAAAAACAGAACGACGGCCAGCCCGGCGGCTGCCAGCGCGGACGCGAGCGAAAACAAAAACCGCTGGCGCTCGCCCTTCCAGTCGTCCCCGCCCAGCTTGCCCAGCGCCACCAGCGGCGCGCCCATCGCCGACGCGCCTAGCCCATAGTGACTGTAGAGCCGCCCATCGCGCCCGCGCACGCCAATCCACGTCAGCATAGGATCGCGCAGGGTGGGCTTGCCAACTTCGATGAGGCTGCGCGCCACTTCAAAGCGGCACTGCCCGTCAATGATGTCTATGCGGCCCGGACTCGTCAGCACATACGCCGCGCCGACCAAAAAAAACAGCCCGGCGGCCATCCACAGCGAAGAAGCCTTCACGCAAAACGTTTTCTGATTCAGAGACAAAAATCGGCGTTGCACAAGCACGCCGGCCCAAGTATATGCACGCCTATGAGGTTTGCCCATGTTTGCTTTCGTGCGCTCCGGCCGTTGGGCAAGCGTCCGGTCATCGCCGCCGTCTGCGCCGTCGCGGCAACGCTACCAATCCTGACCACGCCCTTCCCGCCGACGACCGATCTTCCGCAGCACGTCGTCCAGGCTCGGCTCTGGCTCGACATCTTGCAGGGGATACCACAGGCACACGACATCACCTATATCGTGCAGTGGTGGACACCCTACAGTTTGGCGTATGTCATCCTGGGCGGGCTGTGGCAGGCGCTGCCCCCGGAGCGCGTGGGACAGTCCCTGCTGGTTGTGCTGAGCCTGGCCTGGACGCTGACCATCCACTGGCTTGCTGCCCGCCGGGGACGGTCTGCCGCCACGGCTGCCCTGGCGACGACGCTGTTCTTCAATCACACGCTCTACTGGGGCTTTGTGAGTTTCCTTATCGGCTTCCCTCTTTTTCTACTGTGGGTGCAGGTGACAACGACTGACACACTCCACATGCGCCGACGGCAAATGCTGCTGGCCGGGTTGGCAGCTGCGCTCTACGCCGCGCATGCGCTCTGGTTTGCATTGGCATTGCTTTGGTTTGGCATGGCAGGCGTGATACTGGGGCGCTCCTGGCAAAAGCTACTGGATGAGGGCCTCTGGCTGTTGCCATTGGCGGCGCTGGCGGCCGTTATGTATGTCAGCCTTGGCAACACCACGGCGCTCGTGACGCACAAGACCGTCTGGATGGCTCCCATCGGACGCCGGTTGTTCACCGGCTGGCTACCGCAGGCAGTCTATGGCGGCCTGCGCGGGCCACTTGAGCCGCTCATGCTGCTGATCCTCGGCGGCTGGCTGTTTGCCGGGCTTGTCAGGCAGGGGAAACGACTGTGGATGACTGTCGATCCGGCGCTGCTGTTGGCAGGAGGCCTGTGTCTGGCAGCCGGGCTGTTGTTACCCTCTCAGTATCAGTACACAATTGCCTTTGCCGAACGCTGGATGCCGGCGGCCACAGTGCTGCTGTTACTCGGCGCGCCGGCCCCGGAGCGGACGGCGCAGAATGAGGTGGCGACGGACCGCACCGTTGGGCCGCTGCTGAGGGCCAGTGCAGCGCTGCTATGCTTGTTGTTTTGCCTGTGGACGGCCGGCGTCTGGCGCGCGTTTGCGCGCGAGTATATAGCCGGTTTGGACACAGCCCTGGCCGCACTACCTTCCCGGCCGCGCGTGATCGGGCTGGATTTTGTCAAGGATGTCCCAGGCTTTCAGGGCCGGCCGTTAATGCAGACTGCTGCCTACGCACAGGTTACGCGCGGCGGCAGTTACAGTCTGTCATTTGCCAAATTCCCGCAGAGCTTCGTTCGGTATGAAACCGACGCGGTCGTGCGGTGGACGGACGGCCTGGAATGGTCGCCGGAACACTTAACGGAAGCCGATTTAGACTACTTTGACTTTGTGTTGGCGGTTGGCGATGCTTGGTCGCACGAGCGACTGCAAGCGAAGTTCCCCCAGCGCCTACGCCGTCTGACCGGCAGCGACCACCCGTGGCGGCTGTACCGCATCGTTCCGCGCGGGGCCTAGCGTCTCACTTGGTTTTCATCTGGTTGCGCTCGGTGCGCAGCCCGCCGGCTTGTCTGACTATTCGTACTGCTCACGGCGGCTGGGCGGCGGCTGGAATGATTCAGGACAGTTGGCGCTCTCGACCAGGTTGAGGCCCGATAGCGCCGGTGCGGACTCTTCCAGGATTTGCTTCGTGATCTCAATGTTAGCCAGCAGCTCGTCGAAATCCAGATCGGCTGCGCCCGTGCCATCCAGCGCTGTCATGGTCACGATGTGGTCGTTGATGAGGCTAAAGCGATTCTCGATGGCTTGAAGCTGGGCCTCGACCCGGCGCACACTGCGTTCGATCTCGTCAAAGGTCTTGAGCCGCCGCCGCAGAACATCGAGGTTGTGTTCGAGCAAGGGGCGCGTCGCGGCGTCGGATGTCGCCAGTTGGCGTTCAATCTGGGTGATTTGGTTCTGAATTGCTGCTCGGTTGACGGAGCGCAGGTGTGTTTTACGCCGTCGGTACACGTCGAGCAGATCGACAAACTGCTCCCACATCGTATCCAGGCACTGGATGGATTCGGGCAGTTTCTCAAGCTTGGTGAACTTGAGGTAGTTCTCGTAAATCTTGTTTTTTTGAAACCGCAGATATTCGACCATTTCACGGTCACGCGGTTCAAAGGTACGAATTAGCTCTTCACGCTGCCGCCGCCGGAGCATTTGGCGCTGCCGCGCAGCACGGCGCTCGACCAAACGGCGGTAGATGGTCATCGCCGGCACAACCGTCAAGTACGCTGCTTCGAGCACCGCCCCGGCCAGAAGTGGCGTCCAGTCCTGGGTGTACGCCGCTGCCGACAACAGGAGTACCATAGTCCAGATGTTGTACGGCTCGCCGGCCGCTTCTTTAATGTAGTTGATTCGTGACGTAGAGACAGTCAACCCACTCATAACTTGGACTCAGATGCAGCCGGCGACTTCCCTGAGGCAGGGAAAATCAAGTGTCGCACCATCGCACTGGCATTTCAAGGCGTTCTCACACCACACCACATGGTATTCACCCAACGCGCCGGTATCCGCCCAGCGCGCTGCCCCTGACCGGCAGCTCCCAATGAATAAGGACGCGAAACTTCCAGGGCACAGCCAGGCGAACCGTCCGCAGCACAACACCCTTGCCGGCAGTCTATAGAACCTCCATGAGGCCACCGAGGTTTCCCCGTCCACGGCGCTCGGGGCCGAAGCAGCGCCTGCTATGGATGCTCGAGGATGAGCGTTACTGGGCCGTCGTTGTGTATTTCGACCCGCATCAGTGCCCCAAACACACCTGTCTCAACGGACACTCCCAACAACCGCAGGGCATCGGCGTAACGCGCCACCAAGGGGGCGGCGACATCCGGCGGCGCGGCGTCCACAAAGGAGGGGCGGCGCCCCTTCCGCACATCACCGTAGAGGGTAAACTGCGACACGACCAGCGCGCCACCGCCGATTTCCAACAGCGAACGGTTCATCTTCCCGGCTTCATCCTCGAAAACACGCAGATTGGCCGTCTTTTCAGCCAGCCAATCGGCGTTAGCTTCCGTGTCTCCGTGCGTGACACCGACCAAGATGCACAGCCCACGTTCACACCGTCCGACCACCTTGCCGGCAACTGACACAGAGGCCCGCGCCACCCGCTGAATGACCAGTTTCATGCTTCACCGTTCCGTCAAAGCAACGCAAACGGGCATCGGACCGTGTCGGAAGGGCGATACTGTTGGTATCCCAGGGCGCTCAAATGAGCGGCGATACCCGTACGCAACCATGGTTCAGACCCAAGATGAGTTTGTGTCAGATGTCGTGGTGCGATGCCCTGGTGAGATTGGCATAGCCTGGGAAAGTGTCAACTGCTGGCCGTCCCCCCCGACGACAGCGCGGCCCGATCAATCACCTTGACGCCCAAGCTCAAACGGGGCCAGGTTGACCATGAGTTCACGGAGAGGTATTTCACCGGTGAGTCGCGCCTGCAGACGACGCGTGAACAGCCACAAAAGGCTCACCTCGAACGCCACATCAATCACATACCGAAAGCGCACGCCCACATCGAGGTCTGTCGTCAACAGGGTATAGAGTCCCAGTTGGAACACCTTGGAGAGGTCACCCGCTACCGGAAAGGTTACATCCAACGCACCGTTTTTCGGTAAGGTTAGTGCGTCGGGCCGGCGTCCACGCCCGCACTCGACATCATTGATCGTGAGCCGGTACGTCAGGTTGGAGAGCTTCAGTTCACGGTTGGGGTTGTGAACCGTGACGGTAGCGCGGAAATCGGCGATGGGATAATCCACATGTTCAACCTGGAGCGCCCTCAGCGTCAGCGTCGGCTCGCGAAAGCCCTTGGGTAGCCGGCCGGCACTTTGGCCGGCGACGGCTGATTGCCCCTCGCCGGCCAATCTGCCAACCGTGAGGCCACCGAGCAGCCCAACCCAAGTCAAAAAGCGCCGGCGTCGAACTTCAACCGACATACACCGCACAACAACAGCACCGGCAAAGCTCACCGCCGGCGATGTTCGCCCAGATGTGCCATCCCACACAGGCGATGGTTTGTAACGACCCGACAGCATAGGCAAGCAGCGTGGCCCACCATAGTCGAAGAACAAGCTGCTTATGCCTCTTCGCCTATCGGCTTGGCAACCTGGTGGTTTGGTTTCATTTCCTCCCTGCCGGTCAGATCGGACCGTACACCCACAAGCGAGCTGTGCGTTTGCCGCCGGCCTTCGAGCGCATCCGCGCCCCCGGCTACGGCGGCAGCGTCTGTGGGTGGGCTGCCAGAGGTCAGGCCGCTGGGCATCGCATCTGCGGCCGACGTCGTCCGCGGCAACACCTTCCGAATCTTCCGTTGCAGAACGCTAAAGACTTTGTTGATCGTCTGCCGTGCATCGACGATGTCAAAACCATACTGCCGCGCCAGTTGGTCGAAGGTTGCCAACAACCGGGTTTGATACTGCACAAAGCAGTCATACATATCATCACCGGGCAGAAAATCCATCCCCGACTCCCAGTAGTCAAAGCCGGTACTGGTCAGGACGCGCGGAATCAGATGCGGTAGGTCAATCTTGAGGTATAACACAGCATCTGGCTTGAGTGCGAAACCATAAACACTCTGAATCCAATCAGCCGAGGCGCCGCGGACAATCGCCCGCGCCATGAGCGAATACACATACCGGTCGGTGAGAACAATGAAACCTGCCCGGAGGGCCGGGATCATCTGATTTTCCAGGCGGTCGGCGAGATCGGTCGCATAGAACAAATCCATGGTCTTTGCGCCGAGCGTATGCCCTTCCTTGGCTTTTTTGAGGCCCCGCCCGGCGAGGATCGAGCGTGTCAATCCCGTGTCCAGCACGGCAAACCCCGAGGACTCCAACCAGTTTTTGAGCAGCGCAATCTGGGTCGAGCGGCCGACCCCATCCGTTCCCTCCAAGACGATGAGGCGGCCGGGTAAGTTTGTTTCTTGAAAGCCGGGCAATCCGGCTCCAAAGAATTGAATCTTTGTCATGCCATTACTCCAGGGCACCGGTGGGCGCTAGGATACCAAACGGCTACGGCGGTGCGCCCGAAACTGTGGATCACGCAGCACGCCCTTCAGGTGCGGTTTGACAAGACTGCGCACAATCCGTTGCTGTTCTGTGATCGGCAACGTCGCGTCAATCACCGTCAGGTTGTATTCCGCAACCAGGCGTTCGTACTCCTCCAAAATCTTGCCTTGAAAAATCCGAAACGACTCGTAGGGGTCTTCCGACCACCCCATATCGAGTCCGGCTTCGTAGTACTTCAACTCGGGACGTCCGACCAGAATGCGGTCGAGCGCCGTCTCCAATGGGACACGGAAATAAAAGCCAATCGTCGGCGGCACGGCAAAGGCATACACTTTCCTGACCCATTCACGGTCATTACCGCGCACCGCATCACGGGCAAACGCCGTGTACACGTAGCGATCGGCCAGCACAATCGCTCCGGCCTTGAGTGGCGGGATGATGTCGCGCTCTGTGCGGTCGGCGAAGTCTGTTGCGTGAATTAGACTAAACGTTGTCGGTGACAAGGCGTGGGTTTCTTTCCCTAGCTTGGTGGTTTTCTTCACAAGCGGCGAAGAGTTCCACGCGCTGAAAAAGACACAGTACCCTTCCGAGACTAACCATTTGTGGAGCAGGTCGAGTTGGGTACTTTTGCCAGAACCGTCAATGCCTTCAACAATAAACAGTTTTCCGGGGAAGCCGGTGGGGCGTCCAGCCTGCATGCCATACTCCGTAGTCTGAGCCAGCGTCGTCGGGCGACCAAACTCAAGTTGCCCACACCATTACGTGGTGTGGGCAACGCCAGCGCGCGTAATGATGCGAATCTGCGGATCTTCAATCACCACCTTACTGTACGGCTCAACGGAACGGGTCAACCATACGTTGCCGCCGATGATGCTGCCACGCCCGATCACCGTCTCACCGCCCAAAATCGTTGCACCAGCATAGATCACGACATCGTCCTCAATGGTCGGATGGCGCTTCACGTGCCGTACCAACAATCCGTCGGCATCCTTGGGAAAGGACAACGCGCCAAGCGTGACACCTTGATACAGCTTGACATTGTCGCCGATGACCGTGGTTTCACCAATGACGACACCTGTGCCATGGTCAATGAAAAACCGACGACCGATGCGGGCACCGGGATGGATGTCAATACCGGTTCGTCCGTGGACGTATTCCGCCATAATGCGCGGAATCAGCGGCACCCCCCGCATGAACAGATCGTGCGCAATGCGGTGTACCAAAATCGCCTGGATGCACGGATAACTCAAAATCACCTCGTCGTAATCATGGGCGGCCGGATCGCCGAGGTAGGCCGCTTCGACATCTTCGGCGAGCCACTCGCGCAAGGCCGGTAGTCGGTCAATGAGGTCCCAGACAATGGCTTCCGCCGTTGTCCAGCAATCGGTACACTCGGCACAGGCATCGTGCGGCAACTTGCGGTCATGACACAACGCCAGAGCAATTTGTTTGGGTAGTTCGGCCGCAATATCGTCGAGCAACTCCTGCACCCGCTCTGGGGTTGCCGCCCGCGTGACGGCACCGTAGTAGCCCGGGAAAAGCAACTCCCGAAAGTCAAGCAGGGTTTTAATGATGGCATCGCGCGACGGCAGGGCTCCCCGGTCGTGACGGAGCGCCGATGACGCTGCATACGACTGCAGGATGGCTTGGGTGGCCTGGGTCAGACGTGGATGCATGGCGTGCGCAGCAACTCCGGGACAGCACCGTGATGAAGATGATGACATACCGACTCTAAACCAGAAGCGCGTCCTCCGTGAAATATTTCTCCACAGACGGCTCCGCACCACAGGTTCGCTTGCGCAGCGTCAACAACCGAACGACAATCCAACGTGAGTTTGGTAACCTTCTGCTTACGGGGTATCATCGTATGTCTGCACCTCAAGAAGCGCGTCAGCAGCGTGCGCCACTCGCCGTTGTGGATTTTGACCATGTTGAGTTTTACGTTGGCAATGCTAAGCAGGCAGCGTATTTCTACCGCACGGCGTTTGGGTTCAACATTGTCGCCTACTGTGGGCCGGAAACCGGCGTGCGTGACCGCGTCTCCTATGCCCTTCAGCAAGGCGCTATTCGCTTGCTCATCACGGGAGCGCTGACAGCCGACCATCCGATTGCGGAACATGTTCATCGTCACGGCGACGGCGTCTATGCCGTGGCGTTTCGCACGCCTGACGCGACGGCTGATTTCCAACAGGCCGTCGCGCGCGGAGCCAAGGCATGGCGCGAACCGGTCACCCTGCGTGATGCGCACGGAACCGTGCAGGTCGCCGAAATCGCTGCCTATGGCGATACAATTCACCGCTTTGTGACCCGTGACAACTACACAGGCCCGTTTCTGCCGGGCTTTGAGCCGCGCTCTGTCAGGGCTGCCCAGACTGAGTTTCTCCAGCGAATCGATCACGTTGTCGCCAACGTCGGCTGGAATGAAATGGAGACCTGGGTGCAATTCTACGAAGACATCTTTGGTTTCTTCCAGTTCCGCCACTTCGACGAAACAGACATTTCAACGGAATACACGGCGCTGCGCTCAAAGGTGATGGCCAGCCCGAGCCTGGCCATCAAACTCCCGATCAACGAGCCGGCCAAGGGCAAGAAGCGGTCCCAAATTGAAGAGTACGTGGATTTCTACGGTTCACCCGGCGTACAGCACATTGCAATTGCCACGTCGGACATTCTCGGCGCTGTCGCACAACTGCGCGCCAACGGCGTTGAGTTCCAGAGCGTGCCGCCGGGTTACTATGACACCGTCACGGGGCGAGTGGGCGACATTGCTGAGGATTTGTCCGCACTCCGCGACCTCAACATTTTGGTTGACCGGGATGATCAGGGTTATTTGCTGCAAATCTTTACCAAGCCGCTTCAGGATCGTCCGACTGTATTTTTTGAAATCATCCAGCGCCGTGGCAGTGAAAGCTTTGGCAAAGGGAATTTCAAAGCCCTGTTTGAAGCGATTGAACAGGATCAGGCCGCACGCGGAACGCTCTAGTCGGTGCAGTGCAACCGGCAGGCGTGGCTCGCCGACCAATCCGTGCGCTAACCTTACCTCTCACACGTGCTGAGGTCACCGGGAAACAGCAACAGGCGCAGGTCAGGAACGACCTGCGCCTATCCTGTGAATTAGGTGGCTCCTCAGGTAGGACTCGAACCTACAACCCTTCGGTTAACAGCCGAATGCTCTGCCATTGAGCTACTGAGGAATAGAGAAGGCAGTTTCTACTGACCCCAGCGCAGCTTGTCAATAGCTTTTCTTCAGGCTTTCGTCATAACCGTCGAACAGCGGTGTTTGTGCTGTTTCAGCCGTTCGGCGCGGTGCGACGCCCAAATGCGCATAGGCGGCGCTTGTCGCCACCCGTCCCCGTGGGGTGCGGTTGAGCAAGCCCGTCTGGATCAGATACGGCTCGTAGATTTCCTCGATGGCGTCCTTTTCCTCGTTGATGGCCGCCGACAGCGTCGCCAGCCCGACCGGTCCGCCATCAAACTTCTCAATAATCGTGAGTAGCAGTTTGCGGTCGACTTCGTCGAGGCCAAACTTATCCACTTCCAGCCGATCCAGGGCTTCGGCAGCGACGGCGGCCGTGATCTGCCCGTCGTACATGACTTCGGCAATGTCGCGGACGCGCCGCAGTAGCCGGTTGGCAATGCGGGGTGTTCCGCGTGAACGGCGGGCAATTTCTGCGGCGCCGTCCTCGTCAATCAGTGTGTTCAAAATCCGGGCAGCGCGCATCACGATCTGCCGGAGATGCTCCGGCGTGTAAAAGTCGAGGTGAAGGTTAATGCCAAAGCGCCCTCGCAATGGGGCCGTGATGAGGCCGGCGCGCGTCGTGGCACCGATGAGCGTAAAACGGGGCAAGTCCAGCTTGATGGAACGTGCCGATGGACCCTGTCCGATCACAATATCCAGTTGAAAGTCCTCCATGGCCGGGTAGAGAATCTCCTCAACCGCTGGCGACAAACGGTGGATTTCGTCAATGAACAGAACATCCCGTTCCCGAAGATTGGCCAGGATCGCTGCCAGATCGCCGGCCTTTTCAATGACCGGGCCTGAGGTGGACTTAATATCGACGCCCATCTCATTGGCGACGATCATGGCCAGGGTCGTTTTGCCCAGTCCCGGTGGGCCACATACCAGCAGATGATCGAGTGGCTCACCCCGCCGGCGCGCCGCCTGCATAAACACGCCGAGGTTCTCCGTGGCACGTGTTTGTCCCACATAATCACGCAGAAAGCGTGGGCGCAGTGAAGCTTCAATGGCGCGCTCGTCAAGGTCTGTGTCGCCCGCGACCAGTCGCCGCGCGGCAGCGTGCTCGGCGTCCCGCATCAATGACATCATCAAAGAAGGATGTTACTGCCGCCCCAGGTGTAGACGGTGCCCTGTCCTGCAAGGGATGTGCAACGCTAATTGCTGTTCTTGTTGTTGTTCTTGACACCTTCGGTCATCCGCGCCGGTAACACATTGAGCCGACGGGCATTTTCGGCCAGGGCGCGTGCCTGGGGAATTTCGGCCAGGGCGCGCTTGACCACATTTTCCTCACGGATGATGACTTCCTGCGCCGTGTCGAAGCCGTAAGCCGCTATCAACACCTCACGCCGCAGTTGACGTTGTAGGAACGCATCCTGTCCTGCCAGTGCGTTCGGCGTCAAACCAAACTCCTGTAACCGCTCCCGTGCAAATGTCTTGAACGTCGCCAGCAGCTTGTCCGTCACCGGATAGTCGGTCTCTTGCAGCGTGTGATTGAAATCCACATCGTGCGGAACCCGATACGCCGTCAGACCTTCCACCTGCCCGTTGACCAGGAGGCGCGCAAACAGGAAGGTCAAGCTGCTGAGCTTTTCCTGCGCCAACGTGTAGGTCTCGCCCTTGACTTCGACATCCGGCGTAATCCCCAAGCCGCCGTACACCGTCCGCTTACCGTCGGTGAAGTACTGAGTCAACCCACCTTGACCGGTGGCTGCCGTCCGCGAGCGCCGGCGCTGATAATCGTAGAGTGAAACATTGTCGTAGCGCCGCTGAATCAGACGGCCCGTTGGCGTGTAGTATTTTGCCGAGGTCAGCGTCAGCCCATAGCCGTCCGGCAGCCGGTAGGGTGTTTGTACCAAGCCCTTGCCGAAGGTTGTTTCACCCACCAGCAGGGCGCGGTCGTGGTCCTGGAGCGCGCCGGCAAGAATTTCAGCAGCGCTGGCACTCCCGCCGTTGACCAACACAACCAATGGAACGTCTTCAGGATTGGAGTTATTGGACATCAGCGCATTCTCATACATCGTCCCGCGCGGCGTCCGGCCGCGAATACTGACGATTTTTTGCCCCCGCTGAAGGAATAACTCGGCGATGGCGCGTGCAGCCTCCACGAGTCCCCCTGGATTATCGCGCTGGTCGAAGATGATGGCCTGCGCGCCCCGTGCCTTGAGCTGGTGTACGGCCGCGGCGACCTCTTCCCCGCTGGCCTGGGCAAAACCGCGCCGGAACGCCAAATAACCGACGTCCGGGGTCAGCATAAACACATTTGACACCGAGGGCTGCCCGACGGAATCGCGGACAATCCGTACTGTCATAGGGTCTGGCACACCCGGACGACTGACTGTCACCGTAACGGCCGTACTGCGCAGCCCGCGCAATCGAGACCGAACTTTTGACACACCCCAACCTTCGGTGGACTCCCCGTCAATGGCGAGAATTTCATCGCCGTAGCGCAGTCCGGCACGGTACGCAGGTGTGTCGGCAATCGGCGACCAGATATAGACTTTGTTGCCGTGCTGCGCAATGAGCGAACCGATGCCGGAGTAGTTGGCTTGCTGCTGACTGCGAAATTCGTTGAATTCCTCGCGGGTGAAGAAGTTCGAGTGCGGATCCAGCATCCGCAGCATGCCCGTTGCGGCAGCATCACACAGGCGTTCATAGTCCAGCGGGCCGGCGTAGTATTCCTCGGCCAGCGTCAGGGCTTCGATATAGGCCGTTGTGACGACCTTTCCTTTCCAGGCATCACCCTGCGCTGCATCCGAAGCCAAACCGAACTCGACTTCTTGAGCCTGAACAGTGCCGTACCCGGACGGACTCACCAGGGCCGGGATACCTGTCAGCCAAGTCAGACAGGCAACCCCAAGGAGACCAACAACCAGGCGTGATGGGATTGGGATGCACGTAAAAACCTTCATCGTGTTAGACCGGTGCGATCAGGAGGTGAAACAAGGCGCGCTGAGAACTGGCAGAGCAAACTCTACGGGAAGCCACCAAGTCGGACGACTACCGCATTGTTGGATGTCGGCGGGTTGGGGTCAAGGCCCGAACGATGGTCGGATGCTCACTGACGGATTGAAAAGCTACCACCGCACGGTATAGTCACGCTGCATCTTTTGTTTTCAGGACAGGTCGGGTCGCCTATGCAAGCCTGTGTCATCACGCTTGGCTGCCAGATGAACGAATACGACACCCATGCCATCCAGTCACAACTGGCTGGGATTGGCTATTCATTTGTGGACAATATTCATGACGCCGATCTGGTTTTGCTCAACACCTGCGCCGTACGGGGCAAACCCGTGGAGAAAGCACGCTCGATTCTGGGAGCGCTGCGCAAGGAAAAACGGCGCCGACCGGTCACGGTGGGCCTGATGGGTTGCTTAGCCCAGTTACCGGAAGGTCAGGTAATGGGCGCGCAGTTCGGCGTGGATTTCATGCTCGGCCCTGGGGCGCTGACCGATCTGATTCCTGCACTACAGCAGAAAGGGTTCACAAGCTTTGCGTTCAAGGATGAACTACGTGACTACGCGCCACCGCCCCCGCAGGGCGTCCTCTCGGCCCATGTGGCGATTACGCGCGGCTGCAACCACAAATGCACCTACTGCATTGTCCCAACGACGCGCGGGCCAGAAGTGTCGCGGCCGGCTGCGGACATCCTGCGCGAGGTTGAGGCCCTGCGCGCTGCCGGCGTTGTGGAGGTCAACTTGCTAGGACAAAACGTCAACAGCTACGGGCTTGAGCCGGGACTCGGGCCGCACCGCAAGCTCCTACCGGGATTTCCATCCTTTGCCGAACTGCTGCGGATGGTCGGTCAACTTGGCCTGCCGCGCGTGCGCTTCATTACAAGTCACCCCATCAACTTTACCGATGACATTATTGCAGCCATTGCCGAAACCCCGGCCGTGTGCCGGTACATTCACTTGCCGGTCCAGGCCGGGTCCAACCGCACTCTGCGGCGGATGGCACGTGAATACACGCGTGAGTACTACCTGGAGCGCATCGCTGCCATTCGCTCACAGCTTCCCGACGCGACCATCTCCACGGACATCATCTGTGGTTTTCCGGGCGAGACAGAAGAAGATTTTGAAGAAACACTGACCCTCTATGACGCCGTCCGGTTTGATATGGCGTTTATGTTCATCTATTCCGAACGTGCCGGCACTCCGGCAGCCAAGCACTTTGACGACATTCCGCATGCGACCAAAGTTGCCCGGCTGATGCGGCTCATTGAGCGCCAGAAGTACTGGAGCTTGCAGCAGTACCGACGGTGGGTCGGACAAACTGTAGAGGTCCTTGTCAAGGGACCGGCCCATGAGGCGAACTTGATGCAGGGCCACACGCGCGGCAACCACACCGTTGTCGTGCCTAACACAACGGCCCCGCGTCCGGGGCTGTATAGCGTACGTATTGCTCATGCGACACCGCACATGCTGTATGCGGAAGGGGCAGCAGTGCCGGAGGGCGGGTTCGTCACCACTGCCGTCCTGAACTGAGCGTCCATGGGCTGTGGCCGATGTGCAATGTGACCCATGAATGAAGAAGAACTCGCCGCACTGTACGCAGACGTGGCGCAGGCACTTGGCGACCGCCTCTTGCCAAACCTGTACGCTTCCCAAGTACTGAGCCAACGGACTCGACGCTACAACCTATTCAACACACCTTGCCTCCGACGTCCCTCCGTACGGATTCAACACACCTTGCTCGGCGTCGAACTGAAAGTCGGGCGACGCCGACTGACCTGCCCGGATGTGGCCACGGCGCGTTACTTAGCAGTGTTTGCCCAGCTCGGCGTCGCAGCCGTAGCCGTTCCCTACGACATTTCACAACTTCCGCGCATCGCTGATGATCTGGAAACTGCCTGGCAGCAGTTTTTGCTCACCGTCGAGCAGCGACTTCAACCATACGGTGGACGCACACGGGTCTGGGTGCGCAACCGCCTCCTTGACCGGGTGCGACATGCCATTGAAGCGCTTGGGGCAGGCGCAGCGCGTCCGAGCTTCATTCAAACGACTCGCCAACGGCCTTTCTCCGGCCCGGCCCGCCAATCATGACGTCGGGACGACTTCTCGTTTCACCGCTTGGGGCTAGGGTGGGTGCCGACCGGTGGCACTGGGACTCACCGCGAATTGCCTTCGCATTAGCAGTCGTTGCCGTGGCGGTCTATGCCAACACGCTGGTCAATGACTTTGCCTACGACGACATTCCCCTCATTGTTGATAACCCAGCCGTTCACCGGCTAGATTGGCCGGTAATCTGGCTGCGCGGCTACTGGAGCCATGTCGTCGGCCGCGGCGGTAACTACCGTCCGCTTACGGTCACCACCTTCGCCGTGGACTATTGGCTGTGGGGCTTGCGCCCGTTCGGCTACCACTTGACCAATGCGCTGCTGCACGCCGCCAATGTCCTCTGGTTGTTCTTTTTGCTGCGGCGCTATCGCGTCCCCCCGGAGACGGCCGGACTGGCGGGGCTGCTGTTTGCCGTCCACCCGGTCCACACGGAAGCGGTCGCGAATGTTGTTGGGCGGGCGGAGTTGCTCGGCATGTTTTTCGGCGGGCTGATGTGGTGGATGTGGCTGGAGGGCCGCGGGCGCGGCGCCTGGGGGTGGCGGATTGGCGCGGCGGCAGCATACCTGGCAGCTGTGCTGTCGAAGGAAAACATGATCGCTTTGCCGGCGGCGCTTTTCGTTGCCGAGTGGCTGGTCGGCGCCCGCTCGCGTCGGCCGTCGCTGGACTGGCTGCAGCAACGCGGGCTACCCTTGGTCACGCTCCTTGCCGCGCTCGGCCCTTATTTCTGGCTGCGCTCCCTGGCCGGCGAAGACCTGGCTCAGGCGGTCGAAGTCGGACAAGTGCCGCTCGCAGGGAGAAGCTTCGGGGAACGCCTCATTATCATGGCGCGCATCGGCGTGGAATGGTACCGGCTGGCGCTCATCGGCTATCCGCTACAAGCATTCTACAGCATTCGCGAATTCAACCTGACCCCAGCCTGGGACGGGCGGGCTGCCGCCGGTTTGGTCATCCATGCCGGACTGATCGCGTTGGCGATCCTCTGCCGCCGGCGGGCGCCGCTGGCAACCTTTGCCGTGGCGTTCTGGTTCATCACGCTGGCGATTACGAGCAACGTGCCGTTTCCGATTGGCGCGTTGCTGGCGGAGCGCTGGCTCTACCTACCCTCCGTCGCCGTTTCGCTCGCGATGGCGATGGGCATTGTCTGGGGCGTCCGCCAGGGCGGTCTGCCGCGCGCCGCGGCCGTTGGGACAACGGTCGGCTTGCTTGCCTTTCACGCCGCCGCGACCATCCAGCGCAACCGTGACTGGCGCAACAACGTCACGCTGTTTGAAAGCCTGGTGGCCGCGGCGCCGAACAATCCGTCGGGCTACATGATGCTGGGCCATGAGCTGATGCAGAGCGATCCACAGCGCGCGCGCGCGTTGCAGGAACGGGCACTTCAGCTTGACCCCGAGTTTCTATCGCCGCAGGGCAGCCTGGCTGACCTCGATCTGCGTGAAGGCAAGGCAGCGGCGGCCCGCGATCGGCTGGCACGCCTGCTGGCGCAGGAGCCGGAAAGCTTGCCTGTCCCGACCGGAGAATGGGCCGACTGGCACGCGCTGTACGCCAAATCGCTGGCGCTGACGGGCGACCTGCCCGCCGCCCTTGAGCAAGCCGAGATCGCCCGGCGCCAATCGCCAACATCAATCGTCGTTCTATTTGAAACGAGCCAAGTGTTGCTGCAAGCTGGAAAGGTTGAGGCGGCACTAGATGGTTTCCGGCGTCTAACAGTTTACGACCATGACCACGTGCGCGCTTACGGTAATCTGGCAACGGTCCTCATTGATTTAGGACGCTACCCTGAAGCCGAAGATGTCCTACTGAAAGGGTTGCAACTTGCCCCACATGCACCGTCGCTGCAAGCCAGACTTGATTTCGTCCGCCAGAAGCGCGCAACCGGCACTAAGTCGCCGGGTGCGGCACCATTGAGCGCATCCCCGTGACCTCCTCCTTTTCGCCACGCCAAACCGTCTTTGCGCTGGTCCTGCTCACCGGGTTGGTGTACGCCAACACCCTCGCCAATGGCTTTGCCTTTGACGACATCAGCATCGTCCAGACCAACCCGTACATTACCGACTGGCGCCGCATTCCCTGGCTGTTCACGAAAGGCTACTGGAGTCACCAAACCGGCGGCGGCGGCAACTATCGCCCCCTGAGTATCGTGACCTTTACCCTGGAGTACAGCCTCTGGGGCCTGTGGGCAGCGGGCTACCACTTGACCAATGTCCTGTTGCATGCGGCAAACGTCGCCCTGCTGTTCCATTTGCTGCGCCGCTACCGCGCTTCCCTCGGCGTCGCCGGTCTGGCCGCGCTGACGTTCGCCGTCCATCCCGTTCACGCGGAAGCCGTTGCCAACATCGTCGGACGCAGCGAGCTCTTGGGGATGACCTGCGGTGGTCTGATGTGGTGGGCCTGGCTCAAGTCCCGGCAGACCCGGCCGGCGCTTGGCTGGCGGATGGTTGCCGCAGTGGCCTACCTCGCTGCAGTGCTCTCAAAGGAGAATATGATCGTCCTTCCGGCGGCGCTCTGGCTGGCAGAGGGACTCCGTGCACGCCGGCGTAGTTTCATCCACGGCGATATGACGCAGCGTTGGCGCTACCTCCGGCAGCAAACCATCTCCTTCTGGGTCTTTGCTGCGGCACTGATACCGTACTTTGGCCTGCGCATGCTGGCTGGTGAAGGTCTGAGGCAAACTTCTGGGGTTGGTGTGATTCCCCTTGCCGGCTATTCCCTAGGACAGCGCGCCGTTATTATGCTTGAGACCGGGCTGACCTGGTACCGCCTACTCTTGATCGGACACCCACTCCGCCCTTGGTATGACCACCTGAATGTCCCGGTGACGCTCGGCTGGAATGGGGCCAAGTTGCTCGGGTTGGCGCTCAACGGGGGACTGGTCACGGCTGCCTGGTTTTGTTGGCGCTCGGCACCGCTTGTCACCTTTGCCGTTGGTTTTTGGTTCATTACATTGTCTGTTGTGAGCAACATTCCTATCCCGCTCGGGGCGCTCATCGGCGAGCGGTGGTTATATCTTCCATCGGTGAGTTACGCCATTGCACTCGGCTACGGGACTTGGCTGGCTTGGGAACGTGCGCCGCAACTCGAGGTCACACTAGCCGGCATAGGCTGGCGCTTGCGTTCTACAGTGATGCAACTCGGCTTGAGCCTCTGCCTGGTCAGTCTGGTTGTTGGTTATGCGTCTCACACAACCGCTCGGAATCTTGATTGGCGCGACAACTACGCCTTGTTCAGCCGCTTCATCGAAACTGACCCACAGCATCCCCTGGGCTATGTCAATGTCGGCGACGCCATTGCACCCTATCGGCCGGAGCAGGCCCGCGTCTTCTATGAACAGGCCGTGCAGGTTGAGCCACGCTCGGTGGCAGCGCGCATCCGGCTGGCAATACTTGACATTGACGCCGGAGCGTTTGCGGCAGCTAAGGCAGGTTTAGCGTACATGCTGACCAAAGAACCGCCACACCTGCCGCTTCCGTCCAATGAATGGGGTATGATTCACGGACTGTATGCCCGCGCCCTAGCCGAGTTAGGTGATGTAGAGCATGCTGTCGCCGAGGCGGAGACCGCCATTCGCTATGCCCCTCAGGCTCCACAGTCACTTTTGTCCGCCGGTGAGGCGCTGGTTGCCGCCGGGCGACGGGCAGCAGCCATCGAGATCTATCGGCGACTTACCGGCCTGCTGCCACAGGCCGCTGGCCCGCGCGCCAGACTCGGCGTCCTGCTGCTCGAAGCAGGCGACGCGGCAGCGGCAGAGCGCGAGCTGACCGTTGCTGCACGGCTGCTGCCAGACTCGCCCCTAGTTCGGGAATGGCTGGAGCAAGCCCGGCGACAGAGGAGTGCCGGGCAATGAGGCGCACTCAGCAATAAAACCAACCTGTTTGGGCGAAAAAGCGTTGGGAAATATGCCAAAGCCCCGAGGTCATCGGGGCTTTGAATGGATGCGGGGACGGGATTTGAACCCGTGACCTTTGGGTTATGAGCCCAACGAGCTACCGGACTGCTCCACCCCGCGATAAGCAGCCGCCGAATGAACAGGGCGTTCAATCAGGGCGGTTTATTGTTATAACAGAGGCAGGGGACTAGTTGTCAAGCCTTGGCTTCCCTATTGCTGTACTGTAAAAGCGCCTGAACGATCTCCTCCGCAATCTGGTGCGGCGGGGCATCGGTCACAGACAACCGAATGTCAGCCTGCGCATAATCGGCCCGCCGCACTGCATATCGCAACCGGGTCTCTTCCAGGGAAGTCCAGAGCGGGCGGGTTACGTTTTGTGTCAGGCGCGCTGCCAGCAGCTCAAAGGGTACGTCCAACCACACACTCCATCCTGTCCGACGGATGCGGTCGCGGTTTGCTGGAACCGTAAAAGTTCCACCGCCTAGAGCCACAATTTTCCAGGGCGTCTGGTCTTGCGCCAGCGCCGTACAGAGCTGCACAAGTGCGACCTGCTCGCGTTGCCGAAAGCCTGCTTCCCCTTCCTGCCGAAATAAGTCACGAATTGTACATCCCGTCGTGGATTCAAGGTACTCATCAAGGTCAACAAAGCGTCCCTGTACCAGCGTTGCCAGTTGTCGGCCGACGGTTGTTTTACCGCATCCCATAAAACCGGTCAGGAAAACAACGCCGGGGCGCCGGGCAAAGCGCACTTGGTGACTGTCCTCCGCAACATCCGTTGCAGGTGATGGAGAGTGTGACACCTTGTGTTTTCACCTACCTTAGGCTGGAATCAGGAAGACAAAACTTCACGGAAAATCCTGAAGGAAAATCTTGTTGCTACTCGTGGATGACAGTAACATGTTGACTGCCGTACCCGGCAAGGTGGGTGTTGTGCGCATCACCTGGCACTTGTCTGAAGGACTTGTGAAGCGTTGGGTGCTTCCACGCCCTAAGGGTCATTGGTTTCTTCGTCTCTCCAACGCGTTTTGGTCGTCACCTGGCGCGAGGTCATCCGAAATCCATGGCTGTCAGCAAGACTGTATCTAACCTGCTGGTTGTGTCCCTCAGCGGAGCGGGTCAGGGCCAGTCGTTTATTTTCGATCAGGAAGCCGTCACCATCGGTGCCGGGGCGGAGTGTGACGTGGTGCTCGACCTTCCCGAAAAGAGTGCTGCGCCAGGCGCTGTTGCTGCCATTCGTCGCCGCGCCGAGCAACTGGAACTGTTCGTCCACGATGCCGACCACTACGCATTTCGCATCAATGATGAGCTTCGGACACCCGCCGACGGCACGCCGATTGTCCTGACCAGCGGTGATGTTGTCGCCGTTGAACCGCGCAGCACCGTGGAGGGCACAGGCCCGACAAAGGTGGTCGTCCAGGTGGTCGCCAAACCCCAGACCACCGGCCTTGAGCCAACCAAAACGCCTTCACTCAAAGGCGTGAGCCAGTTTCCAGCGGTAGATGCCGGTGGACAAATCCACCCTCGCACGGCGACGCGCTTCCTCAAGGAACTCGTCTTCGCTCTCTATGCAGAGATGCCTGCTTGGGTGCGGGCAGTGGCGTTGCTGTTGACCGTCTCCGTGCCTGTTGCCGTGATGTCCGCAACGGTGATTGTGTTTGTTTTCCTGTGGAACTACGCCAAGTTAACTGAAGACCTGCGGATGAAAAACCAGAGTTCGGGCATCCAGATTGACGAACTCATGGAGGAAAACGAAAAACTCAAGAACCGAATCAGGGATTACGAAGAAGCCATTAATTTTGCTCCCAGGATTGCGGCCAGTTACCGGGGCGGAGTGTGCCTCATTATCGGTACTTACGGCTACCGCGACGCCCAGCAGCGCCCCCTGCGCTATCTCGACCACAGCTTTGACGACAGCCGGGCAATCTCGGCCGACGGCAAGCTCAACGTGAGCTTTGAAGGCACAGGGAATGAATTCTTCGAGGAGTTCAGCGGCACAGGGTTTGTCGTCGCCGAAGGGTTGGTGCTGACCAATCGGCACATTGCCCAGCCCTGGTGGACCGACCCGACCGACAAGCTCATCAACCAGCTTGGTGGGAAGCCGTACATCAAGGAGATTCAGGCTTACTTCCCAGAGCACAAAACGCCGTTTACGCTCAAACCGATTGGCTTTTCTCAGGAAAGTGATGTTGCAGCCTGTACCTTTACGTTGGGCGACGCTAAAATTCCCATCCTCCCGATAGAAGGCGTTGGTGGCAACGAAGCCGATCCCCTCCCGGACATTACCGGGCAGGCCATTCTCCTGATGGGTTTTCCCAACGGCGTTGATGTGTTGGTGGCGCAGTTGACGGACGGACAACTGAAACGTGACCTTGAACGCCGCCTCAAAGTCTCGGAGAAGGCATTCCTGCTCGCCCAACGTGGCGAACTCGTCCCACTTGTCACGCAGGGCCACGTCACGCGGCTCGTAGCCGGACGCATTGTTCACGACGCCGCAACGCAGGAAGGTGGGTCAGGTAGCCCAATTTTCAACAGCGCCGGGAAAGTCATCGGCATCAACGCGCAAGTCACCGTGGATGAAGGCGGCGGACAAGTACCAGGGAACAATTTGGCGGTCCCGATTCGCGCTGCCCTCAAATTGCTTCGTGAAATAGGAAAACCGCTTGGCTGACGCACCACCGGTTTATGCCGTTCGCGCGCTTCTGTTTGACCTGGATGGTACGCTTGTGGATTCCCGGCGCGACCTGGCGACAGCCCTCGATGGCATGTTGCAGGATTTAGGGCTGCCGGCGCTCGGTGTCGAAGCTGTCACACGTTTCGTCGGTGATGGGGCGCGCCGGCTGGTCGAACGGGGGCTGGCGGTTGCCTGCCCGAATGCTGTCTTAGAGGAAGCTTTCATTACGGAGGCACTGACACGCTTCAAAGTCCATTACGCACAGTGTTTACTGGCGACAACCCAGCCATATCCAAACGTTGTCGCCACCCTGGAACATTTCGCCGCTTTGCCTAAAGCGGTTGTCACAAACAAGCCAGCCGCGTTTTCCGAAGCGATTTTGCAAGGTTTAGGGCTACGGACCTACTTCGTCGGTGTCATCGGTGGTGACTCGGTGGCGGAGCGAAAACCGCATCCGGCTCCGGTACTGGCCGGACTCGCTGCCTGTGGCGTCTCCGATCCGGCCGATGCCGTGATGATTGGCGATAGCCCGAATGACATTCGGGCCGGTCGCGCCGCCGGCACGCGCACCTGCGGCGTCACCTACGGCTTTCGCGTTGCCCATGAACTTGCCGAGGCAGACGTTATCATTGATGATCCCTTGCAGCTCCGGGAATCGTTCCGCGCGTGCCTTGCTTGAGGAACCTGCGTCATGACTAATTATCGCCTGCTTGCCGTCGATTTGGACGGGACGCTGTTGGGGCCGGACAGCCAAATCACACCACGCACGCGCGCTGCTCTGGAGTGCGCCATCCGGGAGTATGACGTGGCGGTCGTCGTGGCGACCGGCCGGCGCTTTCATTCGGCGCGTCCGATTGCCCAGAATGTCGGACTCACAACACCGCTGGTGACGCATAACGGGGCACTGGTCAAGGACATCGCCACGTCGGCTGTTCACTACTACCAACCGTTAGAACTGCACGTGGCACGCGAACTGCTCGCCCTGGGTAAGGCCTATGGTGCAGACACCATTGTGCTGGACGACCCAGAGGGTGACGGCCGCATCGTGACCGACGGCGTATCAGAACGAAACGCCGCGCTGCGGTACTATCTCGAGCTGAACCGTCGGTATGTTCACGAGGTGGACGACCTACGCACATCGGTCACTGCCCCCGTCACGCAGGTGATGTTCTGCGGACCCTGTGTCCCGATGCAGGAACTGGCGCAGATTCTGGAACGCGACGTCACCGGTGCCCGCCTGCTGATGACGACTTACCCACACAACGACATGACCATTCTCGACCTGATGCACCCGGCCTGCTCAAAGGCAGCCGGCATCGCGTATGTCGCCGCGCAGCTCGGTGTTGAGCCGGAAGCCATTCTGGCTGTTGGAGACAACTACAACGACCTCGACATGCTGCGCTATGCCGGACGCGGTATCCTCATGGGCAACGCCGAACCTGAACTCAAGGCACTCGGCTTTGAACTCACAGCCCCCAACACAGAAGACGGCGTTGCCCAGGTCATCGAAACGTACATCTTTGGAAACCCCAGGCCCACCGCCAGCTAATGGACACTGCCGGTTCACATCAGCCGTCCATCTGTATTCAGATTTCACCACGAACGCTGGTTGCGCTGGCCGGCGCATCCGGTTCCGGTAAAACCACATTTGCGCGGCGATGGTTTGCACCGACCGAAGTACTCTCCTCTGATGCCTTCCGGGGACTGATTGCCGACGACGAGACTGACCAGGCGGCGACGGTTGATGCTTTTGACACCCTGTACTTTATTGCGGCACGGCGGCTGGCGCACGGTAAGCTGGTTGTGGTGGATGCCACACACACGAAGGCAAATGCGCGCGCACGGCTGCGCGCATTTGCCACCGCGCAGCGTGTGAACATCT
Organism: uncultured Blastocatellia bacterium; assembly: GCA_937934745.1. GTDB lineage: Bacteria > Acidobacteriota > Blastocatellia > Chloracidobacteriales > Chloracidobacteriaceae > Chloracidobacterium. Next base: position 39,742 of record CALGZC010000042.1, read on the forward strand.
TGCTGATTCTTTTTGACTTGCCACTGGAGGACTGCCTGGCCGGCAACGCCGCCCGCCCAACACGGCAAGTGCCGACGAGTATCGTCAAACAACAACACGCCGCCCTTCGGCAGGCCCGCCCGGGGTTGTTCACCGAGGGATTTCCCGCGGTAGTCGTCTTGGAAACCCCCAAAGCCGTTGCGTCGGTTGAAGTTCGGCGCCTGACAGCGCTCCCCGCGGCAGAAGCTGTGGTAAGGTGAGCGCGACCCTACTTGCCTCATAATGGAGACAGTCTTATGCAAACAACCCTGCTCCTCACAACGGTGGTGCTGGCCGGATGCTGCCTGGTTGGGGCGTGCCAGGATGCACCGCGGCCGGTTTCTTCCCCGACCACGACACCATCTGGCAGTTACGGGGCAGCGCCCCAGGCGACACCGGCAACCGGGGGACAGCCGCCGACGGTTGAGGCCAACACTACGCCCAAGTACGGCGACCCCGTGACCGACGAAAACTTTGTCAAGCTTCTCAAGCCGGAGACGGCAGCCCTTGTGGAGAAGGTCCGCAAACTCCAGGCAGCCTACGACGCCGCGCCGCAGGATGCGGCTCTCAAACGCCAACTGGTCGCCGCCAAGGTTGAATACGGCAACGCACTGCGCGATCTTGGACAAGCCGGACCACGCATTTACTATCCGGCCGCCCTGCGTATGTACCGCCAAGTGCTTGCCCTTGATGCCGGCCACAAGGAAGCGGCCGAGAAAAAAAAGGAAATCGAACTCATTTACCAGAGCATGGGACGGCCCATTCCCGAATAAAACCGGTGCAGGTAGCCCGGATGTTGAAACGGCGGCCAGGTAGAGGCACAACAGCTCCTGCCTCCAAGGCCACTGCCTCTACCCGTGTATCGTTGCTGCTGTTGGGTGGCTTTGGGTATAGTCCGCTGTGGTCTTCCTGAGAGCATCAACGCTACGATCTCAATGGAGGCACTGGACGGCAGGACAACTGCCGACGCCGAACAAGATCCTAAGGAAGGTGTTTCATGAGCGCAGTTTCCACGAAGTTGAGCGCTGATCCCGAAGGTGGCCACGTAGAAGCAGCAGAACGGCGGTGGGAAGCGACGACCCTGGCACAGACGTTGGCCAAGATGCCGGAAAGCCAGTCTGCTTTCACAACCGCGTCGCTGCGTCCGATTAAACGGCTATACACCCCTAACGACCTTCCTGATTTCGACTACACCCGCGATCTTGGCTTCCCAGGTGAGTTTCCTTACACCCGGGGGATTCATGCCACCGGCTACCGAGGCAAGCTGTGGACGATGCGGCAGTTCGCCGGCTTTGGCTCGCCGACAGACACGAATCGGCGGTTTAAGTACCTCCTGGAACAAGGCCAAACCGGACTGTCGGTGGCTTTCGACCTTCCGACGCTGATGGGCTATGACGCCGACAGCCCGTTTTCGATTGGTGAAGTTGGCAAGTGCGGCGTATCGGTGTCCAGTCTGGCCGACATGGAAACTCTGTTTGACGGCATCCCGCTCGAACAAGTGACGACCTCAATGACCATCAACGCGCCGGCATCGGTCATCTTTGCCATGTTCATCGTCACGGCCGAAAAACAGGGTGCCGATCTGCGCCGTGTCTCCGGCACGCTCCAAAACGACATTCTCAAGGAATACATTGCTCAGAAGGAATGGATTTATCCACCGCGCCCGGCCATGCGGCTGGTGACGGACAGCATTGCGTTCTGTATCGAGCACATGCCCAAGTTCAACCCGATCTCGATTTCGGGATACCACATCCGCGAAGCCGGGGCGACGGCAGCCCAGGAACTGGCGTTTACGCTGCGCGACGGCATAGAGTATGTGCAGTTTGCCCTAGATGCCGGACTTAAGATTGATGACTTCGCCCCGCGCCTGTCATTTTTCTTCAACGCCCACAACGACTTCTTTGAAGAAATTGCCAAATACCGGGCTGCCCGCCGACTGTGGGCGCGCCTGATGCGTGATCGCTTCGGGGCGACTCGGGAACGGTCGTGGATGCTCCGCTTCCATGCCCAAACGGCTGGCTGCACGCTGACGGCGCAGCAACCCTACAACAATGTTGTGCGAGTAGCGATTCAGGCACTTGCAGCAGTCTTGGGGGGGGCGCAGTCGTTGCACACGAACTCACTGGACGAAACCTTGTCACTGCCGTCCGAGCACGCCGCCACGATTGCCCTACGCACGCAACAGATTGTTGCCTACGAGACCGGTGTCACAAACACGGTGGATCCGTTGGGAGGGAGTTACTTTGTTGAGAAACTCACCAACGATCTGGAAGCCGAGGCACTGGACTACATCCAGCGCATTGATGCTATGGGCGGCATGGTGGCGGCGATTGAAGCTGGCTTCCCGCAGAAGGAGATTCAGGAAGCGGCGTATCAGTACCAAAAGGCCGTGGATAGCCGCGAGAAAATTATCGTTGGCGTCAACGGTTTCACACAGTCAGCGTCGCAGCAGGTGCCGCTGTTGCTCATTGATGAAAGTGCCGAACGGGCGCAGCGCGAACGCTTAGCGGCGCTGCGCGCCAAGCGTGACAACGCGGCTGTGACGCGCGCCCTACAGGCGTTGGCCGACGGTGCGCGGACCGAGGCCAATACGATGCCGCTGATTATCGAGGCAGTGCGTGTTTACGCAACGCTCGGTGAGATTTGCGACTGCCTCCGGCCGGTCTTCGGCGAGTATCAGGAGCCGGCGTTTTAGTTCTCAACCATAAGGCAATCCTGTTCCGGTTATGGCACGCATTTTAGTCATTGATGATGAAGCTGATGTGCGCTTGGCAACGGTGATGGCGCTCAAGCATGGCGGACACACGGCAGTTGAGGCCGACAGTGGGATGGCGGCACTGCGCTTGCTGCAACAGTCAGGCCCCTTTGACCTCATCGTGTGTGATGTTGTGATGCCCGGTCTCAGCGGGCATGAACTCTGTCAACTGATCCGTCTCAACCAGGCAACCAAAAACATTCCGTTCATCTTTCTGAGTGCCAAGCGGGAAGTTGAAGAACGGGTCGAGGGCATCGGGCTAGGCGCTAACGACTACCTTGGAAAACCATTTGCGTTGGAAGAGCTTTTGATTCGCGTCAACAGCGCCCTAACAAGACATCAGGCGACGGCAACCGGTCGGGCGACGCCTGACCCGCTACAACAAGTCACCATGGCGCAGTGTATTGACTTCATCGTGCGGCACAAGCTGAGTGGAAAATTGACGGTTCTCATCAAAGCCGCCGAGGAGGGACAAACACCACTTTCGGGTGCAATTTTCTTCGAGGGAGGGCACGCGGTGCACGCCAAGCTTGCCGATCGCCTTGGTGAAGCTGCGGTGCGGGAAATTTTGACCTCGCCGTTGCTGATGTACTCCTTTGAGGCGTACGAAGTCGCCGACCAAATTACATTGGCCATGGACATCACACGGCTGATCAAGCAACAAGGTTAGTTGGACGTGTGTGGCAGCCTGCGGCTGCCCAGGGTCAAGACGGCTTGGGGTGGAGAACTGCTCCTCACACTGTTGCTTGCCTCATTCTCACGGCTCTGGTGGCTGTTCTATGGAACGGACCTCTCCCACCGCAGTTCCACCGTCCACCGCCCCTCGACAGGCGGCGTCGGAAGAGCCATTGCCGACGAACACGTCACTCGAGGAGATTGAACGGGAACTCAACGAACGGCTCAGTCAACTCGGACTGCCGGTGCTGACGATGGCGCCGGCAGCTCGTGCCACCGCACCGCTGCGTGCCGACGCTGCCGGGGCCACGCAAATTCTCAACCTCAGCGAACTACGGCATGTCCTACGGCAGCAAGTTCGCATCGCCGAAATCAAAGAACAGGTAGCTGCCGTCATTCAGGACTGGCACCGTGAGCAGTTCCGCACCGGTGAAATCAAGATAGCCGAGTTTGAACTGCGGGCGGCCGGTCTGCTGCTACCCTATTGCCAGGAGTTTATTCCGAACTTTCCCGCGACCATGCGCCCCGTTGAGCTGGCGGTGGACCTTAACCTAGAAACCATCTTGCGCACAGCGCTGCCGCGTAGCCGCGAACGGGCGCTGACGCCGGATGAGGTTGACCGGTGTGCAGTCCAAGTGCTTCAGGCGCTTTTGAAACACCCACTGATTCCACAAACGGCGGCCGATCAAGCGGAAGTTAGCTTACAAACAACGGTTCTCAGGGACAAAAACGGTACGGCAGTGTATTCCCCTTCGGATGCTGCTTACCTGAGGCGTCTGATTGAAGAGCAGAAGCTGCTGGACCGCGAAGGCGAAATCGGGCTGCTGGCAATGCTTGTCAGCGCACGCAAATGGCAAAAGATCACCGATGATACCCTCTTTGCAGCAGCAGTCGAATACACGCTGGAAGCGCTCGCCAAGCGCCGGGGGATTCCAAGTATCGTGATCCGCAACCAAGGTGCCGATCACCCGGTTGCCTACATCCTCAGCGAATATATCCAACATCACCTGTCTGACTCACTCGAAGGCCAGATCACCTTCGTTGAGACCTTCCTCAATACAACGGTCCAGATGCTGAGAGAGGAAGGGGTAAGGTTTGTGGAGGCAGTCCGCCACCGGTACCTGTCGCTGTTGCGGCAGGTGTTTTTTGACCTCTTCCCCGAAGTGGTCCACCGCTTCCTGCACGCTTTTGAACGGGAGTTCTTGGGTTCCTCCCAGACCATCCGCAGTAAACTGTTTCTGCTCAAGCGGATCGGGGACTTCTGTGAACTGGCGTTCTACTGCCATGAAGCGATGCGCAACATTGCGACCCCAACTGGGGACATTTATGCCATTGAGCGCTTGACCGAAGGGGCGGCGCATTTTGCCCGGCGCAATAATCTGCCCGTCGCCGAGGGAATGGATGCTTTCAACCAGCGCAACACCCTTGCTGAGTTACTCATCAACGCCATCAAGCACCGTTACTCTCTGCCGATGCCGGTCGGTGACACGGAAGCAACACGCCGCCAAGTTGAAAGTCTGGTGACGAGTGACCTGCTCAACTGCCTTAATCATCTGCGCCGCGTCTTTGACCACAACTATGCGCGCGCACGGGAAAATAGCTACGAGCACTACCTGTACTGGCGCGGCCTGGTTCTGGAGTGGAGCCGCACCTACGTCCGTCTGCTTACCGGCCGAACACCAAACGACGTCGAGCAGTACCACTTGGATAACATCGCCGCCTGGCACATTGAACAGGAACTGGCGTTTACCAAAATTCACTTCCCAGTCGTGTTGCAGGATGACCAAGCGCCCAGGCTCACGGCTGCGCCAACCATGCGCCAACCGCATGAGGTTTTGAAGGAAGCGTTTCTCCGCTTCTGGCGCGCTTTCCACGTCAGTCTCCTCACCCGTGCGCAGGAGCGCGCCGAACATGAGGAACGGTTTTTTGCCCCAGAAAAGACCGACCGGACCCTTGTGCGGATGTCGGTGGATGATCTCGGGAAGCGCGCTTTTCTGGCGCGTAGTGATTTACCCCTGGCGACCTACACCTTTGAGCGTCTTGCGCAGCACGTGACGCCGCAAACCCACGACGCCCTGGTGATCAGCCAATCCATTGAGGTCGTGCTGGAACTGGCCAGTCAGGCCTATGTTTACGAGGAAGTCGCTGCTGCACGCACCTGCTTACGCCGCATTCAACGCCGGTTGGATGACCTCTTGGCGTTGAGTGAGGCTGAACGACTGGAATACCGAGCACGTATCCCGGCGATGCTCCACGATCTCGACCGCCGTGAACCAATCCGGCTGGCATCGTACATTGTTGCGCTCAGCGAGTTAGAGACGCTCGAACTGACCGACGAACGGGTTTTCGCGGAATGGCAAACCCTTGAAACGACCATCCAGCGTCTGACCGAGATCACCTGTGTGCTGCTGATGATGCGTTCGCGGCCGGCACTGCGTGCGCTCGCACAGGCCTTTGGCACCTGGTATGCCTCCCTGCCGGAGACTACAGACACAGCGGAACGTCGTACGTATGCCCAACGATGGCAGGCCATTCAAGACCTGGCCAAGATGACCTGGGTGGCTTGGTGGCTGCGCCGTTGCGCGCTCTGGCTGATTTGGAAAGTGCAATGTGTTGCCTCAGTGCCAGACTGGCATCCACCAGAAACCTATATCCTGGAGGACTGTTTGGGACTCGACACACCGGAAGTCCGGGTGCGTGATCTAGAGACGGTGCTGGCATCTTATCCACCGACCGCAGTTGCCCGTCTGGCACAGCAACTGCGCGCTATGCTCACGGAGCGGCTGACCTTGGATGACAGCGGCAATTACTACACCAACGAAGAACGCGCTTTGCTGGAAAAGCGTCTGCAACGGATTGAACGGTTAGCCCGTCGCCAACCATGGCAAGCCGTCACGACCCGCTGGATGTACCTGGTGCTGCGCTGGTGTTTGACACCACTGCGGCGGTGGACAGCACCCCACCCTGACACCAGTCATCCGCAGCAATCCTGATGGGACAGATGGCAACACCACCCGCCGCCGAGTGGCACCACGCCCAACTTGGGCGCTTGGGCGAACAACTTGCCGCAGACTTTCTTACGCGGCGGGGGTGGCGTATCGTCGCCCACAACGTCCGTCTCCCCGTTGGCCGCAACCGCTCTGGAAGCCGAGTGTACGGCGAGATTGATATCGTCGCCTTTGATGGGCCAACGCTGGTGTTTGTTGAGGTCAAAACCCGAACATCGGCCGCCGTTGCGGCACCGGAAAGCGCCGTCACGCTGCACAAGCAACACCGCCTGCGCCAGGCAGCGCAACGCTACCGGCAGCTGATCGGACCGGCAGACGCGCCATATCGCTTTGACGTCATTGCCCTTTTGTGGCCGGCGACGGCACCGCCCACCGTTACCCTCTTCAAGGACTTTTTCCCGCGATGACCAGCCTGCCGCGCCTTGTCGTGCTAATTTCCGGTCGTGGGTCGAACCTACAGGCGCTGGTCGCGGCTATCCGGCAGGGTCGCCTGCACGCAACAGTGGCCGCCGTCGTCAGCAACCGTCCCGATGCTGCCGGACTGCACTTTGCTGTTGCCCAAGGATTCCCAACCCGCGTAGTGTCGCACGTGGGGCTATCACGTACCGAGCACTCGGCTGCGCTGCGCGAGGTTGTCCTACCGTTTGAGCCGGACCTGATTTGCCTGGCTGGGTTTATGCGGTTGCTTGCACCGCCGTTTACGCGTACGTTCCCCAATCGAATTGTCAACATTCATCCATCGCTGCTCCCGGCCTTTCCGGGCCTTGACGCTCAGCGACAGGCATTCGACTACGGCGTGAAAGTCTCCGGTTGCACCGTTCATCTTGTGGACGATGACCTTGATCACGGCCCGATTGTCATGCAGTCGGTCGTACCGGTGCTGGATGATGACACGCCGGAGACGCTCGCGGCGCGAATTCTGGCGGCTGAGCATAAAACCTATCCGGCAGCCGTGGAACAGTTGCTCCATCAGCCCTGGCGCATCGAAGGACGGCGGGTGGTGTTTCAATCATACCAGTCGGTGTAGTACACCACACGGCGCGGCGGAATTCGGCGGGCAAAGGCCCAGACGAGGACGGTGCCAACCACAAAGCCGCCGATGTGCGCCCACCAGGCCGTACCGCCGCTCTGCGCCGTTTCCACGCCGAGCGTGGCCACGCCGGAGGCGAAGTTCTGGAGAATCCATATGCCAAGGAAAATCCACGCCGGAACCTCAGCAGTCAGGAAAAACAGTAGCACCGGGACGAGTACCAGTACTCGCGCGTGGGGGTAGAGGCAAATGTACGCGCCGAGGACACCGGCAATGGCGCCGCTGGCGCCGAGACTGGGAATGCGGCTCGTGGGGTCAGACAGAATGTGCGCCCCAGAAGCAAGCACACCGCACAGAAGATAAAACACAAGGTACTTAACATGCCCCATGCGATCCTCAACGTTGTCGCCGAAAATCCACAGGTACAGCATGTTGCCGATGATGTGCATCCACCCCCCGTGCAAAAACATTGAGGTAAACAGCGGCAGGACAAGGTCGGTCAACGTCAATGCACCCTGATTGTAAGGGCTGAAGTAGAGCAGGTATTCGTAGGGTTGGACGGCGAACTGGTGGAAGAAGCGCTGGAGTTGACGTTCCGTGAGGGTCAGCTCAAAAACAAAAACGATGACATTGATCACAATGAGGCTGATGTTGACAAACGGGATGCGGCTAGAGGGAATGTCATCACGAACTGGAATCACGGGACATCTCCTGTGTGACCGTCTCAACGGAAAAACAACAACACATCTTGCCGACTGAAGCAGCGAACATGCGCGAACCTACAATTCTTGTGACCGATTTTGCCCGGCCACGGGCTCATTATCCCCACGCCCGCTACGCCGGGGGGTTGCTGTTTGTCTCAGGGCTATCGGCGCGGCAGGCCGACGACACCATCGCCGGCGTAACGCACACCCCAGACGGACAGACCATACGCGACATCGCAGTGCAGACTGCGGCCGTCATTGAAAACCTGCGAACGGTGCTGCAGGCTGCCGGCGCCGAACTTGACCATCTCGTGGATGTGACCGTGTTTTTGGTGAACATGGCCGATTATGCCGCTTTCAACACCGTTTATAACCGCTATTTTACGGCTGCAACCGGTCCGACACGCACAACGGTAGCCGTTCATGCGCTGCCCCACCCTGATTTATTGATCGAGATCAAGGCTGTTGCCATTGCCCCACGTTGAGCAGGCGCGTACTTGTGTCGGGGTTCACACGGCGCACTTGGGGCGTCTGTGAGAGTCCTGTCTCGATGCCGTGTGCGCAATGTGAGCAATGCCTAGGGTAGGGGACGAAACGAGTACGCCAGCCGGTCAGTTTGATAGCGCAGGGTGTCATGAAAGCGTGACTCGCCCTCAAAACGCAACACCCACACTGTGTCGGCGTCGGTTTGCAAAAAATAGTAGCGCCCCGTCATCGGCTTGCCAACGCGGCGAAAAGTGAAGGTCAACAATGTTCCACGCGCCACAGCCGTTGAGAAGCGTTCGCGTTTTTTCAATTGGAAGTCCGGCCGAAACTGAAGCGAGTTTCCAGCTTCACGTTCTGCCAAACAACGCGGTGGATCGTCTTCACAGTCGGCCGGAACGGCTTCCCGGTGAACCCGAAGCAACGACTGACTGCGATCACGGTAAATAATCTCCAGAAGGCGCCGGCCGTCATTCTCAATGCTGTTCTCTATCCGCCAACCAGGAAGCAACTCAAGTTCAAAACCGGCCTCGAGATCGGCAAACCGGCGTACATCGCCGCCGCGTTCGGCAGCCGGTGTTCCGGACGGCACCGGAATCCCCTGTGCTGCGGCCACAGCTGCCAAACAGCTTCCGAGGAACAACCATAGCGCAGGGCGTTGGGTTCGTCTTCTCACCATCACGTCTCCGGGCCGCTTTCGCTGGACGGCCTAATCCGCTGCACCGCCTTTCTGAGGCCCGAAGTTAGCCAGCGCCTCGAGCACCTGCACTTCATGGCCCTCAACTCTGACCTTGGGGAACACGCGTGCAATGCGTCCCTGTTCGTCAATGATAAAGGTCGTGCGTACCACGCCAAAGTAGGTCTTGCCGTAGTTTTTCTTCGCCTGCCAGACCCCGTACCGTTCGGCGACAACGTGTTCAGGATCGGACAACAACGGGAATGCCAGCCCGAACTTGGCGGCAAATTTTTTATGGGAAGCGACATCATCGGGACTAATCCCGATGACCTGCGCCCCGAGGTCCGCTAACTGAGCGAGAACGGTGTTGAACGCGCAGGCTTCCTTAGTGCAACCCGGCGTGTTGTCCCGTGGGTAGAAGTACAACACAACGCGCCGTCCGGCAAAGTCAGATAGCTTGACAAGGTTACCTTGAGCATCTTGCAGGGCAAAGTCTGGAGCCGGGTCGCCAACAAGTAGCGAAGTGTTCTGCGCAGTCATACCAGAAACCTGAAACTAAACCGATTTGTTGTAGGTCTGGGCGACGCCATTGCGGTGAGCAGGGGAAGTCGGCACGGCGACCGCTGCATCGGCGGCAATCTGGTGACCGACGTTTTGCACATAGGCGTCCCGCGCCACGCGAATTGCATTGTAAATGGCGCGGCCGGTCGAGCGCCCGTGGGCGATGACGACAGGGTACGGGACACCCAGCAACAGTGCGCCGCCGTACTCAGCATCATCAAACTGCCGCCGTACCCGCTGCAACCCAGACAGAACATCCGCACTCGATGATGCAGCTGCGCAGGTTTGCTGCACCAGTGTCAACACAGCCGCAGCCAATCCCTCACTCGTCTTGAGGACAACATTGCCCGTAAACCCATCACAGACGACCACATCGGCAACCCCGGCGTAGAGATCCTTGCCTTCGACGTTCCCAATGAACACAAATGTCCGGTGCGGTGCCTGCCGGCGCAGCAGGGCGTGGGACTGCCGGATTAGGAGATTGCCTTTGCTACTTTCTTCTCCGATGGAGAGCAAACCAACGTGTGGGCAAACAACGCCGAGGACACGTTCGGCATACGCTGCCCCCATTACGGCGAACTGGTCAAGCATTGCCGGTTTACAATCGGCATTGGCGCCGATGTCCAACAACAGAGTCCGGCGCCCGGTCAGCGTCGGCAACACGGTTGCCAGCGCCGGGCGCGCAATGCCCGGTATGGTGCCCAGGTATAACGTCGCCGCGGCGACAATTGCGCCGGTATGCCCGGCACTCACCAGGCCAACCGCTGCGCCCTGCTTGAGGGCCGCGATGCCGACCCGCAGAGAGGAATTACGCTTGCTGCGTACGGCACGCACGGCGCGTTCCTCCATAAAGACGGCCTCGCCGGCAGGCAGGATGTCAATCGGCTCGGCTGTCCATCCGGCAGCGTAGAGTGCCGGACGCAGGACGTGGGGCGCCCCAATCAGCAACACCTTGACGCCCAGCTCACGGGCAGCCAGGAGCGCACCTTCAACTTCCGGCCGTGGGGCGTGATCGCCACCCATGGCGTCCAGTGCAATGTGCAGCATTGTTGTCTTGTCTCAACCCAGGCGGCGGCCGGTACGCACTGCCAGACCTTTGTCGTGCCCCGACGACCCTACGCTTCTTCCTTCCGACGAACCTGGATCACCTGACGGCCGCGATAGTAACCACACTCGCCGCAGACGCGGTGCGGCAAGCGCGGCGCACCGCAGTTTGGGCAACGCACAAGGGTTGGGTAAGGAAGCGCATCATGCGCACGGCGCTTCCCACGCCGCGACGAAGAATGACGTCGTTTTGGATTCGGCATGCTTACGAACCGCCTTTCAAAAACACTGACATCAAAAACACTGACAACAAGATCGGCAACAGTACTTCGGTGGAGGTGCAAAAGTCTACAAGTATAGGTGTCAGGTGTCGTTTGTCAACGGGCGGCAGTCCTGGCGATCACACAGCGCATTGCCGACGCCACCCCGAGCCAGCGGCGTCGCCGTCTGTCATACCGGGAAAAATGATGTCTGCGTGACCTGAAAACCGACCCCACGGTGTGGCAGGTTGAGTCGTTCTTCGCACAACCGTGTCAACGTGCGGCGAATCGCGGTGTCGTGCCGGCCAAAGTGGGGGCAGGTTAGGACGACCAGTCGCCACAGTTGACAGTGCCGTACCCGCAGGGTTTCGATCTCGGGATGGTTGAGTGACGATAGCGGCGCCGACTGAATTGCCGACAACTGCACCGTTACATCAGCTTCCTTGAGCGCCATATCTGGTGCCGGACAATAAACGATGACGCTCCCGTCAGGAGCGCCAACGGCTTCACACAACTCAGCTTCGAGCCGGACGCGCGCGCCGTCGGTATTGTCGTAAAACCGGCGCTTGAGGGCGGCAAGGTCATCGTCTTCGAGACCATCGCGGGTCACGAGGAAGACCGGCTTGTACAGGCGCCGACACTCGAGGTCGAACAGCAGCTTCCGGACGTTGGCGAGGTCGGCCGTGCGCTCCCGGAACACATGCAGAAATGCATCGTCCCGGAGACGGAACAGTTCGGCATAGCGAAAGCACCCCGCAGCCATAGCCATTTCCAGTGCTTTCGATAACATCGCACCAGCCGCAACCTTCGCGTGGTGGAAATAGACCCGTTCGGTGAGGAGGTAGCGCATGCGCAACACCTGCACAACTTCCGACAGGGCATCGTGGCGAAACCGACCCTGACGCTGTAAGTCAAGTGCCAACCGTCCGCCCAAACGGGTAAAAAGTGTCAGCAAACGGTCATCGTAGTCCACCGTCAAACCACAAAAACGCGCATCCCGGCGGAGATAGTCCAGCAGATCGGCACAGACCGTCCCGGCAAAGATGTCCCGGATAAAATAATCGTCCGGCGTCGGTGGCGCACCGCCACCGAGGTGGGCGCGCACTGTGCTCAACAACCCCTGTCGTTCTAGCTCGTCACCTAGATCGTCTTCCAAAATCGCCTCAAGGCGGGCGGCGTCGGCGTCATGGCGTGGCGCAATGCGCCGCTCATCTTCAAACGTGTGTCCAAAGGGAACGTGCGTTACGTCGTGAAGGAGCGCCACGGCACGGATGCGGCGGCATTCCTCTTCGGAAAAGCGGTACACGCCTTTTTGCCACAGGCTCTCGATGATTTTGCCGGCGACATGGCACGCGCCCAGGGCGTGCTCAAAGCGGGTGTGCACAGCCGACGGGTACACCAGCGCGCTAAGTCCCAACTGCTTGATGCCGCGCAGACGCTGCATGGCGCGGGTGTCTAACAGCCGGACTTCGTCGGGGGAAAAGACCATGTCCCCATGGACGGCGTCGCGGATCGTCTTTGTGGCACGTCTCCCCTTCGCCAGCAGCGGCGAACGCCGGCTTGGTCGGAAGGTGGTGAAGGTTTTGACAGGCTTCGACAAGGGTGTTAACTTTTGTGTGCTTTCTGTCTCGTACTCAGAGCTCATAAGAGGCCTCACCGTAGAAAAGGGAGAGCGGGCAATGCGTCGTAAAGTCCTGCTGGCAGATGACAGTCTGAGCATTCAAAAAATGCTCGGGCTGTATCTCGAAAAGTGTGAGATTGATGTTGTTGCGCTAAGCAATGGTGAAACAGCAGTCTCGAAGCTGCCCACGGTTCAGCCAGACCTGATTTTAGCCGATGTCTTCATGCCCGGTCGCACCGGTTATGAGGTGTGCGAGTACGTTAAGCAACACCCTGATTTCAAGCATATCCCAGTTCTCCTGCTCACCGGCAAATTCGAGCCGTACGACGAAAAGGAAGCCAAGCGTGTCAAGGCCGACGGCCACATTGTCAAACCGGTTGCGGAACAAGAATTCATCACACTTGTCCGGAAGATGTTAGAACAGGTTGCGCCTCGACCGGCCGCACCGCAACCGGCAGCTCCGACGCCTTCTATTGCCCAAACCCAAGTACTCGGCTCCCTCACACCACCTGTCGCCAAAGAATCTTCTTCGCTCGGAGGCCAGCTACCGCAGTTTCATTTTGGTGGCAGAGACCTGCCGGCCGACATTCCGCCACCAACCATCAAGGTCACACCTTCGATGCTCGACGATGGACGGCTGCCGGATTTAGAGCCGTTACTCCCGTTGGATACCCCTCCTGCGCCGCCGTCCCAGGACACGGGGGACTTTATTCTCGATTTGCCGCCACCAGAACAAGCGCCGCCGATCCTCGCTTACCCGGAGCCACCGAAAACGCTCTCCACCCCCCTCCCACGACCGACCTTCTCACCGATGCCGGTGCCGGACTTCGGCACAACGACGGTCAAACTTGCCCCGGGGGAACTCCCTGAACTGCTGGCCGATGTGTTGCCGCCGGCACCGGCTGCGCCGACTGTGGTCGAGGCAGAATCTCCGTTGGAGTTAGACGATGCGCCTCCTCCGGCAGCGGCAACTGTCACCGTTGACACTGCGCCCATCCCACCTTCGGCAGGTAGTGACGTAACCGACCGTGCCATAGAAGACGCCGGATTCCCGACCACGGCAGCTCCACCGGCCGCCGAAGGTTTCGGTTTGGCACCTGAGACACCGGCGATTGAAACCACTCCCCAACCCCCTGCCTTCGCCGAGGTTACTCCGGCTTTTGTCGTACCTCCACCAGAACAGGTCGCGCTGCTCGGAGCACCCGAACAGCTGGGCACAGCCCCCATGACCATCGAGGCCGCCCCTGCGGCGGGTCCAACAGACGCTCTTTCAACAGAACCGGTTCCGCCACCTGACTTTCTCGTGGGCTTGGTTTCAGCGCCGGCAGCCGAGCCGTTGCTAGCAGTGGCCGAAGAAACAGTGCCACCGGTGGCACCAGCTAGCGTCATGCCACCCGTCTCGTCGGTGACAACGTCAGTGGCACCGGTTCCGACTTTTGAGGTTGTCACGGAGGAGTCGTCGGCTCCGGAGACCGACTTACTCCCCGACGAGCTGCGTGCCATCCACGCACAACAACACGCCGAAGCCCGCGTTGAACCGCGCGCCGAACCGGTAGCCGAACCTGTGTTTGAGGCCACCTCAGAGGGGTCGGTGACATCAGCCGGGGCACCACCATCCTTCACCTTTGAAGTGCCGGTAGCAGAGGCAGTTGAAGGTGGACCGGTGCCAACCTTTGAACCAATGTTTGCAACACCGCTTGCACCGGCTCCAGAACCGACGATAACGCCGGCGGAAGGGACACCTTCTGCTTTTGCCGTTGAGACCCCACCGGAGACAGTCGCCACAGAGGTGTCTCCTATCAGCATCCCATCCACCGCCGCCGAGCCGGCAACACCTGTCATCGGTCCAGCAATACCGGAGGCAACAACGTTCAGTTCGACGTTTGCGCCAGCTCCGCTCGAAACGGTGTCTCTTGTGCCGGAATCCCCTGCCGGTGAGCAGCCCACTCCTGTTGAAGTCGCGGTAGCCCCGCCGGCCGTGGAAAATGATGAAGTAGCAGTCGCCCCGGTCGGGTCGGTGACACTGGTGGACGAGTCAGTTCACTGTGTGGAAAGTCCGGCGACACTCGTTGACGAGTCGGTGAAGGTGGACGAAGTTGCCGCCGCCGTTGCACCAGTCCTGCCCAGCCCACTGCCGGAGACTCCACTACCACCCGTTGAGACGGTGACCGATACGGTGGGCAAGGTGCCGGTGGAGACGTCGGCCGGCAGCCTCGTGGTCGGCGGGAGCACAGCGTCAGGGCTGGTTGCTGTTGATTGGTCATCTTTGACCCTGCCACCACCCGTCATGGACGACATCGTTCGGCGAGTTGTCACCGCAATCTCAGATCGGGTCGTTCGCGAAATTGCGTGGGAGGTCGTCCCCGACCTGGCCGAACTGCTTATCAAGAAGCATCTGGCAGAGGGTCTTGGGCGGAGGACGGATGGCTGATACCGCGCCAAGTTACGACGCGGTTGCAGAAGCAACAACGCCGGCCGCCACTTTAGCGGCGCTGGAGAGCGCCTACGGCTTAGGGTTATACGCCCCACGCGGGATTACCCTGGTTCGTGGCGCAGGAGCTTACGTCTGGGACATCGAAGGGCGCCGCTATCTCGACTGTACCGCTGCATACGGCGTTGCGAGCCTTGGTCACTGTCATCCGGCCGTTGTTGAGGCAATCGGTCGCCAGGCGGCGACGCTGATTGCCTGTTCCGGCTCGTTCGGCAACGACCAGCGTGCGCAGTTCTACGCCGAACTGGGTGCTGTGCTTCCGTCCGGCCTGAAGCGGCTGTTTCTCTGTAACTCAGGTGCAGAGGCCAACGAGGCAGCGCTCAAGTTTGCCCGTCTGACAACCGGTCGCCACGGCGTTGTGGCGGCTATGCGTGGGTTTCACGGGCGAACGGCCGGGGCGCTGACGGCAACTTGGGAGCCAAAGTACCGCGAACCGTTTGAGCCGCTGTTACCGGGCTTCACATACATTCCCTACAACGACACGGCCGCACTGGAGCGCGCCGTCACAGATACCGTTGGGGCGGTGATCCTTGAGGTCGTGCAGGGCGAAGGTGGTGTCCGCCCCGGAACGGCTGAGTTCCTCCAGGCGGCCCAGCGTCTCTGTTGCGAGCGCGGGGCGCTGCTAATCGTGGATGAGGTGCAGTCCGGGTTTGGACGAACAGGAACGTTCTTTGCTTGCGAAGCAGTTGATCTGCAACCAGATATCCTGACCATGGCCAAGGGGATTGCCGGTGGCTTCCCCATGGGAGCTGTAGCATTTGGTGAGCGCGTTGCACAACCGGCAATCGGCCAGCATGGCACGACATTCGGCGGCGCGCCGCTGGCTTGTGCGGCTGCCCGCGCGACGCTTCAGGTACTCCGGGAAACCGATCTCCCAGGGCAGGTAGCACGTCGCAGCAGTATCTTTTTTGAGCAACTGCGTGCTATACCGAGTGACCGGATTCGGGATGTGCGTGGGCGCGGTTTTATGATCGGTATTGAACTGACCGAACCGGTGTCCCCGTACATTGCAGCAGCCCAAGCACGCGGGCTGCTTGTTCTCAACGCCGGGCCACAGGTGATCCGGCTTCTACCACCCCTAATTCTAAGCGAAGATGAGATTGCCGACGCCGTCGCCATCCTGACTGAAGTACTCTGTGCAGGGCGTTGACGCCCTCTTGGGCGGCATCATGGCCTCTCAGAGGTAGCCGTGCGTTGTTCGGCATCTGAAAACCGGCTTAACGTAGTTCAGGCTACCACTTCGGAAGAGTGCCAGTGTCACTCATCCTCAGTTGTAGCCTGTTCCTCTACGTGTTGCCGGCAACAGGCACCGGCAAGCTGCGCGCCAAACGCCCTAGTTGATAGAGAAGGGTACCAATGCTGCTTCGCTGCGGTCTTCTGTGACGACTATCTGTCCGTCGCGCATATCCACTATAAAGGCGTTTGCTGCGTTCCACTGAAGCGTGATCGGTAGCTTGACCTTTTCGTCAATTGTCCGCTTGAGGAACCGTGCACCATAGGCCGGGCTGAAGCCCTGCTGCACGAGCTGGTCCACTGCCGACTCCGTCACCTGCAGAGACTTTCCGTATTTTGCCATCTGGCGCTTGATTTTTTCGAGGTACAGCACCGCAATTTGGCGCACCTCATCCTGGGTCAGAGGCGAGAAGACGACAATTTCATCAATCCGGTTGCGGAACTCAGGTGAAAAGCGCGTCTCGGCGGCCTTCATGACCTCATTTTTGATTTCCTTCAGGTCACCCAGCGACTTTGTACCGAAACCAAGTGGCTTCATGTACTTTTTGAAGTTCTCGCTGCCGAGGTTCGAGGTCATAATAACGATAGCGTCCGACAGATAGACCTTCTTGCCGCGCCCATCCGTCAGCCAGCCTTCGTCAAAGGCCTGCAAGAACAGGTTGAGCAAGTACGGTGACGCCTTCTCTATTTCGTCTAGCAACAACACCGTGTAGGGGTTGTCACGCAGACGTTCGGTCAAGATACCACCCCGTTCTGAGCCAACAATCCCGCGCGGCATCCCGATCAGCTTTTCGACCGCAACGACACCATCCTGGTACTCAGACATGTCAATGCGGATCATCTTTTGTTCATCGCCAAACATAAACTCCGCAACGGCTTTGGCCAGTTCGGTTTTCCCGACGCCGGTCGGCCCTAGGAACAGCAGCACACCATCCGGCTTATAGAAGTTTTCCTTAAGTGGCCCTTTGTTGAGGCGCAGCCGGCGGGCAACGCTTTCTACTGCCTCCCGCTGACCGATGACGCGCTTCGCCAGTTCGGCCTCCATATTGGCAAAACGTTCGGTCGTCTCGCGGAAGATCATGTCGTGCGGAATGCGCGACTCCTGGGCAATCACGTCAATGACGTGATGCTTGAGCACCGTCGGATCATCCGGTTGGTTAATTTCTACCTTGACTGAGGCAGTATCCAACCATCCAATGACCTTGTCCGGCATGTGGAGACTGCGAATGTAGCGCGGTGCCATTTCCAGCGCCGTCTCCAGAGCTTCATCGGAAATGTGAACCGAGTAGTTTTGCTCCAGTCGCGGCCGGATGCCCTGCAAAATCTTGCGCGTATCCTCCACGCTCGGCTCGGCGATAAACACCGTACGGAAGCGGCGCGCCAGGGCTTCGTCTTCGGCAATGTACTCCTTGTACTCCGTTGTCGTCGTCGCCCCGATGATACGCAGCTCACCGCGACCAAGCGCCGACTTGAACATATTGGCGGCATCCGCCGCAGCACCCATCGCCGACCCGGCCCCGATGATGGTGTGGATCTCGTCAATGAACAGGATCAGGTTTTCGCGCTCCTTAACTTCATTGATGACCCCTTGGATGCGCTCCTCAAACATCCCGCGCAGCATAGTTCCGGCAACGACGTTGGAGATCTGCATGGAGACGATATGGGCGTTGCGCAGCCGCCGCGGGACACGATCCGGTTCAAGTTCGATCCACTGCGCTAGCCCTTCCACAACGGCCGTCTTCCCAACACCGGGCTCACCGATGAGAATCGGCGAGTTGGCGCGCTCACGGTGGCAGAGAATCTCAATCATCTGCTGAATTTCACGCTCGCGCCCAATCACCGGCGGCAGTTTCCCTTCGCGAGCCAGCTTATTGAGGCTCGTTCCGAAGTGTTTGATGTAGGGCGGCAACTCAAACTTGCGGCTGATCCGCGCTTCACGCTCCTCACGGGACTTGAGCCGCGAGCCAACGCGCTCAATAACCTCCCGCGGATCGGCGCCAAACTGCCGGAGCACGGAAGCCGTCACACCATCTTCATCTTGAAACAGCGAAATGAGCAGATCGGTTGAATCGATCGTTTGCCGCCCATTCTGCCGTGCCCGCCGCATCGCTTTGTTAAGGATGTCGCGCGTGGCATCGTGCAGTTTCATGCGTTTACCGACAAACTGCCGTTGAATAGAGAGTCGCCCATCCAGCGCGTTGCGAATCGCCTGCGGATCGAGGTTGAGGCTCTGCATGATCTCGTTGATCAGTGGGCGCTCAACTTCCGTCAGAGCGAGAAAAATGTGCTCCGGTGCTAGAAAGTTGTGCTCGCGGTTCTTCGATTCCTCGTAGGCGCGGCGCATGACGCGCTGTCCGCTTTCTGAAAATCGGTCTGCGAAATCGCCAAAGTCAATCATAGCGTGCCTCAGTGAGGATAATGTGAGTTGTTATGTCATGCGCATCCAACGAGCTCCGGCCTCTGGAAACGCAGCGCAGACGTTGGAAGGGGAGTAGGTGAACCCTTGGACTGAAGAATACCATACACACGCATTGCGTCGTACAGCCCTTTCGCAATGTTAGGCCGGAATTTCCGTTTCCGAAAGTACGGCTGACGCGCTTGAAGCCCGTCCGACCGTCACCAGCGCCGGACGAATCAAACGGCCGCCAAGACGGTAACCGGCACGGGATTGCGCCACCACCTGCCCATCTTGCTCCGGCGCTACCGGTGCGGTTTCCACCGCTTCGTGAAGCTCAGGATCAAATGGACAACCGACGGCTTCGATGCGTTCCACCTCGTGGCGTTGCAACGCCTGGATCAGGAGTCGTTGCATGGCCGCTAGGCCCGTCAATAGGTCCTCGCGAGTCGCTTTGTCGGCCCCGGTCAACATTAAATCCAGATTGTCAAACACAGCCAACCAATCTTCAAGCAGTGTTTGCCGCGCACTCAGCACCCGTTGCTCAACGGTACGCTCCAAACGGCGGCGGGTTTCACGCAATTCCTCCTGCACCTTGGCTTCAAATTCCACAACCTGCGCCCGTAGGCGGGCAATCTGCGCTTCCCGCTCCTCCAGTTGGAGTCGCAGTTGGTGAAGGTCGGGCATCTCAGGCGGTGCCTCGGGTGGCATCTCAGCCTGCACCTCAGTCTGGCTTTCCGTCTGGGTTTCCGTCGGCACTGCATCGGACGCCACATCACCCTCTGTAAACAAACGGCGTTTGTCCGTGACCTGCACAGCCGGGGTAGCGGCGTCCGTCATTTCACGTGCTTCGTCACTCATAGTGTTTTCCGTTTTTGCTCCTCTTCCGGCCAAACTAACGGTGAACCCCACGGGGTCCACCGTTGGCAAAAGTCGTGCACACAGGGTGCGCCAACCGCAGTTTAGCCGACCTGAACATTAATGTTGCGCCCCTGCGCCACTTCGCGCTTCGGCAACGAAATGGTCAGCACCCCCTGCTTGTACTCCGCCCGAATGTTGTCCTGATCGACAGTGGGCGGCAAGGTGAAGGTGCGTGCAAAGCTACCATATGACCGTTCGATGCGATGATAGTTTTCACGTTTGACCTCAGACTCGAACTTCCGCTCCCCGGTCAACGACAGGCGGTTGTTGTCCACACTCACCCGGATGTCTTCCTGCTTGACATCCGGCAGCTCGGCCTTGAGGACAATTTCCTTGTCCGTTTCATAGATATCCACTGCCGGTGACCACATGGCCGCTGCCTCACTTTCGTTCGTCATCCGAGGCAAGAGGCCAGCTTCGCTAAAGAGAGCATTCATCCGGTTTTGCAGCGTTATGAGTTCACGGAACGGATCAAAGCGCTGTAGCATCGTCATGGCTTTTGTACCTCCCTTGGTACACGATTCCTTGTTGTTCATAGGGTTCCAGTGA
Organism: uncultured Blastocatellia bacterium; assembly: GCA_937934745.1. Taxonomy (GTDB): domain Bacteria; phylum Acidobacteriota; class Blastocatellia; order Chloracidobacteriales; family Chloracidobacteriaceae; genus Chloracidobacterium. Next base: position 60,166 of record CALGZC010000042.1, read on the forward strand.
GGTCAGTTCACCGTATGGCAGCTTCGGCCACGGCATTGGTATCAGCCGTCGGCACGGCCACAAAGGTGAAACCATCACCAGTTTCGTTGACATCCACCCGTACGGTTTGCCCATCCAGGATGGAACCGTCGAGCAACTTCAGTGCCAGCGGGTTCTGAAGCAGATTCTGGATTGCGCGTTTGAGCGGACGCGCGCCATACGTCGGATCGAACCCTTCGCTGGCGAGCAAATCCTTCGCCAGATCGGTCAGTTCCAACGTGATGTGCCGGCCGGCCAGCATTGCCTGCAACCGTGCCAGTTGAATCTCGATAATCCGGTGCAAATGCCGCCGTCCGAGGGGATGGAAGATGACGATTTCATCCACCCGGTTGAGAAACTCCGGCTTGAACACCCCTCGCAGGAGGGTCATCACCCGCTGCCGAACCTCGGCGTTCGTTTCAGAATCGCCACCCCAGTCGAGGATTTCGCCGCTCCCAATGTTGGAGGTCATAATGATGACCGTGTTTTTGAAATCCACAGTGCGGCCCTTCCCGTCCGTCAGACGGCCGTCATCGAGGACCTGGAGCAGCACGTTGAACACGTCAGGGTGAGCCTTCTCAATCTCATCAAGCAAAATGACGGAGTACGGCCGCCGGCGGATTGCCTCCGTGAGCTGCCCCCCTTCGTCATAGCCGACATAGCCGGGCGGAGCACCGATAAGGCGCGCGACGGTGTGTTTTTCCATGTACTCCGACATATCCAGCCGCACCATCGCCTGCTCATCGTCAAAGAGAAACTCCGCCAGCGCCCGCGCCGTCTCCGTTTTCCCGACCCCAGTCGGCCCCAGGAAGAGGAAGGAACCGATCGGACGGTTGGGATCCTGCAAACCCGACCGGGCCCGCCGGACGGCATTGGCCACTGCCTCCAGAGCAGCTTCCTGGCCAATGACACGCTGCCCCAGCCGGGATTCCATCTGAATTAGCTTTTGCACCTCACTTTCGAGCATCTTGGCAACCGGAATACCCGTCCACTTGGCAATGACTAGCGCAATGTCGGCTTCGTCAACCTCTTCTTTGAGCATAGCGCCGGATGCCTGCAACTCGATCAGTTTGGCGCGGTTGGCCTCAATACGCTGCCGAACTTCGTTCATCGAGCCGTAGCGGATTTCCGCTACCTTGGCGTAGTCGCCCACGCGCTCGTAGCGTTCGGCCTCGACCTTAAGCGCTTCAAGTTGCTCTTTGTCCGCGCGAATGGCTTCAATGATCTGTTTTTCGTTGGTCCACCGCGCTTTGAGCGCGGCACTGCGCTCACGCAACTCGGCAATTTCCTGTTCAATTTTTGCCCGCCGTTCGCGCGATGCCGGATCGTCTTCACGTTGCAGCGCCTGGCGTTCGATCTCCCGCTGCATAATGTCGCGCTCGATTTCGTCAATCTCCGTCGGCAGGCTGTCAATCTCAATGCGCAAGCGCGATGCCGCCTCGTCAATCAAGTCAATTGCCTTGTCCGGCAAAAAGCGGTCGGCAATGTAGCGATTTGACAGGGTCGCCGCCGCAACTATGGCAGCGTCTTTGATGCGCACCCCGTGGTGAACTTCATACCGTTCCTTCAACCCACGCAAAATGGCAATGGTGTCTTCCACTGACGGCTCCGGCACATAGACCGGCTGGAAGCGCCGTTCGAGGGCGGCATCCTTCTCGATGTGCTTCTTGTACTCATTGAGCGTTGTTGCGCCAACGCAGTGCAACTCACCCCGGGCCAGGGCCGGCTTGAGCATGTTTGATGCATCCAGCGCTCCCTCGCCAGCGCCGGCCCCGACCAACGTGTGCAGCTCATCAATAAAGAGGATGATTTCACCGTTAGAACGCACCACCTCCTTGAGCACAGCCTTGAGGCGATCCTCAAACTCACCCCGGTACTTTGCCCCGGCCAGCATCGCCCCCAGATCAAGCGTCATCAACCGCTTGTTTTTGAGTGATTCCGGCACATCCCCGGATACAATCCGCATTGCCAGGCCCTCGACAATGGCAGTCTTCCCAACGCCCGGTTCACCAATGAGAACGGGATTGTTCTTCGTCCGGCGCGACAAGACCTGGATCACACGGCGAATTTCATCGTCGCGGCCAATGACCGGATCGAGCTTGCCGGCGCGCGCCAGCTCCGTCAGATCCCGTCCGTACTTCTGCAGAGACTGGTATTTTGATTCTGGGTCCTGGTCCACAATCCGCTCGTTGCCCCGTAGGTCGGCAATCACCTTCAGCAGGGCCTCGCGCGTGACACCTTCCTGGCGCAGAAGGCGACCCGCGACGCTTTCCTTATCCTCCACCATCGCCAACAGTAAATGCTCGGTGCTGATGTAGGCGTCCTGAAGCTTGTCGGCTTCTTTGCGGGCGTTGACGAACAGGGTCGAGGTGCGCCCTGAAAAGTAGCGCTCGCCGCCACTGGTCTGCGGGAGCTTTGCCAAGGCCGCCTGCATTTCCTTGAGCAAGCGCGGGAGGGCCACGCCGATTTTTTCAAAGATCGGCTTGGTAATGCCTTCCGGCTGCTCCAGAAGGGCAGCAAGCAGGTGCTCCGGCTCAACTTGAGGATGCTGTCGTGTTTGAGCGAGCGTCACCGCCGCGGCAATGGCTTCCTGAGCGCGTAGTGTGAACTGATCTTGTCGCATAACAACCTCGTCCAATCGGAAAACCGACCATTTCTTAGCCTGCCGCTAGTATAAAAATCTTAGCTTGTTATTGTCAAGCACTTTTTCGCTGCGGTCGTGTTCACTCACCCGAACCAACAGCCTCAGCAGCAATGTCTTCCGGCCAGTGCCGTGCGTGGGATACACTAGTCGGGCACACTGACCGCGTCACAAGAAACCCACAAAGCAGCCGTCTGGCCGGCAACACACAGTCAGGACCACGGATAGCGGGATCAACGAGTGAATACCATGGGGTGGACATACGGGCGATTATCAGTGGTACTGCTCACCTGGTTATGGATCGGTCTGTGGTCGCCAAGCAGGGCGGCAATGGCTACTGAAGTCATCCTTACCCTTCCTTTTGAACATACAACGGCCCGACCGGAACATAACTGGATTCGTGAAAGCTTTACGGTCTCCATGGCCGAACTGCTTGATGCACCGGGCTTAATCCCTGTTCCCCTGGACGAGTGCCATTTGGCCTATGAAAAACTCGGCCTGTCGCGGGCAGCCCTACTGACGCGCGCCACGGAAATCAAGCTTGGTGAAGCTGTTGGGGCAGACCTCCTCGTTCGTGGCTCTTACATGGTGATGGGTGAAGGCAAAGACAGCACGCTGACGGTTCGGGCACAGATGCTTTCGCTCCGCGAAGGGAAATTGCTTGGGAGCGAGCATACGCTCAGTGCGCCGCTGTCCGATTTACAAGTTGTCCACGGGAAGTTGGCATGGGCGCTGCTGTACCAACGCGATCCGGCGCTGCCGTTCTCGCGTGATCGCATCATTGCACGGGCTCTGCGCATTGCCCCGAGCGCTTACGAAATTTATATCAAGGCATTGGTGACGGAGGACGCCGCCGACCGGATGCGGTTGCTGATGCGCGCCATAGAGGAGGCAACGCGCAATGCCCAGTTGACCTTTCCGCAAGCCTATTTCGAGCTCGGGCTGCTTCACTACCGCGCCGGACGGTATGACGAAGCCATAGCCTGGTTAGAACGGGTCCGTCCGACTGACCCGCGCGGTCTCGAAGCCAACTTTTACCTCGGAGTCTGTCAAATTCTGACACACAGAGCTGCTGCGGCCGTCAAGACACACAGCACATTGCTGGTACCAATGCCGCTGTTTGAAACCTATGTCAACGCCGGGGTGGCACACATGCAGAAAGGCGATTTCGGCGAGGCGGCACGCCTGACCAAGTTGGCATCCGATACCGTCCCCGCAGACGATGAGGCCCTATTCAACTATGGTTACGCCCTGTGGCGTGACGGCCGGGCAGCCGAGGCGGTCCCCCCCCTCGAAACGCTGACCCAGCGTTCACCAGACCAAGGCCGCGCCTGGTATGTTCTGGGCAAAAGCTACGCCAAACTCGGCCGCGCCAGCGAGGCAGCGGCGGCATTGGATGCCGCCAAGCGCCACGCACCCGAGTTTGCTAAGTGGGAAACCTCCGGCCAGCCCCCTTGGTTGCCATATCTTAAAATGCGCTTCAACCGGGAGTCCTTTCACCGCTACGCTCGTGGCGAGGAGCAGGCCCGGCAGCAAGCCTTTCTGGGTGTTTCAGGACTCCAGAGAGTTGAGGAGCTGATGAGCGCTGCCCAAACCGCTTTCCTTGCCGACCAGTCTGATCTGGCCCTGGAAAAGCTGGGACAAGTCATTCAGATTGCCCCTGACTACAGTGGTGCACACTTGCTGCTGGGCCGCATCTACGAACGGCGCGGGAACTTACCGGCGGCCGTCAATGCCCTCAAGGCGGCCGTCTTTTGGAACCCTAAGCTGACGGCAGCCCACGTCCTACTGGGGCGCATCCTTCTGGCCCAGGGCGACCGGGGACGCGCCGCAGCGCATGCCCGGCAGGCGCTTGATCTCAACCCTGACGACGCCGACGCCCAGGCGCTACAGCGACTCCTTCTCACAACCCCACGTTAGGGAACTTGACCGGTCGGCGATTGCTGCCGGTCTGTGCAAGCGATCCCGCCAGACTTTTGCACGCATGGCGGCCGGAAAGCATAGGTCTGCTTTCCGGGTCACATCACCGCCCTCGAGAGGGCAGCCCCGTCCCGCCCGGACGACACAAGATGGACGCAGATCCGCACGTCGCCGCTGTGCGCGCTGATCCTTGAAGCGATCTTTTTGAACAGCCGGGATCTCAACCTACCACGCAACTGACAGCTCAGGTCCGTCCCGTGAGCTTCAGTTTACACTGCGTTCACACTTCTGAAAAACGACGTAACATTCTTGCCGGAAGAAATGTTACGCACCCACTCTAAGCTCTTACCAGTTTACAAAAAAGTGACCGCTTTGCTCCCGGCAAGCGGTTTTGCGTAACGGCCTCTTTGTTTGGCCCTGAGGAGGATGGACTATGTTCAGACAACACATTCGCCGCCTGCTGTGTGTGGCGGCTCTGGTCGTCGTCTTGTTGGCGCTGGGGGCGGTCAGCTCAGCCTCCGCCCAAGTCGGGGCGACCGGTAGTTTAGGCGGTGTGGTGCAAGATCCGAGCGGCGCAGCGCTGCCCGGCGTTACCGTCACCGTCAGGTCAGATACCGGCGTTGAGCGCACGGTGCAAACCGATAACAACGGGCGCTGGCTCGTGCCAGTACTTCCGACGGGGATTTACCAGATCAGCTACCGCCGTGATGGTTTCAAGGAACTCGACCGGAAGGGCGTTGAAGTTGAAGCCGCGGTGCCGCGCACCATTGACGTAAAGCTGGAAACCGGCGCTGTCACCGAGACCATCACCATTACCGAAGAGGTGCCGCTGCAAGTCGTGACGACGACCGCCGCGACCTTCCGGCAGATCAACGCCGAGCAGCTCACGAAAGTGCCCACCGCCACTCGCAGCTTTACGCACTTGCTTTCGACCGAAGCGGGCGTTGCGGCCGACCTGCCGCCGGTTTCGGTCAACGGCAACGGCAACGTGTCGCCGGCGGTGAACGGCACCCGCACAACCAGCACCAGCTTGCAGTTTAACGGCATTGACGCCACCAACATCACGAGCAACGAAGGCTCGCTGGATAGCAATATTTCGCCGGCGCCTGAAACGCTTTCGGAAGTCAAGCTGCAAACCAGCCTCTATGACGCCTCCACCGGGCGCTCTGGCGGCGGCAACTTCCAGCTCGTGACCAAGAGCGGCTCAAACGAATTTCATGGCGCAGCTTATCACTACTTGCAAAACGAAATCTTCAATGCCAACGACTTCTTCTTCAACCGCGATGGCATTGAGCGCCCACGCGCGCGGCGCAACGAAGGCGGCTTCACCATCGGCGGCCCGGTGCGCAAGGACCGGCTGTTTTTCTTCGGCGGTTACCAGCGGACACAGGTCAGCACGGCCTTTGTGCCCACCGCGAGCAGCATCACCGTTTTGCCGCAGTTCCTCAGCCTCATCGGCAGCGACCGCTCCGCCGCGCGGATCGCGGCGGCCGTCAACCAGCTCAATCCGGGCTTGAACCTGCTGCCGTCGGAAATCAGCCCCGTCGCCATCAACCTGCTCAACCGGCGCAACCCCATCACGGGCGGCTTCTTAATTCCAACTCCGGGACCCAACGCGCGCCTGATCGGCACGGATAGCGGCAGCGGGCTGCCGGGACTGCCGACTAACGTCACTGGTAATAACGTCACGGTCACGTTCACCAACGCCGCGACTGGCACGACGCGCAATGTCAACACCGGCGCGACCGGCGGCACGCGGGGCAACCCAATGCTTCAGGAACGCATCGTGCAGGCGGCCGACTTTACCCAGGATCAAGTCAACTCGCGCCTTGACTGGCAGATTGCCGGCAACAACCGCCTCAGCGGGGTCTTTTTCTTCGCTGATTTTCCGGGCTTCGATCCCTTTACGTCCCCAACCAACCTCGCCTCGCCGGCGACGATCCGCCGCGCGGATCAGAACTACTCGGTCGCCATTTCCGATGTCCACACCTTTTCGCCGACGCTCATCAACGAGTTCCGGTTCGGTTACTTCCGCCTCCGCAACTCGCGGGCGCTCGACACGCCGCTCCTCGTCCAGCCGGATGAAATCGCCCGCACCTTCAACGCGCCGAGCTTTCAGGTGTTCAATCCAGCATCCATCTTTGACTCCAGCACCAACAGCTTCCGCTTGCCGCGCCTTGTAACGCGAGCGTCGAACTTCTCCATCAACGGGCCGAATGACGCGTTCAACAAGCGTCTGCAAAACACGTATTCGCTGTTCAACACCCTGACCTGGGTCAAAGGCGACCAGACCTTCCGCTTCGGGGGCGAGTTCAAGCGCCATTTCTTCGATTCGGACCTGCCGGAAGAGCAAGGCATCGAGTTTGAAAAGCTCGAAAACTTCACGCAGTTCCTCGCCGGCCGCGTCTCGGAGGCCGACACGCAATATGGCTTCACGCAGAAAAACTTCCGCTTCTTTGACGTGAGCTTGTTTGCCGCTGCCGACTGGCGCCTGACGAGTAACTTCACGCTCAACTACGGCATCCGTTACGAGTATTTTGGCACGCCGAGCGAAAAGCGCGGCCGGTTTGGCAACTTCTACCCCGATCTCGTCACCGACCCCAACAATATCATCAGCGGCTTTGTCGTGCCGTCCAATGCCAAGCCGACCGGCTTCAACGCCATTGACACGTCCATTGAGCGGTCGGCGCGCGCCAATAGCCGCAGCACCATCAACGATGACCGCAACAACTTCGCGCCGCGCCTGGGCTTTGCCTGGACGCCGTTCAATGATGGGCGCTTTGTCGTGCGCGGCGGCTATGGCTTTTTCTATGACCGTCCGTCGGCTGCCTTCATCAACACGGTGTTCAGTAATTATCCGTACCTGCGAGAGATTGAAGTCACCGCTCCGGCGGGCAACGTGCCGTTCACCACGGCCTTCTCGCAGCAGGATCCAAACCGTCCATTCTTCCAGTTTCTTACTGGTCTGCCTGCCCAGGGCATTCCGGGGCTGCGCGTGGTACGGACGGCCGGCGCTAATGGCACGTACCAAATCCGCGACGGCACGGGTGTGAACCGACAGGCGGATGGCTCATTCAACCCGATTGACCCTGCTACCGGGCAGCCATTTCTCGGCAACATCGCGGAAACCTTTGAATTTCGGGCTATTGACCGGCGGCTGCGGACGCCGTACATCCAGCAGTGGAATCTGGGCGTGCAGTATGAGCTGCGCAAGGATTGGATTGTGGAAGCGCGCTACATCGGCACGAAGGGCACCAAGCTGCTGCAAGCGATCATCCTCAACCCCGTGTTCGACATGAACGATCCGAGTACGCCGGACCTTATCTTTGAGCGCTTCAACCGGGCGTACGTCGCCGCCGGCAGCCCTAACGGCCCGCTGAACCCAGGCGCGACAGCGCGGGAGCGTGGGATGGGGCGCGCATTCGGCTTCCCGAACCCAGCGTTTCCGGTGGGCGATCCGCGCCGGACAATGGACCTCAACGTGGCCAACTCGGCCGGGTCGGTACTGCCCTTTGAAGCCCGCGGCCTATACTTGGGCTTGAACATCCCAGAGGCCATCCTGCTGACCTCCTCGGCCAGCTCGATTTACCACTCGCTCCAGCTGACGACGCAGCAGCGGTTTAGCTTCAACCAATCCTATGGCGGCCTGAGCTACTTTGCCGCTTATACCTGGTCGAAATCCATTGATGACATTTCGGCCGATCCCGGCAGCACGGCAGGCAATGCGCGTCCCGATGCGCCGAATACCGGCTTCGTGGCATCAGGCGATCCGCGCAACCTGCGCGCCAATCGCGGTCCGTCGGATTTCGACCGGACACACCGCTTCAGCGCGACCGCCGTGTATGACTTCCCGACCTTCGGCTCCAACAGCCGCTTCGTTAAGGGATGGGCTGTTTCGACCTTTATCCAGGCGCAGTCCGGCGCGCCCTTCAGCATCTTCTCGACCGAGCCGGAAATT
>CALGZC010000043.1 GCA_937934745.1 uncultured Blastocatellia bacterium
CGGCTGCTGCGTTGCGCGCGGCGGGGCGTGCCGTTGTTGTGGCGGCGCTGAGCGCCGGACGTTCGCTCCTGCTCGGTTGCTTTGTGCATCCACCTTGGGCGACCTTCCGCAGCGCATCCAGCCCGTAAAAACCGACACTTGTGAGCCTCCCCTAGCGCCCATACCACCGCCACCACCAAAGTCAGTGGGCCGGTTGCGGAATGGACGCCGTCGGCGCGCCGAACAGCGGTCCGAGCTGTGAAGGGGTATGGCACTTCAGGCAGTGCGCCTGCGTGGCCTGACCGTTGGCATCCAAATCGCCGAAGGCGCGCTTGCCGTTGTGACAGCTAAAGCAACCCTGTCCGACGGGCGTCCGGTTGCCTGCGAGGTGCTGCTTGGCGCGCGGCGTCCCAACCTGGTTGGCATACGTTCCGTTGAGGTTGTGGCAGTCAGTGCACTTGTCCTGCTGGTGCGAGTAATGGGTGAACTTGAACGAGTACGACCGGACGCCCTGCATTTTGGCCTCCAGCGGGCGCAGCGCCTCTGATTCGGTTGTTGCCGCGTGACAGGTGTTGCATGTCCCCGAAGCCAATGTGCCGGGCGGTGCATCACTTGGCGCATCATGTTTGGCGCCACCGTCTGGCGGGCGGGATTCACTGGTCCGGTGGCAGGCGTAACAGGTTGCGTGCCCTGCAAAGCTCACGCCCGGTTGTGGCCGCGGTAGGACCGTGTGGCAGTCGCGACAGGCCTGAGCGTCCATTTTCCGGCCGGCCAGCTTGGGGTCTGCCAGGTCGGACGGATAGACGTAGCCAATGTGCTCGCGGTGCTGCTCGGCGGTAAAGATGATGTTGTGGCTGAGCCGCGCTGGGAAGACATCCATCGCGTTGACGCCTTCCTTGTCAAGACCGACCCGTTGGTGACAAACAAAGCACATCCCCGACCACTGCACTGCCGGCCCCCCCTGGTCATCTTTCGCGCCCGTCGGCGCGGCCTGCGTTTGGGTAAACTCTGCCATGTGGCAGGCTATGCAGCTGGCGTGACCCGGATAGGGTGGCTTGTTGGCCTCCCTAGGGTTGTCGGCATACCGGGCCAGCTTCAGGAGGTTGGCCTCGACGCTGTGGCAGTAGTTGCAGTTGAGCCGCGCATCCACTTGCTCATTGTGGTCACCGTGCAGGAACTTCGTCGGGTCTTTACCAGGTGAAATCACAACGGGCGTTAGCGGGCCGATTGCAAAGGCGGCGGACTGAATCGGTTTCGGCGCGCGCGGCGCCGGCGTCTGGCGCGAACAGGCGGCAAGCAGCACGCCCAGCGTGACAAACAGCACCACGGTGCCAACTTGCAGGAATGAGCGACGGGAACGATCGGAGAGTCGGCACATGCTGCGGCCACCAACCGCCTGGCAGTCAAAAAAAGCAAGGTGTAACAAGCAGGGGGAGAGGCGCACACGCATCGTGGCCGAATTCTAGGTTACTCGGCAAGGCTTTGTGTAGAAGGCTCTGGGTCGAAGGCATGCGGCGTCGGCGAAAGTCAAAGCTAAATTGACACTTGATAACGCTGCGCCCTAGAGTGAAAACAGACACCTACGCGCCCATCCAGCATGAACTTCAGCTTCAGTCCCCGTTCGGCGGCGTGGGGCGCGGCGTCGCTGTTTTGAAAGGAATGTGTGCCTCGCCATGGGACTGTTTCGCAACGTGATCAACGAGCGATTCGGCGACTTTGAAAATGCGCTCGCCGAGTACATTGACAACGTCGGCAATACCTACACGGCGTTTGCCGGGGCGTTCATCAAAGTTCAGAAAACGATGTTTCCCGATCTCTCCGCCGATGTAGATGAGTTGCCCATCCCGGCGCCGGCCCCGGAAGCGCCCAAGCCCGCAGCCCCAAAAATGACGGCCCCGGCCGCAAAGCCGGCCCCGAAGTCTGACGCCCCAAAGCCCGCGGCCAAAGCGGAAGCGGTGGCTTCCTCGCCTAAGCCTCAGCCGGCCCCGAAGTCCGAGCCTGAATCAGGTCCGGTCGCCAAGGCCACGTCGCCGCCAGCGCCCGCAGCACCTGCGCCACAGCCCGTCAGCCCACCGGTCACGGCGGAGGACAAGCCAGCTGTGGGAGTGCCGGCCGCCAACCCGGCGGAGAGCGTTCTAGCGGAAAAGACGCAAAAACTGGCCTCGCCGTCGCCGGAGGCAAAGTCACTGGAAGAAACGCAACCGATGACTTCACCACCGCCGCCTGCGCCGCGCCCGAAACCCTCTGCACCCCCGCCCTTCGGCGGCGGGCCGCGTCCCGCTCGCCCCGGACGCCCGGACGGCGAATAATCTCACCTGATGCCCTGAAGGATGGTTGGCTATGGAATTACTCAAGTTTGAGCGCGACGAACTCAAGCCTCTCGAAGGCCTGATCCGGCTGGCGGCCATTGCCGGAACCGGCATTTTCTATGTCACGACGTTTCAGTTTTCGAGTTTTTTCCCCAACTTCTACATTCGGCTCTACAATGCGTTAGCCGACTTTGACCCCGGCCAGGCGGCGACAATGGGCAGCGGAGCCGCGCCGCGCGCTGCTGCGCCAAAGGCCCCGGCTGCGGAAAAGTCGGCCCCCAAACCTGCCTCAAAGGCGGCCAAGGCGGCAACGGCGGAGGATGCCTGAGCATCTAGCCGGTGACCGGTGTGCTGCCACAGCGCTCAGATTGCTCTTGCAGTGACACAGGCCGAAATCTCAGCAGAGGGCTTCGCCCCATGACCCACACTGCGCTTTTCATCGGCGCATTTGCTTTGCTCACCTTGTCAGCGCCGGTGGCCGGCAGTCATCGCCTGCTCACCGGCGGCTGGCTCGACCGGCCGCTCACGACCTGGAACCATCCGCACGGTCGCCCGCCCGCGCCGCCCGACATTCCAGATGTGGCAGCGCCTGCAGTGTGTAACGGGCAACTCCGCCGTCCCGTCACCGCTGCCGAACAGGCGTTGGTCAAGCAGGGATGGAAGCTCTTCGGTGCCGTGCAAATGTTTGACGCAACGCAGGTGGTGATGGCGACCACGGGTTTTGACGACAGGTGTCGCCCGCTGGGCTACCAAGTGTTTGTCTATTCGGAAGGACGCTACGCCGGCACGCTTGCCCCGACCGCCATGAACGCGTGGACGGACGGTGCACTGGTGGATGTCAAGCTGGTGTCGCCGACCTCCCTCATCGCCGAGTTCCACCGCTACGCGCCAGGCGATCGGGCTTGCTGCCCGTCGCGGACGGCGACTGTGACCTATGAACTTTCCCTGGATGACGCCCCCGTTATAAAGGCAACCGACGTCGTCCACCGCCCGGCCTGCCCCCCGGCAGCGGGCGAGCCGCCGCCTATCGCTACCCCTCCTGCCGATACGACGCTGGGTGGTCGCCGCTGGGTTCTTGCCAGGATTGAAGGTGAGACTGTTCGCAGTGGCGAATGCTTCATTGAGTTCAATCCGGCTGCCCTGCGCGTGACCGGCTCGGATGGCTGCAACCGCTTTACGGGCAGCTATACGGTTCGCGGCGACCGGCTGAAGTTTTCGCCGCTCGCCGGCACCAAGCGGGCGTGTCTGGATGAAGCCGTTCGCAAGCTGGAAAGGCGCTTCCACCGCGCGCTGCCGCAGGTCAACCGGTTTGCAGTGCGAGGCAACCAGCTCCTGCTTTACAATGGCGACCGGTTGCTGCTGACACTGATTGCGCAAACTGCCGACTAAAATCGGCAACCTGCGAGGGCCTGCTGCTGTGATCACCGTCCCGCCGGCGCATCCGTTTGCCTTGTTGCGCCGGACGCTTGTCATTGTGGCAACGCTGACGCCGGTTCTCTGGTTGGTGGCGCAGCGATTGTTGGTCGCGACCCTGCGCCCGGCGTCGCCCCGACTGAACGCCCTCGACGCCCGCGCGGCGCAGCGGCTCCGGGAAGCCTGTGAGCGGCTGGGTGTGATTTTCGTCAAGCTGGGACAGTTGTTGGGTGTGCGCGCGGATTTTCTGCCACCGCCCTATGTCGCCGAGCTGCGCCGCTTGCAGGATGACGTGACGCCGGCCGACTTTCGCTACGTCCGGGCCGCGCTAGAACGCGAGTTCGGGATGCCGCTGGCGCTGGCCTTTGACAGCTTTGAGGAGACGCCGCTGGCAACGGCCAGCATCGGGCAGGTGCACCGCGCACGCTACGCCGGGCGCGACGTGGTGGTGAAGTTCCTGCGCCCTGACACGCGCGAGCGGCTCGCCCTGGACCTACGCCTGTTGCGTGGATGGGCGCGCCTGGGACGGCGGATTGACCCGCGCCGGCAGTGGAAGCTCATTGACGACATTCTGGACGCCATCGAGGCAGGCTTCTTTGAGGAAGCTGACTTTGCCGCCGAGCGCGAGCATGCCGAACGGCTGCGCGAACAACTGGCAACGATGCCGGGCGTCTATGTGCCCTACACCGTGCCGGCCCGCTGTACGCCCAACGTCCTGACGCTGGAGTTTTGCTCCGGCGCGCGCATCTCCGATGTCGCCCAGTTGCGCGCCTGGGGCGTAGACACCAACGCCCTGCTCAATCGGCTGGTGGAGCTGTACGCCCGCATGATGCTCCTCGACGGCTACTATCACGCCGATCCACACCCGGGCAATTTTCTCGTCCGGCAGGACGGCACCCTGGTCCTGCTTGATTTCGGTCTCGTCCGAGAGCTATCAGAAGCAACGCGCCGAACGCTGTATGACGCGGCGCGGGCGGCACTCACCGGCGACATAGGGCGCGTCGTGGATTGCCTCTACACCGCCGGGATGCTGACGCCGGAATCCCCCCGCGCCGAAGCCGAGCGGTTTGTCGCCGCGTTTGCGCGTCTGAGTGTCGCCTTCAACCAAGACACCCGCGGGCGCGTCACGGCGCTGGAAGACCTCCTGCGACGCTCGCCGCGCCTTCAGTTCGTCATCCCGCCGGATTTGCTGTACGCCTTCCGGCTGGTGCAGATGCTGGAGGGTGTGGCATCGAATTTCCGACCCGGCTGGAACGTTGTCGCCGACGGCGGTGAGGGTTTGGCGGCGGCCTTTACGGCGTTCGTGCTGGATAGCCCGCCCGTCGGCAGCGCCTCCCCCTTTGACCGCTTGGTGGATACGCTGCGCTTCGGCTTTGGCGCCGCCGCGCGAACCCTCGTGGATCGCCTGGGTATCCTCGCGCGGGTTCTGGCGCGTTGAGCGGCCGGGACCCGTTCTCGGCAACCTGTTTGAGGCCGCAGGTGCTTGTCCTGGGTTGGCGTCCGGTCGCCCAGGCAACCGTTAGGTTTGCCCGACCCAGGTCGCATCGGCGACGGCGCGCCAGCGCGCGCGGATCGCCGCAATGTCACTTTCCGGCAGCGGCCCAGCGGCCACATGGCGCGCATTGGCTTCCCACCGTCCAGGCTTGGTCGTCCCGACGATTGCCGTGTGGACGCCCGGTTGCGAGAGCGTGAAGCGCAGCGCGCAACCAACGGCGTTGTCCACATCCCCCCTGAGAAAATCGTAGTCGAGCTTCTGGAGGCGCTCCCAGTACGCGTGATGGTAAGCGTCCTGGGGCGGCCGTTGCCCTGAGCGCCAGGCCACGTTCGCAATAGGACGCTTGGCAATGACGCCCAGCCCGCGCGCCCGCGCCAGCGGGAGCGTCAGCTCCAGGGCTTCCTGATCGGCGATGTTGATTGAGGTCTGCAGCGCATCAAACACGCCCAACTCGATGGCCAGTTTTGCCGCCGCGCCGTCGCCGCTGTAGCCGATATAGCGCGCCAGACCGCGCTCGCGCGCTTTTTGCAGTCCGGCGATGCATTCGCCGCGCCGGAGCGTTTCCGCATCGCAGGAGTGGAGCTGGATGAGATCGAGGTAATCCGTCCGCAGGCGGCGCAGGCTCTCCGCAATGTGCGCGAGTATGCCGGCTTCCGACCAGTCGTAGCGCGTAAAGCCGTCGGTCGCCCCGCACTTCGTGAACAGAAAGACGCTGTGCCGCCGTCCGGCGAGCGCGACGCCCAGCATCGCTTCGCTTGCTTGATAGGCCGCGGCCGTGTCAATGACGTTGAGGCCGGCGTCAATCGCGGCGCCGACCAGCATGGTCACCTGCCCCTGGGTGACGCCCGGCGTGAAGCCGATTTCCGCGCCGCCAAAGCCCAGCGCGCTCACGTGCATGTCAGTTTGTCCCAAGCGACGGTATTCCATGCCTACGCCTCCTTTGCCGCCTCGTCCGTGCCGGCTGGCGCGTGATGTGGTGCCAGGGGTCGCCAGCGCGAGATGACGACGCCTTCCGCCAACCACTGGGGCACCTGCGCCAGCGCCGTCTGTGTGTGCGGCTGCGCAAAGTGGGCTTCGAGCGCCGCGGCGTCCCGCCAGCGCTCGACCAGAACGAACCGACAGGGATCGTCGAGCGCAACATGCAGGTCATAGGCGAGACAGCCGGGTTCCTGGCGCGTCGCCGTCACTAGCGCGTCCAGCGCCGCGCCCAGCGCCGCCAGGGTTTCCGGCTTGGCCCGGAAGTGAGCCAAAATTGTAATTTCAGAGGACATCGCCAAGGTTTCCCCAACTATAAGGGTGAAGCCGGGGCCGGCTCATCGGAAGAGGATGAGTCGCCGCTGCCGGTCTGCCGGCGAGGCTGCCGGACCGGCAGCGTCATGATGAAGTTTGTTCCGACGCCGACCTGGCTGCGCGCCGTCACATTGCCGCCGTGCGCCGCGACAATGCTCCGCACAATCGCCAGCCCCAGCCCGACGCCGACGCCGCGCCGGCTCGTCGCTTGCCGGTAGGGGTCGAAAATATACGGCAAGTCCTGTTCGGGAATGCCGGGGCCGGTGTCTATGACTTGGATGAGCAAAAGCTCGCGCCCGCGCTCGACGCCCCGCCCGACAATGACCGAAGCATCGAGCGTAATTTCGCCGCCTTCCGGCGTGAACTTGATCGCGTTGGCGAGCAGGTTGGTCACCGCGCGCTCCAGTTTTCCGGCATCGGCGAGTAGCGTCGGCAGGTCGTCGGGAATCACGCTCCGCAGGGTTTGCAGCTTCTCGTCCGCCAGCGGGCGGCTAGTTGCTAACGCAGCCTCTAAGAAAACGCGCGGCGATACCGGCTGTAAGTCAAGTTGCAGCGTCGTCTTTTCAGCGCGCATCACTTCCAGCATTTCATTGATGAGCTGGAGCGTGCGGTCGGCGCTCAGCTCTACGCCGCGCATAATCTCTTGAATCTCGGCGTCAATTTTGTCCGCCAGCAGCGCTTTCAGCAGCTCAATGAGCATGCGCGTCGACGCCAGCGGCGCCTTGAGGTCGTGAACGAGCATGGCTGTGAAGCGCTGCTTGACGGCGTCCAGCTCGCGCAGCCGATCGTTGGCTTCCGCCAGCTCGCGGTTTTTTCTCGCCAGCAAGCGGGTCATCTGCGCCCGCCGGCGCATGGCGCGGCTTTTGGCGGCAAGCTTCGCCTGGGCGATACGCAGGTTCATCAGCAGCCGCGCTCGGGAGCGGCGCGTTTGATACAGCCCGCCGAGCGCGCCGCTGACGACCAGGGCATAAGCGATATATGCCCACCACGAGCGCCACCACGGCGGGCGGATGTACAGATGGAGCTGCAGCCCCGCCTCATTCCACAGCCCATCGTTGTTGGCGGCCTTGACCTCGATGACCCATCCGCCCGGCGACAGATTGGCCAGCGTGACCGTATCCCGCGCGCCGAGCGCCTGCCAGTCGCGGTCGCGGCCCTGCAGGCGATAGGCGAACTGGTTGGCTTCCGGGGCGTTAAAGTCCAGCGCAGCAAAGGTCAGCGTCAGGGTCTCGCCCTTGCCGTAGTCGAGCGTCACGGCAGGGTTGTCGGGCGTTGCCAGGAAGGTTTTGGTAGCGGACTTGACCCACGCCGCGACCGGTGGCGGATACGGATTGTCCTCCAGCTCGTCGGGCGGGAAGGCCGTCAGGCCCTGCGTGCCGCCGAAGACCATAATCCCCTCGCGCGTTTTGAGGTACGCCCGGCGATTGAACTCGCGTCCCTGCAAGCCTTCGGCGGCGCGGTAGTGCCGCAGCTTGCCCGTGTCCGGCTCGTAGCGGACCAGCCCGTCGTCGGTGCTCATCCACAACCGCCCGCGCTTGTCTTCCAAAACGGCATAGACGTTGTTGTGCGGCAGCTCCTCGTGTTCCGTGAGGGCGTAGAAGCGGTCCTGCGCCGCGTCATAGCGCAGCAGGCCCAGGCCCTTTGTCGCCAGCCAGAAGCGCCCCCGCGAGTCAGTGAGAAAGGCGCAGACCGTCCTAGCGCCGGAGAGCGACCGCCCCAGCTCCGCCTGCCATCCCCGCAGGCGCTTGCCATCCGGCGCCAGCCGCAGCGCGCCGTTCTGGTGTCCGATCCACAGGGCACCGGCCGCATCGCGCTCCAGGGCCTCGATGGTCAACCGCTCCTGATCGAAGGGCGGCGGCAGCGCCACATCCGCCAGCGTCGGTCTCACTGCCTGGCGGTCGGGGGCGATGGTAAACAGGCCGCTCTCGCAGCCGATCAAAAGCGAGCCATCGCGATCCTCGTAGATCACCTTGACGGACTGCGGATTTCCGTCGGCAGTCGGCGGAAGCGGAAACCGGGTAAAGCGCTCGGTCCGGCGGTCGAAGGTTTGCAGTCCCTTGGTTGTGCCGACCCAGAGCTGCCCGGTCCGGTCTGTGAGGACGGCCCAAACAGTGTCGCTCGCCAGCGCGGACGGATCCCCTGGACGGTGCCGAAACGCCCGTATTGCGCGCGTCTCACGGCTCAGATGGTTGAGACCGCCGTACGTCCCCACCCACCAGTCGCCGTTGTGGTCCTCGCACAGGCCGCGGATATAGCCGTCGCTGAGCGTGTTCGGTCGCTCGGGGTCGGAAGTGTACGTTTTGAAATAACCGGCATAGGGCGTGAGCTTAGACAGCCCGGCCCGTCCATCGCCGACCCAAATGACGCCTGACCGGTCGCGGTAAACAGCCGTGGGCAGATTGCCGACCGGCGAGCGCGGGTTGCTCGGCGTGTGGGGCGCGTATTGGAAGGCTTTGGAACGCGTGTCAAAGCGAGCAATGCCATAGCCCGGGATGCTTGCCCAAACAAAATCCCCATCAACGCTCAGTCTGGAGACTGACTGCGAGTCTCCCTTGGACAGCGCAAGCGGATAGGCGGCAACGGCGCGTTGCGCCTGCGGGTCATACTCGAGCAGCGTGCAGCCGGAGTCTTTTTCCGCGACGGCAAGGTACACCGTGCCGTTCGGGTGACAAGCGATGGCGCTCGCCCGCGTCAGCTCCGGCAGCGCCCGGGCAAAGGTTTCCGTCTGCAGGTCAAAATGCCAGACGCCGGCAGCCGACGCCAGCCACAGGCTTCCGTCCGGCGCGGCATCCAGCGCGATCACGCCGTGCTCTTCTAGTAGCGCGTCCGGCAGCCGAAAGAGGCAGGCTTGCTCCAGCCTTGGACGGTAACGGATGAGATAGCCCTTGCCGGCAATCCATAGGTCGCCCGGCAGGCCCTCGCGCAGATGGTAGGCCGTCCACTCCCCCGGTTGGCCTGGCCAGGGGAGCGCCGCCGGCGTAAAGCTGTCGGTATGCGGATCGTAGCGGCACAGGTAGCCGTCGTACAGCAGTACCCAGAGCGCGCCGTCGCGGGCGGCGCACAAGCCCATGACCGCGTTGGAGGGAAGGCTGGCCGGGTCGTCGGGTCGGTGGCGATACGTGACCAGTCGCCGCCCATCGTAGCGGTTGAGGCCATCCTCGGTGCCGATCCAGAGGAAGCCGCGCGCGTCCTGCGCCAGGCAGCGCGCGGCCAGGTTGGAAAGCCCGTGGTTAAGCTCGAAACGCTGAAAGCGCAGGGACTGCGTCCAGCGCGTAGGTTGGGCGAGCGCCGCCGCCGACACGGCGAGCCACAGCCCGAGCAAACACAGAAGCGAGCGGCAGAACGCAAGCATAGCCCCACCGAGTGTCAGGACGCTGAGATGCCGCCCATGGTAAACAGTTCGGCCGCGGGTTGTCCAACGCGCTTGACGCGGCCGCGCTTGACGCGGCTCGCTCCGCTGCCCAAAGTCAAGACTCACATCGCCTGCCAGGCGGATAACCGCTAGGCTGCGCTCATCGCCATTTGGAGCTGTCATCCTATGTCCGCGCCGGAGTTGCCGCTTCCGTCCCACTACAGCACGTTCCAGGTCCTGCACGCCGACTACCTTGGCGCCGGAGCGGGCGCGCTTTTCACGGCCGCCAATCAGTGGCGCGCCGCCCACGGGCTGCGGCTGGCGGCCGAGGATGCGCGCCGGGCGCACCTGCTCGTGATTGACATGCAGGCGGACTTTTGCTTTCCGTCCGGCGCGCTCTACGTCGCCGGCCGGTCTGGAACCGGCGGGACAGATGCTCTGCAGCGGGTTGTCGAGTTCATCTACCGGCGCTTGGGTGTGATTTCAGAAATCACCTGCACACTCGACAGCCATACGCCCTACCAGGTGTTTTTCTCCAGCGCGCATCTGACGGTGGACGGCGGCTGGGTGGCACCGCACACAACCATTACGGCTGAGGACTACCGCGCCGGTCGCTACCGACCCAATCCGGCACTGGCAGCGCAGCTCGGCGTGAGCGTTGAGTGGTTGACGCGCCAGTTGACGGACTACTGCGCGCGCTTGGAGGCGGGCGGCAAGCGCGCGCTGCACGTCTGGCCCTACCACTGCCTGATTGGGACAGCCGGTCACCGCCTGGCCGGCGCGCTTGACGACGCGCGCCTCTTTCATGCCTTCGCGCGCGGCGCGGCGAACGCGCCGGAACTCAAGGGCGACAGCCCGCTGACGGAGCACTACTCGGTCTTTGCCCCGGAAGTGATGACAGCCTGGGATGGGCGGCCGCTGCCGCGCGCGGCGCGCAACACGGCGCTGCTGGAGCGGCTGCTGACGGCTGACGCGGTTTTAGTCGCCGGCCTGGCGTCCAGTCACTGCGTGGCGGCGAGCGTCGCCGATTTGCTGGGCTTTGTCCGGGAACGCAACCCGTATCTCGCGCACCGAATCATCTTGCTGCGGGACGCCATGGCGCCGGTCGTCGCCCCCGGCGCGGATTTCACGGAAGCGGCCGAAGCGGCGCTGGCCGAGTTTCAAGCGGCCGGCGCGCGCGTGCTGACGACAACCGATCCGGTGGAAAGTTGGTGGGGCTGAGACAATGCGGCTGGCTGTCTTCAATCAGTCGGGCGGTGTTGGGAAGACTTCATTGACGCGTGATCTGGGGTATGAGTTGGCCCTACGCGGCCAGCGTGTGCTGCTCATTGACGCCGATCCGCAGGGTACACTGGGGAGTTTTCTGGGCTTGGAGCCGGCAACGCGCGCGCGCGCCGACACGTTCTGGGCGGCCGTGTGCGACGGCGATGACGCACCGCCGGTTGTCCACGCGACGGCCTTCGATCTGACGCTCGGCCTGGCAAATCGCTTCCTTATCGGCGACGAACTGGCGCTGATGCAGCAAAACGATCCGGCGCGGCTGCTGGCGGTCGTGGAGACGCACCTGAACGCCTACGACTGGGTGCTGTTTGACTGCCCACCGAAGATTTCCGAGATCACGGTTCAGATTTTGCTGGCCGTGGAAGGGCTGCTTGCTCCGGTGCAAACCGAAGCCAAGGCGGTCGAGAGCTTTGCCGAAGTGCAGCTTGAAATTGCCAAGGCGCAGCGGCGGCGCAAGCACATGCGCCTCGCGCCGCTGCGCGTCCTGGGCGTGGTGCCGACACTGTACAACCCGCGCCTGGTGCTGCACCGCCACCACTATGCCGAGCTGATGCGGCGGATCGGCCCATCGTTTGGGTATCCGGTGTTTGCGCCAATTCGGGACTACGTGGCCGTGTCCGAGGCAGGCACCCGCCGCCAACCGCTCCGGCGGTACGCCCCGAAGTGTCCGGCGGCGGCGGACGTCGCTGCATTGGCAACGGCGCTGCTTGGCAACGCCGAGGTGAATCGGTAACCCGTGGAGGGCAATTTATGTCAAAGGTCAAGCGTTTCTCCGAGGTGCCGACCGTATCGGCCGCACGTTTGTCGGCGCTGGCCGATCATGTGGCGGTTGAGCTGGGGACGGATGCCGGCAGCGGCGTGGTTGAAATCCGGCTGGCGCAGTTGCGCGAAAATCCGTACCAACCGCGCCGCACCTTCGACCCCGAAGCGCTGCGCGAACTGACCGATTCCATTCGGCAGCACGGGGTTTTGCAGCCGCTGGTCGGACGGCGCGAGCCGGACGGTGGCGTGACCGTCATTGCCGGTCATCGGCGCTGGCGTGCGGCCGCGGCGGCCGGGTTGGTGCAGGTGCCGGTGTTGCTCCGGTGCGGCGTGACGGACGCCGACCTGCACGTGTTGGCCCTGGTGGAAAATCTGCAGCGCGAGGACCTGCATCCGGTCGAGAAGGCGCGGGCGCTCGGGGCGGTGTCCCGCCGCTTTCGGACGCAGGCGCAGGCAGCTGCGGCGCTGGGCATGAAGCGCTCGGCGCTGGCGATGTGGCTGCGCGCCCTCGACCTCGGCGATGAAGTGCTGGATGCCTGCGCTGCCGACCCGGCCTGCTCGCTGCGGAAGTTGCTCGATCTGCTCGCACTCGCGCCGGCGCGCCGGCTGGCGGCGGCGCGCCGGCTGGCGGCCCCGGCGACGCCAGAGCCGGCGGCGCCCGTGGCGGCGGCCAGGGCCGCAGGCCGTGGGCCGGTGTTTCAGTTTGCCTACCGTGTGCCGGGGCGGCAGGCGACGCTGCGCGTGACGGTGACGACGACGGCGCGGCGGTCGGCGACGACGCGGGCCGAGCTGCGAGCAGCGTTGGAGGCGGCGCTGAGCCGCCTGTCCGACGCCGAGTAGGCCGCCGCCGGAGGGCGTTGTCAACACGTTGACAACGCCCTAAGTTGTTACAAGTAAAGTTTTTAGTAGTGATTGACTGCGCGCTCCCAGGGCGCTCCGCTTCCCTCTCTAGGGAAGTTCCGATAATGCTCCGGCGCGCCGAGGAAGCCGCCGCCGCGCGGAGCGGCTAGAAGTTGAACCGCAGGCTCAGTACCAGGCGCCGGTTGCCCGCATCCACGGGCTCGCCGCCGCCGAAGCGTCCACCAAAGAAGCCCGCCGTGTTGGTCGAGACGCCGAAAAACGGCGACGCCAGATTCCCGACCGGCGGCCCCGGATTGACGCGGTTGAGGAGGTTCTGTGCCTGGACGCTGAAGGTCAGGCTGAAGCGCCGGTCGGAATTGCCGCCCCCGCCGAAGCCGCCGAAGCCGCCAAACCCGCCAAAGCCCCCGGAGCCGCCGCGCCGCCCGCCGCGGGCCTGCCCGCCGCCCTCGCGCTGCGCCCCGAAGCCGAAGGTCTTCGCCAGCCGCAAGTTGAGCGTGAAAAAGCCCGGCCCTTCAGCGAAGTTGCGCGGAATGGGGCGCTGCCCCGGCAGCGGATCGGTGTCAAACGCGCCAAAGCGCGTGACGACCACGCTCGGCCGGCTCAGGTCCGTCGCCAGCGCCGGGCGCTCGTTGAACACGGTATCGCCGTTGAGATCGCGCCCAATGGTGATGTTGAACGGCGCGCCGCTGCGCACGATGACGAAGGGCGAAAGCGCGATGCCGAACGGCAGGTTGAAGTTCGAGAACATGAACAGGTTGTGCCGGATGTCGAGCGAGGAGCGCCCGAACTCGGCGCGCAGATCGTAGGGGTCGGCCGGTTGATTGAAGACCCCGTCCGTGTCGCTTTCCGCTTTTGAAAGCCGGTAAAAGGCGCCCAGCGCGAAGCGACTGCCGAAGCCCGTGCGGACGCCGATGATCAGTTGGTGCTGCGTGAACTGGCCCGTGGATTCGACCTCGAACACGTTCCCAATTGGACCGAGCGGGAAAACGCCGCTGCCCGGAAGGCGCGGGTCAAACGTCCCCGGCAGCGGCGCGTTGACGTTGCGCGTCCGCAGGGCGTGCACCGTGCGGTTGAAGACGTAGTTTGCCGAAACCGTCAACCCCTTTGGCAACTGCCGCTCGATGCCGATGTTGGATTGGATTGAGTAGGGCGCGCGCAGATCGGCATTGAGCCGGCGGATGTTCTGCGCCCGCCGGAAAGGCGCCAGCGCCTCCAGCGGCGGAATGGCCGGGAACGCGTCCAGGAGCGTCGGGTCGGTCACGATGAACTGCTGCTGCGTCTGCCCGTCGAAGCGCCGGGCCTGGAGCGTGAGCGATTCGTCCACCCGGTTGTAGAAAATGCCGGCGCCCAGGCGCAGGACGGTCTTGGTCTGCCCGCCGTTGCGCCCGTCCAGCCCCCACGCCAGCCCGATGCGCGGCGCGAAGTTGAAGTGACTCGCAATGTTGGTCTGGTTTTCATAGCGCAGGCCGTAGCTCAGCGTCAGGTTGGGCCGCACTTTCCAGTCATCCTGCGCAAACAGCCCGACATCGTGCTGTCCAACCGTCGCGCGCGGGTCGCCGGCCGCCAGCGTCAACTGACTTGCGCCGCCGCCGATGGCGCGAATCTGGGTTGGCGTCAGTCCTGACCGCTGACCCAGCAGCGTGCGGCGGTAGCGCTCTAGGCTCGTGATCTGAACAAACGAGCCGGGAACGGGCCGGTTGTCGGCGTCAAGCTCGGGCGCGATGCCCCCGGCGAAGACATACGTTCCGCCGAAGTTGTTGGGCGAGATGTCGGTGTTGCCGACGTAGCGGTAGCGTCCGCCGAACTTGACCGTGTGGTCGCCGGTGGTCCAGGTGGTAAAGTTGTTGACTTCAACGCGATGGGTCGTCGAGCGCGCGTTCCCGGTCTGCGCGCCGCCGCCGATGAACGCGCCCTGGACGTTGAGCGCCGGGGCGTCCAGCGCCGGCGTCGTCGTGACGGTCGTGCGGACAAACTGAAAGCGCGTTTCGTTGACCATCGCCGGTGATAGCACGGCCGTTTCGGTCAGTTGCAGCCGGTGGTCGCGCAGCGCGTTGGTCAGCGCCTGCTCGGGCAGCGTGAATGCCGATAACCCCCCGTTGCTGACATCGCGGCTGTTGAAGCTGTAGCGAGCCACCAGCGTATGCCGCTCGTTCAACTGCACGTCGAAGCGCGGCGTGATGTCCCACTGGCGACGCGGCACAACCACGGCACGCGCAAAGCTCACCGGATTGAGATCGGCATCCAGAATCGTCGCGTTGAGGTTGGCGTTGTCGTCGGTTTCGCGCCGCTCCAGGTCGAAGGCGAAGGACGCCCTGCCTTGCTTGAGCGGGCCGTTGAGGTTGAAGCCGTACTGGCGCTGCTGAAATGACGCCCGCTGGGGTGTAAACGGGTTGCGCGAGTTGAAAACGGCGTCGCCGACGTTGAGAAACGCCGCCCCGCGAAAACTGTCGCTGCCCGGCTTGGTCAGGATTTCGATGCGTCCAAAGCCGATCTGGTCGTACTCGGCTGCAAAGGGATTCGAGTTGATGCGGATTTCCCGAATGGCGTTTTTGGACGGCAGGCGCCCGCCCGAAAAGCCGTCCACGAAGATTTGCCCGCCGTTTGGCCCGGCCGACGGCCCGGCCAGCGCCTGCAACGCGCTTTGCAGGTCATCGGGATCGTCCGGCAGGGCTTCCAGGTCCTTGCCGCGCAGGATGATCGCCCCGGCATTGTTGTCGGGCGCGGTGGACACCGGCGCTTCAGAGTTGACCTGCACCTGCTCGGCGACCTCAATCGCCAGCTTGACCGAGATGGTCTCACGTCGCCCGGCTTTGACCGTCAGGGCTACGTCTTCATAGGGCCTGAAGCCTTCCATTTCGACATGCAGGGTGTAGTTGCCGGGCGGTACGTTGGTAAAGGTGAAATTGCCGAGGTCATCACTGGTTGTCGTGAGCGTCCGGCCGTTCTTTTCGGTGAGGGTAATGACCGCGCCGCCGATGACGGCGCCGGTTTCGTCGGTAACCTGTCCGCGCAGGGCGCCGGTGGTCTGCGCCGCCTCGACTGCCGCTTGCACGTCCCCCTCGTAGGCCGCCGCGATGGCGTCAGCCGCCACCGCCCAGCTTGCGCCAAGCGTCAGTGCGTAGCCTAATAACTGCCAGGTCTTGATGCTTTTCATGGTTACTCTTTCTTGCTTTTTCTTTGGTCGTGTCTGCGTTGTTGGGAGATGGGGCGGCGCGGTCCGGCTTCGCTAGGGCAGGCCGATGCCAAGCTCGAGCCCACCGGCGCCAAATCCTGCGCCGGCGGCTGCGCCGCCGGCCTGGCGCGCAAAGCGGGCGAAAAGCGTGTCCAGTCCCTTGACGATGGTGATGGCCGTGGCGCGGTTGGGCGTCGTACCCTCGGTGGTCAGCACCAGGAGCTTGGTGTCCGGCTTGAGGTCACTGAGTTGGAGGGGCGGCAAAAACTCAATGAGCGCTGCCGGGTCAAATCCTCCCGCCATGAAACGCCCCGGGCCGCCGCCCGGCCGTCCACTTGGCGGCCCACCGGGGCGTCCGCCGTCTCCGGCCGGCGGCCCGGCAGGGCGCGGCCCGCCACCCGGGCCGCCAAAGAAGCTGCCTTGCTCGGGAACTTGCTTGAGGTTGGAGTCCGTGGTGACGACCAGCGTGAGCGTCGCGCCTTCGTCGTCCTTGGCGACGATTTCCTGTTTGTCGGCATTCACCGACACGACCGTGACCAATCTGGTCTGGAACGTTCCGAAGACCACCTGTTCTGCGTTATAGCGCGCGCCGTCCGCACTGCGCTGGCCGAGGGCGCGCAACTGATCGCCAACGCGCACCGCGCTGAAGTCGCTCGGCTTGGCATCGCTGAACTTGACCGAATCCGGCGCATAGCGCCGAAAAACGGTCTTGTCGTTGGTCACAACCGTCAGTTCTTGCAGTCCTTCGCGCGAGCGTTGACCGATGGTGATCGTGCGCTTGTCCGCATCTACGGCTGTGACCTTGCCGAAGATGCCGCGCTCACGCCAGGCGGCGCGTTCAAGCTCCTGCTTTTTGGCGACATCGCCCTTGCTCATGACGACCATCAGCGTGATGGGCGCCACCTTGCCGTCCGGCGTCAGGCGCTTCTTGGCGGTGACGCGGTCGCCGATCTCGATGTCGCCAAGCGTGATCGGCACGGCATCGCTCAGGGACGTTTTGCCCAGCGGCAGGCGCTTGAACTGCGACTGGTCGGTGTAAGGAAACGTCACGACTTCGCCGGTGTCGCTTTTGACCGTCATGGTGGAGGTTTCAATGTCGAGGTCGGTGACCGTGCCGATCACCGTGACGCTGGCCGGGGCCGCCGCCTCCTGCGCCGGAACGGCCGCGCCCGATGCGCCGAGGCTGCCGATGATCACGCCTGAAAGAATGAGCATTCGCATAGGAGATTTTCTCTGGAAAATGCACCACGCCGGGGCGCGGAGAATGCTGTCGCCTTCGTGCGACTTCTACGGCGGTTGTGACGCGAAGTTCCGCCTGGGTATGTGCCGGGAGCAACGTTTGACGATTCTTTACGTGTGCGGCGCGCGCGGACTACAGCGTGAAAACGACTGCCAAGCGCGGCGCAGTCGTGCTAGAGTGGGCTGTGTTTGAAATCGTACACTGTTGTGGATTCTCGATCTGATGACGATTGCAACGCAGAGTTCTGTCACTGAACCGGCCGTCAAACGTGCCATTCCAATGAACATCTTCCGGCAACATGCCCCCCTGACGGCTGTCTGTCTCGAAAACCGCGAGTTGGTCGGGGCGGGCGGCATCGGCACGGTTCGGCACCTGGTGCTTGACACGTCGGCCGGCCCCTATCCCTTTTTGGAAGGACAGAGCGCCGGCGTCATTCCGCCCGGCGTCGATGCTTATGGGAAGCCGCATAAGTTGCGGCTCTACTCGATTGCTTCGACACGCCATGGCGACCGCGGCGATGGCAAAACGCTGTCGCTATGCGTCCGACGGTTGGAGTATCAGCACCCGCAGACCGGTGAAACCGTTTACGGCGTTTGTTCGAGCTATCTATGCGCGTTGGAGGTCGGGGCGGAGGTCAAGCTCACCGGCCCGACTGGCAAGGCCATGCTCCTGCCCGATGATCCGACGGCGACCGTCATCATGCTGGCGACCGGGACGGGCATTGCCCCGTTTCGCGCCCACCTGTGGCGCATGTTTCGCGAGCATAACCCTGACTATGAGTTTCGCGGCTTCGCCTGGCTCATCTTTGGCATTCCCACCTCGCCGAACATTCTCTACCGTGAGGAGCTGGAAGACTTCCGGCGCCACGCCAACTTCCGCCTGACCTATGCCATCAGCCGCGAGCAGAAGAACGCGCGTGGTGGACGGATGTACATTCAGGACCGCGTCGCCGAGCACGTTGCCGAGCTGTGGGAGCTGCTTCAACGCGACAACACGCACGTGTTCATCTGCGGGCTGCGCGGCATGGAGGATGGCATTGACGCGGCCTTTGCCGGCCATGCGGCGCAGTTTGGGGTATCGTGGGCGGAATACCGCGAACAGCTTGAGAAAGCTCACCGCTGGCACGTCGAGACCTACTGACGCACCCTGCTAGTCGCGCCCTGGTCGCGCGTGTTGGCTGCCATTACCCTGGCTCTGTGGTTCACAGACAGAGGCTGTGATGTTCGGCAGCCGAGGTTGCGCCTTCCGGCAGCCGAACGCTGTTCAGGTAGCATGCCAATGGTTGCTTGCAACCGGAGGCCGGTGTCCGATCAGGGCTGCGCAGAGCGTTTGCCGATCCACACCAGCCCGACGAGCGCCGGAGCCAGCGTATTGATCCCAAACAGCAGCAGCGCCGCATTGACGGCCGTCGGGATACCAACACCATAGACCTGCAAAATGGCCGCCGCCGTCCCCTCACGAACGCCGATGCCGGCCGGCGTGATCGGAATGAGATTCGCCAGTAAAATCCAGGGAAATGCAAATGCAACAACGGCAAAGCGTACCGGCTCAAATGCCTGCGCCAGCGCGTAAAGTGAAACGACATCTAGCGCCGTGAGTACAACACAGACGGCCACATTGGCCGTGAGGTCACGGCAGCGCAATTGCGCCACAGCCGCTGCTGCCGGGTGTAGTTTTTCCCGCAACCAGATGGGAAGCCGATGTGTGGCCATGAGAGCCGGCAGGACGGTGGGTAAAGCAAAGACAAGCCCAATGCAACCGACTCCTGCGATGGCCAGGGGCCACCGCCACGCAGTGGGCATCATGCCGAATGTCCCAAAGCAGGCCGCTGCGCCAAGGGCAGCCAGGTCAGTTGCTCGGTCAATGATAAACAGTCCGGCCGCCGGCAGGCGCAGTCCGGGCGGTAAAAAAGCGGCGCGTCCGACTTCACCTAGGCGACCGGGCGTGACAAAGCCGAGCGCCATGCCGCTCAGGAGGGACCGCGCTGCCGTTGACCAGGAAATGGCAGGGTGAATCCGTGCCAATAACCACTGCCACTTGGTCGTCCGAAGCGCCACCATGACTGCACCCAGCCCGATGGCCACTGCGATCCAGGTTGGATGGGCCTGAGCAAGCGCAGCGAGAACCGCGCGAAGGTGTCCGGCCCGCGCCGCTAATACCAGAAAAACGGCGACGACCAACCATTGAGCAACCGTCCGCCATGGCCGGTGGCGGCGGCTTGGCGTCGGTGTCACAACTGGAAGCCATCTCCTAGCTGGCGGTGTTCGGTGCGGTGCCGTTCAAGCAGGGCCCGCGTCGGCACCTGCCAGCCGCGATCGATGGCCAGCAACAACGCTTTGGCCCGCGTAATGTACGGCGGCGGCTCAGGGTCGGTCACCAGTGCGACCGCCCGCTGCAGATCGGCGCGCGCGCCGGCCGGGTCGCCTAACCACAACAGTGTTTCACCGCGATTAACCAGCGCAACGGCGTCATCTGGGGTGGCAGCCAACACCCGGTTCAAATGCGGCAGTGCTCCTGTGTAGTCCTTGATGCGCAGCTTGAGCGCACCGAGCGCCGATTGAAAATAAACGGTTGCCGGGACAAGGGCCGCCAAGCCCTCAAAAATCGTGATGGCCTCCGCATGACGCCCCTGCTCGGCCAGGTGATACCCCAGGTCGGTGACAAGTCGGACCTCTTCCGGCGTCCAGCCGGTGGCGGCCGCCAACGACAAACCACCCTGTAACCAGTCGTGATCCTGTTTGGTGAGCATGGGTTGGTCCTGAGCGCAAGTGAACGGCGTCCGTCATGCAACGCTACTGATGGCAGGCTGCAACTGCAAGCTGGAACGCCTCACTTGCCTTGCGCTCCGGGGAAATGGTGGAAAGAGGCCCCGCACGGTCATTGCTCTGCCGATGGTTGAAACCGTTGATTGAAACGTTCCGCCGGACTGCGCCGGCCGGGGCGACCGGCCGACTTAAACGCCGGCCGAAATTGGACAGCGGTTGGCGCGCCCGGCTCGGCGTCGACCGCCACACGCGCTTCTGCGCCGTTGGCGCGAATTTCAGGAACGTACATCGCGTGACCGAGCGTCGGCAGCGCCGCAAAGCGCCCCGGCGTCTCCGCCCGCAGCTCATATTCCATCTGCCACACCCCCTGCGGCAAGCGATCCGCGAACAACGCCGCCTGCCGGTCGCGCAGCTCCTGATAGACGCCTTGCGCCCGCCCCGTCCGCTCGCCCGTCTCCGGCCGGATTTCCTGCAAGGCGCGCCCCGCGCCCGACCGGAGCTGAACGGCTTCCAGGCCCGCCGGCTTCAAGTCCTCGAAGACGAGGTATTCGTAATCGTTTTTGGCTTCCACCGTCAGAACGCACAGCAGCCGGTCGCCGCTCTGGATGGCTTCGCCGTCGCGCAGCGGCGCGCGCTCCTCCACG
>CALGZC010000044.1 GCA_937934745.1 uncultured Blastocatellia bacterium
CGCGCCCCCGTAAACGCCATGTCACTGTACTCGTGATCGTTTGCCATGTGTACGCGGTTCAGCGCCTGGATCGTCAGCCGCCGCAGGGGATGCGGCGGTGGCTCTCCCGCCGGGCGGTCAAAGTAACCCGACCGGCGAAGCTGCGTGACGAAATCGGGGTTCAGCCACCGGGGCAGCGCCGGATTCGCCGCCGCCGGTTGCCTCGGTCCAAATCGCCGGCGCAGCGCATAGAAGCCGTTGCGCGCATCGCTGATGAGGTATTCCGCCAGGGCCTTGCCCAGCGCCATGATCCGACGCTGGGACAGCAGCTCGCGCAAGTACGGCGCCGTCTCCTGGGTCAGCACCTCATCGCCCCATTGTCCCGTCAACAACACGCGCGAGTGCGCAGCTGCCTGCCGGTAGCTCTCCATAATGCCGCTCCAAAACGGCTCGTGAACCGGCTCCGGCGGCGGCTGTGCCACCTCCGGATGGGGTGCGTAGGGCTGCCAATGGTCATGAGCGATGAAGGTAATCGGAATGCGATGGGCCTGCGCCGCCATCTGCGCAAACCGCCGCTCGTCATCCGGGATCAGCCAATCGAAAACATTTGTGAAGGCATGGAGCGCCGTTGCGGGAGACGCGCGGCGCGCAGCAGCCGTGACGACATTCGAATCGAGACCGCCGCTGAGAAAGACTGCCGCGCGCGGCGCACGCAGGCGATCAAGCACGGCCTTATCCAAAACCGCTTGAAAATGCTCAACGTATTCCTGGAAACGCCGATAGCGAAGATGCCCGTCGATTGGCCAGTCCCAGTACCGCCAGTGCCGGAGCCTTCCGTTTTCCAGACATACGGCATGCGCCCGCGGCAAGCGGCGCACAGCGCGAAACAACGTCCCATCCTCATCCATTTTCATGCCGTGGATGAGCAGGTCCGCAACGGCAAATTCATCCAGATCGTCCGGGATTGCAGACGGCACATCCGGGTGTGCGCAAACCGTCTCCAGCGCGCTCCCGGCCACGAACAACCCCGGCCGGTGACTGTAGTAGAACGGCTTGACGGCAAACCGGTCGCGCGCGCAAAACAGCCGCTGCCGCGGAGCATCCCACAGGACAAAGGCGAAGTCGCCGTGCAGATGACGCAGGCAATCGGTTTCCCAGGTCCGGTAGGCTTGCCACAGCAGCTTGGCATCGCTATCGGCGAGCGCGGCATCGCGGCCGGCCGCCTGGAGCGCGTCGCAGAGCGCTTCCCGCGCGTCCAGTCGGATGTCGGCCACCAGCCAGACTTGATGATCAAAGGTAAGCGGCGGCGGCGTACGGGTCAGGTCGTCCACATGGAGATGGGCGTACCCCAGAGCGATGTGCGCATCCTGCCACTGCGCTTGCCCGTCGGGCCCGCGCCATGTCAGCGACTGAAGCAACCGTTCTCCCAGCGAAGGCTCGATAGGTTGCTTCAACGGGTGGAAAACAACAAAAAAGCTGCTCACGTGATGCCGACAGACAGCGCTTCAGAGAGACATCGCCGACAAGGGGCGCTCGAATGCGGCATACTGTCGCCCTATATCGGCAGCTTCCAGCAACGGTCGCCCCTGCCATTCCACCCAGGCGTGCGCCCGAAGCGCATCGGGGGTTTTCTGAACGCCAATTTTGACCTCGCAGGCGATCCCGCGCCGCGTCAGCAAAAACCACAGCGCGATCGCCCGAATCAGGCAAGTTGTTGGACGCGGAGTATGTCGCGCCGCGCGGCTTACAAACTCCGCTTGGCGCAGAGCCCAGTCGCCCGGCGCCAACGCCCTCCCCGAGACCGCCGCCATCCAGCGCAGCCCGCGCAGGCAACGTCGCGCGCCGATGCTCTGGCACAGCGCGTCAACCATGATGAGCAGCGCCCAGGCGGATAACAATCCGGCGCGCTCATCAGGCGGCAGCCGGCGCAGCGCTGTCAGTTGGCGGAGGCGGCGGCGTAGCCACATCATCATCATGACGGTGAGGAAGACGGCACAATCTCGATCAGGCCGGCGCTCAGCAACTGGTTGAGAAACGCCTCAAAATCCTTGACCATTTGCTCCCGTTCAACTGCATACTCCTGCAACAAAACCTCCACGGCATCGGCCAAAGTGGCGCTACTCGTCGCCTGCGACAACATGGCGCGCCCAACGCTATCAAGCCCATAGTAGCGCTCTGTATGCAGGTTAAGTAAAACGGCTTCATCGGCAATGCGACGAACAATGACATGATCGGGAATAACCGCTCGACTATCGAATTCAACGATGGGGCTTGTTTCAACCATAGCGTTTGTGATTCCAAAGTCATTTGGTCCGCGCTTGATTATGTCTTGTGACTTTATGTCTTGTAGCAGGGTTGATGAGTGTCAGAGAGTATATCGGGATAGGTTGCCGGGACAAAGCGTCGGGCGGACTTTTCAATGGCAACCGGTTCCCAGGCTAAAACTTTTTAGAAAGCCGGCTATTGCTGAATGTATAACGACTACGTCGCTTTAACTTACCATGCCTCGCTGCTTGCCGACGAATACCGCGTGCGAGCCTTTCAGACTGCTATCGAATCGGTTGTCCGTCCAGGCGATGTCGTCGCGGACATTGGGTGCGGAACAGGCATCCTGACGCTGTTCGCCTGTCGGGCCGGAGCGCGTCACGTCTATGCCATTGACGATGGCCCCATCATCGAGTTGGCGAAACTGATCCTGCGCCAAAACGGCTATGCCGAACAGGTGACGTGCATTGACCGTCCGTCTCATCAAGCCGCCTTGCCGGAGCCGGTGGATGTCATCGTATCGGAAACCATTGGCAACTACGGCGCGGAGGAGCGGATTGTGCCGACGCTCTGGGATGCTTGCCGGCGCTGGCTCAAGCCCGAAGGGCGAGTCATTCCGCGCGCGCTGGAGCTGTACTGCGCGCCAGTGACGTGGCCGGAACCGGAGCCGGCGCTCACGGTTTGGCGGCAGCCGGTCTGCGGCTTTGATGTTTCACCGGGGGTGCCATTTGCCATCAGTCAACAGTACGCGCGGCGGCTGCGCCCTGAACATTTGCTTGCCGAGGGACAATGCTACAGTCGGCTTCTGCTGACCCCTGAGGCGTTGGCAGGGCCAGCGCCGCCCAAAGTGACCGGGACGGCGGTGTTTCAGGTCAACCGGCCGGCCGTGATGCATGGCGTCGGCGGCTGGTTTCGGGCGGCGCTGACCGCATCGGTCGGCATCACAACCGATCCTGCCGGCTCCCAGACAAGTTGGGGGCATCTCTGCCTGCCGATTGCCGAGCCGATCCGCGTAGAAACCGGCGACGAGGTTGCAATCAGCCTGACCTCCGTTGGCGGCGGCAGCTTGTTGCGCTGGGAAGTCACGTGGCGCGGCGCGGGCGGAGCGACCCGCATCTTTCGGCACTCCGATTTTGAAGGCTGGCTGGCCACGCCGGAGCGG
This sequence comes from uncultured Blastocatellia bacterium, assembly GCA_937934745.1. GTDB lineage: Bacteria > Acidobacteriota > Blastocatellia > Chloracidobacteriales > Chloracidobacteriaceae > Chloracidobacterium. The sequence goes on from CALGZC010000044.1 coordinate 3,407, forward strand.
CTGCGCCCGTTGGCCGAGGATGCGGCGCCAGGTCTCAGCTCCAAAGGGCAGGCGCAGCTTTTTTCGCTGACTAAGCTGGATGCCGGCTGGACAATTGGGCAAGTCGCCCGCGGGCTACACGAACGTTTCGCCGATCAGTTTCCGACGCTTGAGGATGCCCTGGTCTATGTGAAAGGGCAGGCGCTCAAGTTCGCGCGGAGCTGAGAGCCGACAGCGGAAGTCCGCCTTTCACGGCCGGCTCTCACGGCTCGCCCTCGTCATCGGTCGGCTGGCCGTCGCCGTAGCGGTCGCTCAGCGCGACGCGAAAGCCGAGGATCGCGAGAAAATCTTCCCGGTGAAGTCCATCCCGGATCGAGCACCGGCAGCCATCCGGCAGCGCCGCCCACGAGCCACCGCGAATGGCGCGGGGATCCGCTTCCCCGCCTTTCCGCGGCTGACGCGCCGGCCCGCCGTAGGCCTGCGCCTGGGTCAGACGCGGCGCGTAGTCGTCCAGGCACCACTCGCGGACATTGCCGTGCATATCGGCCAGCCCGAAGGCATTGATGCCCAGCGACCCGACCGGCGTCGGCTGTTTACGCGCCGGCACCGGCGGCTCATCGCCGTAGGGCAGCGAGCTGTCGTAGTTCTCCGCCTGTGCGTTGAGCGTCGGGCCGTATGAAAACATCCCGGTCGCGCCTGCGCGACAGGCGTATTCCCACTCGGCTTCCGTCGGCAGGCGGTAGGGACGGCCGGTTTTTTTCGCCAGCCGCCGGCAGAACTCGACGGCTTCATCCCAGGTAATGCTGTCCACCGGCAGGTGGTCGCCTTTGAACTGCGATGGATCGCGCGGCAGATCGCGCTCGACTTTCGGCCAGCCGGCCACGACGCGCCACTGCGCCTGCGTGACTTCCGTCCGTCCCATGTAGAATCCATACACCCGGGCCCGCATAGCCGGCCTTTCGTTTTCGCCGGCTTCGTCTCCGCCGGAGGCGCCGAGCGTGAAGCACTCGCCCGGTATGGCGACTAGTTCCAGCGTCACGCCGTCGTCGAGCGTTTCGGTAAAGCGGACGGTCTCTTTTTTGAGCCTTTCGACGACCTGCCCGCGGGCGTCCAGGCGCGGCGTCTCAAACGTCAGTGGGGAAAGCTGCGCCGCCGGCAGATTCACCGTCGGCGCCAGCGGGTTTGGCGGGCAGGGCGGGCCGCTTGGGCGCGATGGCTTCCCGCCGCCGCGTTTGCCGCCGGCCGGCTTGCCTGCTTCAGCGCCACCGGCGGGCTTGCCGCCGACGCTGGTGCTGCGCTCCTGCGCGGCGGCGCCGAAGAGGATGCCGGCCAAGAGCGCGCTCAGCGCCAAGCCGAGTCGCCAGAAATGATGGCCTGTCCTTTGTTGAGCCATGGCTTCAGTCTCGCTCAATTAGGCTGATCGCTCGCGAAGCTATGGTGACCGATGGAGCGTAGCAGCTTTGCCGTTGCCTAAAAACGAAGCTTTGGCCGAAAAAGCATAACCGGGGCGGAGAAGAAAAAAAGGGATGCCGTCGCTTGCGGCATCCCGAAGAGCGCGGTTGCAGGTGATGGGCTTACGGGCGCACCGTGATGCCTTGGTTTCTAAGCGCGCGCTCGGCGCTGTCAATGCCTTGCTCGTAATGGGTTGTGATGGCTTCATTCTCCGGCGTGGCAGGGTCGGGGTCGCGCAGCGATCCAAGGTCGAAAAGTCCCTTCAAAATGGCGTCAACGTCGTTGGCATTCTTCACGTCCGCCCACGCCCCGGCGCCAAGGATGCCACCCCAGCCTTGGGTGAGCTGCTCGCTGAGGTAGCGGGTGAACGCTTCCTGCGCGCCTTTGACGCCGCGCTCGACAATCAGCCTGCCGAGGTGTTCGCCAACGGCTTCCCCCAGCGCCTTGCCAAAGATTTCCGTCAGCTTCTTCGGCACCGGGACAATGTCGAAAACTAGCTTGATGAGATCGCGCGTCGCCTGCTCGCGGTCACGCTGGTCACGGACGCTCAGCGCGAACCCGTTTGTAATCGTGCCGCTTAGACGGCCAAGCGCGTTGGGGCGATGTTCATCTCGATACTGACCTGCCAGATCAGAAAGCGTTTGCACCAAGTTGTCTTTCGCGCCGTCGCTCAGCAAGCTATTGAACAGTGTCCGCTGGAAGAAGCGCGACATCGTGACCATGCCGTGGTTGCGAAGGTCTGCTGGGGAGTTGAGACGGTCGGTGATGGCGCGGGCGTCGCTGCAGTAGAGGTTGGTCAGCGCCTCCAGCGTCTTGTCCCCGGCATTGTATTCGCTGAGCCGATCAAGCTGCCCGTGGCTTATCGTCGCTTGGAAGAGCGCAAGCTTGGTATCGAGGCTGGCTTGCGCGGCTGTTGTTAGAATGTCGCCGAGCGCAGTCGTCCGCGTGCCGGAAACCGGCATGTCAAAGCCCGGCACCTGGTAGGCGCTGAGTCGCTCGATGAAGCCGGACAGCGTGATGGGCGTATGAGCGCCCGGTCCGGCAAAGTCTCCGTTACGCAGCCGGCTGACCATATCGTTCAAAACATCAGGGCTGCCCGCCATGGCGCGCGCCGCGCTGTTGAGCATGCGCTCGGCATGGGGCGTCGGCGCGTCGCGGACAAACGCAATCACCGACGTTGCGTAATCGCGCATCAAGCCCGTTGAGCCGCTTTGCGCGATCAGCAATCCGACGAAGTCGCCATTCGCTGAGCCATGACGCAAATTGAACAAAGGCTCTGCCTGGATCATCTGGCGAACCGTGTCGCCGGCGATGGCGCCTGCGTCATAAGCCGAGCCAAGCGCCTGCGCGATGATCTGCCGTTCCGCATGCGTGATTGGCGTTGTTCGGTCGCTGACATTGCCGGCGTTTTGGAATGGATCGCCGCCTGCCGCCCGCAGAATGTCGGCGAACATCTGGGGGGACTTGGCAAGCTCCGCCATAAGCTGTTGACGGAAATGAGAGTCGCCTGCCCGAAGCTGCTGGGCAAGCTCGCGCGCCGCATTCATCGGGTAGGTTTGTCCCTGTGGATTCCCATAAGCCTGCCGGACTTGTTCAGCGGCTGCCTGCGCGCTCGCGCCGGCACCGGTGACATTGGCTGGAGTGGAGCTGGCGACCCGGGCGCGCGTCAGGGCGCCCGCAAGACGAATTTCTTCGGCGCGCGCCGAGCTGACGTCAACCGCCGGCTGGCGACCGGCCGGCCGCTCCGTTTTCGCTTGGGCTTTGTGACCGTTCGTGGAAGACGTTGTGCGAGCGGGTGGTGGCGCAACAGGACCTCGAACTCGTGACATGCTTTGAACCTCAGCGGTAGGGATTTCAGGAGCGCGGCTCTGAGCCGTTCCGCTCAGGTTATTCGCCCCTGGCCCGCGATGTTGCGTCCTGAGCGCAGCTTTTGGCTGAACGTTACGCAGATTGTCGCTTTTTTCCGGCTGCGGGCTGCCGGACGAACCGCCCGCTTCCGTCTCCGGCGCGCCTGTCACTTGAGGCGCCAGGCAATGCCGGCCACAACGAAATACGCCTCGGTCGCCGCTGCCGCGACCGACTGGTTGACCCGCCCCAGCAGGTCGCGATAGCGCCGCGCCAGCGCGTTATCCGGGACAACGCCCAACCCGACCTCATTCGACACGACGATGACCGTCTGCTCGCGGCGCGAAAACGTCTGCAAAAACGCCGCCAGCGTTGTTTCGAGCGCATTGAGGCAGTTGGCTTCATCGTCCGGCATCGCGAGCAGCCAGTTGGACACCAGCAGCGTCAGGCAATCCACCAGCACGACGCCCGCCTCGGCCGCCTGCGCGTAGGCAGCCGCCAGTGCGCGCGGCTCTTCAATCACGCGCCAGTCAGGCGGACGCTCCGCTCGATGGCGCGCAATCCGCGCCCGCATGTCGTCGTCCAGCGCTTCCGCCGTGGCAATGAAGCACACCGGCGCGCCGGCCGCGTCGGCTTTCGCCTGGGCGAGTTCCTGGGCAAAGCGGCTCTTTCCGGCCCGCGCGCCGCCCAGAACGAAAATCAGCGCCGGCGTCATAGCGTCTCCTGATCCAGCATCGGCAAATGCAGACCGTGCTCGCGGGCGCAAGCTATGGCTTCCGCATAACCGGCATCCGCGTGGCGCATGACGCCCGTCGCCGGGTCGTTCCACAACACGCGCTCCAGCCGGCGCGCCGCGTCTTCCGTGCCGTCGCACACGATGACCATCCCGGCATGCTGCGAATAGCCCATGCCGACGCCGCCCCCGTGGTGCAATGCAACCCAGGTCGCGCCGCTGGCCGTGTTGAGCAGCGCGTTGAGCAGCGGCCAGTCGGAAACGGCATCCGAGCCATCCTGCATGCCCTCCGTCTCGCGATTGGGCGAGGCGACCGAGCCGGCGTCCAGATGGTCGCGCCCGATGACAATCGGCGCTTTGACGTCGCCGCGCCGCACCATTTCATTGAAGGCCAGTCCGGCCCGGTGGCGCTCCCCAAGCCCAAGCCAGCAAATCCGCGCCGGCAGCCCCTGAAAGGCGATCCGCTCGCCGGCCATCGTCAGCCACCGGTGCAAGTGGTCGTTTTCGGGGAAGAGTTCCATCAGCCGCTCATCCGTTCGCCGAATGTCCTCTGGGTCGCCTGACAGCGCGACCCACCGAAACGGGCCCTTGCCGCGACAAAATAGCGGGCGAATGTAGGCCGGCACAAAACCGGGGATCGAAAACGCTTCCCGCACGCCTTCGTCAAAGGCCACTTGGCGCAGGTTGTTCCCGTAGTCCACGACTGGGACGCCCATCGCCTGAAAGTCAAGCATCGCCCGGACGTGCCGCGCGCAGCTTTCCGCTGCCGCGCGGCGCAGCGCGCCGTGCTGCGCCGGGTCTTGTTGCGCCGCCTGCCATTGCTCCACAGTCCAGCCTGCCGGGAGGTAGCCATGCATCAGGTCATGCGCCGAGGTCTGATCGGTGACAATGTCCGGCCGCAGTCCGCCCTGCCGCGCGCGCCGGGCCAGCTCCGGCAGGATTTCCGCCGCGTTGCCGAGCAGTCCGACCGAGACGGCGCGCTTTTCGGCCGTGTAACGCGCGATCCGCGCCAACGCATCTTCGAGATCGGCCGCCTGCTCGTCGAGGTAGCGCGTTTGCAAGCGCGCCGCGATGCGGCTCGGCTGGCATTCGATGACCAGCGCCGCTGCGCCGGCGAAGACGGCCGCCAACGGTTGCGCGCCGCCCATGCCGCCCAAGCCGGACGTGAGGATCCAGCGTCCGCGCAGGTCGCCGCCATAGTGCTGCCGTCCCATCTCGGCAAAGGTCTCATACGTCCCCTGCACAATGCCCTGCGTGCCGATGTAAATCCACGAGCCGGCAGTCATCTGCCCATACATCATCAACCCGCGCCGGTCGAGTTCGTCAAAGTGCTCCCAAGTCGCCCATTTGGGGACGAGATTCGAGTTGGCGAGCAACACGCGCGGGGCGTCCGGGTGCGTCCGAAAGACGCCGACCGGCTTACCTGACTGAATCAGCAGCGTCTCGTCGGCCTGCATGCGACGTAGGGTGTGCGCAATCGCTTCAAAACAAGCCCAGTTGCGGGCGGCTTTGCCAATGCCGCCATAGACGACCAGTTCTTCCGGACGCTCGGCAACTTCCGGATCGAGGTTGTTGTGGAGCATTCGGTAGGCAGCTTCAAGCTGCCAGTTGCGACACGTCAACTGTGCGCCGCGCGGAGCGCGCACCGGATAAGGCATTGCAGAAGGCAACATATGCAGATCAGAAACCGTGGGATACCCTGCTGTGGAGCCGATGACCAATACTTTCACCGGTGCTCGACCCCGGCGAGCAGATGCAGACCGGCGGTGAAGTCACTCAGGTTACGCGAGCAACCCTCAGGAAGGTTGTCACCTTTCGCTGCCGGAGGGATACCAGCGCAGCGCCGACTCCCGGAAAGCAGCCTAGTGTGATACTTGACAACCGTCAAGCCAAGGCTTGGCTGCGCAGAGCTTCCCAAGGCGTGCTAACCGGCACGCGTCAAGCGGCGTTTGTGGTAGGCCAGAAAGGCCTCGGCTTCGGCACGGCCCATATAGCGTTCGAGCGTTCGCCGATCGCTGTCCAGCAAATCCACCATGATGAGGCCGTCGAGGGCATCGCCGAAGTCCGGGTCAATGTTGAACGCCAACACCTTGCCGCCCAGCCTTAAATACTGTCGTAACAACACCGGGACGCCCTTGGCATCCGGCTCGATGTCGGCGACAAAGGCTGACACTTCCTCGATGTTGGCGGCCGGGATGGTTGGCGATTTCAGCCCCAAGAGCGTCTGGGCAATCGCCGCCGTCCGCGACTCAAACGGCATCCGCGGACGCACCAGCCGCGCCAACTGCGGCTGGAAGCTGTTCGCCTTGAGATACTCCACGATCAGCCGCCGCGACGCTGCACGGTACTCGTTCGTAATGCTGACCGGACCGAACAACACACGGTAGCGCGGATGCCGGGCGACGTACCGCCCGATGCCTTTCCACAGCAGCATCAGCGGCGCATAGCTTCGCTGATACTCCTGCCGAACAAAGGAACGCCCAAGCTCCAGCGCCGGCCCGATGCTCTGCAAAAAGGCCGTGCGATAGGCAAACAGCGTATGGGTGTACAGCCCCCGCTTGCCGAAGCGGGTGACAATTTCATCTGTCCGCCCTAAGCGATACCCACCGGCAATCTCCCGCCGCTCACGGTTCCACACGAAAAGGTGCTGGTAGTAGGCGTCAAAGGCGTCCACATCGAGCGCCTTGCCCGTCCCTTCGCCGGCCGCCCGAAAGGTGATTTCCCGCAGGCGCCCGATTTCATGCAGGGTGTGGGGGATTTGCGCGGCGTCGGCGCACCAAACCGTCAGTTCTGCCTGCTCAACCAGTCGTTGACTTTCGGGCAAGGCACTGATTTCGGCTTCTAGTAAAGCAACGGCACGAGGCGCAGCAATCACGGCCGGTGTCCGCGGCCGGCGCCGCCCGCCGGACAACTTCGACAAGCGCAGCGGTACTGCCAGCGCGCGCGGCAACCGTGAGACAGGTTCCGTCCGCGAAGCCAGCAAGTAAGTTCGCTGCCGTAAATGCGCCGTCAGCTCCTCATCATCAAGCCCCTTGAGCTTGTTCCACGGAATCGGATGCCCAATCCGAACCTCGATCTCGCGGTTCCGCTTATTGAGAAACTCATGCGGCAACATCGCCGTCCGCAGGCGCGGATGGACAAACCCCGCCACCTGAAACAACGCGCCATTGCGGCCGTCAAAATACACCGGCACAACCGTGGCTTCGCCGGCGCGAGCCAAGCGGGCGACGGTGGTCTTCCAGGCCGGATCCGTGACAACGCGCTGGCCGGCCTGCCAGTGCGCAACTTCGCCGGCCGGAAAAATCCCGACCGCGCCGCCCTGGGCCAGGAGGCGCAGCGCTGCCCGCATCGGGCGCAAGTTCACGCGCGGCGAATCAGAACGCTCAAATGGGTCAACGAGAATGAAGTAATCGCGGGCTTCAGGGATGCAGCCGAGTAAGTAGTTGGCCATCACCTTGGCATCGGGACGCACCAAGCGCAGCATGGAAGTTAAGATAATGCCTTCGATGCCACCAAACGGGTGATTGGCAACCACAACGAGCGGGCCGGTCGCCGGCAAACGTGCCAGATCACTGTCTAGCACATGGTACCTAACGTTGAGCGCCTCAAGAATTGCCTCAAAGAAGGCATGGACGTCGCCGCCGGTTGCTGCGACCGCTTCAGCATAGAGGTCGTTGAGCTGGTGAAACAGCAACCACCGCTCGAGCAAACTCTTAACCGGGGCAAACATTCGCTGACGCAGTGGATCGCGGAAGGGTGTTGGCAATTCAAAAATCCGACGTGACATGAGGGCGCGCAAAACTCCTTATGGGGGATAGCACGGCCTACCGATCTCCTGTAACGCCGATGTGAAGTTTTTTTCGCCGCGACCTTACGCCTGCCTCTCTGAGGCCTACCTGAAAAAGTCCTTCACCGCCGCAACAACGTAGTCCTGTTGTTCGGGCGTTAGCTCAGCGTACATTGGCAGCGACAAAATTTCGTCTGCCAACCGCTCGGTGGTGGGAAAGGTGCCACGCGGATAACCTAAGTCGGCATAAGCTGCCTGAAGGTGAATCGGCACCGGGTAATGAATGACGGTCGCAATGCCGCGCTCGGTGAGATGGTTTTGCAGGGCGTTCCGGCGCGCGGTACGAATGACGTACAGGTGAAACACATGGTCGCCATAGATGACGCGCGGCAGCTTCAAATCGCCCACACCTTCAAGTGCATGCGTGTAGGCGGCGGCATGGGCTAGCCGGCGCGCGTTCCAGTTATCGAGATGCGGGAGCTTAACGCTCAACACGGCTGCCTGCAGGGTGTCGAGCCGCAGGTTATAGCCCTTGACGACGTGCTTGTATTTGACTTCCTGCCCATAGTTACGCAAAAACCGCACCCGTTCGGCCAGCGCATCGTCATCTGTGACCAGCCCGCCGGCGTCGCCATACGCGCCGAGGTTCTTGCCCGGATAAAAGCTGAAGCAGCCGGCGTCGCCGAAGGTTCCGACGCGCCGCCCGCGATACCGTGCGCCATGCGCCTGCGAGGCATCCTCGACCACCCGTAGTCCGTGGCGGCGGGCAAAGTCGAGAATGGGATCGAGGTCGGCCGGTTGCCCGTAGAGGTGAACTGGCATCACGGCTTTTGTGCGCGGGGTCAGCGCCGCGTCAAGCCGCTTCGGATCGAGGTTGAAGCTGTCCTCTTCGACTTCCACCAGCACCGGGCGCGCGCCGACGGCCGATACCGCCAGCGCCGACGCAATAAAGGTATGCGCCGGCACAATGACTTCATCGCCGGGACCGATGCCCAGCGCCTCCAATGCCAACTTCAGCGCATCCAGCCCGCTGGCGACGCCAACGCAGTGTTTGGCGCCGACGTACGCCGCAAAGGCACGCTCAAAGTCGCCAACCTCTTTGCCGAGGATGAAATTGCACTGCTGCATGACACGCAGCACGGCGGTATCCATCTCGGTTTTAAGCGCCCGGTACTGCGCCTGTAAGTCAACAAAGGGAATCTGCATGATGCGTGCCTTTCATGAGGTTACTTCTTCAAACCAAGCCCTAGGTAAATCACAGGGCGCAGAATGCTCCACCAGCCGGAAAAGGGCTTCATCTTGGTGTAGCCAAGCTCTTTAGGGGGATAAATCTTCGTCACCGGCACTTCCTTGAAGCCATAACCGAGGCGAATGGCCTTGAACAAGAGGTACGGCTCAAGCTCGTACTTGTCAAGCCACGCCTGGTCAATGTCAATGCGCGGGTCGTCAAAGATGGACAGCCGGATGGCGCGAAAGCCATTCGTGCTGTCGGTGACGCGCCGCCGGACGGCCAGCGAAAACAGGAGCGGGTGAACAAAACGTGTCGCCAGTTGCCGATACAGCGGCATGTTGCCGAAGTCGCCCCCCGGCAAGTAGCGCGACCCCTGCACGAAGTCGCACTCACCGTTGAGGATGGGTTCCAGCAGGCGTGGGATTTCGGCCGGACGATCCTTGTCGTTCCCGGCAAGGATGACCAACACATCATAGCCCTGCGCACGGGCATAGCGGATCGCCGTGCGAATTGCTGCACCGGCGCCTGACTGCCGCTCATGGCGGAGGTGGATCGCCCCCTTCTCGCGGATCACCTGCGGTGTGCCGTCGGTTGAGGCGTCATCGACAACGGCAATCGCGTCCACGACATTCGGCGGAAAGCGGTCAAGAACACGCCCAATTTTTTGCTCTTCGTTGAAGGCAATTGGGACAGCGAGTACCTTGAGCGCGGCACGGCGGTCACTCGATGCGGAGGACGCCATCTGAGGTTTGGCGATACCGGTCGCCGCATTCACGACACGTTGTTTCCTCTCCTGCAAAAGTCAGGCGGGCACCGCAGCGACAGACCCAGCCGCGTACGGTTGCCGGATTGCCAAAACACAGCGCATGGGGTGGAACATCTCTGGTGACAACAGCACCGGCCCCGATCATGGCGTACTCTCCGATGCGCACACGACACACAATCGTCGCATTTGCCCCAATGGTCGCGCCGCGCTCGATGTAGGTCGGATGACACACCCAGTCAGGTTTGCGGCTGCGCGGCAGCAAGTCATTGGTCAGGGCGACGTTCGGACCCAGGAACACGTCATCGCCCAGGTGAACGCCATCCCAGACAGAAACGCCGTTTTTGATTGTTACACGGTGGCCGACAACCGCCCCCGATTCAATATAACAGTGATCGCCAATGTTGCAGTCCTCGCCGATCACCGCCCCCGGCAGCACATGAACAAACGCCCAGATGCGCGTACCGCGCCCAATGCGGTCACTTTCGACCAGCGCAGTCGGATGCTTGCGATAGGACAGTGCCTCACTCATGCGGAACCCGGCGACCGGTAGATGCGTTTCGATACGGCCACTATGCTACCCATGCTTCCTGCGTGCGCCAAGAGTGTTGTTGATGCAGACACCGTCACAGTACCTGCGGCCGACCGATTTCAGAGGTGGCGCCTAACCGGACGGCTTCGTGACCACAATCACATCCTGGGGTTGGACCAGTCCCATCTCACGGGCAGAGCGCTCAATTGCGCGCGGGTCGGCTTCCAAACGTTGGAGCACCTGACGGAGCCGCTGATTCTCAGCCGCCTGGACGGCGATCTGCGCTTGTAAGCGCAAGCACGTTGCCGTCGCGGCTTGCAGTTCCGCCTGCGTGCGCCGTGTGACCGTGATGCACACACCGGTCAGCCCGATGAGCACCATCGCCGTTACTGCCTGCAGAGGGATGCCGAGTGTCAGAGCGCGCGGCTTCGGCAGCGCCAGCACCTGTTCCTGACGAAACCGCTCATCAACGATGAATGAAACTCTTGCCTGACTCAAGCAACACCTCCACTTCTGTTTCCGTCTGTGCCTCGGCGTAGCATCGGGCCAGCGGCTCGGTGCCCGACAGGCGAATCAAGACCCAGGCATCATCTTCTAGGAAGAATTTCACGCCGTCCGTGCGGTCCACCCGCATCACCCGCTTGCCGCCAAACGACTCCGGCGGATCGGCGTCAAGCCGCTGCCGCAGGTTGTGCTGACTTTCCGGCGTCAACTGAACCCCAATCCGCCGATTGACCAGCCGACCCACTGCATCCCCAAGGGTCGTCAACATAGCCCCGATGGATTGCCCACGCCGGGCGCACATTTCGGCCACCAGCGCACAGGCGAGCAGGCCGTCTTTTTCGGGAATATGCCCCTTGATGGACAGGCCGGCGCTCTCCTCGCCGCCGAGAAAAATTTTTTCCTCTACGATTAACTCCCCTAAAAACTTGAAACCGACCGGCGTTTCGTACACCGGGATGCCCTGGCGTGCCGCTACGCGATCCAGCCAGTGTGAAGTTGCCACGCTGCGTCCGACACCTTCCCGCCACCCCCGCGATTCGTGCAGGTAATCCACCAACAGCGCCAGGATGGCATTGGCCGGAATACAGGTCCCGTCGCGATCGACAACGCCAAACCGGTCGGCATCGCCGTCTGTCGCCAGCCCCAGGTCATAGCCACCCTGTACAACGATCTCCCTCAACTCCGCCAGATTTGCCTCGGACGGCTCCGGGCTACGCCCGCCGAAATAGGGGTCGCGGTGGTCATGGAGTGGCGTGACCTCACAGCCATACGTACGCAGAAACGTCTCGAGATAGCCGCGACCTGTCCCCCACAGTGCATCGTAGGCAATGCGCAAGGGACGTCGCCGAAGGACGTCGCCGTCAATCTTCTCGGCGAGTACGCGGAGGTAGTCTGCACAGACATCCACCGTTGCGACCGTACCCGCCGACACAACCGGCAGCGCCAAGGCGCCGTCGGTGAGACGGCGTTGGATCAACGTCTCAATCCGCCGGGTGACTTCCGGCAGCGCCGGCGCCCCGTTTGCTGTGGAGAACTTCATTCCACCGTATTCCGGTGGATTGTGGCTGGCCGTGAAGTTAATGCCGCCGCGCGCGCCGCGCTCCCGAATGGCCACTGACAGCGCTGGCGTCGGCGTATCGCGTGCCGTCACCTGCACGTCAAAACCACGCCGGGCTAATTCTTCTGCACAGACCGCGGCAAATTTCTCCGCCATAAAACGCGGGTCGTAACCGACCACCAACAAGCCGCCCTGACCGGTGCTCTGGAGTTCGTCGGCAATGGCCTGTGTCACCAAGCGCACATTGGCAAAGGTAAACTCATCTGCCAAAACGGCCCGCCAACCCGATGTGCCAAAGACAATCATAGAGACACGTTGCCGCCGCTCATCAGCGAGCGTCGCTTCCTTATCAAGAAGGCTGAAATAAACCGCTTGTCGCCAATGGGAGAGACTTTGTCTTCGTTAGGGCGAGGTAAGCTACCATGCCTCACCCGCAGGGACAATGGCTTTTTCAGGCCGCTCAGGGCAGGTTATCTCCCGCAGTCAAGGGTGTCTTATCTTGCGCGAGACAAAAGTGCCGTGAATACTCACTGATGAGCCCCACCAACCGTTGTCCGTGGTACCGCGTCACATCAATCATCCTACACTGAGCACTGTTTGGTGTCCCCATGGAGCGTCGTCAGAAGCCAACTAAGATTCTTTACATATTCCTGGCCGTTATCCTGACCCTCACCATCGTACCGTTGGCGACTGTCAGTTGGAAGCTCATCGGCATCGGGCGGGAGGCCATGCGTCTGAATGAACGCGCCGAGCAACTTCGCTCGGTGATGCTTGTGGCCAATGAACTGCAAACCTACATTGGCGGCTACCGGCATCAGGTCACAGGGCTGACCCGTGCGTTGGAGGCAACCGGCGGGGTGGAGGCGTTTCTCAAACAGAGCGAAACGGTGCGCAATCAACACTTGGAGAAGTTCCTGGACGACGACCCAAACCTCATCTTGCTCGGCATTGTGCCGCACAGCACCGACCAAGCGACCACCCAGCTCATCGCCCGGTGGAACACGAACAAAATTGCTGCCCACGAAGTCGGTAGAACCGTCGGCGAGGCAGTGCAGGCCGTCAAGCAGCGTCCGGACCAAATGTATGTCGGCAAGCCACAGTACATCCCGTCAAGTAACGAACTGACGCTTGTGCTGGCTTGTCCACTGTACGGACAGGCCGTGTCGCCGACCTACCAGCCTGAAATCATCGTTGCCGTTGTCAGCCTGGAGCCGATTTTCAATCTGGTCAATGTGACATCCTCCAGTGGGAACTATGCCCATGACACCCTACTGCGCAACGGCAGTCGCGTTGTTTTTCTGGTCGATCAGCGGGGGCGCGTCCTGGCACATCCCGACCGGGCGCTGGCTTACCGGCAAACCGACCTGACCAACTGGGGAATTGTTGCCAAATGGTTGGAAACGATCTCGCTGGAGGTCTCAGCTCCGCTGGCCGAGCCGTTCGAAATTGACCTTGGTAGTGAGCGCCTCTCGATGTTGGGGAGCTGCGCCACCGCGCTCATTGCACCGGACATTCCGTTGGGTGTCATGGCAGTGATCAACGAAAAAGCGGCGTACTCATCGGTGACAACGATGATTTGGCAGGCCACGGCCCTGACGCTCATCACAGCGCTCATCGCGGCCTCCGTCGGACTGTTACTGGCCTACCGGATTACCTCGCCCATTACGGCCGTTGCTGCCGGCGCGCGCGCCATCGCCGCAGGAGACTTCTCACGCCGCATTACCGTGCGTAGCCGCTCCGAAATTGGTCAGCTCGCCGATGATTTCAACACGATGGCGGAGCATATTCAGCGCTACATCAACGATCTCCGGTTTGCCGTCAACGAGAATCGGGAGTTGTTCTTAGGAACGGTCAAAGCGCTGGCGGAAGCTATTGATGGCAAAGATCCATATACCCGCGGCCACTCAGAGCGCGTCAAGATGTATGCCGTTCTCATGGCAGAACACATGGGCCTGAGTCAGGAGGAAATCGAAGATATTCGTGTTGCAGCCCTGCTGCACGACGTTGGTAAGATCGGGATTGAAGATCGCATTTTGAAGAAGCCGGCGGCCCTGACGGAAGAAGAGTACACAATTATGAAAACTCATCCCGAGAAAGGGGCCAAAATCATGGCGGAGATTCCCCAAATGAAGAAATACATTCCCGGCATGTACTACCATCATGAGTGCCTGGATGGACGCGGGTATCCGCTTGGATTGAAGGGTGATCAGATTCCGCTGATGGCGCGCATCATCAGCGTTGCCGACACATTTGACGCCATGACCACGAACCGTCCCTATCAGCGCGCCATGCCGACCGAGGTCGCAGTGCAAAAGATTTGGTCGTTTGCCGGAACGCGCTATGACCCAAACGTTGTTGCTGCCTTAGAAAGCGCACTCAAAGCCGGCAAACTCGATGAGGTCATCCAGGGCTACCAAGTTGCCCTTGCCGCCGGCAAAGCCGGATACGCTCCCTGATACACCCCGTCAAACCGTCAATGCTGGGATCAACCGGTGCCGTGTGATTGATGTCTATGCTGTTGAATCGCTATTTCGTCAGATTGGCTTTCCTGCTTGTCGTGGTTTCTGCCGCGTTGGGTGGGATGACGATGCACTGCGGCCTGACTGGTTGGGCAAACCGCAGCCGACCACCGGAGCAGTTGCCCGGCATCACCCTGGAGGAAACCATACGCGACGCCCAGGATGTGATTACGGCGCACTATGCAGCCACGACGTCCCCCGAGGCACTGACGAAGGCAGCCATCCAGGGCATGCTGCACATCCTCGATCCGCACTCGAACTTCTTTGACAACAAAGAGTTCCAGGAGATGCGCACGGAACAACACAGTCGTTTTTACGGCATTGGCGTCTCGATTGCGCGCCGTCATGATCGCGTGTACATCCTGGCCACGATTCCCAACACACCAGCCGACCGGGCCGGGCTGCGTGCCGGTGACGCTATTCTCAAGGTCAACGGTGAATCTGCTACCGAGTGGACGTCCCGCCAGGTTCTTGAAAAGGTACGCGGCGAACGTGGTGAGCCGGTTTCAATCACGGTTGAGCGCTTGGGCGTCCCAAAGCCGCTCACTTTCTCTATTGTGCGGGATGCCGTCCCGCTCCCTTCGATCCGGACCGCGTTTATGGTCCAACCCGGCGTCGGTTACATTGCGCTGTCCGGTGGGTTTAACACAACGACGGAAGATGAAATGCGCCGCGCACTGAATGAACTGACGGCCCAGGGCATGCAGTCCTTGGTCTTGGATCTGCGCGGCAATCCCGGTGGGTTACTCCCGCAGGCGGTCAGCGTCGCCGACATGTTTCTACGTCGCGATCAAAAAATCGTTGCCGTCCGGGGTCGCAGAGCCTATGGCGGCGAAGAGGCGCGGGAATACCGCGCCAAAAATACTGCTCCATTTGAGAAGCCAGTCGTTGTCCTCATTGACCAGCATTCGGCGTCGGCATCGGAAATTGTCGCCGGTGCCCTACAAGATCACGACCGCGCCTTGATTGTCGGTGAACCGAGCTTTGGCAAAGGTCTCGTACAGCGCGTGTTTGAACTCCCTTTTGGGGCCGGCCTGACGCTGACAACAGCCAAGTACTACACGCCCAGTGGGCGCTGCATTCAGCGATCCTATGCCGGCGGCTTGTTATACGCCTACTACAAACACCAAACCACAGAATCGGCGCCGTCAGGCGAGGCGGCGTCAACCGATACGGGACGAACGGTCTATGGCGGCGGGGGTATCACGCCAGACATTCTTGTCAAACCGGAGACGTTCACGACCCTGCAAAGGAAACTCTCCGATGCCGCGTTTGCATTCAGCCGTCACTTGGCAGCGGGTCTCGTTCCCGGACTGGTCAACTACCGGATCGAACGCACCGAACACCAACGCCAGTTGCGCGACGGTGACTTCCCGATCACGGATAAAGTGCTCGCCGCCTTTCGCGAGTTTCTCAAACACGACGCCCAGTTTGCCGCGCTCGAAAGCGCCGTCACGCCCAACGTGGAATTTATCAAGCGCCAAATTCGGCAACATCTGGCAACGGCTGCTTACGGTGCAGAAGCCGGTTTTCGTGTCCAATTGGCGGCCGACCCGCAACTTCAGCGGGCCATTGCGGCCGTTCCTCAAGCCGTGGAGTTGGCGCAGCGTGCCTGGTTGAGTGATCGGTGGCGCAACAAATGACCGCCGTCAACCCCTGACTCGCTACACCGGCAGCGTATCATCTTGAAAGGAGTCATCCCGCCCATGTCCCAAATGGATTTTTTGAATTTTGACAGTTTGCTGACCCCCGAAGAAATACAGATTCGAGAGGTCACCCGGCAGTTTGTGCGCGAGCGTGTGTTGCCGATCATTGAAGACTGTTATGAGCGCGGCGTTTATCCGACTGAACTCATCAAGCCGATGGGTGAACTCGGCTTCTATGGCTGCACCTTGCCGGAAGCCTACGGCTGCGCCGGACTGAACAACATTGCCTACGGTCTCATTACTCAGGAGCTAGAGCGGGGCGACTCCGGTGTGCGAAGTTTTGCTTCAGTCCAAAGCTCGTTGGTGATGTATCCGATCTTCACCTACGGCTCGGAAGAGCAAAAGCGCAAGTGGCTGCCGGCATTGGCAAAGGGTGAGAAAGTCGGCTGCTTCGGTCTGACCGAGCCGGACTACGGCTCCAACCCCGGCGACATGGTGACGCGGGCCGAGCGAACCAAGTACGGCTGGAAGCTCAACGGCGCCAAGATGTGGATTACAAATGGCTCCATCGCTGACGTGGCGGTGGTGTGGGCTAAGACCGGAACAGATGCCCGCAGCATTCGTGGCTTTTTAGTTGAGAAAGGTACGCCCGGCTTTAGCGCCCCGGAAATCAAAAGAAAACACTCCTTACGCGCATCAATTACATCAGAACTTATCTTCCAAGACTGTGAAATCCCGGAAGAAAACATCCTGCCAAATGTTGAAGGGCTGCGTGGGCCGCTCTCCTGTCTCAATCAAGCGCGCTACGGCATTGCCTGGGGCGCGGTTGGTTCGGCCTGGGCAACTTACACAACGGCGTTGGAGTATTCGCTGTCGCGAATTCAGTTCGGTAAGCCGATTGCGGCGTTTCAACTCACACAGCGCAAGCTGGCCGACATGATCACAGAAATCTCAAAGGCACAGCTTTTGGCCTATCACGTCGGTAAACTCAAGGACGCAGGCAAGGTCACGCCGGCACAGATTTCCATGGCCAAGCGCAACAACGTCGCGATGGCGCTGGAAGTTGCGCGCGAAGCACGGACAATTCTGGGTGCGAACGGCATCAGCGCCGAATACCCCGTCATGCGGCACATGAACAATCTAGAATCGGTGCTGACCTATGAAGGGACGCACGACATCCACACGCTCATTATCGGTGCGGAAGTCACCGGCATCCAGGCTTTCAAATAGCCGGTCTCAGGTCCCCCATAGCCGGCTGACGACACACACAACGGGTCGCCTCGCGCCAGGGGGAGTCCCCGGCGCTGCTCTGCCCTGGCGCCAACCTTCTCCCGCCTATGCCGTTTGAACTTGTTGCGCCCTATGCACCCTGTGGCGACCAACCGGCAGCCATTGAAAAGTTGGTCGAGAACTTTCAAAACGGCGCCAAATACCAAATCCTGTTGGGCATCACCGGGTCGGGTAAAACCTTCACCGTCGCGAATGTCATTGCGCGCCTTCAGCGTCCGGCGCTGGTGATGGCGCACAACAAAACGCTCGCGGCACAGTTGTACCAGGAGTTCAAGGGCTTTTTTCCGCACAACGCCGTCGAGTATTTCGTCAGTTACTACGACTACTACCAACCGGAAGCCTACGTACCTTCAACCGACACCTACATTGAGAAAGAAGCCACGATTAACGATGAAATTGACCGGCTGCGGCTATCGGCGACGCGGGCGGCGTTTGAGCGTCGCGATTTCATCATCGTCACGTCGGTGTCCTGCATTTACGGCATCGGCGACCCCGATGCCTATTTCGGCATGATTTGCTTTGTTGAGCCGGGCCAGACCATTCGCCGCAACAAGCTCATCGAGCGATTGGTTGAATTGCAGTACGACCGCGACGATGCAGATTTTGCACGCGGTACGTTTCGCGTGCGGGGTGATACGGTGGAAGTTCACCCGAGTTACGCCGAACAAGCACTGCGGATTTCGTTCTGGGGTGATGAGATTGACGCGCTGGAGTTGTTCGACCCGTTGCTCGGTGAAACCCTTGAGCGGATCACGCACAAGTACCCGATCTACCCCAAATCGCACTACGTAACACCGAGGGCCGTTGTCCAGCGGGCGGTGCAATCCATCCAGGAGGAGCTTGAGGCTTGGGAGCCGGTGTTACTTGCCCAGGGCAAGACTGTTGAGGCACAGCGTTTGCGCCAGCGGACAACCTACGATTTGGAAATGATGCGTGAGCTGGGGTTTTGCCGGGGGATTGAAAACTACTCACGGCACTTGACGGGGCGGCCGCCGGGCGCGCCGCCGCCGACCCTGTTTGACTACCTGCCGGACGACACACTGATTGTCGTGGACGAAAGCCACCAAACCATACCGCAGGTGCGCGGCATGTACGCCGGAGACCGCTCGCGCAAGCAGACACTGGTGGATTTTGGTTTTCGCCTGCCGAGCGCCCTGGACAACCGTCCGTTGAACTTCACCGAGTGGGAACAGCGGGTTGGGCAAGTGTTGTTCGTCTCGGCTACGCCAGGGCCGTACGAGTTAGCGTGTACCGGCGGTGAGGTCATTGAACAGATTATTCGGCCAACGGGTTTGCTCGACCCGGCCATTAGCGTTCGTCCGGTACGCGGGCAGATTGACGATCTCCTCGGTGAGATTCGGCAATGCAAGGCCCGTGGTGAGCGGGCGTTGGTGCTCACCTTGACCAAGAAAATGGCCGAGGACCTCACGGATTATTACGCCGAAGTCGGCGTCAACGTACGCTACCTGCACGCCGACATTGAAACCCTTGACCGCATCAAAATTATCCGTGACCTACGGCGGGGCGATTTCGATGTTCTGGTCGGCGTCAACCTGTTGCGCGAGGGGATGGACCTACCCGAAGTGTCCCTGGTGGCGATTCTTGATGCCGACAAAGAGGGTTTTTTGCGCAGTGAAGCGTCCCTGATCCAGATCATCGGACGCGCCGCACGGCATGTGAACGGAAAAGCCATTCTGTATGCCGACCGCGTGACGGATTCGATGCGGAAAGCAATTGATGTGACGACGTATCGCCGGCAGGTGCAACAGGCATACAACGCCACCCATGGCGTGACACCACGCAGCATTGTCAAGCCGGTCGAAGCTACGCTCGTGACCGCGCATGAGGCAGCATACTTCAAGACGACGCTTGACCTAGAACAACTCGAGGCCTACAGCGCGGAACATTTGGAGACCACCATTGCCCACCTGGAAGCGGAAATGCGTGCCGCTGCCAAGGCGCTCGAGTTTGAAAAGGCAGCCGCCCTGCGCGACAAGATCAAATACCTCAAATCACGCCAACTCCTCGTCTGATGGACGGCTTCCGTTTCTGAGTCGGCGTCGTGCTTCCACCATGCAGACCGCGCTCTGGCTTATCCGCCACGGTAGAACGGACAATCCCGAACAACGCTGTTACGGATGGCGCGATGTGGCGCTGCATTCCGAAGGCCATGAACAAATGCGGCAGTGTGCCGCCAAGTTACGGCAGATCGCACCGGCTGCGCTGGCGACGAGCGACTTGAGTCGCACCATTGAAAGTGCCCGGTATTTCGAGGATCTCTGGTCGCTGAAGGGGCAGCCGTATGCGGCGTTGCGCGAGATTCACTTTGGCGCGCTCGAAGGTCTCACCTTCAGGGAAGTCGAGGCGCGCTACCCGACAACAGCACGGGAGTGGGTGGCTTCCCCGGCGACGGTGCGTTTCCCACAGGGAGAATGCTTTGCCGACGTATGCGCGCGCGTCACAGACTGGGTGACCCATTGGCTACATCGCTGGATGGGAAAGACGACCGTCCTGATCATCCACAGCGGCACCATCCGGGCGCTGTTGCAGTGGATGACCGGCTGTGACCCACACGCGACACTGATGGTCCGAATTGCGTACGGTGACGCTCTGCTTTGTACCCGGGAAACAACCGGCGCACCCTGGCGGATTGAGCACGTACCGTATGGTCAGACGGCCGGGATGTATCTTTCGCTCCCGTAGTCGCCGGGCAAAACGGCCCGGGATGGGTGACTCCGGTCAGGTCAAGAGTGATGTCACGGGCAATACCTTCCCTGGCGTGTGGACTGCAGGTCACCGGCCGGCGCCCCGGGGACCTGACACGACCTTCCCCGGAGCGAACGGCCGGGCATTCTACCTGCTGGCGTCGAAAACTACGCCTACCGGTAGCGCTCCGCAGAGCGAGGCCAGTCTCCGGCCGGATGGAGGACATTATTCCGTCACTGCGGGTCACTTCAGGCGTGGTTTTTGCTCGCGGACAGCCTACCCTTCAGTCGGTGAAGACGTGGTCTGGGGTGTCGTACTATCTGCAACCGGTTCGGCGGGCGGCTGTTCCACCGCAGCCTTTTCAGATGCCATGCCCTTGGTCCGTGTATCCAATTCCCGGATCCGCGCCGCTTTACCACGTAGCTTGCGCAGGTAGTACAACTTAGCCCGTCGGACGCGGCCGCGGCGCACGACTTCAATCTTGTCAATACTCGGTGAGTGGAGCGGAAAAATGCGTTCAACCCCAATCCCAAAGCTCACCTTGCGCACCGTGAAGGTTTCGCGGACGCCGCCGTGCTTCCGAGCAATCACCACACCTTCAAAAACCTGAATTCGTTCTTTCTCACCTTCCTTGATTTTGACGTGAACACGCACGGTATCGCCGGGGCCGAAGACCGGATGGTTACGCAAGTAGGCTTGCTCTATAGCTTGCAGTTCGGGCTTGATCATGGTCACGGATATCCTCTCACACGCAATGTCATGGTGATGTTGCACAGGGGACGGCTCCGGTCGCCGGCGCTGCGCTGCCCAGGAGTTCGGTCAGTAAGCGGCGGTCGGTTTCATCGAGCCGCGTCGGGTTTGCCAAAAGGTCGGGACGGTGACGGAGCGTTTTCTGCAGGGCGGCCCGCCGCCGCCACAATGCGACTTCTGCGTGATGACCGGTGAGTAGTTCAGCCGGCACAGACCATCCACGGTAGGTTGCCGGACGCGTGTATACCGGATAATCCAGTCGTCCTGTTTGAAACGATTCGTGTTGCGCCGAAGTTGGGCTACCCAGCACCTCCGGCACCAGTCGGATGACGGCATCCATGACAACCATCGCTGCCGGCTCGCCGCCACTGAGGATGTAGTCCCCAATTGACAGTTCCTCGGTTGCTACATGTTCGGCAATGCGTTCATCCACGCCCTCGTACCGTCCGCAAATTAGGACTACCTGCGGATGGCGACTCAGCCGTTGTGCCACCGCTTGGTTAAAGCACCGCCCCTGCGGTGACAACAGGACAACCGCCGGATTTGACCGGCCGTGTGTCAATGCCTCGACGGCGCGACAGATTGGCTCGGGTTTGAGCACCATGCCGTCCTCTCCGCCATACGGCCGATCATCCACAACTTGATGGCGGTCATACGTCCAATCACGCAGGTTGTGAATCCCAATTTCGACCTGGTGCCGCTCAAGCGCACGGCGCACAATGCCGTGGGTCAGAAAGCCGTCGAAAAATGCCGGGAAAATTGTCAGTACATCAAACCGCATGGCCTGCTTGCCCCTGGGGGCCGGTTCCCCCGCACGTTCACCCGTGGGCGTATGTTCCCTCAAGCATCCAGTAACCCCTCCGGAGGCGCAATCCGAATGCGTTTGGCGGTCACATCAACTTCCGTACAAATTGCCCGGACGAACGGAATGAGGTACTCTCGCCGCCCATTGGCACCCACTTGTTCGACAACAAGCACCCCGCCGCCATCCGGTGTGACATTGACCACGCTCCCGACCGATTCGCCCTCCACCAACTCAACCCGGCAACCGATGAGTTCATCGTAGAAGAACTCATCCGGCGGCGGCGTCACACGCGCCGACAGCGGTACGCACACCCGATATCCCACCAACGACTCAACTTCATTGATGTGGTTGAGGCCGACGAATTTCAGGATTAAGTTCGCTTTGTGAAACCACGCCGTCTCAATAACCGCGGCCCGCACCGCACCGTGCGGCGCACGCAGCCAGACCGACACGCCGGGTGCAAAGCGTTCCGGGTAGTCACTCAGGGATGTCGCCACCACCTCTCCACGCAAGCCGCGCGGCCGCCGAATTCTGGCAATCGTGACCCAGGCTTCGTCGGGTGGTGGTAACTCAGGCTGCGGTGTACTCATTCCCGAACCTCCAGCCATATCCGCCGCGCCGGCGCACTCGCGGCAGCAGACAGGAGACTGCGTATGGCTGTGATCGTTCGGCCCTGGCGACCGATGATCTTCCCAACGTCGCGGGGCGCGACCGTCAGCTTGATTTCCAGCGTCTGTCCAGATAGGGCCGATGTTGCCGACACGGCGTCTGGGTTATCCACCAACGCCCGCGCGACATGCTCCACCAAACGCACAAGGTCCGCCATACTGCCGCCTCACTGCGTGACACGCTGCGTTCACTGCCCTACCGGGCAGGAACCGTGGTATTCCGGTGCTATGTCTTCGACACTGCCGCCTCCGGGTTGGCGGCGGCTGCCGCGCGGCGCGCGCGGGCAATTAGTGCGCGGACGGTATCGGACGGCTGCGCGCCACACTTGAGCCAGTAATCCACCCGATCCAACTTGATGACCAACTCTTCCGGATCGGTGAGTGGATTTCGATAGCCCAGGATTTCAATGAAGCGGCCATCCCGCTTAGCACGTTTTTCGGCGACGACAATGCGGTAAAACGGCCGCCGATGCGTACCACGGCGCGTCAAACGAATGGACAACACTGTGTTTTTCCTCCACAACCATCTGAAACAATCTGAACACTGCCGAACTTGCCGCGCCCGGCACACAGGCCCCGCCTACCGGGCAACAGTTCACTTCCGCTTTTTCTTCTTTTTCGGAGGTGTGTGTTGTTTGCTGCGTTTGCCACCGCCCAATCCCCCGCCCGGGAGGAAACCACTGCGCGGTGCAGACGGTCGCAAAGCGCCTAAACCACCACCCAACCCACCTCCGAAAGGACCTCCGCCAAACAACCCACCCAGTCCGCCAAACAGCCCGCCGCGCGTCATCTCCTGCATCATCCGGCGCATGACGGCAAATTCATTGAGCAACTCCTCAACTTTATGCAGGCTGGTGCCGCTGCCCTTAGCCACCCGGCGCCGGCGTGATTTACTGGAGGCCAGTAGCGTATGATCTTCGCGCTCCTGCTTGGTCATTGAGTTGATGATGGCCTCAGTTTCCTTGAGTTTCTGCTGCATCATCTGGGTCTGCTGGGGTGTCAGGCGCAGGTTGAGGCCGCCGAGCAGACCGTCGGGGAGCATGCCGAGCAACTTATCGAGTGAACCGAGTTTGCCTACCTGGCGCAGTTGCGCGCGGTAGTCCTCCAGCGTAAAGCGGTTTTCCAGCATGCGCTGTTGTAAGCGCAGGGCCTCGGCTTCGTCCACCTGCTGCTGAACTTGTTCGATCAGCGACAGCACGTCGCCCATGCCCAGAATCCGCCGGGCAATCCGATCTGGATAAAACGGCTCGAGTGCATCGTACTTTTCGCCGACACCGACAAACTTGACCGGACAACCGATCACACTCCGGATCGAGAGTGCAGCTCCGCCGCGCGTATCGCCGTCCATCTTCGACAGCACCACACCGGTCAATCCGACCCGTTCGTGGAACTCGGTGGCACTCCGTACGGCGTCCTGACCGATCATGGCGTCGGCGACAAACAGGGTTTCCACAGGGTTGAGTTCGGCTTTGAGCTGTGCCAGCTCGGTCATAAGCTCGTCGTCAATGTGCAGCCGTCCTGCCGTATCCACCAGCAGCGTATCGAAGCCGCGCAGTTGGGCGTCACGGTAAGCGGCGCGCGCCAGGGCGAGCGGGTCGTTTGTCGTCGCGTCCTCATACACCGGGACGCCGACCGCCTGGCCGATCACGGACAACTGATCGCGCGCAGCCGGCCGGTAAACGTCCACCGAAACCAACAGGGGATGACGTTTGCGCTGCTGAGCGAGGAAACGAGCGATCTTGCCGGTCGAGGTCGTTTTACCCGAACCCTGCAAACCGACCATCAGGATGACGTTGGGAGTCTGTGAGTTGAAGGTAATGTCTGCGGCTTCCCCGCCCAGCAATGCCACCATTTCATCAAAGACAATCTTGAGGACCTGCTGTTCCGGTGACAGTGCCAGCCAGACTTCCTGCCCGAGGGCCTTTTCCCGCACCCGCTCGACAAACTGCTTGACGACGCCGTAGTTGACATCGGCTTCCAGTAGCGCAACGCGGATGTCGCTCATAGCGGCATTGATATGCGCTTCCGTCAGTTTGCTCTCGCCGCGTAGCGTTTTGAGAGTTTTTTTCAGTTTTTCCGAAAGTGCCTCAAACATTGGCAACATCCCTTCCGGCCGAGCTGTCTGCCGGACCCAATGGTGGCGGGCCGGGCTTGCACGAAGGAAAGCAGCAAGGATAGCTCCGGTGGTAGGGAGCGTCAAGCGCAGCCGAGTCCGCTAGGCAACGGCTGCTTTCAATGCGTGCGTCGCTGCCGGGCTTGCTTGTCCCCAACCGGGATAAACTCCTAGGATGGCGGCAGGCTTTGGCCGCGCTGCCGTGCGCGTTTGACTCCGGTTTTGCAATGGGAAGCCAGTCATGATGAACCACGACGAAATTCGAGAAGCGCTCACGTTCGATGATGTTCTGCTCGTACCCGCCAAAAGTGATGTCTTGCCGGCGGAAACTGACACAACAACGCGGTTTTCACGGCGGATCCGCCTTAACATCCCGATTGTTAGCGCCGCAATGGACACCGTGACCGAGGCGGCGATGGCCATTGCGCTGGCCCAGCAGGGCGGCATCGGCGTCATCCACAAGAATATGTCCATCGAGGCTCAACGCAGCGAAGTGGATAAGGTCAAACGTTCGGAAAGCGGGATGATTGTCGATCCGGTCACCATGACGCCCGACCGACCCATTTCGGAAGCGCTGGCAATTATGGCGCGGTTTCATATTTCTGGTGTCCCGGTGGTCCGTCCAGAGGACGGGCGACTGGTCGGCATTCTCACCAACCGCGATCTGCGTTTTGAGACCCGTTTGGAACTTCCCATCGGGGAGGTGATGACCAAGGACAATCTCATTACGGTTCCGGTGGGAACGACATTGCAGGAAGCACGTGGCATCCTACAAAAGCATCGGGTTGAGAAGCTGCTGGTGGTAGATAATGAGTTTCGTCTCAAGGGACTCATCACGGTTAAGGACATCCAGAAAGCCATTCGCTACCCAAATGCCACCAAAGATCATCTGGGGCGGCTACGTACGGCGGCGGCCATCGGCGCCACCGGCGATTACTTGGAACGGGCGGCCGAATTGGTTGCCGCGCGCGTAGATGCGCTGGTGATCGACACGGCACATGGGCACACGACGCGCGTGTTAAATGCAGTTCGGGAAGTCAAGCAACGCTTCCCAGACATCGATCTCATCGCCGGCAACGTTGCCACGGGCGAAGCGACGCGCGATCTGATTGCCGCCGGGGTGGATGGTGTCAAGGTCGGTATCGGCCCCGGTTCAATCTGTACGACTCGGATTGTGGCCGGCATCGGTGTCCCACAAGTGACGGCGATTCTGGACTGCGCAGCAGCGGCGCGGGAAGCCAATATTCCGATTATTGGCGATGGCGGCATCAAGTTTTCAGGTGACATTACGAAGGCGTTGGCGGCCGGGGCCGATGCAGTCATGATCGGCTCGTTGCTTGCCGGTACAGACGAAAGCCCCGGCGAGCTGATTTTGTACCAGGGGCGCAGCTTCAAAGCTTATCGAGGTATGGGGTCGTTGGCGGCTATGAAGGAAGGCAGCCGCGATCGCTACGCGCAGGACGTGGAAACGGTCGAATCTAAGCTCGTCCCGGAAGGCATTGAGGGCAAAGTGCCCTACAAAGGCTCGCTGGCGGCGCTGGTCACACAACTTGTCGGCGGCGTCCGCGCCGGGATGGGCTATGTCGGCTGCCGGACGATTGCCGAACTCAAAGTCAACGCCCGCTTTGTCAAGATCACCGCAGCCGGCCTGCGCGAAAGTCACGTTCACGATGTGATTATTACCAAAGAAGCCCCTAACTACCGGCTGGAAAGCCTGCCGTAGGGGACAACTTGGGAGCGCGCGGACCTGAACCTGGGAGCGCGGGCTTCCAGCCCGCCTTCAACCCTTTGTACGCGGGCAGATAGTCGTGTCAGCTCTCTGCCGGAGACAGACTGCGCCTCTGCAGGGTTCGCAGCACGGCGAGGCTCAGGAAGCGAAGCCGACTACGCCATTGATCGTGCAGACTCGACTGGTAAAGATGCGCAGCGACGAAAAAACCGAGCTTGGCGCCGAATGAATTGCGCGGACGATTGTAGCAGCGCATGGCTCGGTCGAAGAGCTGTTCGTTAACGTGTAACCATCGTCGTTGCCGGGCTGTGAGCTGCGATAACAATGGCGTTTCACACTGCAACCGCTGCCGCAGTAGTGCGCACGCAAAGGCAACCGATGTGATGACGTGCCAGGCTTGTGCCCGTTGAAGCACGCTCTCCCAGTCGAAGTGAGGAGACTGCGCCAGGAGTAGTTTGAGATCGAGCAACCAACCTAGGCGGGCGAAACTATGCGCGGCGGCATGAACGCACAGGAACAAAAACTCATCTTCCGGCGATAGAACGTGAACGACACGACCGCGTTGCGTTTGGTAGGGCTGGGCCTGCGCCAGAACCTCGTCAGAACGGAGTGTGATACCAAAGCGACGAAACAAGTGAAAATGCAGCTCCAGCGGCGGCGATACGCTGTCAAGCGCTACATTGTGGTCGCCGGACAGTGCGCGCGACAGCGTGGCTTCATCCGTGACGTACCCCAACGGCACCAATGCGGCCAGCGCGGCCCGCACTTGCTCGTAGGCCACCAGAACATCTAGATCGGTAGAGGGACGCCCAACATCCGCACCATACAGCCGTTCGCCAAGGGTTGGGCCCTTGAGCATCACTGCCCGGATGCCGGCGGTCGTCAGGGCATCCAGGATGCGGTCAAGCTGGGTAACCAGGTGGAGCGTCCAAGCTGCCTGAGCAATCTGAAAACATCGGAAGTGAGCAACGACCGTATCCGGTACGTGGACACCCAACCGGATGAGCCGCCGGAACAGGTAATCCGCAACGCCGTGGTTGACGGCGCTGTTGAACAGCCCCATCCAATCCTCGACGGCAGCCGCGTCGGCAACCAGGGCCGCTTCATCTTCCGGCAAGCGGGCCATCAACTGCTCCAGCCGGCGCTCGGCTATAACGCCGTTGTCTCGGTGCGGCATCGTGTCGGGATAGCGGGCAGGCATAGCCTCTTACCAGACCTCGGCCGGAGGCTACTGCGCCCCACCGGATTCGACTCGTTCAATGAGGGCTGCGCTCTCAAGTTGTCTGAGCAGCCGCCGGGTACTGGCGGTGAGGTGCGCTGTGTCAGCGTCATATTCATCGGCCAGCTGCGACACAATCTCGTCCTCTGTCTTCCCCTGGGCAAGAGACTTCCAAATCACCGCACCCGTGCTGTTGAGCGTAAAATACCGCTTCGTGTCAAGGTGCAGCAGCACCATAACATCCTCCACTTCGGTCGAAACTACTGCCGGGTGGACTCGAAAACTCGTCATATGCTTACACGCTCTGCGACTGTTCCTGTAGCTCCTTGCCCTGCCCGCCCAAGCTGCACCAGTGCCGGTGTTCGCCAGGCAGTTTTATCAAATGTTTGGGTACAAAAGTGGCAGGGGAATTCAGCCTCCGGGTGGCCAGCTGCAAGCGCCGCATTCCGCCGGGCGCGCTGTGCCAGTGCTAGGCGGTGAACACGCTCACAAGCCTCTTGAAAGGACGTTGTCCGCAGATCGGCCACGACGTCGCCCTCACCTACCGCGTTACGGTAATCCGAAAGCGTACAGCACAGCGTGAGGCGTCCACGACAGTCAAGGTGGACCGTCTCGCCGGAGAGCGAAACACAGGGCGTACCCGGCGCCGACATCGAAACACCTGCTGCAAACTGCACCGGAATCTTGAGAATGGCGTCCACTGCCAATGCCTCCCGTTCAGCCGCACGGCGCTCATCCGGCGTGAGGGATAGGCGTTGGTCATACTCCTCCGATGTCGGCAGCAGGTGCATAAACTGCACCACATCCGCGCCAAGTCGGGCGCTCAGAACGGCAAGCGACTCAATGGATGCCACACTGCGCCGGGTCACGACCAGGTTGACGCCGAATGGAAAGCCGTGAAACCGACACAACGCCATCGCCGCCATGATTTTGCGGAATGAACCCGAACCACGCACAGCATCGTGGGCCTGCTCGGTTGCGCCGTCCATGCTGAAGAACACCCGGTAGAGGGCGTTTTTGGTCTCGGCCAGCACGGGGGCAATCTTTGGGAAATGCCAGCCGTTGGTGACCAACGAATAGGAGAAGCCCAGTGCAGCCGTGCGGCGGATGATCTGCTGAAACCGTGGATGGAGGGTGACTTCACCACCCGTGTAGCTGACAGCCGTTACGCCATAGTCGCGCGCCTGCACCAGAACATTGTTCAATAGCTCAACATCCAGGTGCTGCGTCTCCGCTACCCGCAGGCAGTAGTCGCAATCGAGGTTACACAAGTTCGTCAGCGTCACTGTCAGGCGCTTGACGGGCAATATCTCGGCAGGCGTAAGGTTAGACATAGGCGTGGTGCAACCGAATAAGGGAGGCTGCGTCAAGCCGGTCGGCTAAGGCAGACGGATGACGCAGCAAATCACGGCCCATACGTAACGTAAACCTATAGCAGGATTTCACAAGCTGACGGTATGTCGCCAGGTGGGTTTCTGCCGTCTCACAATCCAGCGCCAGCCAAGGTGTGTTTGTTATCAAACAGGACAGGGCGTCCACCGACGATAGCGGCGAAACCTGGGTTTGTTCAGCGTTGTGGAGTTGACAGAAAAATAAAAAAGCCGGCTTTGCCACCAGCTCAAACCGACCAGGCCACACAGCGCGCGGATTCACCACTCGCTTGGTGGCATTTTGCAAACGCGGCTCGACATACGGCTGCAAATGGGGGAACTGACGCAGGCTATCCGTTGTAATGGAGAACAGTTCCCGCGCGGCGCGGGCGTAGAGCGCCGTCTCTTCAAAACCGACTGCAATCTGCTTTACAAGTAGGGCATCATCAGAAACGTACCGCCAGCCGGCCTCCAGCAACCCGATAACGGCACTGGTTTTCCCGCTACCGGAAGCGCCGATGAAGACATACGCTTGTTCCTCTGTAACGCACGCGCCGCCGTGCAGTTCAAACCACCCCAGGCGCCGCAGCAAAAACAGCAGTACAAGCCGTATGTATGAACAGCAAGTATAGGAACCGGACAGATCATCCTCGGTTGGGAGCGCCAACGGCGTCACTCGGCGGCGCGCCAGGTCAACAGCAACTCGCCACGACCCGTAAATAAACAGCAGCCAACTCCCCTGGCGATAAATCGTCAGGTCCTTCCAGGACAGCCACAGCTTGGCGTTACAAAGCGATGACGGTGGCACACTTTCGTCAAGCACAAGGTCGGCTGCTTCTGGAGCAACTTCCGCGAGGCCAAGGTAGCGGCAGGCCAGAATCACAGGTTCAAGTTGGCGCGTTTCCCGCCTTGAAACCCCAAAAGAAAGACTCGTGCCGGCAACCATCTAAGCGCGGTTTTCGCAACTACGGGGCAATAAAACTCGCCGTAAACGCTTCCAAGACGCGCAGCCCCTGGATTTGTTTCTCCAGTTGGTCAAATTCCCTAAGTTCCGGCTCGACAAAAGTCTTCTTGAATGTTGCCACGTTATCTGTCGCAAGCTTTGTTTCATCAGGCGTATTCATTGTGTTCACCTCGTGAGCGTCAAATTGAGAAATAAGATACCCGGAGAACATTACCGTTTTGGATACCGCAACAATACACGAAAGCACCCATACGGGCTAGCTTTTTCTAGCAACGGTCGGCCGTCCACTTCAACCCAGCAGTGTAGGGTTGGACGTCCGCCTTCATCAGGCGGACCTGCACCCAGCACAAACTCAAGGGGCATTCGGTGGCGGCACAGCATAGCGTAAATGATCAGCGAGCGGAACAGACACTCGCCAAGACCTGGATGCGGTAGTCGGCGGACAACTGCTGCGGCAATCTGTGCGACCGCTTCCGGTGCCAACACCGCCGACCGCCGACCGGTGGCAGTTTCACCGCATCGGTGATCTAGGTAGGCCAACACTGCCGGCAACGTAGCTCGGCGCATAAGCAGCCATACCCGGCAGGCCCACCAAACACAGCGGACGACGATCCCCCAGCGATGGTGGTGCAAGACAGGAAACCGAGCTAATCGAACTGAAGTCGCCAAAAAAACACCCACCAGCGTTGCGGATCGGCCGCGGTTGTCAGTCGCTACGATAGACACTTCTCAGCAGTCAGAACAAGTCGCTTTGTGAGCGTTGAGCCAGACAAACTTACTCCGGGCGTTCCAGAGGGGGAATGATGGCACAGTAGTCACGCTCGAAACGAGCCACATAATCCTGCAACAACGCCGTCACCCGGTCATAGCTTGTTGAACGAACGACCAGGCCGACGTGATAGCGTTTCTTGACACGAAAGACAATTTCCGGGTCGGTAAACATCGAGGTATCCGGGTATTCCTGCCGCGCCAGACATAGCGCCACGCCGCCATATTCCTGGCGCGTCGGTGGCAAGACATAGGGGACTTCCCCACGCCCGAGCTCGATTTTGGCCCACTCGGCCCAGATGTTGATACCACTTGCAGCCTCCAGTGTTTCGGCAATGTAGGCACCGCCGACCCGTGCTGCAATTTCCAGAAAGTAGAACTCACCCGTCTCAGCACTCTGAATGAATTCGGCATGTGTTGCCCCGCGCCGCATTTTCAGCCCGGTGAGCAGTTTCTGGTTGATGTTGAGCAGCGTCGCGCGTTCCGGTGCGTCATAGGGCAAGGTCTGGGTGGTGAACACACCACCGTCGTGGGCCACGCTCATCGGTGGTCGCCCGTAACGATTGACGCCGGCAAAAATGACCTCGCCGTTTTCAACCAGGGAGTCCACATGGTAAACATCCCCGGCGATAAACCGCTCCAGAACGTAGTTACTTGACCGCTCGCTCAAGCGGTCGCGGGCGTCCAGATAGTCAATGGTTCGCCAGACCTGCTCGCTGTCGTACAGCTTCTTGATGCCGATGGCCGAGACGTCTGTCCGTGGCTTCATAACCCAGGGCGGCGGAATGCGCCGCATATACTCTTCCAAATCCTGATAGTTGAGGACATGGACAAACTCCGGGACACGCACGCCGGCTTGTTCGGCCTCAACACGCATGGCGAGCTTGTCGCGGAAGTGCCGCGCCGTCGTGCTGCCCATGCCCGGTAGCCGTAAGTGCTCACGGATGAGCGCCGCCGTCAGCACGTCAAGTTCTTCCAACGCCACGACGGTATGCAATTTGCGCGGTCGCGCTAACTGCGCCACGGTGTACACAAACAGTTCCGGCGTGGCGTCATTTGGCAGCGGAATAAACTCGTCAAGGCTTTCAAACGGCCAGTCCTCATGCCGAAATTTTTCTTTTGTAATCAGGACCACCCGGCAACCCTGACGTTTGACTTCGCGGATGAATTCAACGCCCTTGAAATAACTTGCTAAACAAACAACTGTTCGTTCGGGACTGGTCATGACGCCCTCTAAACCCCAAAAGCAACAAGGATGTCAGGGAATACCGACAACGATACTCTGCCCCTAGGGCGAAAGGCAAATGTTGTTCGGGAACGCTGTACTGACATCTACGGTGCATCCGGCGGGTAAGGTTCGACACGTATCGTCCCCCGCCCTGTCGCCAACCGGAGTTCTGCGCCGCCAACACCAAACCGGCCGCGCGCCTGGGCGCCAAACGGAAGGTCAAATGGTGTCTCCGAGCCGCGATCCAGTGGGTAGCGAATATCGAGTGGCGCACTGGCGGCCAGCGCCACGTCCGCCGCATAACCACGCGGGACGCTGAGCAGGATGTCGCCTACCCCAACCCGTAAATCCAAGCCTGTCCCACGCCAGCTTCGTCCGTTCAGTTCGACGCGTGCCTGGCCCGTTGCCAGGCGCCCAACCACGGTGCCAGCAACGCCGTTGAGATGCACCTGCCCACGTTGCACCATGAACACAATCCCGCCGTAGATGTCAGACAGTGCCAGTTCCCCATCAAAGACGGTGATTTCCAAATCCGTGTACTCTGGGACGCTCAGCTTGTAGTCAATTCGGTAGGGGAGGCGCAGCAACGGACTGGCTAACCCATCTGCTACGGCACGGCGTTCCTTGCGCGACAGGTTCTTGGCAGCCGGTCCGACCGAGATCACGTGCAACTGCACGTCGCGCGCGTCAAGCTGAAAGCCAATCCGCTCGGCCACCGCGGCGACATCCGCGGCTGACGCACCCTCCACCCGAATCTGTGCCTGGATTCTGAGTTCCGACCGTTTCCACCCAACAACGGTCAAACTGCCGGTCGGCGGCAGCGTGACTTTCAGCGCCCGCCCATACTCAAAGCGCAGGCTTTGCTCACGGACATACTCCTGAAAGCATCCACCACCGTCCGTCTTGCCCTCAGCTCTAAGTACGGCAGGAGCCTGCGGGAGACTCGGTGCGGGCGATGCGTGCTGACCGTGCCCCACAGCCCACAGGCAGCACAGGATAGAGGCTGACGCACAACCGAGCGGACGGGACGGCCGGTTTGTTGCGCTCGTCATGCAGCAACCTCGGTCGAACGGGTCGACAAAAGGGCCACAAACGCTTCAAACAGATAGGCGGCGTCATGGGGACCCGGCGCGGCTTCCGGGTGGTATTGAACACAGAAGACCGGCAAATGACGATGTCGAAAACCTTCGAGGGT
Source organism: uncultured Blastocatellia bacterium (assembly GCA_937934745.1). GTDB lineage: Bacteria > Acidobacteriota > Blastocatellia > Chloracidobacteriales > Chloracidobacteriaceae > Chloracidobacterium. The sequence goes on from CALGZC010000044.1 coordinate 36,260, forward strand.
GCCGTCATTGAGGTTGACATGCGTGACTTCGAGCTCACGCGGCAGCGTGTCGGCGTCCACGGCAAAGCCATGGTTCTGCGAGGTAATTTCAACCTGTCCCGTGGCCAAACGCTTGACCGGATGATTGGCGCCGCGATGGCCGTACTTGAGCTTGAATGTTTTGGCCCCGAAGGCAAGCGCCAGGATTTGATGGCCGAGACAGATGCCAAACGTCGGCAACTGTTCGGCCAAGCGCCGTACCTGCACGGCAATGTCGGTCAGCGGTTCCGGGTCGCCGGGGCCGTTGGAAAGAAACAGACCGTCCGGGCGCAAGCGCAGCACTTCCTCGGCCGTCGTCATCGCTGGAACAACTGTCACCCGGCAACCAAGCGCCGAAAGCCGGCGCAGAATGTTGAACTTGACGCCGAAATCAAAAGCAACCACGTGCCAGCGTGGGCTGACGCTTCGGTCGGTCTCGGCAACCCAGGTGTACGGCGTCGGACAGCTTACGGTTTTCGCCAGCGCTGCCCCAACCATGCGCGGTGCGCCGGCAGCTTTCGCCACTAACCGACGTTCGTCTTGTTCGACGGTGGAAATGACGCCGCGCATCGCGCCATGCTCGCGGATGTGCCGCACCAAGGCCCGTGTGTCCACGTCCTCGATCCCGACAATGCCGTGACGCTGCAGATACTCCCGCAGGGACTCCGTCGCGCGCCAGTTGCTCGTCATTGCCGACAACTCACGGACAATAAAGCCGGCCACAAACGGCCGGCGCGATTCCACATCCTCGGCATTGACCCCGTAGTTGCCGATGTGCGGGTAGGTCATTGTCACCAACTGCCCCGCGTAAGATGGATCGGTGAGCACTTCCTGATACCCCGTCATCGCCGTATTGAAGACCACTTCACCGGTGGTCTCACCGGCAACACCGATGCTCCTGCCACGAAAGCAGCGCCCATCTTCGAGCGCAAGGATGGCGTCCATCTGACTTTGTCTCCACCTTCGTCTTCGCCGGCGAGGCCGTCCTGAGATTCCGAAGCCCTTCTCCCGCCAGCGGGCCGGAACAGTCTAGCATGCCGGACTCGGACCTGGCGCTTTCACCCCGGGGCTCTGCCTTTGTCGGGTTTCCCAGTTACGCAACAACGTATCGAGTTCAGCTTGCAGTTGCGCCGTCGCGGCGGCAATCTCGTCTCCGGTGGCACCTCGCCGCACCCAGATGAGGCGACCATAAAACACCCGTCCAACGGTAAACGGCTTTGGGATGCGAAATCGATCCCAAGTATTGAGGATCCAATGCCGCTCGGTCACGATACAAACCGGCTGAATCGGTGCGCCGCTCAAACTGGCAAGCATAGCTGCACCTTCTTTGGCACGGTAGCACGGCCCCTTTGGACCATCAATCGTAAAGGCGGCATCCGCACCGCGTCGAATCGCCGTCACCATAGCCTTGAGGGCGCCAACACTGCCGCGTGTTGCCGACCCGCGCGCCGTACCAAAGCCAAACCGCCGAATGACTTCAGCAATGAGATCGCCATCCCGGCTCAACGAAGTCATGACGACAATCCCGCGCCGCTGAAAAAACAACGTCGCTGCCAAAATCTGGTTGTGCCAGAAGGTGTAAATGATCGGCGTTGTCGGAGGCAGCCACCCGTGCAAGGGGTCGGGTAGCGCCCGCAGGTTAGAAACATCCAATCGCACCGTCCGGCCGAGCAACCGCAGTAAGCACGTCGCCAAAGTCGCCAGCCACCACGTCATCGCGTTTGCACTGCCTCACTCTTTATCCTGCCCGGATGGTGGCCCAACCGCCAACAAGTTCGGCTTGCTTTCGGAAAGCGGGTTGGTTCGCGGTGTCAGCGGGCCGCTGTGACGCTCCAAGCGCAGGCGAACCGAGCGGGCATGGCCGTCCAAGCCCTCGGCATCGGCCAGGCAGGCAATGAGGTCGGCCGTTTTGGCCAACCGCCGCAGGCTGTAGCGGATGACATTTGTCCGGCGGACAAAATCGTACACGCCAAGTGGCGAGAAAAAGCGCGCGCTGCCGCCCGTCGGTAGAACATGGCTTGGGCCGGCAAAGTAGTCGCCGACTGCCTCCGCCGACGCCGGGCCGACGAACACCGCGCCGGCACAGGTGATCTCTTCCGCCAGGCACTCCGGCTCGGCCGTCAGGACCTCAACATGCTCCGGCGCGATACGATTCACCAACCGAACCCCCTCGGCGAGCGAAGGCACAAGGAAAATTGCCCCAAAGCGGTCCAGCGCCGCCGTGACGACGTCACACCGGGAAAGCGTTGCGGCCTGATAGGTGAGTTGTTCCGCAACCGCGTTTGCCAGCGCTTCGCTAGGTGTCACGCAGATGGCAGCCGCGAACTCGTCATGCTCGGCCTGCGCCAGCAGGTCGGCGGCGACCAACACCGGGTCGGCCGTGTCATCGGCGATAACAACGACTTCACTTGGCCCGGCAACGGCATCCACGTCCACCACCCCATACACCTGGCGCTTCGCTTCGGTGACATAGCGGTTGCCCGGACCGACAATCTTTACCACCCGCGGAATGCTTTCAGTTCCATACGCCAGCGCCGCAATGGCCTGCGCACCGCTAATGGTGTAAATTTCTTTCACACCGACTTCGACCAAAGCAGCAGCCAGCACTGGGCGAGACAGGAAAGTTTTCGCCGGCGTCACGGCGACCAGGCGTGGGACACCGGCCACCTGCGCCGGAATGGCCGTCATAAGCACCGTCGAGGGATAAGCCGCTTGTCCGCCGGGGATGTACAGCCCCACAGTGTCAAGCGGTTGCACACGGTGGACAAGCCGCACACCGTCCGGTTGCTCCAGGACACGTGTGTATTCGCGTTGGAGTTCATGAAAACGCCGGATATTGCCGGCAGCTTCCCGCAAAGCCAGGCGAACCTCATCGGGCGTTTGCGCGGCCAGTTTCTCCAGCAGGACAGAGTCAACCTGGACGTTCTGCGGTGACAGCGAAAGCCCGTCAAACTGCTCTGTGAGTGCAAATAGCCCTCGGTCACCGTCGGTGCGGACAATCCGAATGATGTCGGCGACAGTCCGGCTGAGGTCTGGATCAGCGCCCGGCGCGTGGCGGTTAAGAATATTGGTCAGACGTGCCTGACCGGCGTCATCATCAAGACGGTAGACATGCATAGGGTCCCACCTTACTCACTACCCAATCGAACGCAGCTCTTCGGTAGCGTTTGCCGCCGCCACTTCCTCATCCGATGCCCGCTGCCGCCCAAAGACAAACGCAATGCCAACGCTCAAGAAGTACAGCGCCAGCATCGGTACAGCAAAAATCATCATGTTCGGGATGTCGGACGTGGGCGACAGCACGGCTGCCAGCACAAGAATCACCATAATGGCTACGCGCCAGATCCGGAGAAGGAAACCGGCCGTCACCAACCCCAGCCGCGCCAGGACAAAGACAATGGTCGGCAACTCAAAGATCAACCCCAAGCCCAGCACGATCGTGATGATCAGGTCAAAGTACTCATTGACCTCGATCATCGGTTGAAAATCCTTTGCCGTGCTCAATAAAAACGCACAGGCTTGGGGAAACGCAATGTAGTAACCAAACGCCGCGCCGAGCAGGAAAAAACCCGTTCCTAGAAACAGCACCGGGTAAATGTAGGCCCGCTCATGCCGATACAGTCCCGGCGCAACAAAAGCGTACAGTTGATAGAGGGCAAAGGGAATAGAAAAAAAGAGCGCCGCATAGAAGGCAACCTTGATGTACAGGTTGAAAGCACCCTGGACGGTGTGCACCACCAGTTGCCCAAGTGGATCAGGCGTGGCCGCCAAGAGTTCTGCCGCCGGTAATAAGAAGCCCTCCGGCACCACCTGCCGGTTGACAACCAGCGGCTGGGCCGTTTCCAAAATACGCTCCCCGCGCTCGTTGCGCCCAAGGCGTGCCGGGACGGTTGTTCCGGCCGGGATCGTCACGCCGTCAATGGCGACGCCCACGCTGAAGACGTAGGCCACCTGCGTGCCGTCGGGGAGTTCCGCCAGACCGGGCAGCGGCGCAGCGCCCTTGACCTGCGCCAGCCGCGACTTCTGCAGGGCCTCGGCAACCGGCTTGGCTAGAAAACCGTAAATGGCATCGGCAAACCCCCAGCAGACGATAAAAGCGACGGCGACAAAGGCCACCACGTACAACACACGCCGCCGCAGTTCATCGAGATGGTCGAGGAAACCCATCATCCCGGCTTCTTCGACTTCATCGGCGGACGGCTGATTTGGCTTATCGGTCGTTGCAGAGTTCTGGGGCATGGTAGGTCCCTGAGCACAGTGGCAGAAATGGCATCCGATCAGCCTTCATAGCCGACGGACTCAACGGATGGCGCAGGCGGCAGCTCCGGTCGGAGGGTACGGTACACACCATCCTCGCCGAGGAGATGCGCGTCCTGCTCTGCCGGGGATGTGATGTCGGCCGGGGCAACCGGTGTATCCGGCCCAGCCTCGGTCAGAACAGATGTTGCGCGTGTCGGCGTGCGGGGCAAGGTCCCTTCCACCGCCAGGGCATCGGCTGGGAGGGATGGTACCGGTTCAAGGTCAACGGTCAGGGAGGGCATCGCTTTCAGTAGGCGTGCGCGTTCGCTTTCGACCTCCGCTTCCCAGGTCTGTTTGAACTCATCCGCCGCGCGGCGCAATTGAGCCATGATTTCACCCAGACGGCGGCCAATTTCGGGAAGCTGCCGCGGACCGAAGATGAAAAAGCCGATCAGAAAGATGAAAATCAGTTCTGGCGTCCCGATTCCAAACATTGATTCGTTGACCAGCCCCGAAGCCTGAGATTGTTTGCACAGTGGATGCGCGCCGCGCGTACTGTACGCACGTACTGTATCCGAGGCAGCCGCCAAACGCAGCCACCACCGTCAGGTGTGGGGCGCAAGCGGTGTGCCTGGCGCCGACGACGAAGCGTGGGGGCAGCACGCACAAGACGCCGGGGACGGCGTTGCTCACCCACTATCGCCAATGAGGCCCGGTTGGCGGGCGACCTGCGCAACACCGATGGCTGCTCCGACCGTTGCCGGGAGCATACGACAGACGGCGAAGGACGCCGGTGTCGTTCGCCGCGCAACTTCTTCGCGCACCGGATCGAAGAGCACATTACCGACCGCAACCAATTCACCGCCAATGACCAGCAGTTCCGGGTTGAGTAAGTTAATGAGACGCGCCGCTGCCATACCAAGGTGCGTCCCGGCACGGGCAATGATAACCTGTGCCAGCTCATCTCCGAGCCGTGCCATGTTGAGGAGGTCGTCCAATCCAATTTCACGGTCGCGGGGAATGCCGCGTCGTGACAATGACGAAGTACGGTCACGGTACATCCGGTCTTGCGCACGGCGAACGAGTCCATCGCCACCGATTCGCTCCTGAAGGGTGATGTCTCCATCCACATCCACCGGGTCGTAGCCGATCATACCGGCAATGCCAGTCGCACCACTCCAGAGTCGCCCCTGGTGAGCCATCGCCGCTCCCACTTCGTAACCGGCCTCGATATAGACGACGGTCTGACACCCCCGCGCGACGCCACACAACAGTTCCCCAACCAAAGCAGCGGCAGCGCGCGAAGTCAGCTGTGCTGTTCCGATGGTCCCACAGGAGCGGAGTTCGTCAAGCACAACGGCTGACCAGAGGGTTTGTGACTCACACCGGTCGGTGGCGCGGTTGATCATGCCCGGCAGAGCGATCCCCACCCCCCCAAACAGATTGACATCGGCTTCTGTTGCCAGCAGCTCGGCAATGAGCGTGCGGACGGCGGCCACGGCTTCGGTCGGGGCATGACCGGTCAATGCCCGCTGGCGTTGTGTCACGATCTCCCCGCCGGCGTCACAAACGACCCCCCGTAAAGCTGTCGCCGTGCACTCAATCCCAATCAGCAAGCGTTCAGACAGGGCGCTCGACATTGTGGCGCTCCTCCCTTCTCAAGCGACAGTTGACGGACCTTCCCAAGGGACAGTTGACGGAGCCGGCTTTCCGGCTTGGGATGTCCAGCATACCAAATTCCTGAAGTCAGACGCCAAACGCAGGCGTTGCCCGGGGTCGGGTCCGCTTCAGTCCCCCTCCCACTGAGGGGGGCTAGTCGCGGCGGGGCCCGTGAGCGGGAAAAGTGCCACACACGAATCGGTCGGGCCGCGCAGGGCGCCGGCGACCGGTGTCGGGCAGGGATACGCTCTCCAGGGCCGTGTTATATCTGACCAGTATCGGCAGCAATGGCCGCCGCGGCAATTTTGCCGGAAAGCAGGACCAGTGGTATGCCCCCACCGGGGTGCGTTCCGCCGCCGACGAAATACAGGTTCCGCACTTCGCGCGCCCGGATCGGCGGTCGCCAGAAAGCGTTGTGCAAGTTGTTGGACGAAAGTCCGTAAATGGCTCCACGATGGGCGTTGAACCAGGTTGCAAACCGCTTGGGTGTGAGCCTGTCTTCAAAAACGATGCTTTCCGCCAACCCTGTTAGCCCGGCCGCTTCAAGTCGCGCCATCACGTGGTTACGGTAGTTCGGCGCTACGTCGTCCCAGTCGTAAGCGTCGCAAACTGCCGGTGCGTTGACCATCACGAAGAGGTTCTCACTGCCGGGCGGTGCCTGTGTGGGATCGGTGCGGCTTGTCGCGCAGACGTAAATTGTCGGGTCGGCGGGCGGCAGCAGCCGGTCGAAAATGTCGGCGAATTCGGCCGGGTAGTCGCTCGAAAAGAAAATGTTGTGGTGGGCCAGCGCGTCAAACTTCCGCGCCGTCCCCAGTAACAAGATGAATCCTGAACACGACGGCTCAATGCGCGCTAAACGTTCATCACTGTAAGCACGTCGCCGGACGCCGGGCAACAGCTTGGCGTAGGTGTAGAGTGGGTCGGCATTGGAAACCACGACATCGGCCGGCAAAACGTGACCGTCCGCCAACCGGACGCCACGCGCTTGCCCGTCGGCAACGACAATTTCTGCTACCGGTGTGTTCGTGTGGATGCCAATGCCTTGTGCCTGTGCAACGTGCAGCAGACTTTCGGCAATGCGGTACAGGCCGCCAACCACGTACCACGCACCGAAGGCGAACTCGACGTAGGGAATCAGGCAGAATGTTGCCTGCGCCCGATATGGCGACGAGCCATTGTAGGTTGCATAGCGGTTGAACAACTGCCGCAGGTACGGACTGGTGAAAAACTTGGCCGTCCGGTCGGCAACCGTCTGGAGTGTGACCAAACGCGGCAGTTGGCGCAGGAGGCGTCTGTCGAGTTGCCGCCATAGGTTGCGCCAGTCGCGAAAGTCGTTGAACAAGAACACCGGTGCCGTTGCCGTGTAAAGCTCGGCGCCGTAACTGAGGAAACGAAAAAAGGCAGCCTCGTCCTGCGGCGCAAGACACCGCAACTGGGCAACGGTTTTCGATACATCGGACGATAGATCGAGCTGTGCACCGTCGGGCCAGCGGTAGCGACAAATCGGATCAAGCGGCTGGAGGGTGAGATGCTCCTCCAGCCGTGCGCCGGCGACGGCGAACGTTGCGCGGAGGATGTCGGGCAATGTGACCAGCGACGCCCCCGTGTCAAAGGAAAAACCGTCGGCGACAATCCGGTTGAGCTTGCCGCCGACGGTAGGATTTTTTTCGAGAACCGTGACCTGAAAGCCGCGCGCCCGGAGGTGGAGCGCTGCCGCCAAACCGCCGAGTCCGGCGCCGACAATGATGACCCGTCGTGCGCTCATGCCCTTACGCTCCGGCTCACCGGTTGAGCAGACCATTGCCATCGGTGGGAGCATACCCCGGCGGCGGTTTCCGTGAATCAAGCGGCATAATGGGCATCGGTGGAACACGCACCAGCGCGTGGGCAGCGTGCGTGGCCATGTGCTCTCGGATGTACTCCACCAGCGCCATCATGTGCTGGTGCATTGTCTCCATTCGGTCGCGCATACCCAGGATGATCTGGACGCCGGCCAAGTTGACCCCCATTTCACGTGTCAGGTTGAGAATGCACTGCAACCGCTCCAGGTCGGCATCAGTATAGTAGCGCGTGTTGCGCGCCGAACGGGACGGGACCAGCAACCCCTCCCGCTCATACATTCTCAGCGTCTGCTCGTGAATGCCAAATGTTTCGGCGACCACACCAATCGAGTAGCGGCGTGGTGGCTTGCTTTGTTTCCGCCTGCGTGTCGTCATGGTTTAGCTCCCCGCGTCAGTTGGAAGTCACCCAACGCCAAGTGACTTCCGTGGGTTTTCTGGATTCAAACGCTCATACTGGCGCAGAAGCTCTTTGGTCTCCTCACTGATGACCGAAGGCAGCACGATCTTGACTTCTACATACTGGTCGCCGCGCGTCCCCGGGCTACGCAGCACAGGAAAGCCTTTTTCCCGCAACCGAAACTTTTGCCCCGACTGCGTCCCCGGTGGAATCCGCAACTGGGCCTTGCCGCCGACGGTCGGCACCTCGATCTTTGCCCCCAAGGCCGCTTCCGGGACGGTGATCGGAACGGTGCAGTAGATGTTGTCCCCCTTGCGGGTAAAGAACGGATGCGACCCGACGTTGGTGATGAGGTACAGATCGCCCGGCGGGCCACCGTTGACGCCGGGATACCCCTTGCCGGCAATGCGGACTTTTGAGCCATTGTCCACCCCGGCCGGAATGCGCGCCGTGATGGTCTCGGACGGTCGGCCGCCGATTGGCGGGAGTGTCACCTTGACGGTCGTCCCCTCCATCGCCTGCTCGAATGAAATTGACACAGTTTGTTCAATGTCACGTCCGGCCTGGGGGAACGGACCGCGCGCGCTCCCGCGCATGCCGCCAAACATTTCGGCAAAAATATCCCGGAACGAAGCGCCGCTGCCGAAGTCAAAATTACCGAAGTCAAACGGGATGCCACCCGCTGCTGCGCCGCTTTTCGCTGCCTGTGCATGGGCTTCGGTGTACACTCCAAAGCGGTCGTACACTTTTCGCTTCTCTTCGTCGCCCAGGACGTCAAAGGCCTCCGAAATGCGCTTGAACTTCTCCTCGGCTGCTTTGTCACCGGGGTTGAGGTCCGGGTGATATTTGCGCGCCAACCGGCGGTAGGCCTTTTTGATTTCGTCTGCCGAAGCCGTCTTCGGGACGCCGAGCGTGGCATAGTAATCTTGCTTTGCCATGGCTTGCCTCCGCTAGGTCATCGGGACCAGGCACTGCGCCGGTCGGAGCTGACCGAGGGGCGACACTCAGCCGCTCCGACACAGCGCCGGTTTACCGTTTGTCGTCCACGTCAACGTACTCTGCATCAATGACGTTGTCATCCCCCTTGCCACCCGTGTCCGGCCGACTCGCGCTAGATGCCCCGGCAGCCCGGCCGGCAGCATCCTTGTACATCGCCTCCGACACCTTGTAGGTCGCCTTCTGCAAGCGGTCACACAGGCTGTTGAGTTCCGACAGCGATGCCGTTTCCAGCTTCGACTTCGCCTCAGACAGCGCGCTTTCGATCTCCGACAAGGTGGACGCCTCAATCTTTTCGCGGTTTTCAGACACCAGCTTTTCAGTCGAGTAGATCAGCGAATCCAAGCGGTTCTTGGCTTCAATCCGCTCACGCAACTCGCGGTCTTTCGCCGCGTTGGCCTCGGCTTCCCGCACCATCCGGTCAATGTCCTCTTTGCTCAGACCTGAGCTGGAGGTGACGGTAATCTTTTGCTCCCGACCTGTTCCCAGGTCCTTTGCCGTGACATTGACAATGCCGTTGGCGTCGATGTCAAAGGTCACTTCAATCTGCGGCACGCCGCGCGGCGCCGGCGGAATGTCCACCAACCGGAAGACACCCAGCGTCCGGTTATCGCGCGCCATCGGACGTTCCCCCTGCAAGACGTGCACTTCGACCGAGGTTTGGTTGTCGGTCGCCGTCGAGAAAATCTCGCTCTTGCGGGTCGGAATCGTCGTATTGCGCGGGATCATGACCGTATTGACACCGCCGAGCGTCTCGATCCCCAGGCTCAGCGGCGTGACATCGAGCAGCAAGAGGTCCTTGACGTCGCCGGCCAAAACACCTGCTTGGACGGCCGCGCCAATCGCCACCACCTCGTCGGGGTTGACCGACCGGTTGGGTTCTTTGCCGAAGAACTCCCTGACCATCTGCTGCACTTTGGGGATGCGCGTTGAGCCACCCACCAAAATCACTTCGTCAATCTGCGACGGTTTCAACCCCGCGTCGTCTAGCGCCTTGCGGCACGGCTCAAGCGTGCGCTGGAGAATGTGATCGACCAGTTGCTCAAACTTCGCCCGCGTCAGCTTCATCACCAGATGCTTCGGACCAGAGGCATCTGCGGTGATGAAGGGCAGGTTAATCTCGGTTTCCATTGCCGACGACAGCTCGATCTTAGCCTTTTCAGCAGCTTCCTTCAGCCGTTGGAGCGCCATCTTGTCGGCCGTCAGATCAATGCCCTGATCCTTCTTAAACTCGCTGACGATCCAATTGATGAGACATTCATCAACGTCGTCACCACCCAAGTGCGTGTCGCCGTTGGTCGCCTTGACCTCGACGACACCTTCACCGACTTCCAGAATCGAAATGTCAAAGGTCCCGCCCCCGAAGTCGAAGACAGCGATGGTTTCATCTTTCTTCTTATCCAAACCGTAGGCCAGTGCTGCCGCCGTCGGCTCGTTGACAATGCGCTTGACTTCCAAACCGGCAATCTTGCCGGCGTCTTTGGTCGCCTGTCGCTGAGCATCATTGAAGTACGCCGGAACGGTGATGACGGCTTCCGTCACCGGTTGCCCCAGGTAGTCCTCGGCCGCCGTTTTCAGCTTTTGCAGCACCATGGCGGAAATCTCCGGCGGGGCCCATTCCTTACCGCCGCCTACGAGCCGAACATCGCCATTTGGCCCTTCAATGACTTTGTAGGGGACTTGCTTGACTTCACCTTTGACCTCGTTGAACCGGCGACCGATGAAACGTTTGACGGAGTAAAAGGTGTTTTCCGGGTTGGTCACCGCCTGACGCTTAGCAACCTGCCCGACCAAGCGACTTCCATCCTTCGTAAAGGCCACCACCGATGGCGTCGTCCGCGACCCTTCCGAGTTGGTAATCACGACCGGCTCACCGCCTTCCATGACGGCGACCACAGAGTTGGTTGTCCCCAAATCAATCCCGATGATTTTCCCCATAGCTTTTCTGTTGCACTCCACACATCCTTGAAATGAGGTTCACGAAACGCGGCTGGTATGGTGGGTACAGCCCGCCGGCCGGCGTTGGAACTTCCATGCCTCAACTATAAGATTTGAGTCTTATATTGTCAACTTTATTTTAGCAAGATAAGTTACCGATAGATCACCTGGCTCTTTTTAGTCCGTAACGTCAGCTGCGGATCACTTGCTACCAGCAGCAGTCGCCGCGCCAGGGCTACCGTTGGCTGGGGAACGTAACGCGCCGTAAACCAGCGCCGACGAACCTCATCGGTCAGTATCGCTGCCGCCTGAGGCTCGTCCAACCGAAAGAGCCGTCCCCCGGTTTCTTCCGTCAAGCGTGCGAGCGCTTCTACCGGCTTTGGCCCCAACCGTCTGGGACGTGGAGCGCCGTAAGTTCGGTCCGGTACCTGCCAAGCATACAGAACGACATCAGCAGACTGAAGTGCGGCCAGAGCGCGCTCAAAGGTGGTTTGTGAGCCTTCGTCATAGCCGTCTGAGAGGAGGACGATCACCCGTTTGCTGACGGTTGTTGCCGGACGGAACACATCCTCCGTCACGGCCAGCAGGGCATCGTACAGCCGCGGTACCGAGCGTTTCCGAAACAGTTTGGCGCCGGCGACGAGCTGAGCCGCATCGTTGGTCAGCTCGCACAGGATTTCCGGCTCTTTGGCGTACCCGACCAGCATCAGACGGTCGCCGGTGAAGAGTTCGCGAATGAGCGACCGTGCCAGTTGCTCCACATCGCTGACTTCAACCGGAAGCGTCGCGGAGTTGTCGGCTAGAAAGACAAAGGTGGCCGGGGAAAGGTCTGGCTCGACGCTTTCGATCACCTGCTCGGTGCCCGCATCGTAGAGCGTCATATCGGCCGGCGTCAGGCGAACCGGTGGGGCATCGGGCCCCGGCACTTGCACAATCACCGTGAGACGGGTTTGTAGGACCTGCCCGTCACCGACACGTCCAGACTGCGCCGCCACCCGTCCACCGCAGGCCAATCCCAGAGCCAGTTGCCGGATGAACATCCGCCGATTGAGCATTGGCACTACCCCTGGACGCCCCCCTGACCACATCGCTCACACTTGCCTTCTCCGTTGTCGATGCAGCACGTTTAGAACGCAAAGCGGCCGGGCCCGATTCACCGAAGCTTCTACCCCGGCACGGCCGGCCTACCGAGACCAACCACTCATCAGTGTAGCCTATCAGCCCATGCCCCACCATCGCTTCTATGCGCCGTTAGAAAACTTTACAACCGCCGACGCCCGCCTACCCGATGACGAAGCCCACCATGCCGTTCACGTCCTCCGCATCCGCGTTGGGGAAATCGTCAATGTTTTTGACGGTCAGGGCCGTGCGTTCCGTGCCGTCGTCGCCGAAGCTTCTAAGCGTGGGGTCCGGCTGGCGCTGGCCGAGCCGCTCCCGTCCAATGAATCGCCGCTTGAGCTAACGCTTGCCGCTGCCATCCTCAAGGCCGACAAGTTTGAGTGGGTCATCCAGAAGGCCGTCGAGCTGGGCGTTGCCCGCGTGATCCCCCTCATTACCCGGCACGTCGAGCCGGGTCTTGTCCGCAGCGTTTCTGCCGACCGGCTTGCCCGCTGGGCGCGCATCAGCCGTGAGGCAACCAAGCAGTGCGGACGCAGCCGCCTCACCCCAATTGCCACCCCCTGCTCGGTATCCGACTTACTGGCGGAGAACGGTATCAAGTTCTTTTTCACCGAGCGCGGCGGTCAGAGCCTAGCGCACAGTGTCAAAAAAACAGACATTCCGCCACCTATGACGGCGTTCGTCGGGCCGGAAGGCGGCTGGAGCGATGACGAGCGCGAGCAAGCGGCTGCCTGCGGTGCTTGGCTTGTCACCCTCGGCCCGCGCATCCTGCGGGCTGAAACGGCCGGTATCCTCGCCGTCGGCTTGCTTCAGCTCGCGTTTGGTGATTTTGTTAGCACTGTCACAGGCAGCCCTGACTGCTTGCCCAACCACCATGCCAACTGTTGATCACCTCTCGCTCAATGTTCTGGTTTTCGGCCAGTGCCGTGCACTCGTCGGTGCAGATACGGCCTCAGTGCGGGTGACCGTCCCGGCAACGGCCGCAGCGGTTGTGGAGGCCGTGTGCGAGCAGTACCCGCAGCTTGCGCCGCTGCGCGCCAGCTTGTTGGTTGCCGTCAATGAGGAATACGCGCCGAATGATATGCCCATTCAGGCCGGCGATACAGTCGCCGTCTTTCCGCCCATTGCCGGAGGTTGAGCGCCCGATGCCGGATACCGAGCCGTCTGACGACCTCATTGCGCTAACCCAGGCGCCGATTGACGCCCCAAGCATCGTCCGGCGCCTCGTTCGCCCGCCGGTTGGCGCCGTCGCGACCTTTGAGGGCGTCGTCCGCGACAACCTGCGCGGCCGCCGGACACGTTATCTCGACTACGAAGCCTATGCGCCGATGGCGCTGAGGATGCTCCGCCGCGTCGCCGCCGAAGCGCGCGCCAAGCATCCCGACCTCGACCGGCTCGCGCTCATTCACCGGTTGGGGCGGCTGCGCGTTTCCGAAACGAGCGTGCTGGTCGTGGCAACCGCGCCCCACCGGGCGACGGCCTTTGAGGCCTGCCGCTTCGGGATTGACCGCATCAAGACGCTCGTTCCGATCTGGAAGCGCGAGTACTTCGAGGATGGCGACGTTTGGGTGGAAGGCGTCCGCCCGATGCTCGACCCGCCGTAGCGCGCCGGCGCGGCGCTATCCCCGAACGGCCACTTGCTCGATGTAGAAGACAATCCGCGCCGCCACGGGGCGGCCGTCGGGCTGTGTCGCCGGACGGAAGGTCATGCGCTGGAGCGCGTGATCGACGGCCGCGACGAGCGAGGGGGTGGGCTGCGGCTCGACGATGTCCACGCAGCGCGCTTCGCCGGAGGGCGAGACTTCGGCAATGACCAGCATGCCGTCGGGCCGGTCGGCAAGGCTGGCCGGCAAACTGTCAAATCCTTTATCGCTTGTCAGGCGGGGCAGCGTCGCCGGCGCAGTTAGTCCCCCGACAAAGCGATGGGGCGCATAGACGATGGCGTAGCGCGGCGGCGCCGTCAGGTCCTGACGCCAGACCTGGCCGGACAAGCCGCCAAACAGCAGCGTCGCCGCCGCCAGGCCCAGCCCGTAGCCAATCAGGCTAGGATGCCCGGCAAGGCGCTCCCCCCAGCCGCGCCTGCGCTTCCGGCTCGCGGCTTCCAGGGCGAGCGCGGCGACAATTTGATGTCGGAGGCGCGTCGGCGGCGCAACATCCGGCAGTGTAGCCAGCGCCGCGCGCAGGTCATCGGGCGTATCGGGCGTATCGTCGGTCATCGCCTAGGGCTCCTTGCGGGGCGGCGCGTTGAGCGCGGCGCGCAGCAGGCTTCGCCCGCGCGCAATCCGCGACTTGACCGTCCCCACGGAAATTTCCAGCGCGGCGGCAATTTCCTCGTAGCTCATCCCGCGAATGTCGCGCATCACGACCGCCACTCGAAAATCGAACTTGAGCGTGGCCAGCGCCGCGCGGGTCTGCGCCTGCCGCTCGCGCCACAGGGCCTGTTGCTCGGGGTCGGGGTCGGTGGCGGCAAGCGTTTCAGACAGCGCCGGCGTTCCATCCTGAGGCGCGGCGTCGAGCGAGATCGTGACGGCCCGCCGCCGGACGCGCCACCACCGACGGTGGTTTGCCGCCCGGTTGACGGCAATCCGGTAAAGCCAAGTGCGAATGTCGCAGTCGCCGCGAAACGCCCGCGCGCCGCGGTAGGCGCTGAGGAAGGTTTCCTGCATCACGTCGGCGGCATCTTCCGGATCGCCCAGCACCCGCAGCAGGAGGTTATAAATCGGCTGCTGGTGCGCCATCACCAGCAGCTCGAAGGCGGCGCGCGATCCGGCGCGCGCGCCATCCAGCAACGCCGCCTCGGCCGTTGAAAGCGACGGAGCGGTTTCCGCCGCTGTCTCAGCGGGCAGCGGCAGGGAAAATGGCAGTTCGGAAGCCGGCGGCATGGCTTTGATGGCTCCAGGGCAGGCGTTGCGCGCAATGCAATCGGCGCATGAACGTTGACACGCCGCGGCGCCAAAGGTTCCCGGAACAGGCTTCCGTGGAAAGCGCCCCGCTCCGCCTTCGATCCGTCGGCCTGGCTGTCGGCTGTCAGGGCGGTTGACGCTCGGGCGGCGCGGCAGCGGCCTGTCGGAAGCCGTTACGCCCGCTGCAATCCATTTTAGGTCATACGCTTAGCGCCTATCTGGCCGATACTAGCCAATGTGGCACGGCGCTTGCTCTGCCTAGCGGGCAACGCCTTGCCGCCTGAGGTTTTCCGCCCGTGACCGCCTTGCTTCGCCGCTCGCTCCTCGTCATCCTCCTTGCGCTCCTTGCCGCCCTGAGCGGCGAGGCGCTGGCTCACGCCGGCGCACCCCAGGCGCCGGCGGACAAAGCGTTCAAGAAAGTGGCGCGGAAGAAGCAAGTCGCGCGCAAGTCAGCCCGGCGGCGCTTAGCGCGTCAAGCCACGCGCCGGGGGTTCAAGCGGCTTCCTAAGCGGCACGTTGTCAAGCCGGAGGTAACTACCTCGGCAGCCATCCAGAAGACGGCGCCGCCGTCGCCGGTGGCGGCCGGCGCTCCGCTGACGACGACCGTGGAGCAAGCGCAGTATGTTTTCGCCGGTTACATCGCCGCTGCGGATGGCGCGCCGGTTCGCGTCTGGCACAGCCGGGAGTACACGGTGCGGTCGCCCTACGCCTACCTTGGGCGCATGAAGTTCGGCGCGGAGTGGCAACATGTGTGGGTGGAAACCTCCGGGACGCTGCTGGCCAGCGCTGTGACCGATGCGCCTTCAGACCCCCTGCCTGACATTGCTCAGTTGATGGAGCGGTTTCCAGACGGCGGACAGGGCGTCGTCGTGGCAGGCTGGGATGACTTTGCCCCGCCGGCCGAGCCGTCAGTCGAAGTTGTCGAATTTGGCGACACGCAGCCCGGCGCAACGCGGTAACGCGGCCGACGCTTGCGTGCCGTCGAAGCCTGTCAACGTTGTTGACGCTCCCGCTCTGACAGCCGAGCATCCCGCCTCGATTGAGCCGACCTGGCGCCGTCGCCAAATGCTGAAAGCGACCGTGACAAATGCCCGGTCGGTCAAGTAAGCTCCCCGCTAGGCTCCATCACATTCAGTCCGCGCGCGATCAAGCCTATGTTTCGGCTAGCCCCCTGTCCGCTGTTCATCCGGTCGCTCGGCCGGATGCGCCAGGCATTGCTCTTCCTCTGCTTGGCGCTCGTTGGATGTTTGCAACCGGCCGCGGCCCAGTCCGGCGTCGTCATCCCCGGCGATGAAGAGGCGCCTGATCCAACGCGCATCGCGTTGGATGACATGCGGATTGACATCCGCATTGACCAGCAGTTCGCGCGGGTGCGGATTGTCCAGATTTACGCCAACCGAACGAATCGGCCGTTGGAAGGCAAGTACATCTTTCGCCTGCCGACGAGCGGCGCCATCGCCGATTTCGCCGTCTGGGATGGCGACGTTCGCATTCCGGGCGTCATGCTGGAACTGCCCCGCGCGCAGGAGATTTACGGCGAGCTCAAGCGCCAGGCGATTGACCCTGGGCTGGTGACGCAGGAAGACGAAGCAGGCGGCGCGACGGCCTTCACGGTGCGCCTGGTGCCCATCCCGGCCTTCGGCACGAAGCGCGTCGAGCTGGAATATGTCGAGCCGGTCCCTGTGGCAGGGCTGCGGTCGTTTTTCTCGCTGCCGCTCAAGCCGTCGCAGTACGGCGTGCAGTCCGCGGGCAGCCTCGCGATTCGCGCCGAGGTGACGAGCGGCTTTCCGCTGCTCGCCTTCAAGCAGCGCGACACGGCTTATCCGCTCCAGGTGACGCCGGCGGGCGTCAACCGCATCACGGCCCAGTACCAGGGCGCGGGCGTCGCGCTGACGCAGGATTTGGCGTTTGAGTACGGGCTGGACGTTTCGCGCACGACCGCCAGCTTGATTGCCTACCGTTCGCCGGCGCCGCTGCTGGCGTACGACCTGCGCGATCCCAACCGAGCCAAGCCGGACGAAGACGGTTACTTTGAAGTATCGGCGCTGCTCAACGAGCGCGGGCTTTCGGCCACTGACTTCGAGCGGGCGCCGGCGCCGCCGCGCTCGGTTGTCATCATGCTGGACACGTCGCTTTCGATGAACTTCGAGAAGCTCGACCGCGCCTATGAAGCCTGTAGCCTGTTTTTACGGTCGCTGAGCCCGGATGATCACTTCAACGTCGTTCTGTTCAACGATGACGTGCAGGCGTTCGCCGACCGGCCGCAGCCCGGAACGCCCGACGCCACGGCGCAGGCGCTCGACTTCATCCGGCGCAGCTACCTGAGTGGCGGAACGGATTTCGCCAAGGCGCTGCAACGCGGGCTGGCGCTGGCGAAGGCGTTGCCCGGCGAGGAGCGAACGCTGGTCCTCATCACGGACGGCAATCCAACCCTGACGACGACGCGCGGCGGCAAGCTGGCCCGCGACTTTGCGGAGGCGAACGCGAAGGACGGCAAACCGGCGCGCGTGTTCGCCTTTGGCGTCGGCGCGGACGCCAACCGGGATTTTCTCACTGAGCTGGCGCGGGTCAGTCGTGGCGTGAGCGAGTTCGGACGCGAAACCGACGATCTGACGTTCCGGCTGGAGGCTTTCTTTGCCAAGGTCGGGCAGCGTCCCATTGACGGCCTCAAGCTGAGCGTCAACGAGGCCGACAACCTGTACGCCGTGTATCCGAGCGACGAGGCGACGGGTTACGACGGCGCGCGGGTGAGTTTCGTCGGCCGGTATCGGCGACCGTCGGCGCAGGCGGTCTTTACCGTCGCTGGCGCGCGGGCCGGGCAGCCGGTGACGACGACCGTCGCCGGCGCGTTGCCAGAGCAGGATGCGACGCATGGGCATCTGCCCCGGCTGTGGGCGCAGGAGCGCATTGCGGCGCTGCTGCGGCGCATGGCGCTGGACGGCGAAGACGACGCGCTGATTGCGGAGGTCATCGCCCTGTCGAAGAAGTACAACATCGTGACGCCCTACACGGCGTTTCTGGCCGCGCCGCGGGCGCTGCTGCGTCCGCGCGTGATCAAGCCGGGCGATCCGGTGCTGCGGGTCCGCGCCGATGCCTCGATCCGCTCGGTCGTCGCGGTCTTTCCCTTTGGGCTGACCAAGCCGCTGACGTACCTCGCTTCGGAAGATGTCTGGGAGACGCGCTTTCTGGCGCCCAAGACGATGCAGGACGGACGCTACCGCTGCCGTCTGATTCTGACGGACGGCCAGGGGAACGTGTTTCAAGAGGAAAAGGGCTTTACGATTGACAGTCGCCCGCCGCAGCTACAGGTTACGATGAATCCAAAGGTCGTCCGCGCCGGCGAGCGCGTGGAAGTGTTGGTGGCGGCCGACGCCGACACGCGGCGGATTGCCGTTCGCCTGGCGGGCGGGCAGCCGGTAGCGGTCAAGTGGGATGCCGAGCGTAAGATCAACGTCGGCGTCTTGCCGGTGCCGGCGGGACTTCCGGCCGGGCGCTACGTCTTGCTCGTCACGGCCGAGGACTTCGCCCACAATGTCTCAAGTCGCGAGATGCCGCTCGACATCCTGTCCGCCCCCTAAGCTGGGGGTGACGCCGCGCGGCAGTCACGCGCCGCCCTGGCATCGCTGCCGGACTCGACGTCGTTGATGGCGGCGCGGCGCGCCAACGTTCCGACCGTGCCGGCTCCGCTTGCCCGACGGCTTGCCTTGCTTCGTCAATCATTGCGCTGTCATCCATCAGGCGGCCGGATGCCCGCGGCAAGACTGCGTAAGAGGAAGCAAGGAGGCTTTGTATGCAGCCCGGCAGCATCGTTCGTTGTCGCAATCGCGATTGGGTGTTGTTGCCCGCCGAGACCGATGAGGTTTGGGCGCTGCGCCCGCTCACCGGCGCCGATGATGATGTCGTTCACATTCATAAAGGGTTGTCCAACCTCATACGCTACACATTGCCTTTCGAGCAGGTGGAACGAGTGTGTTTCCGCTGCCGACCGCCGATGACGTTGCAGACGCCGCTGCGGCGCATCTGCTCTGGCAGGCGGCGCGTCTGACTTTGCGCGAAGGCGCCATGCCGTTCCGCTTGCTGGGCCGCATCTCCATCCGTCCGCGCGCGTATCAGTTCGTCCCGCTGTTGATGGCGCTCAGGCTCGATCCGGCGCGCCTGTTCATCGCCGACGACGTGGGCGTGGGCAAGACCATCGAGGCGCTGCTGGTGGCCCGCGAACTGCTCGACCGCGGCGAGATTCGGCGGGTGTGCGTCCTGACGCCGCCCGTCCTGTGTGAGCAGTGGGCGCAGGAGATGGCTGAAAAGTTTAACCTCGAGCCGGTGATTGTGCGTTCGGGGACGGTGGGTCAACTGGAG
>CALGZC010000045.1 GCA_937934745.1 uncultured Blastocatellia bacterium
GCGCCGACCGGGACGGTAGCCGTGATCTGCGTTGAACTGTTGACCGTAAACGTCGCGTTGACGCCGTTAAAGCGAACCGCCTGCGTACCGCCAAAGTTGTCGCCGAAGATGGTGACGCTTGTGCCCACCGGACCCGACGGCGGAGAAAAGCTGCTAATCAACGGCAGTCCAGGCGTTGTGGAGTCAAGCACGACAAACGGCTGCGCACTGGTTGTCACGCCATCATCTGTCTCGACGGTGATCGGGCCCGTCGTCGCGCCGACCGGGACGGTGGCCGTAATCTGCGTTGAACTGTTGACCGTGAACACGGCGTTGACCCCGTTGAAGCGAACCGCTTCCACGTCGTCAAAGCCGGCGCCGAAGATGGCGACGCTTGTGCCTACCGGCCCGGATAACGGAGTGAATTCGATGATTGCCGGCGGGCCGCCCATCACCGATGCCTTGATGCGATAACTCGACGCGGACGCTTTCCCGGCTCGATGGTGTGCGGCGCAGCGTGGCCCGCGACTTCCGGCCTGGCTTGCCACATGCGGATGCTCTAGACCATCTTCAACCGTTAGGGATGCAACAGGTGTTTGCCGCCCGGATGAAGCGTGAATGACTGGCGACGCAGCGGGCAGGGTCGCGGCAATGAGAAAGGTGACTCCGCAGAAGAACCAGACCATCGCCCATTTGCATAAAGCGTTACGCATGGGTCTAATCTCCATTGTCGAATCATCGGGGTGACACAACGTGGATTGTCTGTGGGGTAACAAGCCAAGCACGTTTTGCCGGAGGACGCGAAATAGTTAGGCCAAACCAAAACGCGCTAAGTGAAGATAATTAGCTTAGATCGAGCGTAGCTGAGCTGTCCCAGGTTTGCCAACGGTCGCGTTTCCCAACATCTAAGCTTGTCTTTCGGAGACAGCTCTGGCTTCGCCTGACCGCCTGAGCCGTGAGCAGGTAAATGTCGGCCGGCGCGGCGTGGCATTCAGCCGCAGCGCGGAATTCTTAAGAAGGAAGGGTCAAGCGCGGGGATTGGACATTTTGCGGCGGCGCGCCCTGCCACATCCGCCGGACGAAATCCTTGGCATAGGAAACTTTCTTCCGCTGCATCACACGGCTCAGGTAGGCGTCAAACCGCTCGGCGAAGACTTCGGCGGCGTAGCGCAGCGCCGTGGCCGCCGGCACGATGCGGGCGATGAGCTTGAAGCCGACGCGCTTGGCAATCGGGACGGCGTCCCGGATGCTGTCGAAGTGATTGTCGAAGCGAATGGCCACACCTTCAATAAGTGTTGCCATGCGGAAGAGATACACCATTTGCCTGGGCATGCGCAGGTGGTGCAGGATGCGCGTCTTTTCAAAGAGCTGCTCAACCGCCAGTTGCACCTGGCGCTGATGCGTGCGCGCCAAGTGCCGCAGGTTCATGATCGTTTCCGTCACATAGGCGAGCTGCTCTGCCGGCGCGCTTGGATCGACCATTTCCAGCTCATACAGCTTGGCGACGACTTCATCGTATTGGTTTGCATTCGCCGCCAGGATCAGTCCCAGGAAGCGGTCGCGCGTCACCGGGTCCAGCTCATCCACCATGCCGTAGTCGAGCAGGATGATGTCGCCGCGCCGGTTGATCAGGATGTTGCCCGGATGCGGGTCGGCGTGAAAAAAGCCGTGCACCAGCAGTTGCGAGAAGACGATTTCTAGCAACGCCTCGACGAGTTCGCCCAGGTCAAGCCCGTAGCTGCGAATGGTCTCCACCGCGTCAATGCGCACGCCTTCGCAGAATTCCATCACCAGCAGGTCTTCGTGAGTCAACTCATGGACAATTGCCGGGATGACAAGCCGTGGGTGCCGTGGCTGCTGGGCGCGCAAGCGTTCGGCGTTCTGCGCCTCAATACGAAAATCCAACTCCCCAACAACAATTCGTTTGTACTCGGCAAACAACACCTCAAATCCACGGTACAGGTAATGTTCGCCAAAGAGGGGACGCAGCCATTCCAGCAGGGTACTCAAAATGGCGTTGTCGAGCGTGATCGTTTCCACCACGTTCGGGCGCCGAATTTTGACGACCACATCCACCCCCCTGTAGCGCGCGCGATGCACCTGTCCGACCGAAGCCGAAGCAATGGCGTTGGGGTCGAAGTCGCTGAACAGCTCGTCCGGAGATTTCCCCGTGCGGCGGCGGATGACCGCACTGACGTAATCCATCCCTGCCGCCGGCGTTTGGTCGAGCAGCCGGGCGAATTCGCGCGCGTAAATTTTGGGCACCAAGTCCTCGCGCACGGCCAGAATCTGCGACAGCTTGATGTAAGAAGTGCCAAGCCGGGCAAAGGTGTCCACCAGCTTCTTGGCGCGATGGGCATGTTGGTCGTCGGTCAACTCGCGCGGCGCACCCCACTTGATCCAGCGTCGCCGGTCGCGCAAAAAGCTCACCAGGAAAGGCAACAGGGCGATGGAAACGACCAGAAAGCGTTGCACATGACGCAGGTTATCGCGAAATGACAGTGCGCGAGAGACAACCGGACCATCAAGTGTCAGGGCAGCCATAGCCATCACAGATAAAGCGAAACCTCCCAGCGCGGCTTATGACGGTTTCGCCGAGTTGAACGTGACGCGGGCTTGCACCTTAGCAAACAACAGTTTGCCGATGCATCACGTTCGCGCGCCAATGCGGACGGGGGTAGAGCAAACAACGCATTCATTGCGCACCCGGAGCGTAGCCGGCACCGGCACACGCGTCAGTTTGCCTGCACACTGTTGCGCACCAAACGCCCCTGGCACACCCCTTGCAGCGTAGGGGTGCGGTTGCGACAGGTGCCGGAAGTTGCGCTACTATTTACACGGCTGTTGAAGCTCAACCGTTCACCGACGTACGAGGGCACCGCCATGCAGTTCTGGCTCACACTGATCGCCGTTGTCATTGCCGCCGGTTTCCTGCTCAACCGGGGGTGGCAGGCAGTGCACCGTCTGCTTTCACTAGGCCCTGCCTGCGGTGGTGGGTGCGGCTGTATGCGGTCGGAAAACGGCCAGGTTATCCGGCCATCACACGAATCCAAAGCGACCATCGAGCCAATCCAGTTGGGATGATTGCGTATGCCGAACCCTGTACCGGATCGAGATGAAGGGCTACTCGTCGAAGAACAAACCACGACGAAAGAGCCGCCGATGTATCGCGTTTTGCTCCACAACGATGACTACACGACCATGCCGTTTGTCGTGTACGTTCTCCAGCACATTTTCCACCATTCAGAGAGCGAAGCGACGCGCATTATGCTCAACGTGCATCGGCGGGGCATTGGCGTTGCCGGCATCTACCCGTACGAGATTGCCGAGACCAAAATGATGCAGACCATTCAACTGGCACGCGCCAACGAGTTTCCGCTGTTGTGCACCATTGAGCCAACGGACTCGTGATGGATCCCGCCGCGCTCAACTGCCTCCGCTGCCTGGGGTTGGTGCAAATTGCGGTTTGGCTGGTCACGGTCCTTTCGCTGCTTAATGTGGGCATTGACTACGTCAGAACCGCCTGGAAGCCGCAGGGGGAAGGCGTCGGGGGGCTGTCCGGGCTTTTCGGCGCGCTGGTGCTCATTGCCGGGACGCCCTTGCTCGGCGCCGGTCTGTGGGTCGACTGGAAGCTGCGCCAAGGCGACTGGCGGACGAAACCCGTCGCCTTTGCGCCGGCGCTGGTCTTGCTGCCGCCGGGCGGCGTTGCCGCTCTGACGGTTGGTGTCTGGGCGGCCAATGCTGCTGCCCCCTTACCCTGGAGCCCGTGGCTCGGCGTCTCAGTCGCGTATGGACTTTTCTTGGCGGCGCCGATCAATGCCGGCTATGTCACCGTCGAGACCTTTTCGCGGTCCGGCTCGTGAAGGCGCGCGAAAGAGGGCGCTTTGAAAGCGGCGCTTCGCAGCGGCGCAGGTCGCGTCGAGGGCGATCTGGTGCGCAGGACTTTTACCCCTGCCGGTTGCCGTTCTATGCTGAGGGGCAACGGCCTGACAAGGCCGACTGACTTGCTTTTGCACTTCCACGGGGTGGCTTTGATCTACTATGCCGATGCCTGCAATGTTCACCAAAGACCTTCAGACCGCGCTCACTGCAGCCATCAATGAAGCGATGGCGCGTGGTCACGAATACCTGACGCTCGAACATGTGTTATATGCGCTGCTTGACGATCCGACGTCGGCCGATGTCATTCGCGCCTGTGGCGGCGACCTTGAGGCGCTCCGCCGTGATCTCGAACGGTTCTTTACAGAGCGTCTGACGACGGTGAAACGCCCGGCGGGACACCTGCCTACGCCCCCTGAACAGACGGCAGCGTTCCAGCGTGTTCTGGAGCGGGCCTACGCTCAGGCCCAGGCAGCCGAACAGCGCAAGATCGACGGTGGGAACATTTTGGCCGCCATGTACGGTGAAGAACAATCTCACGCCGTCTATTTACTCAAGCGGCAGGGCATCAGCCGCCTGGACGTGCTCAACTACATTTCACACGGCATTGCTAAAGTCAGCGACGAAGAGACCGCCGACGGGGAGGCCGGCGAAGCGTCGTCATCGTCACGCGATCCGTTGGAAACGTACACCGTCAATCTCGTCAAGCGGGCAGCGCAGGGACTGATTGACCCACTGATCGGGCGTCAGGCTGAGTTAGAGCGTACCATTCAGGTGCTGTGTCGGCGGCGAAAAAACAACCCCATTTTCATCGGCGATCCAGGTGTCGGGAAGACGGCTATTGCCGAAGGGCTGGCAATGAAGATTCACGCCGGCGACGTGCCAGACCTGCTCAAGAATGCAGAAGTCTATGCGCTCGATATGGGTGCCCTGCTGGCCGGGACACGCTATCGCGGTGACTTTGAGCAGCGTCTCAAACAAGTCATCGCCGCTCTCAAGAAACGTCCGAATGCCATTCTGTTCATTGACGAGATTCACACCATCGTCGGAGCCGGCGCCGTCAACGGCGGGACAATGGACGCAGCCAACATCCTCAAACCGGCGCTGGCGGCAGGTGAGTTACGCTGCATCGGATCGACGACCTATCAGGAATACAAGCAGTCGTTTGAGCGTGACCGCGCCTTGGCACGGCGCTTCCAAAAAATTGAAATCGGTGAGCCGACGGTGGACGAGGCCGAACAGATTCTGGCCGGACTGAAAGCTGCCTACGAGCAGCATCACGGCGTCATCTACACCCCGGAAGCGCTGCGGGCAGCCGCCGAACTGGCTGCAAAGCACATCACGGACCGCTGTTTACCGGACAAGGCCATTGATGTCATGGACGAAGCCGGCGCGGCACTGCGCCTGTTGCCGCCGGAGCGTCGCCCGCAGAAGGTGGAGACTCACGATATTGAGACGATTGTGGCAAAGATGGCGCGTGTGCCGGCAAAGTCAGTTTCTGCTGCCGAACGCGACCGGATGCAAACGCTCGAAGCCGACCTCAAGGCAGTTATCTACGGTCAGGACAAAGCCATTGAGCAGGTTGTCAATGCTATCAAGATTTCCCGCGCCGGCTTGGGCAATCCGAACAAGCCGGTCGGCTGCTTCTTGTTTTCCGGCCCAACCGGCGTCGGCAAAACAGAATTGGCGAAGCAGTTAGCCAATGTGCTGGGCGTGACGTTCCTGCGCTTCGACATGAGCGAGTACATGGAAAAGCACACCGTCTCGCGGCTCATCGGCGCGCCGCCCGGCTATGTGGGGTTTGACCAAGGGGGCTTGCTGACCGACGCCGTCAACAAAAACCCCTACTCGGTGGTTGTCCTGGATGAAATCGAGAAAGCCCACCCGGATGTGTTCAACATCTTGCTCCAGGTCATGGACAGCGCCACCCTAACCGACAACAACGGCAAGAAAGCGGATTTCCGCAATGTCATTCTGATTATGACGACAAACGCCGGTGCGAAGGAAATGAGCGCTGCCGCCATCGGTTTCAAGAAAGAGACCGGGGGGAGCCGCACCAAGCAGGCCGTTGAGCGAACTTTTGCGCCGGAGTTTCGCAATCGCCTCGATGCGTGGATCGTCTTTGAACCATTGTCATTTGAGAACATCCGGCGGGTCGTGATGAAGTTCCTCGGCGAAGTGCAGACACAACTTGCCGACAAACGGGTCAGGCTCGATGTCCGCGACGCTGCCGTGGAGTGGCTGGCCAAAAAAGGCTTCGATCCTCAGTACGGGGCGCGTCCGATGGGGCGGCTCATCCAGGAAAAGATCAAGCAACCGCTTGCCAATGAAATCCTCTTCGGCGCTTTGGCCAAGGGCGGACGCGCAACGGTTGACCTGGCCGGCGACGACGTGGTGATTCACGCCCAACCACTTGAGGCTGCATCGTGACCAGCGCAGTTGCGAACGGCACATCGGTGCTCATCATTGGAAGCGGGATTGCCGGGACAACCTTCGCCCACCACTGTGCGCGCCGAGGGATAGCAGTGACCGTCCTGGAGCAAGATACCGAAGCCGGCGGCGCACTCCGGTCACACCGCTTTGTCAAAGGCAATGGCTTCTGGGCAGAACTCGGCGCGCACACCTGTTACAACAGTTACGGCACGCTGCTTTCCTTGATCGAGGACTGCGGACTGCTCCCTTACCTGCGCCCGCGTGCCAAGGTCGGCTTCAAGTTTCTTGTCAGCAACCAGATTAAATCCATTTCGTCGCAACTCCACTTCCTAGAGGCCGCTTGGCATCTCCCGTTCGGGCTGCGGACGAAGAAAGCCGGTCGTAGCGTTGCGGATTACTACACCCGTCTGCTTGGGGCGAACAACTACCGCGATGTGCTGTCACCGGCGTTCAATGCCGTGATGTGTCAGGCAGCAGGGGATTTGCCGGCCGAGATGCTCTTCAAGAAACGTCCCCGCCGCACCGATGTCCAACGCACCTATACCCTCCCACAGGGTCTCCAGGGGATCATCACCGCGGCCCTGACGCAACCGGGTGTGCGTTTGGTGACGGGCTGTGAGGTCGTTGGCGTGGAACGCGCCGAAGCGGGCTTTGAAGTCTCAACGGCCGGGGGTGACACCTACCAAGCGCGACTGCTAGTTGTTGCGACACCGGCCAACGTCGCTGCCCGGCTCCTGCGGTACGCCTTTCCGTCAGTATCCGAGAAACTGTCCCGCATCCGCGTCGAGACCATTGAAACAGTCGGCATCCTCGTTCCAAAGGCAGCCCTTCGCGTGCCGCCTGTTGCCGGCTTGATTGCCCGCGATGACTTGTTCTATTCAGCCGTATCACGCGATGTCGTGCCGGATCAGACCTGGCGGAGTTTTGTGTTCCATTTCAAGCCGGGCAAACTTGACGCGGAAGGCAAGGTACGACGCATTGCCGAGGTCCTCGGCATTGCGCCGGTGGGCATTGTTGAAACCGTGTTTCGCACCAACATCTTGCCCTCGCCACGGGTCGGCCACGCAGCACTTGTGGAAAGTCTCGACGCTACCCTGGCCGGCATACCGCTCTTTCTGGTTGGGAACTATTTTGAAGGCGTCTCGATTGAAGACTGCGCGGTGCGTGCCGTGAAAGAGTTCCACCGATTGATCTCGCTCACATGAGTTCTCACGCACCTGAGCGCCGGCACAGGATGGAATGTTTTGGAAACCGTTGCTTCAAGCACTTACCTTCGGTCTCGGTGGGACGGCCCTGGGTGCCACCGTAGCGTTCATTGCCGGTTATGTGTTTCGAAGCTCCTTTGGCGAGGACAATGTCCCCCTGTTGTGGGTCGTGGGTGGCATCGCCGGTCTTGTCCTAGGCCTGTCCCAAGTATCCTGGAAGAAGAAACGGCGGCGGCGGCGTCACCGCCCGCAAGTCGTCCTACCGCCAATGCAGCCACCGGGCAAGCACAGTAGCCAGGAAAAGGACACGGCGGACCACACCCTGACTGTGCAGGGCGACAGCGCGGACAGCAGTTTGTTCTGCCAAGCGACAAATGCCACACTTGAGGAGCTGCGGAACGTGCGCGTTTGTGACATCCGCCTGGATAGTGACGGGAGACCGCTCAGCATTCGCCTGCGGCAAGGTCAGGAAGAACGGGAAGTATTTCTTGTGCATGACCACCACTGCGAGATTGTCGCGAGAGTACTGGCCGAAGCCCTCCGCCGCGAGCCGGGCAACCTGCGGGCCAAACTCTTTGTCTGAGGCGGCTTTTCCATCCCGATTTGTGATAGCTTCCGTGGCTGTACGTCTCACTCCTGTTTGAACCAACCGGGTATGCCGACGACCGAAGAGTTACGGCTGGCAGAGTCAGCCGCACGCACGAAACACTGGAAGCGGTGGGGTCCCTACGTGAGCGAGCGGGCCTGGGGGACGGTACGCGAGGATTACAGTCCGCAGGGTGATGCCTGGAACTATTTTCCCTATGAACACAGTCGCTCGAAAGCCTACCGCTGGGGCGAAGACGGTCTGGCCGGGATTTGCGACCGGCGGCAAATTCTCTGCTTCGCACTGGCGCTGTGGAATGCACGCGATCCGCACCTGAAGGAACGCCTGTTCGGTCTGACCGGCCCACAGGGCAACCACGGCGAGGATGTCAAAGAGTATTACTTTTACCTCGACTCGACGCCGACCCACAGCTACATGAAGTGGCTGTACAAATACCCGCAGGCACGGTTTCCCTACGAAACACTGGTGCACTTTGGACAGGTCCGCTCCCGGCGTGAACCCGAATACGAACTGCTCGACACCGGGGTCTTTGATGGTGACCGCTACTTTGATGTGTTTGTCGAGTACGCCAAGGCCGATGTGGACGACATTGTGATCCGCATCACGGTCGTCAACCGTGGCCCTGACCGCGCCCCGCTCCACGTGCTGCCGACCCTCTGGTTTCGCAACACGTGGTCCTGGTCACCGACAACGGCGGCTAAGCCGTACATTCAGCAGATTGAAGACCTGGGCCGCACGCGTGTCATGGCCTGTGATCATCCGACGCTGGGGAATCGCTGGCTCTACTGTGCTGACAGGCCCGACCTGCTCTTCACAGAGAACGAAACCAACCTCGAGCGACTCTATGGTGTGCCGAACCGCACGCCCTACGTCAAAGACGGGGTCAACGACTACCTTGTCAACGGCCGGACGGAGGCTGTCAATCCGGCGCACACCGGGACAAAAGCGGCTGCCCACTACCGGCTTGAACTTGAAGGCGGCGCTACGGCAACACTCTGGCTGCGGCTGTGTAACTTCGACCCGGAGACATTGCGCGGCGAGCCATTCGGGCCGGCCGTGCGCATCATGGCAGCGCGGCAGGCGGAAGCCGATGAGTTCTATGCGACGCGGATTCCCGAAACGCTTTCCAAGGATGCAAAAAACGTGATGCGGCAGGCGTTTGCCGGCTTGCTCTGGACGAAGCAGTTTTATGCCTATGAGGTTGATGCCTGGCTGGATGGCGATCCACTCCAACCGCCCCCGCCGGCGGAGCGCCGCCGGGGGCGCAACCACAACTGGCGCCACCTCCACTGTGAGGATGTCATCTCCATGCCGGACAAATGGGAATACCCCTGGTTTGCAGCGTGGGACTTGGCTTTTCACTGTGTGCCGCTCGCGCTTGTGGATAGCAATTTTGCCAAGCAGCAGCTCATCCTTATGTTGCGCGAGTGGTACATGCATCCCAACGGGCAGCTTCCGGCCTACGAGTGGTCGTTTGACGACGTCAATCCTCCGGTGCATGCCTGGGCCGCCTGGCGCGTTTACAAGATCGAGAAAAAGCGCACCGGCACAGGAGATACGGCGTTTCTAGAACGCATCTTCCACAAGCTGCTCCTGAACTTCACCTGGTGGATCAACCGCAAGGACGCCGACGGCAGCAACATCTTTGAGGGAGGTTTCCTTGGGTTGGACAATATCGGCGTCTTCGACCGGAGCGCCACACTGCCGACCGGCGGCACGCTTCAGCAGTCCGACGCCACAAGCTGGATGGGCATGTACTGCCTCAACATGCTGGCCATTGCGCTGGAACTCGCGCGCCAGGACATTGTGTATGAGGACGTGGCAAGCAAGTTCTACGAGCATTTCCTCTACATAGCCAATGCGCTGAGCCACCGGGAAGACACGGCCGGTGGCTCGCTGTGGGACGAACAAGATGGTTTTTACTATGACGCCGTGGCATTTCCGAACGGGCAGCGGCTGCAACTGCGCGTCCGTTCGATGGTGGGGCTAATTCCACTCTTCGCCGTGCAGATGATGGAGAGTTGGTGGCTGGAGCAGTTGCCCGGTTTCCGGCGGCGCATGGACTGGTTTGTGCGCAACCGCCCTGAACTCGTCAACGGCATTGTCTCGGTGGATGCCCAGGGCAATGTTGTCCAGCAGTTGTTGTCGCTGCCGAATACGGCCCAACTGCGGCGCCTCCTGCGTGTCATGCTGGATGAGAACGAGTTTCTTTCGCCGTACGGCATCCGGTCGGTGTCACGTTACCATCTGGCCAATCCTTATGTCTTGCGCGTGGGCGGGCAGGAATACCGCGTGGACTACGACCCGGCGGAGTCTTCGATCCCCATGTTCGGCGGCAACTCGAACTGGCGCGGGCCGATTTGGTTTCCGGTGAATTTTCTCATCATCGAGTCGCTCCAGAAGTTTCATCACTTCTACGGGGACAGCTTCAAGGTGGAGTGCCCGACCGGTTCGGGCGTCCTCATGACGTTGTGGGAGGTCGCGGCGGAGTTGTCACGGCGGTTGTCACGGATTTTTCTCCGTGACCGCGCAGGCAACCGTCCGGTGTATCGCCATCCGGGGATGGAGCGCTTCAACACCGATCCGCACTGGCGCGATCTGGTGTTGTTTTATGAATACTTCCACGGCGATACTGGCGCTGGCCTGGGCGCAAGCCACCAGACCGGCTGGACGGGGTTAGTGGCGAAACTCCTCGCCCAGAGCGGTGAAGGATAGATCATGGTTGAACTAGAGAACCTTGGAGACTGGCAGCGAACGCACCTTGCCGGGCAATTACGTGTCGCTGATGTCGGACAAACGGTGACGCTGATGGGGTGGGTCGGCCGCCGGCGCGACCATGCCACGGCGACCTTTGTGGACTTACGCGATTACAGCGGTTTCGTGCAGGTCGTGTTCGACAGCGGACGCGGCCAGGGGGCCGCCTACGCAAAGGCGCGCCCCCTGCGCACCGAGTATGTCATCGCCGTGCGTGGCGTCGTGGTGCAGCGCGCGCTGGAGGCCATCAATCCGAAGATGGCCACCGGCGAGATTGAGATTCACGCCGACGAGTTACGCATTCTCAATGATGCCCAAACCCCACCGTTGCCGCTGGATGAGGAGAAAACTTCGACGTTGGCCGGTGAGGAAGTACGGTTGAAGTACCGGTATCTGGACTTGCGGCGACCGACCATGCAGGCCAACCTACGCCTGCGCGCACAGGTGACAGCCACCATTCGCCGCTGGATGGACAGCCACGGCTTTCTCGAAGTGGAAACGCCGTTTCTTATTCGCTCGACGCCCGAAGGAGCGCGGGACTTCATCGTGCCGAGCCGACTTCATCCGGGCCATTTCTTTGCCCTGCCCCAATCACCTCAGCTCTTCAAACAACTGTTGATGATCGGCGGCTGCGACCGGTACTACCAGATTGCGCGTTGCTTCCGCGACGAAGATCTGCGCGCCGACCGTCAGCCGGAGTTTACGCAGCTCGACGTTGAAATGTCTTTCCCACAAGTTGAGGAGCTGTTTACCGTCATCGAAGGGTTGATGGCGGAACTCGCCAAGTTACGTGGGATTGAGCTGGCTTTGCCGCTGCCGCGTTTGACCTATGACGAAGCCATGCGTCGCTTCGGTTCGGACAAGCCGGACATTCGCTTCGGGATGGAGTTGCAGGACATCTCGGACATCGTCCGCACGGCGGACTTTCCACCCTACCAAGCAGCGCTTGAGGCAGGCGGCTGCGTCAAAGCCATTGTGGCGTCGGGGAAGGCTGACTACAGCCGGAAGGTTCTCGATGATTTCACCGATTGGCTGCGCAAAGATTACAAAGCGGGCGGGCTAGGGTATCTGAAAGTCCTCGCCGACGGCATCCAGTCGCCGTTGGTCAAATCCCTGGGCGAGGCGGTCGTGCAGGCGGTGACCGAGGCGACGCAGGCGCGGCCCGGCGACCTGGTGTTGATCGTTGCGGGAACGCCGCCGGTTGTCGCGGCCAGTCTGGGCGCGTTACGGGTGGAAATTGCCAGGCGCGAGCGACTGTATGACCCACGTCACTTTGCCTTTCTCTGGGTGACGGACTTCCCAATGTTTGAGTTTGCTCCCGAAGAACGCCGCTGGTACGCCATGCACCATCCCTTTACTTCTCCGCGCGAAGAAGATTTGCCGTTGCTGGCGGCTGGTCCCGCGCAGTGGCACCGGGTTCGCGCGCGAGCCTATGATCTCGTCCTCAACGGTGTCGAAATCGGCGGCGGCTCAATCCGTATTCATCGCGCTGATGTACAACGCACAGTCTTCAGTGCGCTAGGCTTCAGCGAACAGGATGCACGGCAACGCTTTGGTTTCTTTATTGACGCGCTCACGTACGGTACACCACCCCACGGCGGCATCGCGCTCGGCCTCGACCGGTTGGTGATGTTGTTGGCAGGCGTAGACTCCATCCGCGAAGTGATCGCCTTTCCCAAGACGGCACATGCGACCGACCTGATGTGTGAGGCGCCGAATGTCGTTGAGCCGGGCCAACTGCGCGAGTTGCGCCTGCGGATTGACCTGTGAGCCGTGTTCCCATGATGCCTGATGGGCCGGATTTGCTGACCATCCCGACGCCGGCGCTGATTCTCGACAACGACCGATTGACGCGCAACATCACGCGCATGAACGCCCATGTTGCCCGCCTGCGCGCGCGCCTGCGGCCGCATATCAAGACGCACAAGTGCCTGCCGATTGCCCAACGTCAGGTTGCCGGTTGGTTCGGCGGCGTGACCGTTTCAACGCTGGCGGAGGGCTTTGCCTGCGCTGCGGCCGGCTTTGAGGACATCCTGTATGCCGTCCCGCTGGAGCCGGGGAAGTTGGCGCGTGCCTGTGCGTTGGCGCAGCGCGTCCGACGGTTGGCCGTCATTACGGATGATCCCGACCTCCCAAAGTTGCTCGCCGCCGCCGCTGCGGCGGCGGGCGTCGTGGTGGAGGTCTTGATCGAGATTGACTGCGGCGACGGCCGGACGGGCCTACCGTGGGATGACCCGGTGGGCATCGCGCGCGTAGCGCGTGCCATCACGTCGGCGCAGCGGCTGACCCTGGCCGGACTCCTGACACATGCCGGACAGTCGTATGCGGCGCGGAACGCTGCCGAACGCCGGTCCATCGCCGAGCTGGAACGCGACCGCCTGCAGCAGGCAGCCGCCGGACTGGAGCAAGCAGGGTTTGAGGTCCCCTGCCTCAGCATCGGCTCAACACCGACCATCACGGCGCTGGACGCTCCGTTGCCGCCCAAGTTTGAGGTTCGACCGGGCAACTATGTGTTCTTCGATGCCTTTCAGGCGCAGTGTGGTGTCTGTGCATGGGATGACTGCGCCCTAACGGTCCTGGCAGCCGTCGTCCACCGTGGGGACGGCAAGGTTGTCGTGGATGCCGGCGCCATTGCGTTGTCCAAAGACATCGGCGCGCCTGACTTTTTCTCTGACAGTGGCTATGGCGTCGTGGGCGACTTGGAAGGGCACCCCCTGGGATTGCGTGTAGCAGCCGTGTCACAGGAGCACGGTCGAATTCCGGTGTCGGAAACAACCCTCCTTGCCCGCCTGCCCGTTGGGACACGTCTGCGCATTGTGCCCAATCATGCCTGTCTGACCGCTGCCCAGCATGACCACTACTGGGTAGTAGCCGGCAGCCGGGTGATTGACCGGTGGCCGATCATCCGCGGGTGGTGAGGCGCGCTGCTGGGATTGTGCTTCAAAAAACAGTCACCGCTGCACGCCGGGACTAGATTCCCTGTGCGTTCCCAGCATCAACATCGTCCCAGTGATGCCGACCGGTTTTTGGTCGTTGAAGAGTGTGCCATGAACTGGAAAGAGATTAGTTGGCGGATGGCAATTATCTACGCCATGCTGACTTATGTGCCGTTGCTCGTCTTCTGGGTGCTCACCGTTGCATTTGCCGATGCCCTGGGAGGCATCAGCCATTTCATCCTGATCATGGGCATGGTGTTTGCCATTATCCTCGACATCAAACGCCGCTCACCGGGATATTCAATCTAGAGCCGGCGCAATCTGGGCTGGCACAATCTGGGCTGGTTGTGTAGCGCCAAGCCGTTGCGCGGTTGTTCTCTGCTGGGGAAAACCGGCTTCGCCCGGAAGACAACAACGATGCACCTAACCAGGGCCAAACCAAACCTTTGTGGCGTGCGCCCGAGGGTTGGCCCGCAGCACCTGGTTGTGCAGTTGCTCAGGGGTGTGGTCCTGCACTTTCCGGTGCGTTTGCCCATCGGTGGGGTGGTGGTTTGTTCCTACAGGGGGCCGGAGTCCGGCCCTATCCTGTTCGCATTGAGGAAGGCGCAGTACCAAGTAATGGTGGCTCGCAACCCTTCGTCCAGCGTGTAACGCGGCCGCCAATCGAGGATGGCACGCGCCTTTGAGGCATCGAGGTACTGCGCCTGAATCTCGCCGACGGCCGTATTTCGAATATCCGGCGGAATCGAGCTGCACTGCATCAGGTCTTGGATGTGCCGCACCAGTTCGAGCACCGTCACGGGACGCTCTGGGCTGAAGTTAAAGGCTTCGCCGGCAACGCCGGGGCGGTCAAGATACATCGCCAGCCGCAGGTAGGCGTCAACAACGTCTTCTACGTAGAGATAATCGCGGACAAAGGTGCCATCACTGCGGATTACCGGACGCTCGCCACGCCACAGCGACCGAATCGTGCCGGGGACAATCCGGCTCCAGTTAAGATCGCCCCCACCGTAGATGTTGCCGCACCGCGCCACGGCCGCCGGCAGCCCGTATGTGTAGTGGTATGCCGCGGTGATGAGATCGGCGCAGCTTTTGGCAACTTCGTAGGGATGCCGCCCCTGAAGCGGCATGGTCTCGACGTAGGGCAAGGTCGCCACCGCACCGTATGCCTTATCGCTTGACGCGACGACGACACGCTTGACGAAAGCCTGGCTACGCCGACAAGCTTCCAGCACGTGGTACGTACCGCGAATGTTCGACTCGAAGTTTTCGAGTGGGTTGCGATAGGCCGCACCGACGATGGTTTGCGCCGCCAGGTGAAAGACCGTGTCAGGTTCATAGTCGTTGACGGCGCGCTCGATGGTTGCAAAGTCCTCCACGCAGCCGTTGACAACTGTGATGCGCCGAATATCGCCCGAGCGAAACAGCTCAGACTGTGGATCGGCATCACGCACCAACGCCAGGACCTGCGCGCCGGCCGCCAGGAGGGCCTTGACCAGCCATGCGCCGACCAGTCCGGTCGCACCAGTGACGAACACCCGCTTGTCAGACCAGAAGTTTACCAGATTTTCCATGGGGCGCGGCCGCTCCTCCATAGCTCATTCAGGAGCTGAAACTCACGTGGTGTATCCATCGGTTGCCAAAAACCCTCATGTTGGAAGGCCATTAGCTCACCGTCGCGGGCCAGGGCCTCGAGCGGCTCTTTCTCCAGCATGAGATCGTCTCGGTCAGGGAAATACCGCTCGATGACGTCGCGGTGAAAGACAAAAAAGCCGCCGTTGATGTAGCCCCCGCTGACCTGTGGCTTCTCATTGAAGACACGCACTTGCCCTGCCTCAAGCGCCAACTCACCGAAGCGACCTGGTGGGCGAACTGCCGTCACCGTTGCCAACCGCCCATGGTTGCGGTGGAAAGCGAGCAGTGCCGTAATGTCAATGTTGCCGACGCCGTCACCGTAGGTCAGACAAAACAACTCATCGGTTTCAAGGTATCGGCGCGCCCGTCGGATTCGGGCGCCGGTCAGGGTGTCCTCACCGGTGTTGACCAGGGTTACCTGCCACGGCTCGATCGGCCGGCCGTGGAAGGTCAACCGTTCCTCGCCTGTGGCGGCCAAGTTCACCGTCACATCGGTTTCATACGCGGCGAAGTTGAGGAAGTACTCCCGAATCACGACACCCTTGTATCCAAGTAGGAGAACAAACTCGGTCAGGCCATGGGCAGCGTAAAGTTTCATGACATGCCAGAGCACGGGGTGTTCGCCCACCGGCACCATTGGTTTAGGAATGGTTTCGCTCACCTCGCGTAAGCGCGTCCCGCGTCCACCACACAGAATGGCAACTTTCATGACGGTCCTCAACGTGTTCTTAGGCGTCTTTGAGGGCGTTCCAACGGTTATCCTCCGACGGCCTTGCTGACGGTGATGCCGTAAGCTTTGCATTTGGCGTACAGACTCGGCCGACTGATGCCGAGTTCCTGCGCCGCGCGCGTGACGTTTCCCCCATGACGTTTGAGGCTCTCGGCGATAAGGTAACGCTCTAAAACGGCGACGGCATCGGCTAATTTCGGCGGAATCTTGCCGTCCGGGAAAATCGCGTACTCCGCCCCAGACGCTGAAGTGTTGCTCACTTCGGTCATGACGTTGAAGGCCGCCGGTGTCAGGAGTGCCTGATCGTCGGCCAGAGCAACGACCCGCTCAATTTCGTTTTGCAGTTGCCGGACGTTGCCTGGCCAGTTGTAGAGCGTCAGTAAAGTGAGCGCCGCTTCTGACAGCCGGACGGTTTTTTGATTGCGCGCCATGGCTTCTTGGAGGAAGGTCTGGGCGAGGACGGGAATATCGGCGCGCCGTTCCCGGAGGGGAGGCAGGTGGATATTCAGCACATTCAGCCGGTGAAACAAATCCTCGCGAAAGGTGCGAGCTGCCACTTCCTGCGCAAGGTCGCGGTTGGTTGCTGCAATAATCCGGACGTCAACCGTCACAGCCCGATCGGCTCCGACCGGGTGGACCTCACGCTCCTGTAAAAAGCGGAGGAGCTTGGGTTGTAAGTGGAGCGGGAGTTCGCCAATTTCGTCCAGAAACAGCGTCCCGCCGTCGGCGGCGCGAATCACCCCGAGGGCATCTTTGTCGGCGCCGGTAAAGGCCCCTTTCTTATGGCCGAAGAGTTGACTTTCCAGGAGTTCCGCCGGAACGGCCGCACAGTTGAACGCAATGAACGGCTTGTTGCGCCGTGACGAGGCACGGTGAATGGCGCGGGCAACCACTTCCTTCCCCGTGCCGGATTCACCCGTAATCAGCACCGTCACGGAAGCGTCTCGGATGCGCAAAATGCGTTCTGCAATATCCTGCATGGCCGGCGACGCTGCAACAAGGCCTAGTTCGGCCAGCACGGCGTCATCCACCCGAACCTCACCGGTTTTCTGGACCGTAGCGAGTTCTTCCATGACGGCCCGGAGATGGCACAGTTCCAGGGCAATGCCGGCAACCCGCAACAGGGATTGAACCAGCGGTTCAATGTCCGGCTTGAGGCGACCCAGGTGAATCCATACACTGCGCGGCCGATGGGGCGAAAGGTAGTTCTCGGCGCGCCACAAGCATTCAAAACGGATGGTGCTGTTCGAGGCAGGATCGGGTTTCTCAAGTCGCCGCCGCAGCAGGGCGGTGAGGTCCTGCACGGTTTCATTCTCAAGGTTGCGCGAAACGATGGTGAGGATGTCTCCATCGATGTTTTCGGCGAAAAGCGCGACCGGCACTTTATAACTGTCAATGATCGCTGCCAGCTCACGCGCTACAGACTCTGTGGATGCAACGGCGGATGTGAGCCGTTCGACCTGGTTCGTGTTCAGACCCGGCAAATCCTGAAGTGTCGCCGGCGTCCGCCGACTGAGTTCGACCAGTGCGGCCTCAGCCGCCATGAGGTGGGGTGCGGCGCCAAGGTGACGGAAGATGCTGATGGCGGTTTCCAGCCATTCGCGTTGGCGTGCGTGTGGAATACCATCGCCGGTCGCCATCCCGGCGTCGAAGTAGGTCAACGCTACCTGCCAAGCAAAGTTCAACGACTCAAAGCAACCGATACTGCGCATCAGCAAGGACAGGCCCGCATTGGCGTCCCCCTGCGCCAGGGCAAGCTTTCCACCGATGCGCTCCACATGTGCGTCGAGGAGTGGGTTGGATGTGCGTGCGGCTAAATCGCGCGCCACATCAAAGAAGCTCTGGGCACCGGCCAAGTCGCCTTGCGCCAGGTGAACCTCCGCCAACCGCAAGTTCATGTACGCAACGCGCGTCGGCCGGTTCATTTTGATAAATAAATCACGCGCCGCAGCGAAGTTACGTTCTGCATCCCCATAGTTCTGCTCGAGGAAATCGGTTTCGCCCAGCGCATCATAGTATTCGGCAAGCAGACTGCGGCTCTTGGATTGCGAGGCAAGGATATTGGCGTCAGCCAACGCCAGCCGGGCATCGGAAAACTTGCCGCGCCGCGCAGACAAACGCCCCAGCATCACCAGCGTCGAACACCGAATGTTGGGATCGCTATCCCCGATCAAATACGTCACCTGTTCAAGCAGAGCCTCAGCTTGATCCCAGTTGCCGGTCACGAAGTGAATCTCGGCAACGTTACGGTAGCCGTTCGACAGCAGCCGTGGGTCGCTGGTGGACATCCAGTGATCCAGCGCCCGCTCATGAATCAAGAGGGCAAGCTCAACGTTGCCACACTCAAAGGCAAGAATCGCCTGGCTGGCGCGTAAGTGTCCCAGGAGGGTTTGTCCAAATACAGTGTCGGCTTTGGGTGAGTTGGTGAGTGCGACAATACCGCGTTCCGACACTTCCTGGGCCTCGGCAATGCGTCCCAGGAGACTGCAAACATACGTCAACGCCCAGCAAGCTTGGGTAAAAGCCCGTAGATTCTTCGTTTTCCCCAGTATCTCCACCGCCTCCCGCAGGGCTTCATAGGCCATTTCATACTCGTCAAGCAGCCAGTACGCATAGCCAATGACGGACGCGGCTTCACCGGCACACTCCTGATCGGCAGCCTGCTTGGCTAACTCAAGCGCCTGCTTCGCGAGGTGGATCGCCTGCGGGGCATCATTCAGCCACCGGCACAAGCTGGCTTTGCGGAGTAACACTTGGGCGGCGATGTCGTCGGGCAAACCCTCCAGATTGATTTCTGCAAGTTGCTGCTCAGCGGCGCTGTAGTTGCCGAGCACTTCCCACTGTTCCGCAATTTGACAGCGACGTAGTGAGTCGAGGGGTGGCAGAGAGATCGAAAGCAAATCTTCGAGTTCCTTGAGTGCGGCCAGAGGATCCCGGCCCGAAACATCACCGATGTCCTGGGTAATCCGCCCAATCGCCGACAGATCATCGGCCGGCTGTGAGTCAAAGTAGCGCATAGTTCCTCGATACCTTTGTCAGCCCAAACCTACATTAGGCATGCTGTCACCCCGACGAACACCTGTCGGGAAAGTTATCACCCGGTGGCGTACGAATGCTGCCGCCCTGCGTGGAAACACGTTATACACCTTATATCTAACACCTTCTTTGCAAATGCTTTGTCGTTTTCATTCGGAAGCTGTCGGGGTGGCTTCGCAGGCCTGGCACAGGATTTGAACAGCGATCATAGCAGCGTTCCGCCGACGTCATTTTCTGACGTCATCTTTTCACGGCCAGAGGCACAACGATGAAGCGGATGAAGCGATTGTTTCACGGCCTGACGCTACTTGTCATGCTGGTCTGCTTGGGGCT
This sequence comes from uncultured Blastocatellia bacterium, assembly GCA_937934745.1. GTDB lineage: Bacteria > Acidobacteriota > Blastocatellia > Chloracidobacteriales > Chloracidobacteriaceae > Chloracidobacterium. Next base: position 19,528 of record CALGZC010000045.1, read on the forward strand.
GTTCGAGGGGAACACCCGCGCCGGTGAAGTCATCGGCGATGCTGTGCCGGCCGGCAGCACGGCCAAATCGCTATGGGCAACGCCGGCAAAGTCGGGTCGCTGCACCGGACGCCGTCGAGTGCGGCGGCGAAAGCCCGCTTTCGTCGTCCAGCGTCGGAGCGTTAGACATCAGAACGTCAAACATCGGGCGACACGCCGCCCGGTCCAGTCCGAGGTGATGACCCGCCACGCCACCAGGTCTCCACTGTGTCCACCGATGACACCCAATCAGATTCCTTCAGGTAACGCGACTCAGACAGCTGAAAGTGTCGCCTATCGGTTGGCTGGCTACACAGCAACGGCCGATGGGGCAACGGCGCGGGTGTGGTACAGCAGTGCCTACACAGTGACCTCGTCCTACGCTTACATCGGACAGATGAAGGTTGACGGTGAGGAACTTTATGTCTGGCTGGAAACCGATGGGACGGTGCTCGCCGGTCAAGTCACCGAGCAACAGGCCGCATCGCTGCCCGACATTGCCCACCTGATGGAGCGATTCCCTGACGGCGGCCTTGGCGTTGTTGTCGCCGACCCAGATGACTTCAGACCGCTCACCGAACCGGCCGTCGAAGTCGTGGAGTGGACCGAGCCGAGTCGGTAGGTGCACGCGTCGGACGGACACGCTGTTCCCCACAACGCAACCACCACCCTGGTCTCCGAAACAACTGAGTCGCACAAAAGCCTGAGACGGTCAGGATCGATCAGGCTCTCCCACGGGTGGGGAGTGGGTGTCAAACTCTGTCACGCTGCGCCACCTCCTCTGGAACTGATGTCGTGTGGACAACCTGGACATCGTGTCCGCTGACCGGCGTGTATGCCGGGGCGCTTCGCCTTCCGTCTATTCTTGCTGTATCTCGGTTCCGTGGGACTCGGTATGCTCGGCAGCTCTGACGAAGTCTACAGACAGGATCAGAACGCTCTGTCGCCCGGCCTGCCCCCTATGAAAGCGGGAAGCTGTTGATATGTTTACCCGTACTACACCTGCCGGCTCTGTTTGTCCGGTTCTGTAGCCAGGCCACCGTGAGGGCGGCAACGTGCGCAGAAGCCGTGCGCAGAAACAGAGGCTTTCCGCCTGGAGAAGGCAGCGACACCGCGACTGCCAGGCGGGACTGCCCTGAGCACGCGCGCCAAGCCGATTCGTCAGGTGCCACATAAAGGCCGTTTTTGGAGCACGCCGGTGAACTTACCGAACTTGCTAACCACCAGACGACAGCCGGGGCGCTTCACCTTCAGAGCGGGGGCACAGACATCATCCCCGTCCTGTGACGCTCAACAGTGTCCTCCAGTACGCGTCCAGCGCCAGCTCACGGCGGAAGTGGGTTTCAAAGCACGTTCGGGCGCGCTGCTGCATGGTGGACAGCTCCGTTGGCTCATCTGCCAGGCGACGCAACGCGGCAACAAGCGCCGTGACATCTCCCGGCGCGACACGCACACCACACCCATGGCGGGCGATGATGTCAGCGACTTCGGTTGCTTCACCGACCAGGCCCAAAATCGCTTGTCCGGCTGCGAGCGCACCGTAAATCTTGCTCGGAATGAGCAAACCTTCCGCAGCCGCCTCCATGGTGACGACGGACACATCGCCGCACGTCAGCGACCACGGCAGCCGCTCAAGTGGTTGATAGGGAAGAAATTTCACGTTAGGTAGCCGCTTTTCAGCCGCCATCTGCACCAGACGCGCGCGTTTGCCACCGTCACCAATGAAGAGGAAAAGAAAGCGCGGGTCGTTGCGGAGGCACTCGGCCGCCGCGATGACGGTTTCCAGATCATGCGCCAACCCCATGTTCCCCGAGTACAGCACGGTCAGTTTTTCATGCGTGCCGTGCTCGCGCGCAAAGGGGTTGTCGGTCTTCGGCAGTGGACGAATCGCGTCGCCGTCCGCCCAGCTTGGGATGATGCGAACGGTGAGCGGGGGTCGGCCGGCGCGTGCGTGGTTAGCACAGAGCGTCGCACACATCCGTTCACCGAGCGTCACCACGGCAGCCGCATCAGCATAGACGCGCGCATTGAGGACATCCCAGAGGCGACGCACCAGAGAGCGTTCCCCGATGACGCCGAAGCGCACGGCCAGGTCCGGGTAAATATCCTCAACGATGCACACGTAGGGTCGCCGGCGCACCAACCACCCCAACCACCCGGCCATGCCAAGCAGGGGGGCGTTGCACACCATCAGCACATCGTAGCCGCGAAAACCGAGTGTGAGTTCAACGGCCGCTCCGGCAACGAAGGTCGCCAGATTGGACATTCGCGCCCACAGACGACGCTTATCAAAGGACGTACCAAGCGCACGGCGAATGCGAACCGGGCCGAGCCGGTCGTCGGCCGGGAGGGACGGTGCATGGCGCTGGTAAGGCGCGCGACTGGTCACAACGGTCACGTCACAACCGCGCCGCGCTAAGTCCTGGGCGATTTCGGTCGTGAACTGCGCGACGGCTGCCGTTTCCGGGTAGAAGTAGTGCGTCAGAATGAGAACCCTGGGCGGCGCGGCAGCCGCAGCCGCCTGTGTCGCTGTGCGGGCAACGGCAGGAGCAACATCGGTCATGGGGCAGTTTCAGGCAGCGCGTCGGCAGCCGGGCGGATGACCCTCCGGCGCACCCACTGCGCAGGACAGCCGCGATAAATACCGTACGGCTCGGTTTTTCCTCCAATGACACTGCCGGCAGCAACGACAACATGGCTTTCTAAACGTGTTCCCGGCAGGACGATGCTTTTTGCGCCGACCCAGGCCCCGTCGCCAATCTCAATCGGCGCGATCATGAGATCAAAGTACGGCGCCGTGTAATCGTGATTACCGGTCAGCAAGTACGCTCCTTGTGAAATACAGACGTGTGCGCCGATGCTCACGGGAGCAAGGTTGTCAATCCATACGCCTTCGCCAATCCAGGCAAAGTCGCCAACGGTCAGAAACCACGGGTACTTGACGTTGACGTTCGGCTTGATGACGACGCCACGCCCGACCCGCGCTCCAAACACCCGCAGCAGCGCCGCTTTAAGTAGGGATGGATACGGCAAGTCGGACTTGAGTACCCAAGCGTTGACCAAAACCCACAGGGTTCGCTTGAGCGTTGCTCCAGGCCGGTACCAGGCATTGTCAAAGCGCGATAAATCAACGGTTGTCATGGGGCGAGGATACGATCATAGGCCGCCAGGAGTTTCTGCGCTATGCGATCCCACGTGTAGTTATTAAGAATAAAGTCGCGCGCCCGCTCCCCCATGGCGCGCGCCGCGGCCGGGTTGGACAGCAACCTGTCTAGCGCCTCAGCGATGGCTTCGACCGAGGCTTCCACAATGCACGCAGCGCCGGCGGTGCCGGCTTCCGGGAAGTTGCAGCCCGTTGTCATGATCGTCGGGGCGCCCGCCGCCAGACACATCAGAATTCCCATACTAAACCCCTCGGAATATGAAGGTGCGACGTGGAGATCGACACTGCGCAGGAGAGCATAAAGCGGCGGGCCGCTCATCCAACCGATGAATGTCACGGCGTCTCGGCAGCCGGCATCAATAAAAAACTGCTTGGCGCGCGGGAGAAATCCGATGTTGTCCTGCCCGACCACAAGTAAGTGTGTTTCCGGATATTTGGCATGGACACGCGCAAAAGCCGGGGCTAACAGATCAAGCCCCTTTTTAGGGTCAATCCGCCCAAAAAACAGGATCAGTCGCTTACCGCGCAACACCGGCTGCTCCGTATAGAACACTTCGCGGCCGGGCAAGGTTTCAAACTCCGCACGGTGCAGACCGTTAGGGATCAGTTCAATCGGCCGGCCGAGATTGAGTTGGCGAATGTGCTCGGCTTCTTGGGACGCCGTCGCCTGAATCAACTGCGCCCCACACAGGGCCGGACGTTCGACCAGGTTGTAGTAGATGCGCTTCTTCCACGCCTTATACGCCAGCGCCCAGGGTTCGAGCATACCATGTGGCGTCGTCACATAGGGGATGCCTTGCTGGCGGCAAACCCACTGTGCGGCAGCAATCAGCGGTGCAAAAATCGAGTGTGTATGTACCAGATTGTAGTCGCGCCCATGACGCCAGAGCCACTGCACCAGTGCCGGGCTGAGAATGAAGTCTTTGCGGTGCCGGCAGGGAAAGTACATTACGCGATGCCCATCTCCGACGAGCCAGACATTGTGCGTCACTGGCCGGCGTTGGTCTCCATCGGCATCGGTCGTAATAATGTCGGCCGCCACACCGGTGCGCCCGATGGCTTGCGCCAACTCCGTCACGACCTTTGCAATGCCGCCGTACTTCGCACCCAGGTAAGGCACAACAAACAAGACCCGCATAGGGCTTTGACCTTCAGGGAAGGAGCTTTACCAACTGCATCCACTCGGCTGTTCGGCGGATCCCCTCTGCCAGCGGCGTGACGGGATGCCAGCCAAAAATCTCCGCTGCGGCCCGGCAGTCGAGATGCAGATGTGGTGCATCAATGCGCCGCGCCGGCTCATAGCGCACTGTCAACGACCGCCCGGTTATTTCTTCAATTACGGCGACGAGTTCGTTCAACGTGTAACTGCGTTCACCACCCAGGTTGAATATCTGATTGCTCCCCTGGGTACGTAATGCGGCCTGGGCCAGAGGCTCGATCATGTCGGCTACAAAAAAGAAATCACGCCTTGTCTGACCGTCGCCAAAAATGACAATCGGCTGGCCGCACAAGGCACGGTATAAGAAAACCGCCACGGCACCTTGCCGGCCGAGAGGGTTCTGGCGCGGGCCGTAGGGCACCGACGGACGGAACACAACATATTCAAGGCCATAGAGATGGTGGTAGACCCTGAGGTACTTCTCAACCGCCAACTTGGTCACACCGTAGGCGTTGATCGGATCTGTCGGATGGTCTTCGGCCAGGGCGTCAGTCTGCGGCAGGCCATAGACCGTCCCGCCCGATGAAACATAGATCACGCGCCGCACGCCGACCTCCCGGCAGGTCTCAAGCAGTCCGACTGTCGGCATCAGGTTCGATTCAATATCCGCCACGGGATGGCGCGTTGCGCTTTCATGAATTGAACTCCAGGCAAGGTGATAAATGGTCTCAATGCCGAATTCAGTGAGCACATTGCGCACAAGGTCACGGTCGGACAGACTCCCCAGGATGACCCTGACACCCGGCGGCACCGGATCGTAGCGCCGTTCCCGGCGATCAAGGACAACCACCATAGCCTCCTGCGCCAGCCGGTCAACCAGGTGGGAGCCGATAAACCCGTTGCCGCCGGTGACGAGGATCGTCATGTCGCTCCGTCCAGGGAGGAGAGTCTAAATGTGCACCGAGACGGGCCGCGTCGGGGACAGCACCGCAGGCGGATCGGGTTTCTTGAGCAAGCGCCGATTCGACCAAGCAAAGACCAACACCGTCAATGAGGACATCCCCAACCAGGCGTAAATCCCCGGCAAGTCGCCGCCACGCAAGAGTGGAATCAGCCAGGCCACAAACAAGCCCCGCAGCACGGTGTAGACAAACGGATGCAAGCCCACTACCCACTGCGTCAACGCAGCGAGCGCCCATCCGTATATCACGGCAAAGACGGCGATCCCGACGACACCACCTTCTCCGTAAAACGAGCCATAAATTGACTGTGAGATACCCAATGTCCCCTGTGATTCATCGCGCAGACCGAGCTTATTGACGTACCCGCCAACCGGTTTATCCGGCCATAACGTGCGCGGAATTGGGCGGATGAGGATTTCAAGGTGTTCCATCCCAAGCGTGAAGTCCATGAGTTCGGGGTACACAAACCGGACGATCACAAAACCATCCAGCATGTTGGCGTCTTCGCCTGCCAGCAACCGATCCCACGAGCTGTCTGTGTGCTGAAACGCAGCAGTCTTATCCCTCAAATTTTCAGACACGCGCATAGCACCACCTAGGCTAAAGGCATATATGGCAAATACAGCGCCAAGCGCCAGTACTGCGGCGCGCTTGCGCGGTGGATAAAAGACCGAAAGTGCGACGGCAATCCCGATAGTCAATCCGACAAACTGAAACCGCAGAAACGCATCGAAGTTGTTGTAGGCTGCCGACGCCACAATGATGATGCACACCGCTTTCTGGAAGGGTGTTTCCAGCGCTCCGAAGCGCCAGGCCGCAACCAGGAGCGTCGCCACACCGATCAGCGTCAGAGGAAACAGAAAGAAATAGCTACTGTTGCTGACGACGAAAGCGGCACTGCGGGCATACTCACTGAGGAAGAAAAACACGATCCCCAACATCAGCAGCGATGACACGGTTTGTGTCGGCAAACTGCGCAAGCCCTCCGGGACCACAACCGGCAACTCGCGCCGCATGGTGGCGCAGTAAGCGGCCATCAGCACCGACTCGCCGAAGGCAATGTATGGCAGTACCTCCAGGGCATCTTCGTCGGTAATGGGGGGCAGGCCAAAAGTGTGAACGGTCTCCACCCACTCGCCCCACCCCTGCGTGACCGCAAAATACCGATACGAGCTGAAGAACATCGTCAGTCCGGCAATGAGCAGTGGGGTTTCATCGTTGCGCCGGAAAAACCAAATGACGGCAAACGCCAGCAAGGCGGTTTGGATCAGGGTAATCAGCGGGAAAAGCGTATCCATAGGCTCTGACGGGGGGCCTGCGCGTCCTCAAGTGGTTTCAAGCAAGGTCTGCCAGCGTGCGCCGTACGCATCCCAAGTGTACGCCTCTGCCTTCTGCCGCGCCAGCCGTCCCATTGCAAAGACTTGGTCGGGGCGAGCCAGCGCTGCTTCCATGACAGCTTGTAACCGCACAGCATCGCCGGCCGCCATCAGCCACCCGTCCACTCCGTCTTCAATCAGTTCCGGCCCCGCCGTCGCATCCGAGGCAATGACCGGGACACCGCAGGCCATGGCCTCCAGCACCACCAACCCAAAGCCCTCAAAGTAACTCGGAAACACCAGGACATCACAGTTCCGAATAATGCCTGGCAGGTCGCGGTGCGGGCGCTTGCCCAAGATGCGCAACCCCGGCAAGTCCGGTATCAACCGCCTGACGGGCGGTGACGCCGGCCCAACCAGCCACAGCTCTGCCTGCCGCGACGCCAGCCTGCGCCAGACTTCCAGTAACAGCGGTACACCCTTGCGCGCCGTTAGTGCGCCGAGAAAGAGAAACCGAAACGGCCGCCGGGTTGCCTCACCTGACGGACGCGGTGCAAAGGCATCCAAATCGACACCGTAGGGATTGATAACAACCTTTGCTTCCGGCACGCCGTGCGCCAGCAGCGACCGTTTGGTGAAGTTGCTGGCGACGACAATGACCTGCGCCAGCTCATGTTCTGCGGCCTCATGCGCCAGCATTTCAGGCAGCGGCGGCGCAAGGCTTTCCTGCCAGTCCGGGTAGCGCGCGGCAACGGCCTCAAATACCTGTTTTTTCCACAACGGATGGGCGATGCTCTGATCGAGAACAAAGGGGATGCCAAGCTCGCGGCAACGCTCGGCCAGAATCCAGGATGAGGTGTCAAAGCCGATCACGGCGCTCGCGGCACGCAAGGCCGCTGTTGGAATGTCTGCCTGGAACTGCGCGTTCCGCGCCAGAAACACTTTGAGCGCCGGTTGCCCGCGGCGGATAGCCCATAATGCCGCCAATTCGCGTTGCAGTTGGGTATGCAATAGGTGCCGGGGCACGCCGGCCAGCAACCGATTGCCCACCAATTCACGCAGCCAAGCCGAGCGCGTCAGACCACGCACCCACCAGGCTTCCTCCCGGAGCGCCAACCCGGTCCAGAAGCCACCTAGGAGTTCCTGTCGCGCTAACTGCCGAGCCAGTTGAAAGGCATGCTGTGTACCGGGATGGACGAGCAAAACGCTCCTGCGATGTGCCACGGCGCCGATCGGCTATCAACAAGTTGTGACCCAACAGGTGGGAATCGTTCGGGCTTCAGATCCGAACAACCAGTGCGGCTGCAACGGATACACCCTGACGGGACGCTGTGCAGCGCGAAAGTAACCGACAACCGGTTCAAGCAAATGGTCACCGTGCACTTCGACAACCCACTGCGTCGGTTCCGGCAACAACTGCCGCGCCCCGTCCAAGACATCCACTTCGGCGCCCTCAACATCCACCTTGACCAACGCGGGACGCCCGGCCAGCGCCGGACGCGCGGCCAGCGCAGTATCCAGTGTGACCGTCATCCCGTCGTCCTTGGCGCCAACATACGCCGCAACAAACTCAAACGTTGCACCGTCATAGGCGCGAGGCCAGGTGCGCGCCGGTTGGGTCAACTGCTCGCCCAGGCCCGGATCGGTCTTCAGTCCCGGCTCAAATGCCACAATGTGTGGCCGGCGCCCCTGCCGGAGGATGGCCGTCGCACAACCATACGTAAAGTAACCGTCGTTAGCGCCGACATCCCAGATCACGTCCACCCGCTTGAGCGCCGTCACTAACCACGGGTTGAGCACATGCTCATATGCGCCGAGTATTTTCCGCTTAGAATGTGCCGGATTCAGAATCAGCCGCGCGCCACGAAACGGCCCGGCCAGGATTCGCACCGGAGATGGGGTCCGCCGCATCAGCAACGCCGCCCAGCTCATGCCCGGCCTCGGACCCGAGGCTTCACCGAACTGCCGTAGCCGTTGAGAGTGATCATCGTACCGTCTCCTTCTTCGGTGAAAATCTCCCGCAGCAACGCCCCGGACTTCATGCCGTTGATGATGTGAACTGAGCAAACACCTGCCTGCAGTGCGCGGGCGGCTGCCTCTAGCTTCGGCAGCATGCCACCCCCTACCTGTCCTCCCGTCATCAGCGCGGCCATCTGGTGCATGGTCATCCGGCTGATGCGTTTCCCGTGCTCATTGAGTACACCGTCCACATTTGTTGCCAAGACCAACTTCTCTGCCCGCATTTCGGCAGCAATCGCGGCCGCGACGGTATCGGCATTCACATTGTAAATGTCACCGTCTTCGTCTGCCGCCAATGACGCCATCACCGGCACAAAATCCTTTTCGATCAGGGTATCCAACAAGCGCGTATCTACATCGAGGATTTCACCCACGTAGCCGTAGTCCACCGTCTGGGGCTTGCCGGTCTCTAAATTGACGATGACCTGTGGCGGACGCTTGCGCGCGGTTAGAATGTTGCCATCCACGCCGCTCAGCCCGACCGCCGGCACGCCGGCCTGCCGCAGGGCACCTAGAATTTCAACGTTAACCTTGCCGCCAAACACCATCTTGACCACGTCCAGTGTTCGCTCGTCGGTCACACGCCGGCCGTTGATGGTCTTCGGCTTGATGCCCAGTTGTTGGCTGAGTTCGTTGGCCTGTAGTCCCCCGCCGTGAACTGCCACGACGCGAATACCGATTTGCGCACACAGGGCCAACTCTTCGCAAAATGAATCCAAGGTTGCTTCGTCGGCGGCCACCTTGCCACCGAATTTCACGACAAAGGTTTTCCCTTTGAAACGGTTGATGTATGGGAGCGCCTCCCGTAGCACATTTGCATCAAACCCCATAGCGTTTCAGATCACGTGCAGGCAGTGCAACAGAATTGACTTTTGAACGTGCAGCCGGTTCTCAGCCTCGTCGTAACAATCGTTGTGGGCCGATTCAAGCACGGCATCTGTGACTTCAACATTGCGGCGTAACGGCATACAGTGCAGAAACCGCGCCCGGCCGAGTTTTTCCGGCGTCACGATCCAACTCCGGTAGTGCGCCGGGGGCGGTGCGCCGTAGTTTTCAAGTGAAGTCCACGACTTGGCGTACACTACGTCTTGGTCGGCCAGTGCAGCTTGGTCAGCAATCACCTCAACGCCCGGCAACCGCGCCATCACCACGTCAGGGAGGCGGAATTCTGGCGGCGCAATAATCGTCAGCCGACAGCCAAACTGTACCGCAGCCAGGGCAAACGAGTTCGGGACGGCGGTTGGAAGCGCCTTGACGTGCGGCGTCCACGCCAGCGCCACGCGCAGGCCATCGGTTCGACCAAAACGCTCCCGAATGGTCATTATGTCGGCCATAGCCTGACACGGGTGATAGAGTGCCGATTCCAGGTTGATAACGGGAACGGTCGCGTGCCGGCGAAAAGCCTCAATCACCGGGTCGGCCGCGTCTTCCGTAGCTTGCTTCAGGGCCGGAAAACACCGCACTGCCAAGACATCAAAATACCGCGAGAGCACACGCACCGCATCGGCAATATGTTCCGGCTTGTCGCCGTCCATGACCGCGCCGTCGAGATATTCCAGGTTCCACACACCACGCCCAACGTCGAGCGTCACCGATGTACCGCCGAGTTGGGCAATCCCGACGGCGAAGCTTGTCCGCGTACGGAGTGAGCTGTCGAAAAAAATCAGAGCCACGGTGCGCCCGGCGAGCGCAGTGCAGCGTTCTCCACGGTGCGTTATAGCATGCGTCAAAATGGCTTCGAGGGTTGAGCGGTCGTATTCACTCGTGTCAATGAAGTGTCTCATGGATTCATGGCGAGCTGCGTCAGGCCGGTTGTTTCAGGCAAACCTTGCATGAGGTTGAAGCACTGGACGGCCTGTCCGGCTCCGCCCTTCACAACATTGTCCAACGCTGCCCAAACGACTGCCTTGCGATCTTGTGCAGACAGCCCAAGGTCACAGTAGTTGGTTCCGGCAACCCACTTGATGTTGGGTGGCTCATCCCGCAGCCGAATAAACGGCGCAGTGGCGTAATGTGCGGCGTACACGTCCCGCAGGGTTGCCGTCTCTGTCGCTCGGCGGAGGCGAACATAGGCCGTTACGAGGATGCCCCGGACAAAAGGCCCTGAGTGCGGCTGAAAGACAAAGGTCACGTCGCGTCCCGTTGCCAGGCGGAGCGCCTGGGCAATTTCCGGGACGTGCCGGTGGGTAAACGGTTCATAGGCGAAAAAGGCGTCGGCCCGAAAAGGATGGTGGGTTGTCGCGCGTGGCGCGACCCCGGCTCCGGAAGAGCCGGTGATGCCATTGACAAAGGCTTCTTCGAGGAGATCGGCGGCGACGAGCGGGTATAGCGCCAGCGTCACTGCGGTTGCAAAACAACCCGGTGCAGCGACATAGCGCGCCCGACGCAGGCTATCTCCGAACAGCTCCGGCAACCCATAGACGAAACGGCCGAGCCAGGTCGGCGCTTGGTGGGGGCGACCATATGTGGCGGCATACACGGCTGGATCGCAGAGCCTGAAATCGGCCGAAGCATCAATAATGCAGCGCCCGGTCGCAAGCGCGTCAATGTGCGTCATGGCAACCTGGTTGGGCAATGCCAGAAAGACAACCTCCGCCGCACCGACTTCGGTCAGCGGCGTGATGGTCAGCTTGCACCCGGCTAGGTTCGGATGCACATCCGCCAGCGCCTTGCCGGCGGTCTCTCCCCCGGTGACAGCGACAATCGTAACCTTGGGGTGGGCAAGCAAGAGGCGGACAATTTCGCCGCCGATGTAACCCGACGCGCCGACCACCGCAACGCGCAGCGGTGCAGCCGGCAGCGCTGACACTGCTGTCATAGGTCTTTACTCAGGCCACGGCCGCATCCGGCGCGTAGCAAATGGTCGGTTGCGCCAGATGCAGGATGTTGCCGACCAAGTTCAGGGTCGTAAAGAGTCTCTCTGGGTACTTCAGGGCATTGACGGCCGGAATTCCCAGATGGGTTTCAAGGTAGTCCGAACCGGAGATGTTTTCCGTCGCCAGCCCGCTGAAAGCGGCGATGCGCACGCCGAGCCGGTCGAGATAAACGCGCGCGCCATACGCCCCCATGAGATCACCTGCGCACACAACCAAGGCGGCAACAGATGCCATAATGTCAGGGTCTGCAATGACTGAATCCACTCGGTAGTGGCCGAAAATGCCGTCCCCTAACTCGAAGATCAGCAGATCACCGTCCAGCGCATTGGCAATCGTTTTGACAATTGGCGCCAGATCGTGCGCATCCACCGTCGAGGGCAAACCGCAATCCAGGAAACTTTTGACATCCACCGCTCCGGCCGCCTCAAACTTCTTGAGGTCGCGGACGGCGCCGACGCCGGAGAGTTTCGCCGCGCCAACACGAAACCCGTGCGCTGTTGCAACACGGATGAGTTCTGATGCCGTGACGGTTTTGCCGACGTTCATGCACGTTCCGACCACCAACACAATTGGACGCTGCCGCAGCAGGTGAGTCGCGGTCGGAAGCGCATCACGCTGAAGATTGACGACGCCGCGTTCATCATGCAACGTGCCGAGGTAGCGAACCTGGGTTGCCTCCCCGAGGGCCGTCGTCGCGTCGAGAAACTTTCCGATGACACCACCAACGTTGAGGATCGACAGCAGGTCGTTTTCCGCCAGTGTGCGGGGGACACACCCGACAAACCCGCGCAGCGCCTGGCGTGAGCCGAGAACCCCAATGATGTGCTCGCCGGCGACTAACCGCGTCGTCACCCCATTCATCAGCTCGAGATACGGGTAGTGTTCATTGACGCGCAGCACTTCGACGGCCACCACGTCGCCAAGCTGGGCAACCGGACGCGGCTGGATGGCAATCTGTTCGCCAATGATGACTCGGAGCGTTGAAGAACCTCGTTTCATGACACGTCCTCCCGGTGTACTGCGCGCGCAATCGTGAGCTGTTCGGCGACTCGCGCCGGGGCCGTTCCGCCGTGCGAGACGCGACTGGCAATGGATTGTTCTGGGGTGAAGGTTTCAGGCGTCACACGCAAACCGAGCGCCGCCCACTCGTTTGTCGGTACTTGAGAAAAAGGTACGCCGTGACGCACCAAATTGCCAATGATTGCGTAAGCCGTGCGGAACGGGACACCCTGGGCCACAAGTTTTTCAACCAAGTCTGTGGCGTACAGCCGCTCATCTGCCGCGGCCTGACGCAGGACTTCACGCTGTACCGTCATCCGCTGCACGGCCAGCGTACAAACGTTGATTGAAGCCAGCGTCGTGTCCGCAACGCGCACCACCGGCGGTTTCGTTTCTTGCAGGTCGCGATTGTAGCCGACCGGCAAACCCTTGAGCGTCGTGAGCAAGTTGACCAGTTCACCGATACACTGCCCCGCCCGCCCTCGAACCAGCTCCAGACAATCCGGGTTTTTCTTCTGCGGCATGACACTGGAGCCGGTTGTCAGCTCGTCGGGTAGGCGAATGAAGTTGAACTCCTGCGAACACCAAAGAATGAGCGTCTCGGCCAACTGTGACAAGTGAACGGCAAGCAGGGCACAGGCAAAGACAAACGCTGCGGCAAAATCGCGGTCCGTTACCGCGTCGAGTGCATTCGTGAAAACGCCATCGGCGCCGAGCAACTGCGCTGTCAGTTGGGGGTTAATCGGGACCGCCGTTCCGGCCAGCGCACACGCCCCCAACGGTGAAATCAACGGCTGACGCAGTCGTTCCGCATCGCGGGTCAGGGCAGCGTGATAGGCGAGCAACACATGCGCAAATGACACCGGCTGCGCCCGCTGAAGGTGGGTGTAACCGGGCATGACCACATCGGCGCAGGCTTCCGCCTGCGTTGCCAGAGCCGTCGTCAGTTCGGCCAGGGCGACACGCAGCTTGGTTTCGCAGTCGCGCACATAAAGCCGCAAATCAAGCGCCACTTGGTCATTCCGGCTGCGCGCCGTGTGCAACAAGTGCGCCTCCGGGCCGATCAGCTCTTCTAACCGCCGCTCAACATTCATGTGAACGTCTTCATACGCCGGATCGAGCGTTAGTCCCTCGGCGCGAATCTGTTCCAGTCCCGCCAGCAAGCGTGCCGCCTGTTCCGCAGACAACACACCGCAGGCCTCAAGCATGGCGACATGCGCCGCCGAACCCCGTAGATCGGCTTCAAGCAAATGGCGGTCGGTCTCCACAGAAGCCACAAAGTGAGCGATGAAAGCCTCCGGCGGGCCGCTAAAGGCAGCCCGTAGGGTCTGCGTTGCGGTGGCCGGCGGAGGCCCGGAACAAGTGGATTTGCGCGTCATTTGTAATCCTCTGGAGGCTCAGAATGCCAATGCCGGTAAAACGTCACCTCAAAGCCGAAGAGCGCTACGGTCAACAGGGCAAACGAGACGTGGGTCAACAGATTGATGCGCTCCGACTCGATAGTTCCGAACACCACAATGAGCGCCGTCATCAACGCGGCCGTAAAGCCTACGGTCGCCAGCACCTCTTCCCAGAACAAGCGCCGGTGACGGGCAGCGCCAATGACAGCACGCGCAGAAACATCAAAGGGGAACATTGGCATGATGAAAACCTCCACAGGCAGTGTTGTCGGCCGCGTGCATCAAAGCGTGCGCGATACGATGGGGGCGATGTGTAACGTGAGTCTTTCAGCAACACATCGCGCAGATGAACACCTACTCGCCGGTCATGTTCAGCCTACCGGTCGCGTTTGCCGGCGCAGTCGCATGCCTTGGACGGCAATGAAGCCACCGGCGTCGGCGGGCGCAATTTGTGTTCGCGTCTCAAAGCTCACGGCCGCGGCGTCATAAAGCCCGGCCGGCGACTTACGTCCAACCACCTGCACCGCACCTTTGTAGAGCTTTAACCGCGCCGTTCCGGTCACGTTCCATTGAGTTTGCGCAATGGTGGCGCGTAACAGTTCCATTTCCGGCGCAAACCAAAAGCCGTTGTACACCAGTTCGGCAAACTTCAGCGCCAGGGCTTCCTTGAAATGTGCGACTTCACGGTCAAGCGTTATGGATTCCACCGCACGGTGTGCCTGCATCAAGAGCGTCAGTCCCGGTGTTTCATAGACGCCACGGGACTTCAGTCCGGTGAAACGGTTTTCAACAATATCAACCCGTCCAACTCCGTGGCGCGCACCCAGTGCATTGGCGCGTTCCAAAAGCTGCACCGGAGACAGTAACTCACCGTCAAGCGCCGTTGGTCTGCCGGCTTCAAATGTCACGTCCACAAACGCCGGTTCATCAGGGGCCTGTTCCGGATCGGTCGTCCAGCGGAACATGCCCGGCGGCGGTGGTTGCCAGGGGTCTTCCAGAATGCCGCCTTCGTAGCTGATGTGAACGGCATTGGCATCTATGGAGTACGGTTTGTCCGGTGTGACCGGTACCAGGATGCCGTGCTTTTCTGCGTAGAGCAGCAAATCCTGCCGACCGGCAAACGACCACTCGCGCCAGGGAGCAATTACCCTCAAATCCGGGGCCAGGGCGGCGACGGCCAACTCAAAGCGCACCTGGTCGTTGCCCTTGCCGGTTGCCCCATGAGCAACTGCGTCACAACCAGTGGCTCGCGCCGCAGTAACAAGCGCCTTGGCGATCACAGGCCGCGCCAGCGCCGTGCCAAGGAGATATGCCCCCTCGTAAACGGCGTTCGCCGCCAGGGCTGGGAAGACATAGTCGCGGATGAATTCTTCGCGCACATCGGTCAGGACAACGTCACTCGCACCTGTCGCCAGCGCCTTTTCGTGAATGGCCGCCAGGTCTTCGTTCTGACCGACATCGGCGACAAAGGCCACAACCGGAACGCCATAGGTTTCCCTGAGCCAAGCCAAAATGACGCTTGTATCCAGGCCGCCGCTATAGGCCAGGGCAATCTTTTTCATCACCCGTCACTTCCCTTTCTTACCGGCCTTAGCGCCGGCCTTCGCACGTGGTTCGTTCTGAACGTTCGACCCGGCCAGGCGCTCAAGCTGCTCGACCACTTGCCGCGCCTTAGACTTGGTCTTGGCAACGACCAACACCGTGTTGTCGCCGGCCACAGTCCCGATCACTTCAGGAAATGCCAATCGGTCAATGGCTTCGGCGACCGGGTGCGCATTGGCAGCGTCGGTATGCACAACAACCAGGTTTTCTGCTGCCTGCACACGGCGCACCAGACGCGACAGCACAAACGCTTCATCAGAGGCGGGCAACACGGCCGGCGTCCGACCGTAGTAAAGCCCATCGGCGTCGGAAAGCCTGACCAGCCCTAGCTCCTTGATGTCGCGTGAGATCGTCCCCTGATCGCAGGTGATGCCGTAGTGTCCGGCCAGAGCAGCACAGAGTTCCTCCTGGGTACGCAACCGCTTGGTGTCCACAAGCTCCAGCAGCGCACGGTGGCGTTCAGCCTTACCCTTCCCCTCGACAAAGCTCTTTCCCACCGTTTCCCTCCTTGTCAAGCAGCGCAAGCAGCGGATACTACGCATAACTATGTATCTGTCAAGCATAATTATGCACCGGTTTTCGGTCAGGTCCGACGCGCAAAGCATGGAGCTTAGTGCCTGAAAGCGTGGCACCTGGACGGTGATGCTTCCCGGCCTGGGCGGCGCGGCTGTGGATGCTGTAACCCACCTTCAGGTCAACAACTGAGTTCGTCGCGCCTAGACGCTTGATTGTTGGCGTTTTGACTTGATCCTTTGCGTTTGAATCGGCTGCGGCTTGAATGAAGAGGCCGGTTGCGCTCAAGCGCGGCGCTTTCCGGCCCGTGCAGAACAGGACTCGGCTGCCTCGTGGTCAGTTGTCCCGCCACGCCTGACGCAAGGTTGAACGTGAGATTGTCCGCCGGCGCAACAATTGCCGGCAGCAACAGCCCGTCAGAGATGTCAACACCCGTCAGGGACATCAACTGTGATCGCCGGCTTGTGTCAAGGGCCGAGGTCTTCGCTGCCGTCAGATGCGAAGCGGCCGGGACACAGCTAGCACGTCGCACCGCAGAAACGGCGCTCAGGGTAAAGAATGAGCAAAAGGCGACTTACCAAACCACGAATTCTGAGCCGACAGCCGAGATGGCGCAGGGCAAGATGCCGCGCGACTCGGCCAATGCAGCGCGCCGTCGCGGTTGTCGCCCTTACATCGTTTAAATGGCTGAGCGTAACGTTGATCAACGCTACCGCAGCTTAACTCGATAGGGCTTTTTGACATTGCCTTTGTCCGAGCCAATTAAGATTGCGTTTTCCGCCGGCTCAAGCTTTATTGTTCCAGAATACCTGTCGCCGAGCGCAAATTCCCCCCTGCGCTTTATCACAAGCAGGCTTCGGCGGCTTCCATCATTTTTATATTCAAAATCAATCAGACACTCGACCAACAACAAGCTTTGGAAGACGCCCGTCCCGCCGCTATTAGCAAATGTTCGTAAGACATGCAATCCATTTGCGAGCTTACCTAAGCGCTCGTACGCGAATGAGCCTTCTTGATCAAGAGGATTTTGGCTTAAATCTATAAAAACTAATCCGTCTTTCTTTAGCTCATAGTCGCCGAAATAACGATTATTTCTGTAAGCTCCTTCAACATCAACGGCAACCGGTCCCGGCAAAGCGTCAGAAACCCAAGCGACTAAATCTTGTATTGCCCTGGGATGGATTGGTTTTCCTTGATAGGTGAAACTTCTGTTGAGTTCCTCCAATTGTCGGCGAAGTGTCGAGGAGTCCGCTTCGCTTTGTCTTTCCTGAGCATTCAAAGCGAACGATGCGTTGAAAATCATGAGAACTACGAATGCATTTATTAGATGTTTCATATTGATCAACCTAATGATGGGGATACTTTGCCACTCCGATCGTTTTCCAAGTTCCTCTGCCGGCGATTGAGCTTTTGGAAAAGCGCGGAAACTTAAGTCGCCCTGATTTCGAGAGCCGCCATTGCCTGCTTCCGGCAAGTCAGTCGACTTGGGCGCCGCTCTGCGCGCGACTGCCCGGCGACAACATACTCGACTCAGCAATCGTGGTAGCCGCAATCTACACGCAAAACAGGCGAGCCGACAAGCAAGCGCGACCGACACTGATTCAAAACATAGTCGGTGAAATCCTAGTCTGGTCGCTATATTCGATGATTGTCGCCTAAATAAACGACTCTCAAGAGCTTAGCAATCATGAGGAATGGCGACCGATGAGCTATGTCTGTGGGAGGGGATTGTCAGACCCTGGGACTTGTTTCAGGAGGATGTCTTGAATCTCGCCCGGATGACGCACGACCGCCCAACGACAGCGACCAAAGCCGCCATGGGCATTGACCGCGTTTACCCATTCCCCTAAACAGCGACGTTTGACTTGGTCTTGCTCGCTCTCCTCGCCTTTGGTTTCGAGGATGAGCATCTCGCCACTGACAAGCCGCGCGAGAAAATCGGGACGATACTTGCGCACCACGCCCTGATACAAATAGGGGATTTCAAAGCCGATATGGTCGTTTTTGACCCAGGCCGCCACGGCCTCGCTGTTTTCCAGGGCAAAGGCGTCGGAGGCTTCCCAGGCGCTGTCATAGACGCAGACGTTGATATGGGACTTGCGGGTGACATGGCAGGGCCTGCCCGTGTACCAGATGCGCATTTCGCCGGTGGAGCGGATGGGATGATCGCGGTCGAAGACCGGTTCGAGGCGCTCGGCGTTCTCTTGGTGGACGGCACCCAGCACCTGCTGAATGACGCGGCTCATGTTGAGCGTGATGATGAGCCGGCGGCGTAGGTCGTCTTGGTAGAAGAGCGGCGGGGTGATGCGGATGCGGTCGGAGCGGATGAACTGCTCCACAATGCGGAATCGAGGGGGCGCTACGACTCACATTCATGAAACTGGTCCATTGGCCTTAAGCCTAACCTACGCCGCATCAATGCGTACTTTGTCTGCAAGCCCTAGGTCCTCCAGAGTCTGGCGCAGATTCGATGTCAGGCTCCCTACCACATCAGAGTTGACCGTCACCGAGAGATCAACGCTGACTTTGAGATCGGAGCCCGACCGAAGTTTGGGCAGGAGCTTCGTCCCTAGCCGATTCCACAGCTCGGGTGGAACGGAGCCGACAAGACGGATAGTCTTCGTCTGGATTCCAGGGGTGGGTGCCGGTTGAGGCTCGGGTTCGCCTGCCTGTGTCGTACTCGGCTCAGCAGACAGGGGACCTGGCCCAGCAACCAGCACCGGAGGACTTGGTTGCGGTTGCGGTGCCGAAGCCGGCTCGAAAACACCCGCCTTGAGCGCCTGCGCCTTGGCCTTGGTGAGAAGAAAGACTCCTGACTCGAAGGCGATCTCGTCGGTAGGGACCGGCTCTTTGAACCACAGCCGCTCGTAGGTTCCATCGGCTTTCTCGCCCGAGGCAAGCCCGAAGTCGCCATGCTCCACGAACTCGACGATCTTCCCCCGCAGGGTCGTGTCGGGGTCGAGCAGCCGCGTGAGCGAGCCGTTCAGGAAACTCTGCCGCAGGCTGCCCAACGGCCAAGCCCCGGATTCCTTCAGCGCGGGCGGCCAGTTCCGCTCGAGATAGCCTGCGCCAACCGAGTCGCTGAGTAACGCCTCGGACTTAAGGACGGCAATGACCCTGCCGCACAGCGTCTCGCCGCTCGAGGCGTGCGCGGCGCCGAGGTCAATCAC
>CALGZC010000046.1 GCA_937934745.1 uncultured Blastocatellia bacterium
GGTTTTCTCAGGGAAGTTTCGTGCGTCCTCTGCGGCGCTGCGGTGAAATTTCCGGTGGGTCGAAGGACGATGGTGGTCAGAAGCAGCTCCCCTGCTGAAGGAAGCGACTCCGGGGTGGTGCAACGCCGCGCCTGCGCGCCGGAGGAATCTCCGGGGCCTTCAGGCAGGGGAGGATATCAACTTGAGCGCGCGTTAGATGTACTGCGAGCAGGTTGTCCTCTGGGGCGCTGGCTGCTCGCCGCCAGCGGGTACGGTCACCGGTGACTGCCTACAACCGCGTCTCGGTCATAGGAATCGTCTTTGGGGGCGAACTCAGGGGATGATGTGATGGAACTGCCGATTGTGCAGCTGGGGAAACCCCAGGGGGGTTTGTGTGTTGACTTACACACACTCCGGTAGTCCGTCGCTATACTCGGCTTCGTCTTACCCTCCGCAAGCGTGGTGACCACTTCCCCGGCGCATGCTTTTGCGATGATGTCCTTGAGTACTTAAGCTTCGCAAACAAGGAGTTTGTATGACTGAACTGTCCGAAGTGGACAAAACCAAGCGCCTCTTCATGGGCCTTGGCTCAATCATTATTGGGGCCGGCATTGGCGGTGCATTGGCTTATCCGATTTTTCAGTTTGCCGTCGGCAACGCGCTTAAAACCGGAGAAAACAGCGACGATAAAAACTGGATTGATCTAGGCTCGGTTTCTGAATTTGAAGAAGGTAAGCCAACTGCACGAAAAATCACAATTGAGATACGTGATGGCTGGGTGAAGTCGTCGTCTGATGAAACCATTTGGGTTATGCGGCAGGGTGACCGATTTCTAACCTTCACAGCCACCTGTCCACATTTGGGATGCAAGGTCAACTGGGTTCCTGAGCGCAATGAATACTTTTGTCCGTGTCACAACAGCGCCTTCGAGATCACCGGTGAAAAGAAACCCGGGTCGGCCTCAGCACGTGGGCTAGATACGCTTGAATACCGTGTGACGGATGACCAAAAGCTTCAGGTTGTATTCCAGAAATTCAAGAACTTACTTCCTGAAAAAGAAGTTTTTTCATAACGTGATCATCTTGCTCGTTACGGCCGGCGACAGCCCCCACGCTTCGGCGACAACACATTGCTAGACTTTGGAAAGGTTTTCTGTTATGGCTTCTCCGGCAGTTCCACAGTTCAACGGCGTGCTTGGAAAAGTTTATGACTGGGTTGACGAGCGCGCCGGCATCAGCGAAATCCTCCACGAGTTGCTTGATGAACCGATTCCCGGCGGAACGAAGTACGCCTACGCTTTTGGCAGTGCCCTGCTGTTTATTTTTGCACTGCAATCAATCACAGGCGTATTTCTGGCGATGTACTATGTGCCGAGTGCTGAAGATGCCCATAAGTCGGTCGAGTACATCATGAAAGAAGTGCCCTTTGGGGCTTTCATGCGTGGGATGCACCACTATGGCTCGAGCGCTATGGTCATTATGGTGGTGCTGCACATTTTGCAGATTGTTATCTGGGGCGCTTACAAACAGAAGCGGGAATTGCTTTGGCTGGTTGGGGCTGGGCTACTCCAGTTGGTGCTTGCCTTTTCACTTTCGGGCTACCTTTTGCCGTGGGACATGAAGGCATACTACGGTACGGTAGTCACGGTTGGTATTGCCAGTGAAGTGCCGCTTGTCGGTGACATGATCAAGCGCATCATCATTGGCGGCACGGAAATGGGAACCATTACCATCTCGCGCTTCTTCATGGTTCACGTTTTCTTGCTCCCGGCACTCATGGCAGGTGGGATTGCGGCGCACCTGTACCTGTTCCGCAAGGCGCGACCGGCCGGCCCGTTCAACATGACCGAACAGGAGGCCATGTTCAAGGTCGAGCCTTTCTGGCCCGGGCAGGTTTTCAAGGATGCCGTGTTCTCGTTGGTGGTCTTCGCCATTTTAGCCTACTTGTCGCTGACGACCCTTGCCCCACTGGAACCGAAGGCTGACCCGTCGCAAACACAGTATGTCGCCCGTCCAGAGTGGTATTTCCTGTTTCTCTTCCAGCTTTTGAAGTATTTCCCCGGCTCAACAGCCATTATTGGCTCCCTGGTGATTCCAGGACTGGTCATGGCGGTGATCACCTTCCTGCCTTTCTTGGACCGCAACCCAGAGCGGCATCCGCTCAAGCGTCCGTTTGTCATGTTAGGGACGCTGGCGCTTTTGGTGGCAATAGGCACGCTACATTTGCTGGCCAAGCGTGATGACGCCCAAAACTTTGCCGAACAGCTCCGAGCGCAGGAAGAAGAAGGGACCCGCTTCCTGAAAGAGCCATTTGAGCCGAAAGACATCAGTCGGAAGTCCGTTGCGCCTGCCGCACCTGCGCCAGAAGCCTTTGTAAAGAACTGTGCTGTGTGTCATGGCGAGAACGGCGAAGGTGGCCCTGCCGGTCCGAAACTAATCGGGGTTGCTAAGAAGGAAAAGCGGAGCAAAGAAGAGATAGCCGGACTGATCGAGAATCCGGCTGCATACGGTGCGCCGAAGATGCCGCCAATGCCGCAGGTGTCGGCAGCCGAACGCACTGCTATTGCCGATTGGATTCACACACTCAAGTAACTTGAGCACAACGGCCGCTGTTTGCCCGCGCCCGCCAAATGGCGGGCGCGGCCTTTTGCGGGATTCTGCAGACGCACCGATGCGTATTGGTCGGGACGACTTTCACCAGGTGGCCGTTGGTTTGTCCATGCGCATTCGGTAGCATGGCTTTCGCGTCCCTCAGTCATATCCGTTCGTAGGGAGGAGAGCTGTGATGCCTGCCGCCGTTGCCTTACAACCTCTGCCTAAAAAGCTCTCCACAGAAGTTGTTTTCAAAGCGAAGCCCTCGCTCCCACTGGCTCCGAGTCCGTCGCCGGAAGGCACCATTGGGCGTGACATTCAGCCGCCGATTTATGCGCCGGTGCAGCATGAGACGTGGCGCAGACTCTACGACCGGCAGTCGGCCGCCATTGTCGGTCGGGTCTGTGATGAGTATCTCGAAGGGCGTGCCAAGCTTTGTTACGAACGCGAGCGCGTCCCACGGTTGGCCGACTTGAGTGAGCGTCTGCGCGCCTGCACCGGTTGGCAGTGTGTGCGGGTTGAAGGGTATGTCCCTGAAGCGACGTTTTTCCTCCTGCTGGCGCAGAAGTTGTTTCCCTGTACGGACTTTCTCCGGCATCCATCCGAGCTGGAATACACGCCTGCTCCAGACATGTTCCACGACCTCATGGGTCACTTGCCGATGATTACCAACCCGCGTTTTGCATCGTTCTTCCACAAGTTTGGGTTGGCCGGCATCAATGCCCGCCGCGAAGAAGACACGGTCAAACTGGGGCGGATATACTGGTACACAGTCGAGTTTGGGCTAATTAATCCGACGGCGCATGCCGGTGCCGCGCGCGATCAGCGTCTGACGAAAATCTACGGAGCCGGCATTAGTTCATCGGTCGGGGAAATTGCCTACGCACTTTCAGACGCGGTTAAGAAGACGCCGTTTGACATCGAGCGCGTTGCTGCCACGCCCGTTGAAATTCACCACATGCAGGACGAGCTGTTTGAGATTGCGTCTTTTGATGAACTTGAGCAGTCCTTTGAGGCCTGGGCGACAGCGCAAAGCTTGATATAGGTGCAGTGCCAGGCAAAAGAGGGTGTATCCGGCCGCGCTCCTTCGATGCGCCCAAAACTGGGCCGGGTGCTGACGGCGTGTTTGTGCGCCCAACGGACCGGCGCAGCGGGGTCGAGTGCTGCTCCGGCAGAAACGGGTTGTCACAGGCCCACTCCTGACCACCTGCATCTCGCAGCGCGGCTTGACATTTTTGCCTGGCGCGGTGCCCGGTGGCCCTGGTTTCTCACAGGTCACAGGAATAGTCTCTCGGAACCGGTCACGGCAGTTGCTCACCTGTACGCTCTCATTTAGACGCTCAGCGGGAGGATTGCCATCGGCCAAAGAGCCGTCCAAGTCCGTACAGTAACAACACAACACCCAAGCCCAGGTGAAAGGTCGGCGTGCGCGACGGTGCTACAGCCCACTCGACGACGTACCACGTCCCGATCAGCACAAAAAACAGAGGTAAGACCCACAGTATCGGCAGATGAGAGGGTTTTTTGTCCGGTGACATCAACGAGACCTAGGGTAGGAGGAGGCCGTGGTCAATTGCTACCAACCGTACCATAGCCGACCTGGTTTGCCAAAATGAACTGCACTGCAAACTCCACCGTGGGAGAGAAACTACCATGCAACTGGCGGGCAGTATTGCATTGGTGACGGGCGGTGCGCGACGTTTGGGAGCTGCCATGGCGCAGGCTCTGGCGGCACAGGGTGTTCACCTTGCACTTCACTGTCATACGTCCCGGGAAGCAGCCGAGGCGCTGGCAGCTACACTGCGCCCTGCCGGCGTTACCGTCGAGGTGTTGCAAGCTGACCTACGCTACCCGGCCGAGGTCGATGCTCTCTTTGAAGCTATCGTCCACCGTCTTGGCGCGTTGCACATTCTCGTCAACAACGCTGCCGTCTTCGAACGTTGCCCAGTTTTGGCGCTCACCGATGCTGATTGGGAACAAACCCTCACGGTCAATCTCACCGCTCCTTTTTGGTGTGCGCGCCGCGCTGCTGCCCTTATGACAGCTCAGGGACGCGGCAAAATCGTCAATTTGGCCTGCGTCGGGGGAATCCGGCCGTGGACAGATTATGTCCACTACAACGTTTCTAAAGCCGGTCTCATCATGCTGACCGAAAGCCTGGCGAAAGCCCTTGCGCCGGTTGTTCAGGTCAATGCCATTGCACCGGGCAAAGTTGATTTCACGGCGACCGGTCAGGGTGTGACACCGGATGCCATCACCCAGGCACTCTTGTACTTGCTGAGTGCCGATGCTGTAACCGGCGAAACAATTTTTGTGGACGCCGGTTATCGGCTCGGCCTCGCATCTGATCGGATGACGCTGCAAACGAAGACGTGATATGCTCCGGCAACTTCGTGTAAAGGATTTGATTTTTCAACGTAACAGTGAGAAAACAATGAAGTTGTTTGCTATTGCCCTCGTGCTCTGTGCCACACTGGCCGGCCATTTGGCGCCGGTGTGCAGCGCTGCCTCTGAGACGCCGCCGTTGTTGACTTCCGTACTGGTCGAACAAGCCGAATGGCGGGTGACAGGTCCCTTTGGCGGGACGGTACGCGCACTGGCGCAAGACCCGACAAATCCCAAACGCATGTTCATCGGTACGGCCGACGGTCAAATCTACGTGACAACCGACGGTGCGCAGACCTGGCGGTGGTTGCCGAGCTTTAATCGCCCACAGTACATCATTGAAAGCATTGTTGTTGACCCAACAGCAACCGATACGCTGTACGCCGCCGTTTGGATGCTCGAAAACGATCGCGAAGGCGGGGTGTATAAATCCACAGATGGTGGGGTGACGTGGCGCAATATTCTCAGGCAGGAGTCGGTGCGCGCCTTCGCCATGGCACCGAGTAACGCCAGCGTGCTTGTCGCCGGGACGCTCTCCGGGGCCTTTCGCTCCACAGATGGGGGCGAAACCTGGGCGCGCTTGTCACCGGCCGGTCACAAGGGGATTCGCAACATCGAATCCGTGGCGATTGATCCTCGGAGTCCTGACATCGTGTACGTTGGCACCTGGTATCTCCCTTGGAAAACCACGGATGGCGGCCAGAACTGGACGTTTATTCACGGCGAAACTTCCAAACTGATCGAGGACTCCGACATTTTTAGCATCGCCATTGACGCCTTCAATCCCGAACAGGTCTATTGCAGCGCCTGTAGCGGCATTTACCGCAGCCTGGACGGCGGCCGCAACTGGACGAAATTCAAAGGTATCCCATCAAGTGCGCGCCGAACACACGTCATTTTCCCGCACCCGACGCGCGAGAAGGAAATCTTTGCCGGGACAACCGCGGGGTTGTGGTGGACGGCCGACGGTGGCGAGAGCTGGCAGCAGTTGCTGCCCTCGACAACTACCATCAATGAAATCCGCATTCATCCCTCTGCGCCGAATCGTGTAATTGTCGGGACTGAAAATCGCGGCGTCCTGATCAGCGAAGACGGTGGTGCGACGTTTCAACCGTATAACACCGGTTTTGTCACGCGGCGCATCTCCGGATTGCTAGCCGATAGCACGCAGCGGGGGCGCATCTTTGCCACGGTAATGTTCAACGGTGCAGAAGGCGGCGTCTATGTCTCCAACGACATGGGACAGACCTGGCAACCGACAGCTCAGGGAATGGGTGCGCGCGACGTGTATGGGTTGTGCACGCAGACTAACAACCCAGGCCGCTTCTATGCGGCTACCAACGACGGTGTGTTTTTCACGGACAACGGCGGCCGACTCTGGCAGCCGGCCAATCCGCCTGCAAACTGGAAGCCCACACCGGTTGCCCCGGGCGGCCGGCTGGCTGCCGCAGCGCCTTCTACATCCCGTCCACGCCCGTCCGGTAAGGGGCGCCTGGCAGCACGGGCATCTCGCCGGATGATCCTCCGGCAGCGATTGAAGGGTCATGTTGTCGAGCTGACTTCGACTGGCGATGGATGGCTCTACGCCGCCGCCTGGGATGGTCTGTTCCGAACGGACAATCCAGCCAAAGGCTGGGAAAAACTCAACCTTGGTGCATACCGGGGACGGGTTTTTTCTGTCGCTGTGTCACCGCACAACCCGGAGGTGATTCTGGCCGGCATTTCCGACGGCCTGCTGATGAGTCGCGATGGTGGGGCAACTTGGGAGCGGGCCGGCCTCCCCGTGCAGAGTACAAAGGACACCACTTGCGTACAGGAAATCGCCATCCATCCACATCAGCCGGGAACCATACTCGTCGGTACGCGCCGCACAGCCTACGTGAGCTACAATGGTGGGCAGACGTGGGCGCGGCTGGGGCGCGGCATTGGTTTCGGCGATATTGCCGTGATTCGATTCAATCCACGCAACGCCGACGAAGTCCTCATCGGTGATGCGCAGGGCGGCGGCCTGTACCTTTCGGTCAACGGGGGACAACTGTTCCACCGCCTGGACCGGCGCGCTGAACTACCGGGCCATCGGATGTGGGCTGCGGCATTCGATCCCTTCACAACCGGACGGATGTATGCCGGCTCGGTCACATCAGGGGTCATGATTGTCACCCTCCCGGTGACAACCATGACGGCTGCGAACCCATAACTGTCATGCCAGAGTTGCCGGAAGTGGAAGGCGTGGCGCGCGCCCTGCAGCCACGCCTCTGTGGGCGCCGGATTCTCACAGTGCAGATCACCCGTCCGCGGCTCGTTGCACCGCAGACGGCAGCTGCGTTTGCCGCCGGTGTCGAGGGTGCAACGTTCACCGATGTTGGGCGACGGGGTAAGTATTTGCTGCTGCACCTCGATAATGCCTACACGTTGCTTGTTCACCTGCGAATGGCAGGGCGCTTCCTGTATGTCATGCCTTGTGACCCGTTACCCAAATTCGTCCATGCCATCTTCGATCTTGACAACGACCGGCGGCTTGCGTTTCAGGACCAACGCCACTTTGCCGTCATGCGGCTCGTCCGAACGGACGAACTCAACCAACTCAAAGAACTGCGCAACTTGGCTCCCGAGCCGCTCGGGCCGGCGTTTACACCTGCTTATTTGCAGCAGGTCCTGGCAGCCACACGGCGTCCTGTCAAGGAGGTATTGCTCGACCAGCGCTGTGTCGCCGGATTGGGGAACATCTATGCGGCGGAGGCACTGTTTGCTGTCGGTGTGAACCCAAAAACACGGGCAAACAACATTCCGAAGGCGAAGGTCAAGCGTTTGTGGGCAGTGATTCGGATGCTCCTAGAATCGGCCATCGAGGCCGGCAGCACGATTGATGTCAACCCGGAAAGCATTGCCGGGCAATACTTTGGCGCAGCTTATGCAGAGGCGCTGCTGGTGTACGACCGGGAAGGTAAGCCATGTGTCCGTTGTGAGACGCCGATTGTCCGCATTCGGCAGGGGCAACGCTCGACATACTTTTGTCCGCAGTGCCAACCACAACGGCACGCTAGATCGGGGCGACAGTCCGGTCGCTGATATGCTATCTTTACGCATAACACATAACGTGCCGTTTCGTTTATCGCCCCCTGCGTAGCTTGGAGCGTGTTTGCGTGCGCCGATGAGTGATGAGATTGAAACGCCAGAGATAGGCCAGAGATAGTTTCCAGACTGACAATAAGGTGCTTCGCTATGGATCAGCATGCTGCTCACGGGGCGTGGGGAACGCTCAGGTATCGGGACTTAGGCGGAAAAGAGGTTGTCCTGACACTGAACAAGCCAGTTTTTCGTATCGGTCGCCTGTCTGACAATGATTTGCAAATAGACGACCCCTACGTTTCACGCCTGCATGCCGAACTACGGTTCGACGGCACCTATGCCATGCTGATCGACCGCAGCAGCACCGGGGCGACATACGTCAATGACCAGCGTGTGCCGGAAGTGCGGCTGCACAGCGGCGACCGAATCGCCCTAGGGCGCAAGCTTGCCGGTACAGAAATGACATTTGAATACGTTGACCAGGAAGTTGCCGCGAATGCCGGCGAGGCACACCAGGTCATGTCGGTCATTGACCATTCACAGACACGTTATCTCAACACGTCGCTAATCCGCGCTGCGCAGTTGAGTAATGCCGTGATGGTCAACCGACTCAAGGCCCTGTATGAAATTACCAGCGCCATTTTGACCGTGACGACACGTGAGGAACTGGCCGAAAAACTGCTCACGCTCCTGTTTGACGTGCTTCCGGCCGAACGGGGTGTGATTTTGTTGGCCGATCCGAAGAACAACACACTACGGCAGCAAGCGGCGCGCATGCGGAACGGCGACGCTGCACAGGTGTCGCCCAGCCAGACCATTGTACGCCGTGTTTATGAGGGCAATGTCGCTGAGTTGTGCCTTGATGCCCGCAACGATGCCCGCTTTGCCGGCCAGCAAAGCATTATTTTTCAATCCATTCGGTCGGTGATGTGCGCTCCCATCAGTTCTTCTGCCCGAGTATGGGGCGTATGCTACCTCGATAACCTGACGACGAAGAAAACCTTTGAGAACGAAGAGTTGGAATTTCTGATGGCCGTTTCACGGCAGGCCGGTCTGGCGCTGGAAAATATCTATCTGCTGGAAGAGCAGAAAATCACCTTCCAGAGTTTTGTGACGACACTCGCGGCCTCGATCGACGCCCGCGACGATCTGACTGCTGGTCACTCGGCACGGGTAGCGCGCTACTCGCGTGCGATTGCCAAGTACATGAACTTGCCAGAGGCTGAGCGCCGCCGAATCTACTACGCAGGTCTGCTGCACGACTATGGCAAGATTGGAACGCGCGAGTCCATCCTCTGCAAGCCCGGCAAGCTCACACCGGAAGAGTACGCCCACATGCGCGACCATGCCAAAAATACCTACGACATTCTCTCTAAGATTCACTTCACGCGGGATATGCAGGACTTGCCGCTGGTCGCCGCCGGACATCACGAGAATCTGGACGGCAGCGGTTATCCGTTTGGGTTGAAGGGAGATGAAATCCCGCTGGGCGCACGCATTATTGCCGTGGCCGATTTCTTTGATGCCCTGACACACAAGCGGCACTACCGCGAGCCGATGCCAATTGAGGAAGTTCTCGAACTCATTGATGAGAGCACGGGGACGAAGTTTGACCCGCAGGTTGTTGCCGCACTGAAGCAGTTTGTCCGGCAGGAATTCATCCCTAATCAGCGCCAGCGTGCCGAAGCTGAAGCGCGGCGGGTTCAATCTGCCCAACTGGTCAGCGGAGCCTCTGAAGGCGAAACCACCATCCCGGTTGCACCACAAGCCGCTCCACAAACGGTTTCAATGGATCCGGTCGTTCTGTGATGGTTCAGCAGGACAGGGTTCCTCCTGATCACGCGCCACCCGCGATGACGTACTCAGACCGACACACCCACGTATCGGATCATAGCGATACGGTGCGCCGCTCGGATCGAGCGGGACACGGTCATACCGGCTGTACCGTGTGGCGAAATCCTCACGGAAGAGCGCTAGAGGTCGTCCAAGCGTATCGTAGGCTTTGTGCCGGTGCGCAACAACGAGCGGATAGAGTTCGGCGAAGTTCGCCGGATTGCGTTGGTACGTCTGTCGAAACAGCGCAATCAGCTGCGCAAAAAAATCCCGTTCGTCCAGCGATATTAGTTGCTGGATACGCCACTCCGCACCGAGCCGGGCGCCCTCATGCTCCGCTTCATCGCGCAGCCGCTGAAAGAGAAGGTATGAAGTCCTCCGGTCGCCCCCCCGTGTCTTCGCCGCGCCGACCATCACAGCCGTCCAGTCTCGATCATTGGCGCTAAGTGCCAACTCGGAGGCACGCTGGTAGGCCTCGGCACATTCTTCGTACCGCTTTGCCCGCCAGCAAATCGCCCCGTAGTCAGACCACAACCGAAACAGCGTTCGGCGGTCGGTCTGAACGGCAATCCCTTTCCGCAAAAGCGCCAGCGCCGCATCGTAATCAAACTCGGCGAGAAAGATCGCACCGGTGCGGTACGCCGCAACAAAGTTGGGATCCACCGTGGTTGTAATGTTGAGCATTGGCTCAAGCAACGGCATATCGTCCTTGGAAAGCCTGGAGAAATCCACCGTGCCTTTGTCAGTCAGCCCGCCGCTGAGCTTGCGCCCGAAATACTGCACCGTTCGGATCCAATACAGGTCGGAGACCAACCCATCAAACCCAAAAGACAGTCGCCTGACGGTCTCACCTGACCGAATGTAAAGCGTTTCTTCGACGGTGCGATTGGTGTGAAAGGTGGCGTCAAACCGGACTTGCAGGGGGTAAAGACAGGCCAGACCGATAAGGATGATACCCCAGTAGAGGTAGTCCCGTCGCCGGGCGGACCTGGCCGACTGCCGGTCACTTGAAGTTACGGCGCTCGAAGACATAGATCGTAAGAGAAAGGAGAATGCACAGGTACACCAAGCCGTACACACAGGCCAGCCCGAACTGCTCGCCGGTGATGGGAATCCCATGGGCGGTACGGGTGATAAAGTTGAAGTTGGTCAGGTTCGGCAGCGTGTAGTAGAGCGTCCACAGGATGACTTGAGTGAGGCGTAACGAGGGATAGGCTTCAACGTTCAAAATATCCGCAAACAGTTTGATGTCAGGCGTAAAGTTGCACACCAAATACCCTACAATACTGAAGAACGTCGCCAGGGCCGGTGTAGTAAAGGATGAAAACAGCAGCGCCAACGCCGTCGCCAGAAGGAGCTCAACATACAGTAGGAACGCCGCCGGCAGAATGCCAAGGGGTGACGGATCGGTCGGACGCCGCACGTACAACAGCGCTACGATGAGCGCGACCACCATGACTGTACAGTTGACCAGCAGGGTGGCCGACAAACCAAGGAACTTTCCGAGAATGAACTCGTAGCGGCGGATAGGCTTGGCCAGCACCGTGTAAATCGTTCGCCGTTCAATTTCCTTATAAACCAACCCCGTGCCGATGAAGACGGCGATCAAATAGCCAAACAGAAGGAGCGTGCTCAGCCCCAAATCCACCATAGCCTTACGTTCCTGGTTAATGGAAAGCTCCCCAATCAGCAACGAGGCAGCGATCAGAATCAACACGGCGACTACCAAGTTGTAGAGCACCTTGTCGCGCACGGATTCCCGAAACGTGTTGAGCGCCACGGTGAGAATCTGCTTCATAGCTGCGTCACACGAATCGTCGGTTTGGCGCTGAAGACTGTCGTTTTAGCATGACAAGACACTACGTGCATCCATCTATCGAGGCAAGCTGCATGCAACCTATGGTTTCCGTTCCCGCCTGTTCCATTGCGGTGCGCCGTTCGTTTGACTGGCGCTGCGCCGAGTACACGGTGGCATTAGGTGCTCGGACCTGCATTATGGGCGTGCTCAACGTCACACCCGACTCGTTTTCAGACGGGGGGCGATACTTTGCCCTTGAAGATGCTGTCGCCCAAGGTCGCCGTCTGGTAGCGGAAGGAGCCGCTATCATCGATGTTGGCGGCGAGTCCACACGTCCCGGCGCAACAGTTGTTGATGCTGCCGAAGAAGCGGCCCGCGTGCTACCCGTCATCAAAGCACTGGCTACAACCGTTGGTGTTCCAATTTCGGTGGATACCTACAAAGCATCTGTTGCAGAAGCAGCACTGCGGGCCGGTGCGTCTATTGTCAATGACATTTCCGGCTTTCGATTTGACCCACGCATGCCGGAGGTCATTGCCCGGTATGGTGCTGGGGTGGTCCTCATGCACAGTCGCGGTACGCCGGGTGCACTTCACGGTCTTTCCCCAACGCCGGATATACCGGCCGAGGTCGAGGCAAGTTTGCGCCGGAGCCTTGTCATCGCCGAAACGGCCGGAATTGCTCCAGACCACGTGGTGTTAGATCCGGGTTTGGGATTCGGCAAAACGGTGGCGGACAACCTGCTGCTGCTGGGCCTGTTGCCACGGCTGGCGGCACTGGGGCGACCGTTGCTGGTGGGTCCGTCGCGTAAGTCATTTATCGGTGCTGTGACGGCAAAGCCGAACCCATCCGACCGACTGCTGGGGACAGCGGCAAGCGTCTCGGTCGCCCTGGCAGGTGGCGCGCACATTATCCGGGTTCATGATGTGGCGGCGATGCGTGAGTGCGCCGCACTGGTAGATGCCATCCGGCAGGCAGCCGCAGCATATAGTTCCGCGCCGCCAGAGAACGGTTCAGCAGAGGGTGCGGTCGACTTCAGAGCCGATTGAGACACGCTGCATCTACGGCCGAACGCTGAGCGAGCGGCGCACCCGACCGGAGCAACGCTTCGGTGACGGCCCGACCTGAAGCGACAAGGTCCCTGAGGTCGGCTTGGCGATACAACAGCATGCCACGTCCGAGGGCATCAGGGGTGACGACAACAATCGGTATATGTGGATACCGTGCTCGGAAAACGGCCACCTTCGCAGCATTGTCTCGCCGATGTGCCATACGGTTGGCAATGTCGCTGACCAGAATCTGACGTGGTGCAAAGGGAGCTTCAAACAGGTACTCAATCGGCAACCGATTCCGTCCACCGGCATCGCTGAGGCGCAGCGTCTGCCCAGCATAGTGGAGTGTGCGCGGTGGGTACACAAATGGAATGGCCACTGCGCCGCGCATGGCATCGGCCAGTGGAAAATCAGGCATTGCACTGTGGAAGAGGACCTCTCTTCCCGCCACGGCGTCAAAAGCCAGCAAGCCAATCCGTTGGACGCCGTGGTGCAGATGCTGCCCCGTCGTCTGCTCCAGACGTTCGAGATAGGTCGGGACAATGCCGGCCCGGCGGCGAAAGTACGCCTGTGCAAAGCGCGGGGCGCGCCGTGCTGCCGCCCAGGCCAGCAAGTGCCGCGAGGATAGCCCCACCCCCAGCGCCTGCATCTCATCGAGTGAGAGTCCGACGCCGGCGTAGTACGCCGCAATGAGTGCGCCGACACTTGAGCCTACAATTTCTTCAACCCGAAACCCATGGGCGACCAAAGCTGCAAGCACGCCAACGTGCGCTACGCCGCGCGCACCACCGGCCGTCAGTACTAAGCTCACCGGCTCATTGAGATCCAATGCGCCCATCCTATAGTCTTGAAAACAAAAGGCTGCGTCCCCAGCGCAGCCTTTTTGCCGACAGAACAGCGTGTACTGCTAGGCAGCAGCCAGGGCAACCACTTTCTCCGCCGCGTCTTTCATCCCGTCGGTCGTTGTAAAGTTCAGCCCGGAAGCTTCCAGCAAGGCGCGCCCCTGCTCAACATTTGTCCCTTCTAGGCGGACAACAATCGGCAAGGTGACGTTGAGGTTGCGCGCGGCAGCAATGACACCCGCTGCCACCATATCACACCGGACAATGCCCCCAAAAATATTGATGAGCACCGCCCGTACGTTGGGGTCGGCCAGTAAGATGCGAAAGGCCCTTTCAACCCGCTCCTGTGATGCTCCCCCGCCGACATCAAGGAAGTTCGCCGGGTTGCCGCCGGACAGCTTAATGATGTCCATAGTGGCCATAGCCAACCCTGCGCCGTTGACCATACAGCCGATGTTGCCGTCGAGTTTGACGTAGTTGAGGTCGTACTTTGCGGCTTCGGTTTCTAGGGGTTCTTCTTCGCGGGTGTCGCGTAACTCAACATAGTCAGGGTGCCGGTACAGGGCGTTGTCGTCGAGTGTCACCTTTGCATCCAGGGCATAGAAGTCACCCTCTTTAGTGAGCAGAAACGGATTGATTTCAATCAATGACGCATCACTCTCAACAAACGCCCGGTAAAGCGCCAGGAGAATTTTTACAACTGTTGCCGCCTGTCCGCCGGTAAACCCCAACCCGAAGGCAACTTTTCGCGCTTGGTAAGGTTGTAAGCCGAGTACTGGATCGATCACTTCGCGCAAAATTTTTTCCGGTGCGGCGGCGGCGACTTCCTCAATCTCCATGCCCCCTGCCTGGCTGGCCATGAGCACCGGCGAAGAGGTACTGCGGTCAATCAAGAAGCTGAGATATAGCTCGCGGTCAATGTGCAGCCCTTCTTCGACAATGAGCCGGTGGACCGTCCGTCCTTCGGGACCAGTTTGGGGTGTCACCAGCTTGTGACCCAGCATGCGGAGGGCAATGGATTCGACTTCTTCCAGAGAGTGGGCTAGCTTGACACCGCCACCTTTCCCACGTCCACCGGCATGGATCTGCGCTTTTAAGACAACCGGGAAAGTTCCCAGAGCCTCTGCCGCCATGCAGGCATCTAGAGGATTGAGTGCAACATGGTGACGTGGAATAGGGACGCCGTACTTTGCCAGCAGGCGCTTCGCTTGATACTCGTGGATTTTCATAGTCACAGTTCCTAGCGGCGACTGCGCAAGCGCTCGATCGCCTGCTTCAAACTGATCCGCATCCGTTCAAGCGATTCTCCCAGTTCGCCGATTTCATCGCCGGTGTTGACCGCGATTGGTTCATCCAACTCACCTAAGCTGATGCGGTTGGCTGCTTCGGTCAGTTTCAAAATAGGTTGTGTCAGGCGTTGCGCCAAAACAAATGCTACGACACCCCCGACCACCAGCGAGATGCCGGTGACAATGAGAATAATGATGAGCGTCGTATTGAGAACCTGACTGAAGTAGCTTTCACGGACGCCAACCCCAACATACCCGATAATGGTGACATCATCCGGGGCCTTGACCGGCGCGAAAGCAGTTTTGTAACTGCTACCCAACAGTGTGTTACTGACGGCCGTCGGTTTGTCAGCCGCCAACTCGCTCTGCAGGGCAGTGCCCAAAACCCGCGGGTCGCTCGAGGAGATGACCTTTCTATCCTTTGCCAAGATGAACGCCACAGCAACGTCTTGTAGGTCGCGGTACAGCGTTTGTTTGACTTCCCGTGTGAGCGCTGTCAGCGGACGGTTTTCATCTTGCGGGGCATTGTTGATCAGCTGTCCGGTGAGAACGTACCCAAGAACTCGGTTCCCGAATACCACGGGTGCAATGGCCTCAAGGGTCAGGCCCACCGGCGATGTCACCTGCCGGTTGAACTGTTCCGCAAGTCCGAAGCTTTTGAGCAAGTCAGGAGTTTCATTGACGGCACCGGCCAGTTGAGCGCGCAGCAGAGCATCAGGTTGGTTGCTTTCGACAGCGTTCTTAGACTTGATAAACAGCGGATTGTCGCCAAAAGAGGCTTCACCGCTCCCCGCGCTGCGCACTAGTACTTGTCCCCGGGTATTGAGGACGGCAATAAAATCCACACCGGAAGATTCAACCCGCTGTTTGACCAGTTGAATAAGTTTTTGCTGCCACCCGGCCTGACTCTGCTGGGCAACCTGCGTTGGATTACCGGAGGCGCTCGAGGCGCCGGTCGGCGTCGCGGCCGAATCGATCAGATTTTCCGAGGCGACGGTCTGCGCCGTGGACTGCGCAATCTCCCGCAAGGTCTGCTGCCGTGAACGGAAAATGCGCTCTGCTAAGCGGGCATCCTTTTCAACGTCACGCCGAGCATTAGCATCAATCGTCCCGCTGACGATGACGACGAAAGCCAGCGCCGACAAGGCCAATGGCGCAGAAATCAACAGCGCCGCAAAAATGGCAAGTTTGTTTCGGATGTTGAGTTTCATGTCAAGGAGGAAAGTAAAAAGAGAGCCAGTCCGTCACACCGTGCGTCTTCGTGATCACTCCTGTGCAAGCATTGCTTGCCATAGGCACTGTGGGCAGGGCAGGATCACGTGGCAAGGCTGACCGGAGCATCGCATGGCTAGGCTCAAACTTATGCATAGAGGTGCTGCATGATCTGCAGCATCGCTTCCTGGAACTTGACCCGCCGCTCATTATCTGGGATCTCTTCGGCTAAACGCTCTGCCAGCGATGGCATCATATCCTTGGGCAGTTGCTGAAGCTTGAAGCCCAGTGATTCAGCACAGTCCTCAAGAACAATTGGAGCCATCGGGCCAATGGCGCGCATCAGCTCACGTTCGGTTTGATGCAGAATATCCTCCGACACAGCATCAACTACCGAATCTTCCTCCTGACGCTCCCCGACATACTCAACCAGCCCGAGATCATACAGTCGGACGATGACCTTTGAAGCCATCAGTTCATTGAGCTGTGTAATATCTCCAATCTCGCCGACCGTCTGCACGCCATCCAAGTTTTGAATGACCGACCAGTCTTCAGCACGCAAGGAGAACTCTTTCATCGAGCGCGAAGAGAGCCGGAAGACCGCACGGGCAGAGGGGACAACACGCCGCACACTCTCCCACTCGGTTGCATATGTAACGCATTCCAACAGAATCTCTTCTGTTTGGAGGTAAGTCGTCCGCTCGTCGGTGGGGCTGTCGTCGGTCGCCGTGAAGCTAAACTTGCCGTTGCCCCAGGAAAAAAGGCCATAAACGGCGTCTTCCCCGATGAGGTCCTCGTACACGGCGTGTATAATTTGCCCGTTGTCGAAGTACACCTCACCTTGCCGTCCATCATCATGAACCAACTCCAAAACGCCAGTACGGTTGCTGGCGTGCAGTAGACGAAGAACATCCATGAGCTTGAGCTGCGCCAGATTGCCACTGAATGCATTGGACATAGCGTGCATCCCCAGGGCTAAGAAAATGATTTGACAAGTGCAGTGGAGAGTCCGACCAGTCGTCGTTACCCAACCGCTGCTGACCAACCGCACGCAACCCGTAGCTACTGAGCGCGATTCATGGCTTCCAGTAACTCCCAACTCGTTGCATCAAGTCGGTCGCGTGTGAGGAGACTCTGACGCAAAACGCTCACACTCACCCGCAAGCCAGCTACGGCACGGTCCTTTTTCAGCTTATCGGCCGCCACCTTAACGGTCATGCGCATCGTAGGCAGGTTTGCAGCAGGTGTACTGACGAGGATGAGGAAGACTTCCTCCGTACCATAGGCGGTCTTGATCATCAAGTCAAGATTGGTGAAAGTCGTAATGCGCCCGTCGGCAAACACCATCGAGATTTCTTCAACTTTGTTGTATTGCAGCTCAGCCACAGCAGAAAGCTGCGCCAAAAGTACCCCCAGTTGCACGGTTGCCTGGGAGTTGAGCGCAAACTGCCCGGCACTCAGCAGCACTTCGCCCCGATTGTTGACCAGCAAGGCGCTTTTGATGCCCGCCATGCGCATCAGGTCCTGCAGAAACGTCTCATAGGCTCTCAAGATTTCGTCTTTGGCTTTTGACATAGCGGCTCCTTGGAACATCAACGCCTTGCCAGGATCGGTGGCGGCTACGAGCTACCCGGCCGAGAATGCCAAGATTTCATTCATAGCAATCTCCAACCCATAGCGCTCAAACTCCGCATAGCGCCGCTGGCACAACGACCGCAACGCTTCCTCTACA
Organism: uncultured Blastocatellia bacterium; assembly: GCA_937934745.1. Classification (GTDB taxonomy): domain Bacteria; phylum Acidobacteriota; class Blastocatellia; order Chloracidobacteriales; family Chloracidobacteriaceae; genus Chloracidobacterium. The sequence goes on from CALGZC010000046.1 coordinate 17,783, forward strand.
TGACGGCGGAGGTGGTTTTCGGGGGAGCGCCGATCAAGATCGGCTACGGTCAAACGCAACGCCTGAGACAAACCAACGACGAAATCCGCCGGACGCGCCTTGCCGCGAAAGGTCGCGACACCACCGGCATACTCAAACTCAGCAGCAAACGGGTCGAGGAACGGATAGTGCGTTGCCATGTGAATCAGGGCTTCGCGGAACGAAGGTAAGAAGAAATCAGTGCGCCGGAGCGCATCGGCAACGCTGACTTCAATAGCCCGGACAATTTCCCCCATCAAACTGACCAGTTCTGCGTATTGTTCACGGGTCAGCGGGCGAATACTTTCATCCTCTTCCAGTTCAAGCGGCGAGTCATCATCGCCGTCGCCCACAAGGGCTGTGTCCACCACTGGCGTTTCCGGCAGCAGTGACGACACTTGGGGAGCGCGAATGGTCGGTGGCGCTTCTTCAACGAGTAGTGGTTCACTCCTGGCTGCTGCTGCCGGTCCAACCGGGGTAGCCTCTGTGCGCGGAACGGGCGGAGGTTTGAGTGTCGCCAGCGACGACGGTGCAGCCGCAGCGCCCCGATAAACATTGAAGACGGCTCCGCCAGTCACCCGTTCGTAAAGGAGTTTCAGGCCCTCCGCGCCGAACGCCGTTTGATGTGGCTCAACGCTGGATGATGTCACCGACACCACGGCCTCGGCGCGATGATCGAGAATGTAAATAATGCCGCCGCCTTGTTCCTGCTCAAACGACACCTCGACGTACCAGGTACCACCGGTTTTGGTGAGCTTCTCGACTAACTTATCCAGGTTAGTGAAGTCGGAAGACAGGTTGCGGTGGACAGCCTCACCGGTGATGACACCGGTAATCGCCTGAATGACCTCTTCGGGATGCTGAAAAAAGCCGACTTTTCCGTTGCGTGCCTGCGCGCGTGACAGTAACCCTTCGAGCGCCTCGCGTTCGCGCTGGATACCATTTTCGGTGACTTCGTAGGCATTGACTATCTGCCCACGCGACAGAAAGACATATCCGGTGTAGCCCCAGAACTCAACGCTGACGTAGCCCGTAAACTCGTTGACCTGCAAATCGGCCAGCAAGGCAGCGACATTGACATAGGACGTGCTCAGATTCTCATGAACCGGCTTTCCACGTGGAACAATCATGGTCGGTGTCCACCCAGCCCTAGCAGCCACGCGGGCTGAGACGGCGTCACATCGTCAGCGGTCCGGCATACGGGCCGGGCGGCGTCAGGGCCGCGCTGCCGCCCAACAGTCCGGTTGAACCGCTGTCCGTCGCACCGTTGATTCGTGCCTGCATTTTCCGAAAGATGCGGTCAATGTGCGGACTCATGGTTTCAAACCGAACGGCGGCGCTAAACTCAATGAGCGCCAGGTAGTTTTCAAGGTCAAAGACCATCACTTTTTTCGGCCCGGCGCTGATCGTCATCCGCGATAAAGATCCAACGCGCGCTGGCACAGTGATGAGGCGGCCGAGATAAACCAGCAGCGCCACCATCATTCCGAGTTTTTCCGCCGACTTCACCTTGCTCACTGCCTGTACCGTCCCGTCGCGCGACACAGCAAGCGCCGCATCAACCCCCTTGACCTTTGTTAGGTCGTTGACCAATGACTGATAGATGTTGATGACGCGCGCTGCGCCGCTGGTTGTCGGTGTCCGGAGAGGCGCTGTCGCCGGCGTTGCAGCAGTGCCCTCACTACTTTCACCGCCCTCACCACGTCCGGCACGCGCTTCGTCTAGTAAGCGCAGACCCTCCATGATGAGATTTGCCCACGGCTCAAAAATCGTTCGGGTCGGGGCAGGAATGCCGGTGTCAATCCGAAAGGCGCCCTGGTCATACTCAAGCGCCTTGTAAACGGCTTCCACACCGACCAGGTTCCCAAGACGCGCATCAACGACTTCACCGTCGGCAAAATAGAAGACCCCATCACCAATTGGGTAGTGAACTGTGAGTCGCGCAGTGTTGCGTCCGACACAGTTGATTTGGATGATATCTACCAGTGCGAGGTCAGTCAGATCGCCAACGAGCGGCATAAACCCTTCCAGAAGCAGGAAAAACGATACGGTTGAAAGCGTTAGGAGACTTTCCGAGAAGGTAGAAGGAAGGTAACAAAGTTTCTTTTGTGGTGTCAATTCAACCGCTGCAACTGTTTTGACTGACAGTTTTGATATCCCCCACGGATTTGATCGCCCACAGGCCGAGCCGGCCGCTTGCAGGACCCTCACCGCCGACGCGATCAATCGCATCGCCAAAGCCAAACGCTGGTGATGAAAGGTAAAAGTCTAGGGTGCCTTTGCTGCTGCCGGGTGACGGCGCCGAAAGCGTTGCCTAATGAGCCCTCCGACACCCATGACCACAACTCCCCATGGCGGAAGGATGACGGCAAGCCGGGCGAAGGCCAACACCCCAAGTTGTTGAGCCACCCCAGGCAGACTGCACCGCCCCAGAGTAAGCCGCCCAGGGATATTGGGCATTTCTGGACCCGAAGGCGCTCAAGCTCAGGCCAGTCAATACGATGGCGGTACACAAGAAACTCCCGGCACTGCCGACTGCGGATAACCGGCGCCGGCTGCGTCTGCCGGCAGCAAGCGCCGACCGCCACGCCGCCTGTGTCTTGGTAGCTTGGCGCTGCACAGCTCCCCGTCGCTACCCAACCCCCCATAAACTGTAGGCAGCGCCCGGTCAAACTCCGGTTGGGCAGTCGGTCAGCCGTGCAACTTGAATGCCTGGCCAACCACCAGCCCCCCGGCGACTGCTGCTGCGATGAGTGCCAAACCGTCACTGCCGGACGGTGTGCGCAATACTAGGAGCTTGACCAGCGCCACACCGGCACCGAAACCGAGAACCCCGAACGATACCCGTCGGAGCGACCGGCGCAGCATCCACTCATCCACTGCCGGCCGGGCTGTTGCAGCAACTGCCACGGCAGCAACGACGGTGACCCAGGCACTACCGGTCAACAGCGCCACCTTCCCGGCGCCACAGACCGTTACCAGTACCCCAGAATAGGCAATGCTCCACATCGCCAACGCATAGGCCTGCTGCGTCCAGAAAACCCCGCTGGTCAGCCAGCACAGGCCGCCGTACCCGACACCCAGACCAAATCCGAGCGTATGGACAAGCTGCCACTCCCGCTCTGCCGCTAACCCCAAACCCAGTAGATAACCCAGCAGCCCAACATCCAGTGCAGCGCGCGCTGGAATAATCGCCGGGTGGTTGGGCAGTCCGAAGTCGAGACCGAAGCTCGTATCCACTGCCGTACTGTAGTTGTGTCCAAAGCGGACGCCGAGCAGTTCCACGCCCAGGCGCGTTACGCTGATGGCGATTGGCAGCACCAGCAGGCATACGGGGTAAGCGGGCCAAAGCCAGATCGGCAGGCTGCCCAGCGCCAAGACGGCCAGCGTCAGGACGCCCAGCGGTAACCAATGTGGCGCTTGCCACGCACGCCAGGCGCTCCACCCGACCAGAACAGCCAGCCCGGTTGCGTATGCGGCCGCTTCTGTCAGAGGTATCCGAGCTGTCATGCGGCGAAACTAGTCCTCCGACATTAGTTTCCCCATTGCTCACTGCCAGGCTGTCCGTCCTACGGGGACGACGAACCGGTTTCTGCAAAAGACCCGGCACCGATCTTGGTCAGAACCGAGAAGGAAGGACGGTGTCGCGTAACTGCCGTCACCTGGTGTTGAGCCGAGGTTCTGTAGCCGGTGAGTCGTTCTGAAAGAGCAGAGACGTTGCCTGTATCCCAGCCTCCCGCGTGCGCACTTCGCCAGGTGAGGGCCGTCTCACAGCTAACGCCTCACAAATAACGCTCGATGAAAGCCAGCATGTGCCTGTACAGGTGCTTGACGCGGTAGGGCGTCACCACACCGTGGCGCGACTGCGGATAGACTAGAAACTCAAACGGACGCTCCGCTTTCTGCAGCGCATCAATGAGCTGGATCGAGTTACGTGGATGAACGTTGTCGTCCATCAGGCCGTGAATCAACAGCAGCGGACCGTACAACTGCTTCGCTGCCGCCACAACCGAACTACGCGTGTAGCCTTCGGGGTTCTCCTGCGGCAGCTTCATGTACCGCTCTGTGTAGATCGAATCATAGTTACGCCAGTCCGTCACCGGTGCACCCGCGATCCCGCACTTGAACACTGTGCTATGCGTTAGCGCGTAGGCCGTCATGTACCCCCCGTAACTCCAGCCCCACAGTCCGATACGGTTGCCATCCACAAAGGGAAGCGTTTTCAGGTACGCAATGCCATCCTCTAGGTCGCGTAACTCCCACTCGCCCAGCTTGCCGTAAATCGGGGCCATCGAACGCATCCCTTTGCCGCTCGCCGAACGGTTGTCACACACCCAGACCAGGTAGCCGTGCTGCGCCAGTAACTGATGCCACAGCATGCGCTGCCCGCCCCACCGGTCCACGACCGACTGCGCGCCGGGCCCGCTGTAGGCGTAACACCACACCGGATATTTTTTCCGCGGATCGAAATCCGGCGGACGCCACAGCATGGCCTCCATCACGAAGCCGTCGCGGGTTTTGACCTGCCGAAATTCCGGCGCCGTCACGCCGTACTCGGCCGCCAGCGCCCGCGCCTCGGCATTGTCCGCCACCACCCGCAGCAGCGTCCCATCCGCCCGGTGCAGGCTGATCCGCGGCGGCGTCGCCGCCGCGCTCGACGTATCGAAATACGCGCTGCAGTCGGCGTTGAAATCCGCCGCATGCGCGCCTTCCGTCTGGCTGAGACGCGTCAACCCCGCGCCGTCCAGCTTGACGCGGTAAATATGGTTGGCGATGGGCGAATGGGCGGCGGCGGCGAAGTACGCCATTCCATCAGCGACGCCATACAGCTCGCGCACGTCCCACTCGCCCTGCGTCACGGCGCGCAGGCGTTTTCCGTTTGCCGCGTGGCGGTAGAGATGCCGAAAGCCCGTTTCATCGCTCTGCCAGAGAAACGAGCCATCCGGCAGAAAGATTGGCAGCTCGACGACCTCGACCCAGGCGGTCGCGCTTTCCTCGCGCAGGAGGCGCTCCGGCGCATCGGGGCGCGGCTGCGGCGGCTGGCTTTCGAGCAGGCGCACCGTCGTCGCGTTGAGGTCAAGGCGCGTCTGCCGTCGGTTCTGAACTTCAAACACCAGCCGATGGGCGTCGCCCGGATGCCAGCCGACACGGGTTACAATCCGGTCTTCGGGTGGATATGCCTGAAGGTTCACTTCCGCGTGTTCGCCGTCGCAGGTCACGACGTGCAGCGATGCCAGCGGGTTGGGGTCGCCGGCCTGGGGATAGTGGGTTTTCTCAACCCGCTGCCGAAATGGAACGTCATCCGTGAGGACATGAACCGGCACGGCCGTATCGTCCAGGCGCAGGTAAGCGAGCAGCGTCCCGGACGGATTCCACCAGTAGCCGCGCCGTTTGCCGCGCCCATAGACTTCCTCTTCGTAAACCCAGTCAAGAATACCGTTGAAGATGCTGGTCGAACCGTCCTGCGTAAGGCGGCGCTCGGTCGGGGGGTCGGCCTCAAGATCGAGCAGGAACAAGTCGTTGTTGCGCACGAGGCTGACACGCCTTCCGTCAGGGCTGAAGTCGTACTCCTCCTCGGTCTCGCCGGGGGAGTGGGTCAGTCGCCGGGCGCGGTCGGCGGCAAAATCGTAGAGGTACAGGTCATTGTCGGCGCTCACCAGCGCGCGGCGAAAATTCGCGTCAAAGACGGCAGCGCGGAGATCGGCGGCCGCCTGGGCATCGTCCGGCGCCATGCCGACTGCTTCCAGCGCCTGCTGCATGCGCGCCGGATTGTGGAAGGGGGTTCGGTGACCGGTTTGCACGTCAACCTGCGTGGCTTCGTACCGCCGGGTCTGTGCGTTGACTTCAAGGGCCAGGTAACGCTTGCCATCCGGCAGCCAGATGAGGCGCGGCAGGCTGCCGGTGAAATTGACGCGCTGAACGGGATCGAACAGTGATTCGAGGGTCAGCCGCCTGCCGGTTTTCTGTCGGGCCACCGGTTGGGCCAGAGATGGCGTAAGCAAAATCAGAGAAGTCGCCAGCAGGACGCCAAGCCGCCCGCCTGAGCGAACCGGCGGCCGTCGTCGGAAGTACGTCATGGGTGGTTCTCCTCGGCGTCGCACAGTGCACGAAATGTCATTGCGTGCTGCAGGGTGTTACGTGCCGCGCACGAAAGCTTTGGTGCTCGGCCATGCCTTATGCGATGTCCGCCCGTTGCGCAACCCGGCCAGGTTGTTCTGAGCCTTGTTCCTAACTTTGGTTCTTAACTTGGCCGGGTGCGCCGATTTCGGCACACTGTCGCCGATGATTGTCGCCGAACGCCTTGTCAAAGTGTATCGTGACCGCAAGCGCGGCGAAATTCGCGCTGTGGACGGTGTGAGCTTTACGGTTCACGCCGGCGAAATCTTCGGTCTGCTCGGCGCGAACGGCGCCGGCAAGACCACAACCCTGCGCCTGCTCGGCACGCTGCTTCAGCCGACCGACGGCACAGCCTATGTGGCGGGTTTTGATGTTCGGCGCGAGCCGGAAAATGTGCGTGCCAACATCGGCTTTCTCTCGACGACAACTGCCCTCTACGGCCGTCTGACCGTCCGCGAGATGGTGGAATACTTCGGACGGCTGCACGGTCTAGACGAGACCACGCTGCGCAGGCGCATCGAAAGCATCTTTACCACACTTGGCATGCATGAGTTCGCCACGGCGCGCTGCGACAAGCTTTCAACCGGCCAGAAACAACGTACCTCGATTGCCCGCTCCATCATTCACGAACCGACGGTCATGATCTTCGACGAGCCGACGACCGGCCTTGATGTGATGACCTCGCGCACGATTGTCGGCTTCATTCGGCGGTGTCGCGAGGAGGGGCGGACCGTCGTCTTCTCAACGCACATCATGAGCGAGGCCGAGCGACTCTGCGACCGGATCGGTATCATCCATGCCGGTCGGTTGGTTGCCGTGGGCACGCTGGACGAGTTGCGCCGCCAAACCGGTGCGACCGTTTTGGAGGAAGTGTTTCTGCGCTTGGTCGCGCCGGACGCCATGGAAGGCTGATAGACCGTGCTGAAGGCCGGTCCGGAGCCGAGTTTCGACGATACAAAGACTGCCCTTTGCACTGCACCCTGCTCAAGCGCTTATGCCAAACGATCTGCCGTCTCGTCCAATAACGCCGACCACCCGCCCATCTGTGCGCTGGCGTTCCCGGCAACGCATCGGCTGTGTCTATGCCAAGGAAATGCGCGAAACCCTGCGGGACAAGCGGGTGTTGTTCGGCGTGTTTATTTCACCGCTGATCCTGGCACCGCTGTTGCTGGTTGTTATCGGGTACTTTGCCGGCCGGAAAGCCGCTGAAGAACAAGCCGAAGTGTTGACGATTGCCGTTGTCGGGGTGCCTACCGCACTCCGCGTCGCGCTGGAGCGTGGGGGACTGTCGGCGCTCCTGATTGACGGCACGCCCCATCAGGCCGAAATGCTCGTACAGCAACGTGTGGCCCGCGCCGCCCTCCTGGCCGCGCCTGACGGCGAACGCCTCCTGGATGCCGATGGGACGCTCCCGTTGGAACTGATCTTTGACCCATCGAATGAAAAATCCCTGGCGGCCATGCGGCGCGTGCAGGATGCGCTTGATGAGTTCAACCGTGTCACGACGGGCGAGCGCCTGAAGCGGCTCAACCTGGATACGTCGCTGATTACGCCGACCAAGCTGAGCAAGCGCAGTGTGGCTTCGGATAAGAACATCGGCGGCCTGATTCTGGGCGCACTGCTGCCCTATCTCATCGTTCTAACGGCTGCATTTGGTGGCATGACCAGCGCCTTCGATCTCGGAGCCGGCGAAAAGGAGCGCGGTACGATGGAGACGTTGCTGGTGTCGCCGGCCACCCGCACGGAGATCGTCCTGGGCAAAACGCTAGCCATTGCCACGGTCAGCTTTGCCTCGGCGCTCTTCACCATCCTTGGCCTTGTTGGGTCATTCGCCATCGGGCTGAGCTATTTCGCGCAACTCACGCAGGGCAAAATCGCCATTTCCTACATGGCCGTCGCCGTCATGACGCTCGTCACCCTACCGCTGACGCTGTTGACATCGTCGTTACTGATGATCCTGTCGTCGTTTGCACGCAACCAGAAGGAAGCGCAGTCGTATTCACTGCCCTTTGTCATGGTGGTGATCCTGCCGGCAATGCTGTCGCTTTTTGTCGGTGATGAGAATCCGCTGGGCATGAGCCTGATTCCATTGCTCAACTGTGCTTTAGCTATCAAGCAAGCCCTGGCCGGATCGCTTACCGTCGGTTTCTTGGCTCTGACTTTTCTGTCGTCGGCCGTCTATGCCGCATTAGCGATGGTTGTGTGTACGGCGCTCTTCAACCGCGAAGAAATTTTGTTCCGCTCCTGATGCGCGTTGCGCCCGTTAGGAAGGAAGCACTAGTGTTGAAACCATGCGCCGTGCAATATGCAGCTTTCAGGCACGCCGCGTCTGCTGAGAGAGCAGCTAACCCCGCCGGTGTTCAGGTAGGCAATATGAAAGTCGATCATCTTGGTGTCGCCGTCGAATCCATTGACAAGGCTCTGCATTTCTACCGGACAGCGCTCGGCTTGGAGCTGACGCACACCGAAGTCGTTCCGGAACAAGGTGTCCGGGTCGCCATGCTGCCCATTGGCGAAAGTCGCATTGAGTTGCTTGAGCCAACCGGACCCGACACGCCCGTGGGTAAGTTTCTTGCCAAACGCGGCAGCGGCATTCACCACATTTGTGTCGCCGTGGATGACATTGACGCCACGCTCGGCCGGCTCAAAGCGCAGGGCATTCCGCTCATTGATGAAACACCACGTGTCGGGGCAGAAGGCTGCCTTGTCGCCTTTGTCCACCCGAAAGGAACGGGCGGTGTCCTGGTTGAGCTGTCCCAGAAAACAGCCATTGCCGAAATGGTTTCACCTGAAACGACTTCACCTGCAGATGGACATTAGGGAAAACCGTATCCCTGCCGCAAGACAACGGCAACAAATTCGGACTGTGCTGTCAAGGAAGTTCCTTGTCAGGAAAACATCATGAAAAAATCACTGATCATTTTTACTGTGGTGTGCTTGGCCGCCACGGGTGCGTTGGTGGCCCAGAACTATCTGACCAAACCGAAACCGCCGCTGACACTGACAACTGGCGACGTCAACGACTTTTTGGCCGACCTACCGCCGGCAAATCTTGCTGCCCTGCGCGACGATCCCAAGGGCAAGGACGAGTTCCGTAAGCAGATTGCCCGCTCACTGGCCATTGTCGCCGAGGCCGAACGGCGTGGCCTGTTCCAAAAGCCTGAAGTCAAAAGCCAGCTTGACCTTGCCTACATGCAAATCGTCGGCGAAATCTGGAAACGCCGCTCAGAGGGCAAGGATACGTCTATTACGAAGGAAGACATTGCTGCCTTTTACCGTGAACGTCCGACGGCCTTTGAAGATTTCCTGACACAAAACCCACAGTTTCGCCAGGCGCCCAAAATGGATGAGTTGAAGGAACGATACGGTGAGCTACAGGTCGCCTGTGTTCGCGGTGAAACCGCTGGCGTCAACAAAACGGCCGCTTTTCAACTGCACTGGCGATTGCTTCAGGCCAGCCTCGTCGGCAACGAGGTCATCGGCAAGCTTCAGGAAAGTGCCAAAGCTTCGGACGAAGAAATCGAGGCCTACTACAAAGCACACCCCGAGGAGTTTGAAGAGTACAAAGCAAGTCACATTTTGATCTCCACAACCCCGGCGACGGCCCCACCGAACGCCAAGGCCCCAACTAAGCCACTGACCGAAGCAGAAGCGCGCGCCAAAGCCGAAGCCATCATTAAGCAACTCCAGGGCGGAGCAGACTTCGCTAAGTTAGCCGAACAGTACTCCGACGATCCCGGCTCGAAGAAACAGGGTGGTGACTTAGGGTACTTCCGTGAAGGCATGATGGTGACGCCCTTCTTTGAAGGTGTGAAGGCGCTTCAAGTGGGAAGCTTTACGACGACGCCGGTGCAGACACAGTTTGGCTTTCACATCATTAAGTTGTTCGACAAACGGCCTAAACCGTTGGATGAACCGACCAAGCGCGAAATTACCGAAAAACTCCGTCAGCGTAAGGTCGAGGCCAAGCTTGATGAACTCGTCGCCCGGTACGGGATTGTTGTCCCGAACGATTTCACCATTCCCCCAGCACCGACTTCATAGCGCACTGGTACAGAAGGAGGCTCGCCGCCATGCAGTTCAACGAAGAACATCAGCTTTTCCGCAAAACACTCCGCGACTTTATCGAAAAGGAAATCAACCCGTACGTTGACCAGTGGGAGAAAGATGGCATATGGCCGGCCCACGATGTGCTCAAGAAAATGGGTGATCTTGATTTTCTGGGCGTCAACTATCCGACAGAGTACGGCGGGTTGGGATTAGACTACTGGTACAACGTCATCCGTGCCGAGGAGTTAGGGCGCATCCCCTGTGGCGGTGTTCCGATGGGGATCACGGTGCACACGGACATGTGCACCCCGGCGCTGGCCGAGTTTGGCTCGCACGAACTCAAAAAGCGCTTTCTCGAACCGGCGATTCGTGGGACGCAGGTCGGCGCAATTGCCGTTTCCGAACCCGATGCCGGCTCGGATGTTGCCCGCATTCGGACGCGCGCCGAGTCGGATGGCGACCACTACGTTATTACCGGCAACAAGATGTGGATCACTAACGGCACCCAGGCCGACTGGGTCTGTTTACTGGCACGCACCTCGCCTGGCGAATCGTTTGAAGGCATGTCGCTCATCATGGTGCCGACCGATACGCCGGGCTTTATCGTCAGCCGGAAAATCGAGAAGCTCGGCAACTGGTCGTCGGATACGGCAGAACTGGCATTTGAAGGTGTTCGCGTCCCGAAATGGTTTCGCATCGGCGAGGAGGGTCAGGGTTTCAAGCTACAGATGCAGCAGTTTCAGAAGGAACGCCTCATTGCTGCCGTCACCTGCTATGCCGGCGCCGAACGGATTGTCGAACTCACGAAAAACTATCTCAAGACACGCAAGACCTTTGGCAAGCCACTGATTGACAATCAATACATTCAGTTCCGGCTCGCGGAAGTCGTCACCGAAATCGAGTGTCTGCGGCAGCTTTGCTACCACTGCACGGAAAAACTCATCGCCGGGCAGGACATGACGCGCGAAGCGTCAATGGCAAAGCTCAAGGGAGGGCAACTTGTGCGACTGGTCGCCGATGTCTGCCTCCAGTTCCACGGCGGGATGGGGTACACCGAAGAGTATCCACTCGCACGGTACTACCGCGACTCACGACTGTTCCCCATCGGTGGCGGTGCCGATGAGATCATGATGAGCATCATTGCGAAGTATGAGGGGTTCTACACTGAGCGACCGCGGGTGACGGCGACGAAATCAGCGACCGCATGATAGGGCATGATAGGGGACGTTGGAAACGGCACACCGGCAACGGGAATCACGTTGCCGGTGTGTTACCCCGGTTGCCGGTGTGCCCCTCGGTCGGCTTCGCGCCGAGGTAGTGAGTAAGCCTGGCTGAGCAGGGCAGGACGCTTCTGTGACGGATGACCTTGCACCGACAGGATGTGTGCGCCGGATTGTATGCCGGGTAGGGCCGCCAAGTGGCGGCCACTACGCAGTTGCCGGTGTTGCCCCCGGTTCTCCGACCGGTTCGGCCTTCCGTCGGGCAACTACCTTCGCTTCCTTGTCAAGCTTGCGCGACATCCTCTCCACCTGGTTGAGGATGCGCTTGATGTCCGATCCATTCGCCAAATCCAACGAGGCAACGACGTTGAGGACCTCTTCCCGGAGGGCTTCTTTGTCAAAGGTGGCCTTTCTCGATTTGGTCGTCGTCGCATCCGTCAGCCGCCGAACAAGGGCGTCGAAAAACTGCTGAAGCCGCTCGGTGACAGGCTTGAGTTGGCTCAACGAAGCTTCTCCAAGTTTACTGACTTGCCGTTCGATGTCTTTGCCGGTGGGCAACTCCAAGCTGGGGAGCTTGGGAAGCGGCAGCGCCGGTGCCGTCAATTCAACTTCGTTGCCGCGCGCAGCGGCGTCGGCAAAGAATTTCTGAATGGTATCGCGGACGACCAGCGCGGTACCGATGCCAAATCGAATCCCCCTCACGGTCACCTCCGAGATGATGTCCAATGGTGGGCGTGAGGTCGTCTGAGCAGCAAGGCGTTGTGCCGCTTTGGAGCGCCCCTTCGGGGACGCCGTCGCAGCCGGTTTGCGGGTGGTTTTTCTTGTCGTCTTGGTCGTTGTCATATGAGTGCGCTCCTTGTATGAAGGGAATCGTTGAGAAGGGAAAGCGAGGGTATTCGCCTACGGGCTAACCGGCGCGCAGCCGCCGGCGGGCCGGTCGTGCATTGCCGTTGGTGGTCTCAGGTGCTACCGGCTCGGTCGTTGCGTCTCCGCTGGCTTGGTTGGCGGCAGTGAGTTTGCTGACACGCTTTTCAAGTTCAGCCACACGCCGCTGGAGGCGGGTAAACTCGGCTGCCGACGGAACCCCGCGGGCCCCCAACTGCTCTGTGACACACTGAGCAACGAATGTTTCAATGACTGAACGCAACGCTGGGGCCAGCTCGTCGGCGTTGCCTGCTTCCTTAGTGCCAGGGCGGAGAGCATCCCGGAGCATGGCTCCCAGACGTTCAAACTGACGATCAATCTGCTGGACGGTATCCAGCCCGGCCGAAACTGTTCGCCGCATGTAGCCGAAAAACAGATCACTCGGCTGCCGGATGAAAGACACCAGAGCGCTGCGCGAAATCGGCTCTGCCGGTTGGCGCACCGTTGCGGCGGCAATCTTGGAAAGCGTGGCCTCAGTAATATCTTCGCCGGTTTCCTTATCAATGACTTGCACTTCTTCGCCGGCCTGAATGAAGTCGGCCAGCTCGTCGAGCTTGACATAACGCCGCGCGGCAACGTCATAGAGTTTACGGTTAGCGTAGCGTCTGATTGTCCGTGCCATACCGTCTGTCCATCCTTTTTGGTGTTGGAAATAGGAAAGAGGACGTAAGCCGATGCTGATCGTAGAGTAACGCAATGCGTCAAAAAGAGTCAATCGAAAAGTAACGCAATGCGTTAGCAAAGCGCTCCGGTTGTTCGGGTAAATATAAGAAAAATAAGTGTGAAGCGTGCTACTCTCGCGGCGGAAACGAATGTCGCGCTGTGTGAATTTCAACCCGTTCCCCGGCTCGCCGGCAGCGGCGCGCCTGCTGAAACGCAACCGTCAGGTCATCTCCATCAGCTTCCAGGCGGGTGGCCGTCGGCAGCAAAAGAGGGAGCCAGTCGGCAATGTCCACCAAGCGGTCGAGTGAAAGCTGGAAACCCACCGCAGGTTCGGCCGCCCCAAAGAGGCGGGTGAGGGCATCGTAGCGCCCGCCGCTGCCAAGGGCGATGCCGCTGCCGGGAGCATAGATGTGGAATGTCATCCCAGTGTAGTAGGTGAGACGGCTCACATCGGCGGCGTCGAAGGTCAGTCGGTCGGCAATACCGAGGGCTGCCGCCACGTCGAAAACGTGTTCTAAGTCTTCCAGCGCGGCTCGAATCTGGGCGTTCGTGGTGTGCTGGCGAATGTGCTGCAGGGCGGCCAACCGTCCATGGGTAGACAGGATGTCGCTCCAGACGGAGGATGCGCCGTGGTCACGCAGCCAGGATGCCAACGCGGTGAACCGCCGCCGATCAACAAGGTCGCGTAAGGCATCGTGCTGTGCTGCGGAGAGCTGCAATTCCTCGGCGATCCCGGCCAGCAGACCCGCGTGGCCGAGCGACACCTGAACGGTCGTAAGACCCAGACGCTCCAGTGCCTCAAGGGCGACAAGTAACACCTCGACGTCGGCCTCCAGACGATCGTTGCCGAAGAGTTCGGCCCCAAGTTGCCAACTAGTCTGGGTGACGCGGCGGGCTGTCTGGGCATTTTGGAAGACTTCCCCGACGTAACACAACCGAATCGGTCGCGGCCAATCTTGGCAACGCAGGGCGACGGTGCGGGCTACCAGGGAGGTCAAATCCGGGCGGAGCGCCAACAGCTCCCCGGCGACATCTGTGAAGCAGTATGTTGCCTCCGCCGAATGCGCGCCGGCGCTCTGGGCGAACAGAGCGTAGGCATCATAGACCGGGAGGAGGATTTCTTCGTACGACCAGCCGTGGAACGTCTCGAAGACGATTCGCTCGATCGCCCGGCGGCGACGGACTTCCGGCCCGAGTACGTAGGTCACACCGGTGGGCAATCTCAGCAGGGCGTCGATCATAACCGGCAGGGTGCAATAGTGTAAGACGCAATATGCTTACAAGGCTTGGGGGTGGGCAAGCCGTCGGCCCTGAGGCCAGAGGCGGGGCCCTGGATGGTGGTCGCCTGCGAACTGACTGTCATCCGTTGCGAGCGCGCCACTGGTGACGCACAATATCCGAAACCCTTGCCGAACTCCACAGGATAACCAGGGAGCTGAAGGCAACACATGACGGATACGCCCACGCTGGCCGATTGCATTGAGGATTTCAAAAAATTTTTGATGTACGAGCGGAACGCTTCGGTGCACACCCTGCGCTGCTATTTAGGAGACCTGGAGCAGTTTTACGATTTTCTCTGTCCACCGGATGCCCAGGGTGTGCGTCGCCCCGTCAGTGTTCACGACATTGACAATATCACCATTCGGGAATACCTCGCGACGTTGTACGACAAGCGCAAGAAGAAAACCTCGATTGCCCGCAAACTGGCAACGCTGCGGGCTTTTTTCCGGCATCTGTGCCGCGTCGGTGTCCTGGAACTCAATCCGGCCCAACTGGTGGCGTCGCCCCGCTTAGAAAAAAAACTGCCCAATCACCTGACCGTTGAGGAAGCAATGCGCTTTGTCGAGATGCCTGATCTGGATACGGTCTTGGGCAAACGCGACCGGGCAATTCTCGAGATGCTTTACGCCACCGGCGTTCGCGTCTCAGAGTTGGTCGGCATGAACTTGGAAGATATTGACTTCAAGAACCAATGCGTCCGTGTACGGGGCAAAGGGCGTAAGGAACGCATTGTACCGTTTGGCGACCACGCGCGGATGGCACTCGAACTCTACCTTGGCGTCCGAAGCCAACTGCTGGCCCATGCCCCGGAGGATAAACGGGAACCGAACTGTGTCTTTTTCAACTACCAGGGGACCCGGCTGACAACGCGCTCGGTGGGTCGTCTCATTGAAAAATACATTCGCCAGTGCAGTGACATCCACCACATCAGTCCCCACAGCCTGCGGCACTCATTTGCCACGCACCTGCTCAACGCGGGTGCCGACCTCCGCGCCATTCAGGAGCTGCTCGGTCACGCACGGCTGACGACAACCCAGCAGTACCTGCACGTTTCAACAGACCGCCTGATGGAAGTCTATGACCGGTCACACCCAAAAGCCTAGCTTGGAAACGGGTCCACTGTCATCCGACCTGGTGACAACGCTGACTTCACGGCGGCGGGTCGGTTTGCTGGGCGGGACGTTTGACCCAATTCACTATGGTCATCTGCGGCTGGCAGAGAGCCTGGCCGCAATTTTCAACTTCGACGAGTTGCTGTTTATTCCGACCTACAGTCCGCCGCACAAGGATTTTGACCGCGTCACTTCGGCCTACCACCGCTACGCAATGACGGTGCTGGCCACGCTCCAGATGGACATTGCTAAGGTGTCCATGGTGGAAATCTTTGCCCCGGAGCGTCCCTATACGGCCGACACGGTGGCGACCATGCGCAAAACCTACGGCCCGGACACCCACCTGTTCTTTATGATGGGGGCAGATTCCTTTGTGAGTTTGCCCAAGTGGGAGCGATATGAGACACTGCTTGATAGTTGTCATCTGATCGTCATGATGCGTCCGAAGTATGAAGTCGGTGACTTGGCAACCCTGGCCGAGCAGTACGGTGTTGACCGCGTGGTGGATTTGCGCGGCGGGCGAGCCAGTCAACGCGCCGTTACCAGTAACTTAGACGCCGGCATGCATGTGTTTTTGACGGATTTATTTGCGCTCGACGTATCGGCGACCGATATTCGCCAGGCTGTCAGCGAAGGGCGTTCCATTGCCCGCTTCGTCCCGCCGCTGGTGGAGCGCTACATTCACGTCTACGGACTTTACACAAACGGACACCATACGCGATGACCAACGAGACGTTGTCTGCCGTACCGGCGCGTCAGGCGTCGGTTGTCTCCGAACGCACCCCTCCTAAAGTCGAAGACCGCCGCGTGTGGAAGGCGCTCTATGCGCTCCAGGAAAAGAAAAGCGTCGCGCCGGTTGTGCTCGACATCAGCCAACTGACTTCGTTTGCAGACTACTTTGTGATCGCTACGGGAACATCGTCGCGGCACGTCCAAGCGCTGGCTGATGAAGTCGAAAAGCAGCTGGGCGCACTCCAGACGTACCCGCGCCACATTGAAGGATACGCCGACGGCGAATGGGTCCTGATGGATTACGGGGATTTCATCGTCCATGTCTTCACGGCCGAGCAGCGCGACTTTTACGGCCTGGAACGCCTATGGAGTGATGCCGGCAAGCTGGTTCTCCACGATGATGAGCCGCCGCCGACCCACTAAGCAGGCGCAGTGAACGCTGCCGCCACACGCAAGTCATTGGTCAATGTATGCAATGTCACATCCATGAAACCTCGATCCCCGCCGCTTTGCTATAGTGGGGATGGTCGGTCGGGCTTGTCGCCGACGGGTTGCGGCCATCATTTTCCTCGAAAGGCCGAGGTAGCGGTCATGGAAGTTCGTACGGTGGGTGTCTTGACGGGCGGTGGCGATGCGCCCGGACTCAATGCCGCGCTACGCGCCGTTGTTCGCCGCGCGATGCAGTACGGGATTCGCATTCTGGGTATTCATCAAGGCTGGGGCGGACTGATCAACGGACGTGTCGAACCGCTGACACGGTATTCCGTCTCCGGCATTCTGCCGCGTGGCGGCACGATTCTCGGTACATCGCGCATCAATCCGCTCCAGAACGATGAAATTACCGAACGGATCGGTACTAACTGGCGCAAGTATGAATTGGACGCCCTGATCGTCATTGGTGGGGAAGGCACGTTGAGTGCAGCACTGGAAATGCACCGGCGGTACGGCTATCCGATTGTCGGTGTCCCGAAGACGATTGACAACGATTTGTGCGGGACGGACATGACGTTTGGCTTCGATACGGCGCTCTCTGTCGCCACGGAAGCCATTGACCGGCTACACACGACGGCGGAGTCTCACGATCGCGTCATGGTTGTCGAAGTGATGGGACGGCATGCCGGTTGGATTGCGGCCGGAGCCGGCATCGCCGGCGGTGCCGACATTATTCTCGTGCCAGAGCACCCGTTTCGCATCAGTGAGGTTTGCCAGATTCTCAATCACCGCAAATCCCTGGGGCGGTTTTTCTCGATCATTGTTGTTGCCGAGGATGCACATCCGCATCCGGATGAAGACTTCCTCACTGCGGAGGAGCGTGCGCGTGTGTACCAGCACACGCGCTTGGGTGGTATCGGCCATCTATTGGCGAAAAAGGTTGAAGAACTGACCGGCATTGAAACCCGCGTCACCGTCCTTGGCTACACGCAGCGCGGCGGTGTGCCGACGGCGTATGACCGCTTGCTGGCGACACGCCTGGGTGTCAAGGCCGTGGACATGGTGCGCGCCGGTGAATTCGGCTGCATGGCTGCGCTGCAAGGCATGCGCATGGCTTCGGTGCCGATTGAGCAGGCCGTTGCCTGCATTAAGCGTTTGGATGACGAATTGTATGAGACAGCGCGCGTCTTCTTCGGATAGACTTTTTATCCTGCACACGCGCTGTTGGCGTTCACCGGAGCAGTGACGACAGGTCGCTACGTCTGCTTGCCAGCCCATGAAACAGTGTCCGACTTGTGCCACCCAGTACCCAGATGATGCCAGATTCTGTCCACGCGACGGCGCAACACTGGTCAGCGCCGCCGGTGCGACGGGCGATCCGCTCATCGGGCAGACACTGGCGGGACGGTATGAAATCCTGTCCAAGCTGGGCGAAGGTGGCATGGGCAGCGTGTATCGCGCTCGGCATCGCCTGCTGGGCCGCGTAGATGCCGTCAAGGTGCTACGCCCCGATACTGCCAACGCCGAAGCGGGCCGCCGTTTTTTGCGCGAGGCCAAGCTCGCCGCCAGCATTAACCACCCCAATGCTGTCGTCATTCATGACTTCGGTGAAGCTGAATCCGGCCTGGCCTTTCTGGCCATGGAATACATTCCGGGACAACCGCTCTCCAAGCTGCTGCAAAAGCAAGGGCCGTTGCCGCCGGCGCGCGTGGTCGCCATTGTACGCCAAATTGCTGCCGCACTGGACGCCGCCCACCAACTGGGCGTGGTTCACCGTGATCTCAAGCCGGACAATATCCTGATGATGGACGGCGACCGCGTGAAGGTCGTGGACTTCGGCATTGCCAAGTCTGTCGGCGGTGGGGAAAGCATTGTCCCGATGACGCAGGTCGGGCTGGTGGTTGGAACACCGAAGTACATGTCGCCGGAGCAGGCCCTGGGCGAGCCGCTCGATGCCCGTTCCGACGTGTACGCGCTGGCGCTGGTGACCTACGAAATGCTCACCGGCACATTACCGTTTCCGGGCGATTCGGTGCAGTCTCAGATGATGGCGCGAATTACTGACCCGCCACGCCCGATGACGGTGGCCGCGCCGCATATCACCGTGCCGTCCGCCGTTGAGGACGTTGTGCGGCAGGGATTGGCGCGGTCGCCGGCGCAGCGTCCGGCTTCGGCCGGGGCCTTTGCCGCTCAGCTTGAAAAAGCGCTGCTGGCGGCCGACGGCACTGCGCCGGCTTCCGCGCATTCGGCTCCGCCGACGCAGTATCAAGGGAGCACCTTGGTTACGGATCGTGCTCGCCTGCCGATGGACACACAAGCGACTTCGCCACCCCGAAACGAGCGCTTTTACCCACCACCGGCCTATGCGTCGTCACCATCTCCGGCGCCGACCGTCGTGCAACCGCTCCCTGTGCCGGGGCAAAGACCTGCGTTTGTTGAAACTGGCGCGAATCCCATTCCGAACTACCCCTTGCCGGTGGCACCATCGGTGACGCCGCCGCCGGGTAAGTCGAAATCCAGTATCTGGCTGGTCGGCAGCTTGCTGGCTTTGGCCGGCGTCGTGTTTTTGGTGCTTGTGATCGGTCTGGCACTTTACCTGGTGTCCTCCACGCAGCCGGGCGGCAACACGATCGGTCAGGGGGGAGACAGCCCATCGCCGGTGAGGACCGACCTCACGGCTGCGCTGCGCCGGTCGCGTGACCTGCGCGAAGCCATGGACTACGCCGGCGCGTTGCAGTTGGTCGAGGAGTGGCTTGCTGCAAACCCAGATTCGCCGGAGCTGCGCATTGAAAAGGCTGAAATCTTCTTTGAACAAGAGCGCTTTGTTGACGCAGAGGACATTGTGTACGGCGTGTTGAGAAGTCATCCCAACTACGGTCCGGCACACCAAAGCCTGGGTGTACTGAAATATCGGCAGGGCCGGGAAGATGAAGCAATTGCCGGTCAGATGCGTTGCCTTGAGCTGCAGCCGGAACAGGAATACGTCTGTTATGCCCATGCCACTCTAGCGCAGATTTACGCCAATCAATACTTCTCAAACCGGAAGAAGTTTGCCGCACGTTTTGACCAAGCCGAGTCAGAAGCGCGCGCGGCGCTGGCAACGGCAACGCGCAAAAGCCTTGAACTCATGCCGCGGCTAATCCTGTCCAACCTTTTTTTGGAACGGAAGCAGTATGCTCTGGCACGCGAGCAAACCGATAAAATCCTTCTGGATGGCGCTGCCAGAACTGACAAAGAACGGGCCGCGGTTTACGCGCAGGTTGCGGTGATTGCGCTTTTGGAAAAGCAGTATGCCGAAGCCGCCGAGGCGGCCGAGCAAGCGTCTCAGCTTGATCCGCAAAATGCGGACTATCAAAAACTCTCCGAGGCTATGCGGCGCTACCGACGCCGGGGATAAGGCACAGGTTACGTCGGCGAAAATTTCACCTGACTGCGGACGCAACAATTGACGCCGATTTTCGATAACTGGAATGACAACGATATGACCTGCGTTGCTGGCGTACACGCCAGCGCAGAGGACTGAGGAGTTCGCCCCCATGACAAACCGAATTCAGCCCAAGACCAACCGCCCACTGACCCGAATGGTGGTTCCCCCTGTCAACACTTCCCGCCCACCCCGCGAGACTGCTGCAAGTGCTCGGGTTACTTCTACCGGTGGTACGACACGCCTGTCTGAGCTTCAGACCCTAGGGGCGCTTCGTAAGGGACAACTGCTGGCTACCTCGGCTGTTACGGCCACCGGCACGCCGACCCGATTGTTTCCGCGCGGGCCAATTACTGGGGCTGGCCCGAACCCCGCGGCGCCACCTCGCATCTCACCGCTGTCTGCCGACAGTCACCTCAACGGCGCTGCCTTTCGCGTGACGGCGCCGGGCGTCAATCCCAATGCCGCGCCCCCGGTCATCGTTGTCAACGGCATCATGACGCCGTTTTCAGGCGCGACGAGCCTGGCGCAGGAGGTTTCGCGCGTAACGGGGCGACCGGTCGAAATGGTTTACAACAACTCCGACCCGGCGGTGGCTGCCGGCATGTCGCTGGCCCATCATGCGCGACAAGCGCGCGCGCGCGCCGAGGCGGACTACAACAACCTCCCTTTGCCGATACGGCTTGCAGTGGGCTTGAACCCAGCCAATCGAGAAGCCTTCATCCTAGGTCGGACGACGCGCTACCTTGCCGAAGCGACGGCCAGCCCGGCCACCGCTGATTGGGTCAAGCGGAATGCGCTTCAGAATCCGCCGGCGGCCCAGACGCAGGCCAACTTGATTTTGTCGCAACTGGAAAGCTACCCGAACAGCCCGGTACGGGTCGTTGGCTACAGCCAGGGGGCGGCGATTAGTGCGGAGGCCCTCCGGCTGGTGGAACGGCATCTTGTTCAACAGCACGGCCAGGCAGTGGCCAACCAGATGCTAGCCCGCGTGCAGGTCCTAACGCTGGGTGGCGCAGCCAACGCGAATGATTTTCCGGCGGCGGTCAATGTGACCTCCATTGCGCACCGGACAGATATTGTCAGCCAGTATTTCGGCGCGAACCGCAGTGCTTTTGGGCAAGGTCACATAGGTGACTTTGTCAACTTCATCCGCGAGGGATTCGGGGTTCGACAACACCTCAACTATCTAGGTCCCAACGGCAATCCAGAAGTTGCGCGGCAGATGCAGAACTGGATGACAAACCCACCGCAGCAGGATCGCAACCTGATCCTCCTGGACTACCACGGCTAGTGTCCACTCGCCTAGGTTGCTTGGCCTCCGATCGGCTGCACGGTCCAGGGAGCGCCAATGTGCCTGCGGCACGTTTGCGCTCCCTGACGGTATGAGCAGCAAGGCCGTCCACGCCTCAGCCGGAGTTCAACCCGGTAAGTGCAGCGCATGCCTTGCCGTTGTTAGGCGCCGACCGTGGCATCCGGCGGGACAACAAGAACTGGGCAGGTCATTTCACGAATCACCCGCTCGACATGGTGCCCCAGCGGTTGCCCAGAGCTGCGGTCGCCGCACCCCATCACAATCAAGTCAGCCTCAATCTCCTGGGCGATATGAAGCGTGGCTTCATACGCGCGTCCGTCGCAAAGCCGCGCTTCAAATTGGACACCCGCCGCTGCTGCTTCCGCGGCCAGTTCTTCAAATCGGGCCTCGGCATTGCGCCGCACCAAGGCAATGGCGTCATCTTCGCTCGGCTTGGCACGCAGTGGAAAGTATCCCAAAACGACATGGACGGCATGGAGTCCCAGGACTTTGGCACCGTGTTCCTTGGCTAAGGCAAAGGCAAGCCGCTTGGCAGCGTCGGTCACCGGGTGGAAGTCGGTGGCAAAAAGAAGCCGGTTGAGGGCAATCGTTGTCTCAGACCCTTTGTAGTACACGAAGTCACGCGACGGAGGGCGGGAAACGAGCGTTGGGCAGGAGACACTTTCCAGAACTGCAAGGGCTGTGGAGCCGATCAGTGGCCGGGTGAGGAAGCCCCGGCGCTGGGTTGCCATAACGAGTAGTGAGACATCTTTTTCCTTGACGACGCGCAGGATTTCGGCAGCCGGTTCACCTTCGGCCAGCATGGCATGGGCATCAAGCCCCTGGAGGACTTCGTGCTGAAGCATTTCCTCCAGCTCGCGGCGGATGCCCACCAACCACTCATAGCCGTTTTCTGCCAGTGCACGTTCAGAAAGACGTAGCGCCTGCGCCGGCAGCGAGGCGCTTTGAACGTTGAGCAGCGTCACCCGCCCACCGCTGTGCCGCGCAAAGGCGGCTGCGTATTTGAGGAGGTTGCGGGAAAGGGGAGAGAAATCGGTTGCAAAGAGAATGTGCTTGAACATGGCGTCGAAGCCGGGGCTGAAGCGGCTTGGATTTCTCCTCAGAGGCGTTTGCAACATGAGATCGGGCGTTACCGTTAGCATAGCGTAACGCATCTCACACTCCACGCCTATCAGAAATTACAATGGGCGCAAAATGTCAGGCGCACACTGTGGAGCTTGTCCGCCGCACCTAAGCTGCCTGCGTCAGTGGCCGCCAGAGGCGTTCCACCGCTCGGCGCGCATCGTCCACCAGTCGCCCCAACAGTGAATCGGTTGCCAGCGGCTGCCCGGCCAGAATGCGCCGGACATCCGCGCCAACCTGTTCGCGCAGCCGTGCCGACGACAGAATGGTTTCCACTAACTGCCACCGTGCTCCCAGCAATGGGACGGGGTTGGCAGCGCGCAGAAACTGACCGACGACGTAGGGAATTTGGTGCTCGGGCGGCAGTTCGCGGGCAATGTCCACAATGCGTCGCAGGCGGCGCAGCGGGGCTCCTGGCATGATGTCCAGCGAGGTTTCGTAGGCAGCTTGTTCAATGATCTCAAACTTTGTCTGTGCGCGCTGGACTTCGGCGGCCCGCCCCTCGGCCTTCAGCCGTGCTAACTGCGTGTTGCCCCACCGGACATGTCCGGCCTCTTCGTTCTTGACCTGATTGAGCAGCTTGTAGGCTTTGCCTTCTTTGGGCAGGGTAGCGACGTGCAGGGCAAAACTGAATAACCCGCGCTTCTCCGTCACATTGAGCGCTGCCAACAGCTCCACCTCATCGAGTTGATCAGGATTGCTGCTCGCCGTCGCGAGTGCGGCAAATTCGTCCACATACTTGATGCCGAGTGGTGGGCGCGGTGCGTCACCGAAATCGGTCATGATGTCGGCAATCATCGCTGCATGACGAAATTCATCCTCTGCGTGGTGAACAAGCGCTTCGGCGAGTTGGGGGTTGGTTGCTTCAGTGCGGGCCGCAAGGGCGGCAATACCTTCTGCACCATGGTATTCAGAGTAGTAGTAGAGGTTCATCGTCGCCCAGTGCAGGTCAGGGTCGGCAACAATCCGTTCGAAGACCTGACGCATGGCGACTTCCTGACGAGTCGCTGACATGCCACTTCTCCCTACAACAGTGGGAATGTATGTTCCTGGGGGATGGGAGTCATACTGTAAATCACTGGTGAGGAATTGAAAACCCATCTGGCGCGCCGTTTACCGCCACCGGAGAACAGCTCGCCGAGCGTGCTTCCCTTGGCAACGCCGCGCTGCCATCAACCGGGGCAAAGCCGCTGGCCGAGCGGTCTCGCCACTGCGCCGACGGTGGTCCACGCGACTGTGGTACACAGCCTGTTTCTGTGGGTTGTTTGGACTGCTTTGGACGACACTACGGCGCGTGAGGGCGGCTACGTGCTGCGGCGCATTACCTGTTCACAGTGGTTTACGGCGCTCAAGAGCGCCACAACCAAGGGGGTGAACAGCAGGGCATCGTGCAGCGCATCAAAGGCTGAAAATGGCGTTCCGGTCGGCGGTGTCAGGAGGATCCCGACGCTGTACCCAACGGCCAGTGCCGTCCCATAGCTAATAAGCAGTAGGGCAAGCACAACAGTGCGGCTGAAAGGCTGTGGCGGCAGGGTGGCTTCTGGAATGGAAAGCCAGCTCGGCCGGTACGTGTAGTGCGCGAGCAACACTTGAAGCCGGTGCGCCAGCCACCATACGCTGCCAAGGCAGGCTAGCCATAACACCGACCGCGTCGTGACATCGTTGATGCCCAACAGGGCGGACGGGTGGGCTACGGCGGCGGCAAACGTTGCAAACCATCCACCGACGACAAAAAGCACCGCTTCCGAACGAAACGCCACTTCGCGGCGTTCGGCTTCCAGGATGTCGTTGATAACGCTCTCGACCCGAACCTTGTAGGCGTGTGCGCGCGCCGCGCGCCGCCGCCGACTTTCGCGAGGTGTGGTCGGCGCTACTGTTGCCCCGCGATCATGCTGCGCCCGTAGCTCCGGATCGCTGAGCACCCGGTAGGCCGTCGCAATCTCCGCGAAGCGCGCTGCGGTGTTTGGCAACGAACTCACGTCGGGATGGTACAGTCGTGCAAGTCGCCGAAAAGCGGAACGAATCTCTTCCGGCGTCGCTTCACGCGATACACCCAGGATGTCGTAAAAATCCCCCATAACGCCACCTTGGAGAAGCCGTCAGGAAAGCGCTGTATTGTTGCGATCACCTCGGATAGAGGCCTAATGTAGCGCAACCCCGGTGGGGTCGGCGATGCCTGAAGGTACAAAAAGTTTTCTGTTGACATTTATCCGGTACACTGGTGGTAGCTGTTGCGGTTGTCAACCGGTTTTTTGTGGAGAGGCGCCCTATGTCTTTTGTTGATGCCCAAACCGCCATCCGTGAGCACCTGGCCGGACGCCTTGCGCAGGCCACGTTTTTCCGCAGTCTCATGCTTCATGCCGATTGGCATGTTCCGGTTCACACCGAGACAGACAGCGAAGTGGCGGTCAGGACGTTTGTGGATGCCGCCGGTGAGCGGTGGGTCAAGGTCTTCACCGACCGGCGGGCGGCTGAGTTGTGGGCCGCACAATCCGGCGGTGAGCCGGCGGGCCGGTGCCTCGTTACCGGTGGGACTAACCTGTTTGGGGCGCTCGATGATGAACTAGCTGGTGTTGAAATTAACCCCGGTTCACCGGACGGGATTCACTACCGGCGGCAACACCTGCCATTCCTACGACAATGGGCGCGGATTACCGAACTGGAAAGCGCCCTAGAGACGATTGACACCGGTGAAACACCGCTGGGTCTGCTGCGTGAGTATGATGCCTATGTGCTGGTGTTGAAACGAACCGGGCCCGACAGCGCGCATTTGGTGCTGGCGCCAGATGACAGCGGCCGCGCGCTAGCTGCGGTCTTCACGGCTGAAGACACCTTGGCGGCTTTCTTTGACCAGGTCTTATCTGCGGCCGACTTTGAACCGATCCCGATTCGAGTCAACGGTGAACAGCTATTCACCCAACTACGTGTGCTCCCGCTGGACGGATTGGTGTTCAATTGTAGTGGGCCGGTTCAGCCACGGGCTTTTGGGAAGCGTTTGGCAGATTATGTACTCGGTCACAGAGGGGATGCCGAGCCGTCCGAGACAACAGCCCGGGAATAGCTGTGCGGGCTTTGTTCGCAGGGGACGGACACAGGCGCTGGAGGTCGGTGCTTGCGTAAACCGGGGCTACAAAAAACCTTCTTCGTGACCGGAACAGATACCGGCGTCGGGAAGACAACGGTTACTGGGTCACTGGTGCGCTTGTTGGTTGCCGGTGGCCACCGTGCGCGTGCCATCAAGCCGATTGAATCCGGCTGTCGCCGCCGTCCGGACGGCACCCTGGAGCCGTCCGACGCCCTTGCCCTCCGCCGCGCTGCAGGCCTTGAGCAGTGTCCCCTCGAACAGTTCATCCGCTATCGTCTGGCCGAACCTCTGGCCCCGGCCGTGGCGGCCGAACGGGCTGGCGTATCGCTCGACCTGACTGCTTGTGTCGAGTTGGTTCGGGCTGCGCAGGACACAACCGACCTCCTGCTGGTTGAAGGTGCAGGGGGCTTACTTGTCCCCTTCACAGGGGATGCGCAAAACGGCTATCAAACTGTCGCCGACTTCGTCACAGCGTTGGGTGTGCCTGTCTTAGTTATCGCACGGGCGCGGTTGGGAACTCTCAACCACATCCTGCTGACCGTTCGGGAGTTAGACCGGCGCGGTATTGCTTGCACTGGTGTCATCCTAAACGCTGTGGATGCCGAAACAGGTCCCGAAGGTGAAGATAATGCGCGTGTGCTGCGCACGTTTGGCGTCCGAGTGTTAGCCGAACTACCCTATGGTGTCGCGCGCCTTGAGACGTCTCTCACCAATGTCGCGCGCTACCTTGCCGAATCTTGACCAGCCCGCTTGGAGACAAACTTATGACCGATGCGCGCACTCTCTACCCCCCGATTGAGCCTTATGAAAGCGGTATGCTACCGGTATCTGACCTACACACGCTCTACTACGAGGTCAGCGGCAATCCCCAGGGCAAACCGGTGGTGTTTCTACACGGTGGGCCAGGCGGTGGAACATCGCCCGACCACCGGCGCTATTTTGATCCCGAACGGTACCGCATTGTGTTGTTCGATCAACGTGGAGCCGGAAAAAGCACGCCTTACGCTTGTCTTGAAGAAAACACAACCTGGGATTTGGTTGCCGATATTGAGCGTTTGCGGCAACACTTGGGGATTGAGCGGTGGGTTGTCTTCGGCGGCTCCTGGGGCAGTACGCTGGCGTTGGCCTACGCTGAGACCCACCCTGACCGCGTTCGGGCGCTGGTTTTACGTGGAATTTTCCTGTGTCGCAAAAAGGAGATTGATTGGTTCTACCAAGAGGGAGCAAACGCCATCTTCCCGGATGCTTGGGAGCCGTACTGGAACTTGATCCCCCCTGAGGAACGCGACGATATGGTGGCTGCATACTACCGCCGCCTCACGAGCGAGGATGAAGCGACCCGGTTGGCGGCAGCCCGCGCCTGGAGCATCTGGGAAGGAAGTACGTCAAAACTTCTGCCCGACCCTGAGCTTATCAAAGATTTTGACGAACGGGCGTTGGCGATTGCCCGGATTGAGTGCCACTACTTCATCAACCGCATCTTCATGGAGTCTGAGCACTACCTACTCGAACACGTTCACCGAATTCGCCACATTCCAACGGTGATCGTCCAGGGGCGCTACGATGTGGTCTGCCCGGTGATGACGGCCTGGGCCCTGCACAAGGCCTTTCCCGAAGCCGATCTTCAGATCATTCCCGATGCCGGGCACTCGGCTTCTGAGCCGGGCACAACGTCCGCGCTTGTCGCGGCCACGGACCGCTTTGCCTTGTTGTCCGACTAAGTGGTTCAGGGGAGAGATGAATCGTGAAACGGGTGATGCCGCGCGTACTCCTCCTGTGGTTCGGATGGCTGTGGTGGGCAGTGTTTCCCCCCGCCTCCGTGGGTGGATCCCTTCCACCACCGCCCCCGATGACGTTCAACATTGGCGTCTTTACGCTCTTCCGGCTGCAGTCGGTGCGGTTGGTGAGTCACGAACGTCCGGCCAGGCTCGAACTCGGTGGGCGCTCCCTGACACTACCTCCACATACGACGTACCGTGTTGTCCAGACGGCCGGTTGGTTGCGGGTCTGGCAGGAGGCACACCTGCTAGCCGAGGCACGGCGTCTCAGCCTGGCGGCGGGTGATGTGACGGTAGAAGTGGTGGGTCGCCGAACGCGCCTCCAGAGACGGTTTCACGGTCGCCTGACCATTACCCCGGCCGACAACTGCCTGCGGCTTGTCGTCACCCTGCCGTTGGAAGCGGCAACAGCAGCCATTGTGAGCGCCGAACTGCCGGTGACCGTCCCACGGGAAGCGGCAAAGGCGCTGGCCGTGGTTGTGCGCAGTTATCTGCTAAACCATCTCGGACGGCACGCAGGGGATGGTTTTGATGTGTGCGACTCGACGCACTGCCAGTTGTTTCTTGGCGAGCAGTGGGTTCGGCAGGGCATCTCCGGCGTGATGCGCGGGGAGTGTTCCCCGATGGTAGCCCAGGCGGTGGAAGAGACGGCCGGGGAACTGTTGGGCGCGTCAGATGGGTGTCTCTACCCGGCCTATTTCACCGCTTGCTGTGGTGGACACACCACAACGCCGGAAGTCGCGTTCGGCACCGGCTTTGACGCTGCCGGCAACAACCGCGGGATTGTGTGCCGGTGGTGCCACGGTGCGCGCTTTTTTACTTGGGTGCGCCGGGTTGACCGACGTGTGCTTGCCAAGGCCCTGCTGCCGGCCACCACGCCGACGGCGGACGTTCAAATCAAGGTCGCGAGCCGCTCGCCACAGGGATTTGTCAGGAGCGTGTCCGTCACTGCCGGCACGCGACAAGTCGTTCTGCCGAACTACCGATTTCGGCATCTGGTCGGACAACAACTGGGGTGGAATCTTGTCCTTTCTAATCGGTACGTACTAGAGCCGCAGGGCGAGATGCTCATGCTGCGCGGTCATGGCTTCGGCCACCAAGTTGGGCTGTGTTTGGCCGGTGCCATCGCACAAGCCCGCGCCGGCCGTGACTACCGGGCCATTCTCAAGTATTACTTTCCAACGGCGACGTACCGGCAGGCAAAGGCCCTGGCCTGCACATTACGGCTCTGTGTCCACACAGATGCCGGACATTCTCTCTCACAGCGAGAAAGCATTGCCGGGGCTCACACTGCCGGTTCCTAGCCCGGTTTCTAGCTTGCAGATACCTTCCTGCACAGGAAGAACACGCAGGAAGAACCCTAGGCGGCGATTTTACGCAGTTCGGCGAGTAGCTCTGCGCGACTGCGCCTGAAAATCGGAATTGTTTCGATGTGGCGGTAGCGGAGAATGCCCTGTTTGTCAATGATGAACACGGCGCGGTTCGCCACCGGCAACCATCCGCCAAGCATCAGGACGCCGTACGTCTTACAAAGCTCACGGTTTGGATCCTCAAGTAGAGGAAATGGGAAGGCGAACTTTTCAGCGAACCGCTTGTGCGCGGTCATGTCATTTGTGCTGACGCCGAGGATCACCGCATCAAGTTTTTGAAACTCATCCCAACCGTCGCGGTAATCACACAACTGGGCTGTGCAGGTCGGTGTGTCATCACCTGGATAAAACACCAAGACAACATGGTGTTTGCCGCGAAACTGGCCGAGCGTATAGGTCTTGCCGTCATTGGCAACCAGCGAGAAATCCGGTGCCGGGTCTCCGACATTGAGCATGGTTCTTCCTACACGGTGCGTTGTATGGAGTTAGCCGGCAGCCACGGCGAAATCATCTTCGAGGTTCAGGGCCTCCCATTCGCCGCGATGCGCTTCCCAGAAGGGTTGGGCGTCGTCAAACACTTTGACATGGCGCAACAGTGTGCCGCGTGTGAACAGACCTTCGCCCATCTGGACAATCTGCCGGTTGTGAGGCGCCTGGGCGTCAATGAGCGCCGTTTGTTCCCGCAGTGCAGCTTGGAGATCGTCCAGCTCAGCCGGTGCAGCAAGCGGGCGCGCCAACGGATATGCTCCCTTGTCTGCCTGCTTAATGGCAGCAAAACTGACGCCTGCGTAGCCGGGAACTTCTGCGGCAATATCCCCAAGTAGGGCAGATGCCGAGCCTTTGGCCTGCATATTCAGCCCCATTGCTCTGGCCAACGACTGCACGATCAGCCAGTCGGGACGCCCCGTGCCACCGCTTTCCACGACCCGCGCAACCCGCTGCACTTGTCCGGTATGATTGGTAAACGTGCCATCCTGTTCGGCATAGCTCATCGCCGGAAACACAACGTGGGCGAGTTTGGCAGTTTCTGTCAGAAACAACTCACTGACAACCAGGCACTGGAGTCGCGCCAGCGCCGCACACCAGGTATCGCCTAAGTTGCCGATTGGATCGGCGCCGGCCAGATATGCCGCCTGGATCGTCTGGCCGAAATCGGCTTCCAGGTGGGCGGCATTGACCGTCAGTCCCATGTCAAACGCCCCGGCTGAGTTGTTGTCGTCGGCCAGCGCCAACAGGCGCACGGTTGCTTCGGGCCTAGTCAGAAGACGAAGCTGTGCGATGGCGCGCAAGGCCGCACCATGAACCTCCGGGCCAACAATGACCACCGGCCGCTCGGTCGTGATAATCGCCTCCCGCAGTGCGTGCAGATCGTTTGCCGTTACGCCGGCCAGCGCGGCCAGCGTGTCAAGTGAAGCCGGCTCAAACAGGGCGCGAACAACGGCACTTTCTCCTTCAGGGCGAATGTGTAGAAAAACGTCGGCCTGCCGGCGGGCAAGTCTGGTCGCCCGTTGATGGACGACGAAAAGACGTGCGCCGTGTTTCCGCTTCGCGTAGCGCATGGCAAACCCCGTCAGAGGGCTATGTTCGGTCGGGTCGCCGCCGATCTGCACCAGTAGCGTTGCCTGTTTAATGTCGTCATGCGTGGCCAGCGGTGCTGAGAGGTGTGCATAGAAGTCACCGAGTTCCACACTTCGGAAATGTGCGATGTGCGGTGTATCGAGCGCGCGCCCAAAGCGCGCCAGAGCGAAATTGGCTTCATTCGTCAGGCGGGACGAACCGATAACGGCCACGGCGCGACCACCCTGCCGAGTATGAACCTCGCTCAGCAGGCGGGCTGCGGTCGCGAGGGCGTCGTCCCACGTTGCGGGCTGTAACTCGCCCCCCTGACGAACAAGAGGCGTCATGAGCCGTGCCGGATTCGAGATGTAAGCACCTCCGTAGCGGCCCTTCACGCATAAGAACTCGCCGTTGATGCCCGTGAGGTCTTTTGAGGCAGCCCGGACGTACTTGTTGCCCCGGACGCCGAGTTTGAGTTGACAGCCGTCGGCGCAAAAGGAACAGGTCGTTTGTTGTTCGCGCAGGTCCCAGGGGCGGGCTTTGAAGCGGGAATCCACGGAAAGCAGTGCCCCAACCGGACACACTTCGACACAGTTGCCGCACTGCTCACAGTGCAGGTCCTGTCCGTAAAAACCAATGACTTCCTTTGTTCCACGGAAGATTTTGGTCAGGGCGTGAACATCCATCCAGTCTTCGCAGACCCGTACACAGCGATAGCACTTCACACACCGCTGCTCATCGTAAGCAATGAAGGGCGAAAGACGACGTTCCTCCTTGGCGTTTTTGGCAACTTCGTAATCGGCATAGACGGCACCATGGCGGAACGCCATGTCCTGTAGCTCGCACTGCCCGCCCTTGTCACACACCGGGCAGTCCAGGGGGTGGTTGCCAAGGATAAAGTCCAGCATGCCTTTCCGGGCTTCGATGACTTCATCCGAACTCGCCGCAACCACCATGCCGTCGGTAATCGTCACCGTACAGGCCGTAGCCAGCTTTGGCAGTTTCTCAATGCGCACCAAACACATCCGGCAGGCAGCCTGGGAGGTGAGATCGGGGTAGTAGCAGAAGTTGGGAATCTCAATGCCCTGTGAAGCGCAAAACTCCAGCAGCAGCATCCCCTTTGGGGCTTGGTAGGTCTTACCGTCAATCGTCAGCGTAACAAGTTCCATGGCGAGACGTTTGGAAGCAGAGGCGAAGTGCGTTTCACGGGTGTTAGAGAGCTACGCCCTGGCGCATAGTACCGTCCCCTCTTCAGCAGTGACAAGCCAGCCTGCCTCGCGCCACGCTGCACGCTTTCACACCTAAGTTTTTCCTGTATAAAGGTGAGACCAACGCCATGCAGTGTTGTGGCATCCCAGTGGACAACTGCCGGCTACGCAGTTCAGTTAGCCTCACACGGTTTCGTGACCTACAGCAGAGGAAAGGAATTTCACCCATGAAACGTTATTCAGCTCGAAGCATCATTGCTAGTTGTGGACTTGCCGTCTTTTACGGGGTGTTGCCGGCCTGGCCGTCCACGCAGCCGGTTTGGTCCGGTACGGTATTTGCTCAGCGTACCCGGGAAATTGTTGTCCCGGTTGGGACGGTTTTGCGTGTGCAGATGGATCGCACCATCTCATCACGAACGGCGCGCGTGGGCGATACATTTACAGCCACTGTCTTTGAACCCGTCACAGTGGATGGGCAGACGGCAATTCCGCAGGGAACGCAAGTCCAGGGACGGGTAACACAGGTGCAGCCTGCTGAACGACGCGGACGCTCCGGGACGATTGCCGTTGAGTTCGACCGGATCATCTTTGCCAACGGTATATCGCGCGACATGCGCGGCTCGCTGACTAGCCTCGATCCGAGAGAGCGCGAACAAATTGATAGCGAGGGGCGCGCGCGCGGCGGCAGCTCAACCAAGCGCAATGTCGTGTTCATCGGTGGCGGCGCGGGTGTGGGCGCTACCATTGGGGCGATTGCCGGCGGTGGCAAAGGTGCTGCGGTCGGCGCCGGCGTCGGTGCCGCGGCCGGCATTCTCGGTGCACTGCTGTCAAAGGGACAGGAAGCACAGGTGCAGAGCGGCCACCGCTTTGGGATCGAACTTGACCAGTCGCTGCGCGTGCCAAGCAATGTGAATAGCCAGGGAAACACTGGCGATGGGAGTGGCAACTGGGATGATTACGGTTGGGACGCTGTCCGCGGCGAATACACGTCGCCCGACATCGTGCGTCGGGCACAGACCGAGCTGCGGCGCCAGGGCTTTTACACCGGTGACATTACTGGCAATCTGGGCTCACTGACCCGCCAGGCAATTGCTGATTTCCAGCGCCAGCAGGGATTGCGTGTCACACGCCGCCTCGACCGGGAGACGGCGCGCGCGTTAGGTGTGCTCTTCGACAGAGGAAGCACGACGGATTCTGGCGATACAGATGATAATTTTGGCTATGGCTACGATCCCACTGCCGGAGAGTATACGGCCACTGACATTGTCCGGCGGGCGCAGACCGAGCTGCGCCGCGAGCGGCTTTACAACGGACGCATTACGGGACAGCTAGACGCCGAAACACGCCAGGCAATTGAACGTTTTCAGGAAGAACGGGGACTGCGGCCAACCGGTCGGCTGGACCGTGAGACGGCGCTGGCTATGGGGGTGGTTTACTAGTGAACCGACGGATAACGCAGTGGGAATCTGCTTCCGAGCTGGCTTGGTCCGGTATGGACGGTGGGAACACCGTCCATACTCCTTGGTTCACCGGGGAGGCTCAGTCAGATTCTAAGTAAACGTTCTAAGTAAAGCGCCGCACCGTCCGGTGGCCGAGGAAGCGCCGAATCTCATCCACCGCTGTGTTGAGCAACCCCTGACTGCTCAGGAGCGATTTCACATACTGTGGTGCAAGTGCTTCCTGCATCGGCTCAAAGCCGTGTTCGATGAGACTCCAGCCAGGGCGGAGCTTAGCCGCCATGCCTTCCAGGAGCGACAGGCTACGAAAGACGTACACCAGTTCGGGAGGTAAGTTGAGACCTAACTCGCGCGCGGTTCGTTCAATGGCTAAACCAACGCCAAGCATCCGCTGCTGTGCGTCTAACCCGCGCCGGTGGAGTCGGATAATTTCCTCGATGAACGCATGGATTCGGCGGCGGTTCGTCCCTTCGGCGACGATACCAGTTTCATAGAGACCGTCTACTAAACGTTCACGATCACCACGCAGTCCGGCGACCACAGCATCTAAAATCGCGGTGCGCATTTCGCGCGACAAACGGCACACCATGCCGTAATCAAGCAAAATCAGTTGCCCGCCGTCTCCGACGAGGATATTCCCGGGATGTGGGTCGGCGTGATAGACGCCGGCCACAAAAATCATCTCCGCGTACAGCTTAACCAGCCGGGCGATCAGGTCGTCGAAATCAAAGCCGGCGGCCCGCAGGCGTTCAACGTCGGTGAACTTTACGCCGGGGCAGTATTCCATGACGATGACCTGCGGTCCGGAGACTTCTGGGTAAACCACTGGCACGGTGACATCCTCACGCCGGGCTAAAATCCGTGCCATTGTCTCCAGGTTCTCCATTTCATTCGTCAAGTCCAACTCCTGCGCCATGCCCTTTGAGCCTTCTGCAATCGCAGTGGACAGCATGCGGGTCAACGAGTTGGAAAAATGTCGGTCAAGTTGGCGCATGACGAAGCCGGCGATTTTGAGGTCAACCGCCATCTGCGCGGGAATGTCCGGCCGAACGAATTTGACGGCAACATCCTGCCCCTGCCAGACCGCATAGTGAACCTGCGCTAGGGATGCAGCTGCCAGGGCCTGGTCGTCAAAGCGGTCAAAGACGGCCTCCAGCCGCGTACCGTAGATGGCTTCTAGGGTGCGACGCGCTTCTTTGCCGGGTAACGGTGTGATGTTGTCCTGTAGTTTGGCAATTTCTTCAATGTACACTGCCGGCACAAGATCGGGACGGGTGCTAACCAGTTGACCGAGCTTGATGAACGCTGTTCCGAGGGTTTCGATATGTTGCTTGATCGTTTGCGCACGATGGCGGTGCATCTCTTCCGAGACCGGACGCGGCGGTCCAAAGGCCAGGTAACGGCGGCGGTCGCGGACAAAGGCCAGGGTCGTCGGTAAGGTTAGGCGCAGCATGACACTTGCCCGCCGGGCGAGGCGGGCTTGCTGGACGAGTGATGTGAACCGTGATGGAGGACGATGCGGCATGTTGCTTTTGGTGCCTGTTTCAGGCTAAACGGATCACTGTTTCTATCGTCCATCACCGGGCGGCAAAGTGAAAGTCATATCTTCAAGCGGCTTGCCGACTGCCTGGCAATGCTCAAACTGCAAGCGTGGGTACGAGGCCGTGAGGTAATCGCCGCGCGTCAGTCCAAGGTGTTGGATGAAACGCTCGATGACCGGTTTGTCTCCTTCTAACTCAACAAAGCAGCCCAGTGGCGTCTCATCAAACATAGCCCGCAGTTCGATCCCGTTGGGATGGTACAGGCGGTAGGTCGTCCGAAACTTCTGGTAGCGGAAGGTCTTCTCAAATCCAAGCTTTTCAAGCACGCGCATCATAGCCGGGCCATCGGAGACGGTCAGTTCAATTTCTTCGCGCACCTTGACGCCACCGTCTGAATCTTCAACCGGCTTGCCCTTGTGGGTCAGGATGGCGCCCTCCATGTCCCCGCGAATCCGTAAGCGAAGAGCTTGACGCAGGTGAAATAGGGAACGCGCCGGCGTGTCAAACAGCCAATTGTCTTCAAAATGGCGCGGGGTCATCAGTTCCAGCGTGTAGCCGGCTGCGATCAGTTGCTGTTGCAGTGCATCGAGTGTCGGACCGGCTAACTTAATCTCAGCTTCGAGATGCGTCATCGGGTTTTACAGAACCGTCTGTCGTGTACGGGGGAAAACCACACCGCACGCCAGGGCCTGGCAAAGATGATCCGGCGCTGCGCTGTTTTTCCCCTCAGTGGTGTCGCTGCCGGACGCAAAATCGCTCCGGGACTCAGCCTGAATAGATGGTAGCAAAAACTCTGTTTGGTGCTGACTCTTCTTGAACCACTACTGCCGCACACATATCTTTACGCTGTCTCTTTTTGCCGCCGCGTCTGCATCCTGCGCTAGCACAGGCTATCCCGCAGCCTGGGGTGTAAGCAGCGGGTGAAAAGTTCCAGTTTGTCGGCTTTTTCTTGTATGACAAGCGCCCTTCGCTGGTTGCTGAAACTGTGAGGTAAGCATCCACCATGCCGGATTCCACGCAAAATCAACTCGAAGCATCCTTTACCCCATCACCAGCGGGAGATGTTGTCAACTTCGCAAGCGGGGAGTTTTCTTTTGTCCACCCGGCCCAGTGGCAGGTGAGACCGGTGAGTGGTTTCCAGTACAGCGCCGAAGCTCCAAATGGCATGGTGGTGCTGTTCCAGATGGTCGCTCAACGGCCGTTGCCTGCCCTAGAGGAAGAGACGTTAGCGGTTACCATCGGTGACCTGGTCGATCACCTACCTCCGGTTGTCCAGGGAGACAAATTGACCACCGGGTTGTACATCTGTCTAACGGCCCAGCTAGAGGTTGTTTGGCGCGGCGCACCGTATGTGTTCTGGATGGTGGTCATCACATTGACAAGAGGTGCTTCATCCGCTACGTCGCGGGGTATTCTGATCCTGGCCGTTCCGGCAGCTGAAGTTGAGGCATCGGAACAGGATGCACGCCTGATTCTGGACAGTTTTGCCGTTGCCGGACAAACGGTGACAGATGCACGGATTTCGCTGAGCCGTGTTGAAGCGGTGAGCTTCGAGCCTGGTGTGTTTATCGAAACGCGCCGTCTTCCCGGTGATGCAACGTGGGGGGACGAGAAAAGGACAGCCCTGACCTCCGAGGATTTGCCGTCACAGAACCTAGGCCTCGAGGAAGTGCGACCAGCGTGGCAGGTTACGGTCACGACGCTCACGGCAAGCGAGGGGGGCTATGCCGACGGACCGCTGACGATAGCCAAGTTTTTACGCCTCAACGGTGTTACCTGTGATCCCCAGGGCAATCTCTACATCGCAGACTTTGGTAATCACCGGATTCGGCAGGTTACTGTGAACGGTCTGGTGCGAACGCTGGCAGGTAGTGGGCGCGCCGGCTACCGGGACGACCTAGGTGCTCTGTCCGAATTTAACGGGCCGCGCGGAATTGCCTATGCTGCCGGCTATCTCTACGTTGCCGACCTGAACAATGCCTGCGTTCGCCGGGTCACGCTCGATGGGATGGTGACGACGCTGGCCGGCGACGGCGTAGAGGGGACACGTGACGGCGTGGGCCAACAGGCGCGCTTTAGGTCGCCACGGGCAGTCGCTGTGGACGCACTTGGTACGGTCTATGTTGCCGATGATGTACGGGTACGTTCCATTGCACCTAACGGACTGGTAACAACGCTGGCAGGCAGCGAGCCGGGCTATGTGGACGGTCCGGCAGGAGTCGCGCGATTTGAAACACTGAGCGGCTTGGCATTGGATCGAGTCGGCAATCTGTATCTGGCCGATGCTGGCAACCGCCGACTACGTAAGTTGAGCCGTGATGGGCAGGTGAGCACCCTCCCCGTCGGGCCGGAAAGTGGTGCTTCGGCGGCGATTCTGCATCCGGTGGCGGTCTGCGTCGGCCCAGACGGCACGCTGTATGTGCTTGATGTTGATGATTTTTCACTCAAGGCCGTGCTCCCTGGCGGGACGGTCGTCCGAATTGCCGGCGGAAAGCAGGGGCGGGAAGATGGTGACGCCGACACGGCGCGGTTCTGGATGCCAACGGGGCTGACATTTTTTGACCATCGGCTGTACATCACCGACCGGGAGCAGCATGCCATTCGCCTAGTGCGCCTTCAGAACCTTGAAGTGGTAGAGACCGTGTCTGACCTGCCGGTGGAACAGGCAGGTCAGTTGCCCCCATCACCCGAGGATCAGAAGCAGACCAAGCCCTCGATGGCCAATGCTTTTCTACCGCTGCCCACCGGAGCACCCTCCGCTCGAATTGCCCCTTTCTCGGCGCAGATGGGGTTAGACCGTACGGACCTCACC
Source organism: uncultured Blastocatellia bacterium (assembly GCA_937934745.1). Lineage (GTDB taxonomy): Bacteria > Acidobacteriota > Blastocatellia > Chloracidobacteriales > Chloracidobacteriaceae > Chloracidobacterium. Next base: position 55,001 of record CALGZC010000046.1, read on the forward strand.
GATTTGGTCGTGGAAGTTGTGGCCGGCGGCAATCCGGGGCTTCTTGACGGTTATGGCGTTGTGGCCCAGCTCAATCATCCGGTTGGGTTGGCGATGGATAGGGATGGGACACTCTTCATTGCCGACCACTTCAACCATGCCATTCGGATGCTCACACCAGATGGGTATGTGCGGACCATCGCCGGTGGATGCCGGCGGGGCTTTCGGGATGGGTACGGTGCCGAGGCTGAATTCAACGGCCCTCTCGGCCTGGCGATTGGCGCGCAGGGTCAGCTTTACGTTGCCGACCACCTCAATGCCCGTATTCGGGTCGTAATGCGCGACGGTGAGGTACGGACACTGGCCGGTACGGGCTTCGCCAAAATTAAGGACGGTCCGCTGGCAACGGCCACCTTTGAGGGGCCCAAGGGAATTGCCGTTGACCCGCACGGTACCATCTATGTCACCGATGGCGTCACCGTCCGGCTGATTACTCCGGAAGGCTACGTGCGCACGTTGGCTGGGGGAGAGCGCGGTTTCCACGATGGCATCGGCGCGCAGGCGATGTTCGGTTGGGTGTATGCCATTGCCCTAGATGTATCCGGCCGCTGCTTTGTCACGGATGCCGCCAACCATGCCATTCGCTGCGTTTTTCCAGATGGCACGGTCAGGACGGTCTTTGGCGGCAGGGAAATCCGTCAGTTGAATTTCCCGAGTGGCTTGGCGCTTGATTGGCACGGGCATCTTTACGTCGCCGACACTAATCACCACCGCATCTTACGGCTGACACCTACCGCCGATGGGGAAAAATACACTTCCTCACTGATTTGCGGCCGGCAGTGGGGACAGCAAGCTGACCCGGCACACGAGTTTGAGTTGGATGCGCCGCGGGGGGTAGCTGTCGGCCTCAACCACGACCTATACATTGCCGACTCGAATGCCAATCGCATCTTGCGCGTGGCGTCGCGGCACAACATGTACCGCGTCGAAACACCACCTTCCTTCGGTGTGGCGCCGCCGCCGTACAGCCTCCCACAGGGTTTGAGCGAAGTTGAGACGACCGGTAATGACTACCTCCAACGTCGCTCCCTGCCTGAATCCAGCTCTACGCCGATAGAAGTCGCCGAATTTGCAGAACATATGGAGCATGTCGCCGAACATGCGCCGTCACTTCCAACACCCAGCCATCCCCGGTTGGATGTCCCACCGATTGTGAGTCCGGAGGTAACGTCTCCTGTTGTTTTGCCTGCTCCGGCAGTACCATCCGTCCCACCCCACCGCCACGCTGCCGCTACGGTTCTTGGCTGGGGGATCGAGTTGTCGGGCCATAACCTGATCCGCACCGAGCCGGACGGGTCACTTTTGCTGGATACCACTTACAGCCCGGAAAACAGTGCCTTCTTCTATCTCCCCTGGGAAGTAACGGCCGAACAGAAAGTTGTGGTCGAGATCAAGATGCAGCTCGTCGCCTACGTCGGTGAGCGTGATGCCACCGGTTGCGCCGTATGGTTTGAAAACGACCGTCACGCCGACGTCCTACTCATTCAGCCGGATGGCATTCGCCTCCTGCGCACGCCGGAGCTGGCCTACGGCTGTAATCCCTGTGCTGGCGTCAACGCTTATACGGTTACGCTCCACGGGAGTGACATACGGGTTGCTTTCAACGGCGTCGAATGCCTGGTTGGATTAGGCAAGTTTTGGATGCGTCCGGCTGCCCGCGACGGCCGCCCGCTGCGCCGGTGGCTGGCGTTTGGCGACGGCTCTTCCGCTGCCGGCAGCATTTCGCGTTGGCAGCGCGTGACGTACCGCATTGAAGAGGGCGCGGACACCCTGCCACTCACCGCCGAGGAGGCGTTGGGAAAATGATTTGAAAACCGTTTTCGATTTGAAATAAGCTCGCCTTAGACCTTCCCGAAGGAGACTCTAAAGCGTGCTCCCGTGTCGTCGCAAGCGTAAGGACAAATGCTGTAAGAAGTACAAAAAGTGCGGCAAAGCCTGCAAGGGCTGCCCCAAGTTCTAAGCGCGCGAAGCCGGCGGCTTTACACAGCCCCTCGCGCAACCTAGCCGTTGCCCATACGGTTTTGACACGCAAGGACGAAGGCTTCTTCGCCTGTCAGCGCATCGGCGTTGATCATTTGGCTATAAGTTTGGCTTGGCGCGACCAAGCCGTTCCAGTCGGCCGTACCGCCGCCAGAGCAAAAAAAAGCGCGGGGCGTTTCCCCCCCCGCGCCTAGCTTAGGTTGATGGCTTAGGTTGAGCGACGGCTGCGTCTCTCGTCCGTAGCCTTAGAAGCGCACTTTCAAGCTAAACTGCATGATACGGGGGCCGCCCACCGTGTTGACGATGGTTCCGAAGTCGCCCGGGTCTTGCAGGTCATTGCCCGGCAGGGCGAAGTTGACGTTGTTGAAAGCGTTGAAGATGTCCCACCGGAACTCGATGCCGACGCGCTCGGTGATGGGGGTGTTTTTCGCCAAGCTGAAATCCACGCGCTTCTGAACCGCGCCGCGCAGGATGTTTCGTCCAAGATTGCCGTGGCCGCCCAGCGGCGAGGCCAGCGCCGCCGGATTGAAGAACTGCTCGGTCGGTTCAGGTCCACGCCGCCGCAGATC
>CALGZC010000047.1 GCA_937934745.1 uncultured Blastocatellia bacterium
GGTTTTCTCAGGGAAGTTTCGTGCGTCCTCTGCGGCGCTGCGGTGAAATTTCCGGTGGGTCGAAGGACGATGGTGGTCAGAAGCAGCTCCCCTGCTGAAGGAAGCGACTCCGGGGTGGTGCAACGCCGCGCCTGCGCGCCGAAGGAATCTTCGGGCCTTCAGACCGGGGAAGATGGCAAAGTGCTTGCCAAATGCCTGTGTGGTAGGGAGCAGAGAACTTGCTGCACTGCCTGCGCCGCCCGCGCCGATGCACCCGGTTCGCCGAGCCGCGCCCGAATCGCAGCATACACGGTTTGTAACCGGGTGCGCTCGGCCTCGTCGGTCAGCAATTCGGTGATGTGCCGTGCGATGTTTGCGCTGGTGACTTGCTCTTGAAGCAGTTCGGGGACGGCAACCTCGCCCATCACGTAATTGACCAGCCCAACGTACCGCAACGGTGCAAACCACCGCAGGTAAGCTGCGGTCAGGGGTGCGACCTTACCCAGGATGACCATCGGCGTCCCAATCAGGGCGGTTTCAAGCGTTGCGGTTCCCGAAGCAACGACGGCGGCGTCGGCAACGGCAAGGGTTTCGTAAAACCTCCCGTGTGTCAGGGTGACCTGGGCGGCAACATCCCGTAGCCAAGGTGTGAAGTCTTTTTCGTCCAGTGAGGGCGCGCGCGGCATGACAAAGCACAACGCCTGCTCGGCCTGGGCTAACCGTTCTGCGGCTGCCAGCATGGGCGGCAAGTAGTGTCGCAGTTCTGACTGCCTACTGCCCGGCAGCAATGCCACAATGCGCCCCTCCAACGGAAGCCCCAGGGATGACCGCAAATGTGGCTTCTCCACCTCTGGAAAGCGCGGTACACGGTCAACCAACGGGTGGCCGACAAATGTGACCTCCATCCCGTGCTGGGCGTAAAAATCAACCTCAAACGGAAACAGCACCAACATTTGTGTGACAACCTGCTTGAGTGTTGTCACCCGGCGACTGCGCCAGGCCCACACCTGCGGGCTGATGTACCACACGACCGGAATGCCGCGCCGTGCAAGCTGCTTCGCCAGACGGAGGTTAAAGTCAGGAAAGTCCACCAGAATCGCCAAGTCCGGTCGTCGCCGCTCGATATCTGCCACCAAGTGCCGAAAAACACGCCAGATGATTGGCAGGTGCCGGATCACTTCGGCAATCCCGATGACGCTCACGGTCTCCATCCGCAACAGCGGCATAACACCGGCGGCTGCCAGAGCGGTGCCGCCCAGGCCCCAAAAATGCAGTGGTGTTGTCGGCGCTGCCAAACGTTGCAGTTCGCGGACTAGCTCGGCCGCATGAGCATCACCGGAGGCTTCTCCGGCTACGATTAGAATCGAGCGCGTCACAGGAAGGCCATCAACATCAGGGCTCTTCTGAAACTTTGACGACCAACTTGCCTAGATTCGAGCCGTCAAACAGCTTGCGTACCGCCTGGGGGGCATGTTCTAGTCCTTCGATGACATCCAAGCGATACTTGAGCCGGCCTTCTGTCACCCAGCGCAACAACTGGGGCAGGGCTTCCTGGGCACGTGGTAGGTAGTCAAGAACAATAAACCCTTCAATACGCAGGCGCTTGCTTACAACTAGCAGGAAGTTAGCCGGTCCTGTTGGTGGTCGTTCGGCCGTGTACTGTGAAATTGCCCCGCAGGCGACCACGCGCCCGAAGTTGTTCATCCGGGCCAGGGCAGCGTCGAGGATGGCACCTCCGACGTTGTCAAAATACACATCAATGCCCGTCGGGCAATGTCGGGCAAGGGCTAGGCCGACATCTTCGTGTTTGTAGTCAATGGCCGCATCGAAGCCAAGTGCGTCCACAATCCACCGGCATTTTTCAGGGCCGCCGGCAATTCCCACGACACGGCAGCCCTGAATTTTCCCAATCTGACCGACCAGCGATCCGACCGCCCCAGCAGCAGCCGATACGACCAGTGTCTCCCCGGCCTTGGGACGTCCGACATCCAGCAGCCCAAAGTAGGCCGTCAACCCAATCGCGCCCAAGACGCCGTGGTACAGCAGGAGAGGTTGGCCGGGAATTGTTTGAATCGGTGTAAGACCCTGACCGTCGCCGACATGGTACAGTTGCCAGCCAAGCAGTCCCTGAACGAAGGTGCCGACCGGAAAGGCCTCATTGTGGGAGGCTTCCACAACGCCGATGGCGACGCCGCGCATGACATCACCGAGGCGGACTGCCGGCAGGTAGGAATCCTGCGCTGCCCAGATGCGATTGGTCGGGTCAAGTGATAGATAAATGTTACGGACGAGAACTTGCCCGGCAGTAAGCGCCGGCACCGGTTCCTCATGCCAGGTAAAGTCGGTGTCCTTGAAGTTACCCACCGGACGGGCGGCCAGCCGCCACAGACGGTTGATGTATTCGGCCATCGCCGGGAACGGTCCTTTCGGGAAGGTAGGGCGTGGTTTGTGCTCTGTGCAAGCATGCCGGATTTTGCTGGAACTGCAAGTTGAATATGGCTGCCACAACCTTGCACACGACGGATGCTTTTGTCCTCCGCACGTATGACTATGCCGAAGCGCACCGGATTATTGTTCTGTTTACGCGCGTGGACGGGCTGATTCGGGCCGTCGCCCCTGGGGCCCGGAGTACCAGAAGGAAGTACGGTGCCGCCTTTGAGCTGCTATCCGAAGTGACCGTTGCCTACCGTGAGCGCGAAGGGCGGGAGTTAGCCCAACTGACTGCCTGGGAAGTCAAACAGACACGTTTTGCCGCTGCCGCCGACCCGTCAACTGTGGCCCTGCTGGGCTACTGGGCCGAGCTGGTGTCCGAGCTTTTCCCCCCACACCAGGCGAATGATCCGGTTTACCGGCTGCTCGCCGCCGGTTGCGAAGCGGTCGAACGTCAACTGGCACACGGCCGCGGTGATGTCTGGCGCGCCCAGCCACTGTTGAATGCTTATGTTGAGACCTGGCTCTTGCGGTTGGCCGGCTTTCTGCCCGACTGGCGCCGATGTGCCTTGTGCGGGACAAGGTTCGACCACGACAGTGTTGCTCGGTTGACAGGCGATGGAACGCCGGCCTGTCGGCGCTGTCTATCGGTCGGTCGGCTGATTCGGCCGCCGGCGCACCGTGCCTACATCGCCATCCAACGTCTTGCGCCGAATGCGTTTCTGGATGCGTTTCTGGTACAGCCTGTCGAGGAAACCGGGCTGGATGATCTGACCGAAGCTAACCGGCGCCTCTTAGAGCGGGTCATCGAACGACCGCTGAAAAGCTATGCCGTCTGGCAGCGACTGCGCCTGGAGCCGCCTGAGTAAATGCGTCGCCGGGAGGGGAAGCAAACTGTGTTCAAGCAGGTGCTTGTGACTGTGGCCGCCCTGGCGCTGTGTTTTGCCTCAGGCTTGCCGCAGGCCAGAGCGTATGGGTCTCGAATCCCTGCACGTCCCCGCAGTCCGTATGACCGTGGTCTGACAGGTCTATGGCTACACCTCCGACGGCTCCCAACAACGGCAAGCGTCCTCCACATTGGCGCGCATCCCGACGATGAAGATTCCGCGCTTATTGCCCGTCTGGCACGCGGCGACGGCGTGCGGGTAGGGTATTTGTCGCTGACGCGCGGAGAGGGGGGGCAGAATATCCTCGGACCGGAACAGGGTGCCGCGCTCGGTCTCATCCGCACTGAGGAGCTGGCAGAAGCCCGCGCCGTTGACGGCGGGGAACAGTTTTTCACCCGCGCCGTTGACTTTGGCTTTAGCAAAACGCTCGCCGAGACCGAAGCCAAGTGGAATGCCCTCCACGGCCCTGAGACCATCCTCGGCGACATGGTGCAGGTGATCCGCGCATTCAAGCCGTTGGTGGTCGTTGCGCGGTGGGGGGGGACGCCACGTGACGGCCATGGTCACCACCAGTACTGTGGCTATCTCACGCCCATTGCCTGTGCCAAGGCTGCCGATCCAGACTGGCATCCCGAACTCGGCCCTGCCTGGCAAACCAGGAAGCTCTATGTCAGTGCCGATGTTGCGCCGCCTGACAACCCCAACCCCACGCTCAAAATACCAACCGGTATGTATGATCCGGTGCTGGGGCGAACCTACTTTCAAATCGCCATGCAGGGACGGAGCCTGCACAAATCGCAGGAAATGGGCGCGCTTGAACCTGATGAGGAGCGATTTTCTGGCGTCAAGCTGGTCAACAGCCAGGTCCCGACAGACCCGCGAACTGAAACTTCACTGTTTGATGGGCTGGATACGAGCCTGCGCAGTCTTCTCCCCGAGGCCGCTCCCCAAGAAGCCCGGCGCGCCCTGGATGATGTCCAAAACCTGACGAACCGTCTCCTGACCGAGGCCTGCACACCGGAGGCCGCATTGGAGATGTTGACATCCGCTTATGAACGACTCGTTCAGTGTGGATTGGCGCTCAACGGTAAGCCGCTCGACAGCCTCGAGCCGGTGGTAGTCGAGCTTGTCCGCAGCGAGCCTGTCCGGCCGGAGCAGGACCTGGCGCTGCCTGCGGCCGGCCTCCGGGTGAAGCTTGCCCAAATTGTCCAGGCGATTGTGCTGGCTGCCGGCTTACGGGTAACCGTCCTGGCCGATGCTGAAACCGTCACAGAGGGCGATGCGGTGCTGATCGTCCCGAAGATCCAGGTCGGAGTATCGGCGCGGCCGGACCGTCAGGGGCGCCCGCTGCTGAGCGCCTCCGTGCGTGATATTTTGTCCTATCCCGGCGCCACGGTACTTCCGCTGCGCGAAGTCAATGAAACCGTGGGGAGCATCCGGGTCATGCTGCCGACCGATCCGGTAGATGGGGAGCGTGTTTGTTCCGGGCTGCGAGCCGTTGTCGCCCTCCAGATTCGAGGTCGAAGCTGCTTGTTCACTCTACCGGTTGAGTATCGGTACGCCGATCCAATCCGTGGGGAAGTCGTGGCTGAGGTTGAGGTCGTTCCGGCGCTGTCGGTTCGCCTCTCAGATACGTTGTGGGTGGTGTCACGGAGGCCGGAAAGTCGCCTCAAACGCTTCGTGGTCACAGTGACGAACCACGGGCAGCAACTCCGCCGGGGCACCCTCACGCTGCGGGCGCCTCCCGGCTGGCGCGTAACCCCGGCAAGCGTCGAGGTCGCCCTGTCCCCACGCACCAAGCAGCGGGCGGTGTTTGAAGTTGCCGTCCCGCCCCGGGCAGCCGACGGACGCTACCGGCTTGCAGCATCCGTGGTCAGTCGCGGCAGGACATACGACCGTGACGTGCAGGTGATCGGCTATCCGCACATCCCAACGCGCCGGTTGTTTCCTTCGGCTGAAGCTGAAGTGGTTATCACGGATGTCCAGGTCGCGCCGGTCAAAGTCGGTTATGTGATGGGAAGTGGAGACCTTGTTCCGCAGGCGATTGAACGCCTTGGACAACCTGTCACGCTACTGGATGAGGTGTACTTAGCCACCGGCGATCTGGGGCAGTTTGATGTGATCGTGGTCGGTATTCGCGCTTCCCAAACTCGTCCTGACTTTGCCGCCGAACATGCCCGTCTGCTGGACTACGTGCGGGACGGTGGGACGCTCATCGTGCAGTATCAGCGTCCTGATTACCTAACGCGCGCGCTCCCACCGTTTCCCGCTTCCGGTGTGACGCGGACAACGGATGAAGCCGCGCCGGTAACGATCTTGAAGCCTGATCACCCGGTTTTCAATCTGCCTAATCGCATTACGGAGCGTGATTGGGACGGTTGGGTGCAGGAGCGTTCACTTTATGACTTTGAAACCTATGACGCGCGTTATACACCGTTGCTCGAGTCCCATGACGAAGGGGAGCCTCCGCGGACAGGTGGGTTACTGGTCGCAATCCTAGGGAAGGGACGTTATGTGTACACGGGCTATGCTTGGTTTCGACAGTTGCCGGCTGGCGTCCCTGGCGCCTATCGCCTGTTTGCCAATCTGTTGAGCCTACCGCATACCTTGGCTATCAAACCTAGCCGCCGTCCCCGGCTGGATGTTCGTCCGGTCAACCGAACGAATGCACAGTTTCCGATTGCATGTCCCTGAGTGGTGCAAGGACAAGGTTTCACCGTGCGGCGACGCCAGCGCGATGAAACACGAAGGCGCTCCATCCTTCTCGCGAGTGGAAAACTTCGGCTTCAACGCCAAAGACCTCGGCCAATAAGTGTGCATTGAGGACATCTGCAGGACATCCCTGGGCTACGCATTGTCCTGCCTGCATGACGGCAACCTGGTCGGCGTAGCGCGCCGCCGCGTTCAGGTCGTGAACCGCCATGACAATCGTCTTGCCTTCGGTCGCCAGCGCCCGGCACAGCTCATAGGTTTCCAGCGCATGAGCGACATCCAGGCTGGCCGTCGGCTCATCGAGCAGAATCGCGGGCGCTTCGGTCGCCAGGCTGCGCGCAATGAAAACGCGCTGCCGCTCCCCGCCCGAAAGCTCTGTCACTAGCCGCTCGCGCAAGCGCCAAACATCGGCGCGCCGCATGGCTTCCTCGATGACCGCGCGATCGCGCGCGCCCTCCGGCTGAAAGCGCCCCAGATGCGCATGGCGTCCCATGGCGACGATGTCGCGAACGGTAAAGGCGAAGTCCAGATGGGTGTTCTGCGGCACGACCGCCACGCGCCGCGCCACCTCGCGGCGCGGCCATCGCCGCAAATCGCGCCCTTCCAAGCGCGCCGCGCCGCGCGTCGGGACGAGCAACCCTGCCAACAGCCGCAAGACGGTCGTCTTCCCGGAGCCGTTCGGCCCAATCAGCGCCAGAAAGCGCCCCGGCGCGGGCACTAGCGAGACATCGCGCGCAATGGCCGCTTCACCGACTTCAAACCACGCTTTGTCGAGTTCCAGGAATGCCATACGCAGGTTGCCGCTATCCGGCCCAGGCGCGCTTCGATTGCATCAGCAGATAAAGGAAAAACGGCCCGCCGACCAGCGAAGTGACCACGCCGGGCCGCAGTTCCGACAGCGACGCCAGGCGGCACAGCATATCCGCCGTGACCAAAAACGTCGCGCCGCCTAGAAACGCTGCCGGCAGCAGGCGCCGGTTGTCCGGCCCCAGAATGAGCCGCAGCGCATGCGGCGCAATGAGGCCGACGAAACCAATCGCACCGACCACGGCTACCGTCCCCGCCGTCACCAGCGACGCCCAGATAATCAAGTTCCGCCGAAGCGCCGGCACGTCAATTCCAAGCGACAGGGCCGACTCCTCGCCGGTTAGTAAAACGTTGAGTTCCTGCCCGTGCAGCGTCAGCCAGAGGCTGCCGATGAGCGTCAAAGGAAAGACCAGCGCCACGTGACCCCACGAGCGCCCTTCAAAATCGCCCATCAGCCACGACAGCATCTGCCGGCCGACTTCCCACTGCCGCAGCGACAACGCCAACACAAACGACGTGAGCGCCGACATCATGCTTCCGACGGCAATGCCCGCCAGCAGCAGCGTCGTGGTCGCCACCCGCCCGCGCGCGCCGGACGCCAGCCAATAAACAACGGCCGTGCAGCCCAGCGCGCCGATAAACGCTCCCGTCGGCGCGGCCAGCATCGAGAAGGTCGTCGCGCTCAGATACAGCGCCGTCACCGCGCCAAAGGCCGCGCCGGACGAAACGCCGATGATGCCCGGCTCCGCCATCGGATTGCGGAAAATCGCCTGCATGACCGCGCCGGTCAGCGCCAGCCCGCCGCCAACCAAGGCCGCCGTAATGACGCGCGGTAGCCGAACCCAAACTAGCACGGTTCGCTGCCAGGCCGGATAGTCGCCTTCGGCGCCGCTCAGCGCATCCCACAGAATGCGCAGCGCGCGCTGTGGCGGAACATTCGCTGTCCCCAGCGCCGTCGCGAAAGCCAGCGCGGCAACGAGCAAGACCGTCAGCGCGAGAAAAACAAGCGCGTCACGGCGCGTCATGGCTGAGCGTCCTCAAAACGGTCAGGATGCAGCGCTCGCGCCATCGCCCACGCCGCCTGAACATTGTAGTGGGAGTTGCACATCAGCAGTCGCGGCGGCAGCGTGATGACCCGACCGGCTCTGACAGCCCGCGCATCCTGCCAAAGCGGGTCTTTTTCTAGCGGCTTGGGCGGCACAACATACCGCATGCCGACTGCGCCGTGCATCCGTCCGCCGGTGTCGGGGACGAAAATCACGTCCGGGTCCATCGCGATCACGGTTTCCAGCGCGATCTTGCCCCAGGCTTCGACGCCCGCTTCCCGCGCTGCATTGCGCGCCCCGGCCGCCTGTAATAGCTCGTCGGTGTATGTGCCAATGCCTGCCGTGTAGCCGTAGCCGCTGCCGAGGTAGAGCGCGCGCGGCGGCGGCGCGCCGGCGACCCGGGCGCGGACGGCCGCAAGCTGACGGTTCATCTCGGCAACGAGCGCCTGCGCCCGCTCCGACTCGCCAACGGCCTGGCCGACCAAGCGGATGTTTTCCTGAATTTCGGCAAGCGTATAGCCGCGATTGATCCGGACAACCCGCGCCTGGCTGAGTTCCAGCAGCCGCAGCGCCTCGGCCGGACAGGAAGCGCCGACAATGACCAGATCGGGTTCAAGCGCCAGAATTTGCTCGACGCGGATCGGCGTCGAGGCTACCCGCCCCGGAATCCGCGCCGTCCGTTCCAAAACGTTGCACAGGCCCGGGTTGTCGGCGTCCTGACTGAGCGCCAGGATGCGTTCCGGCTCGACCAGGTCAATGAGGATTTCGTTGACGTTGTATTCGGTGGAAATAATGCGCGACGGCCTGCCTTCTGGGGCATGGGATAGCGGTCGCGGCGCGGACGCCGTCCGCGCCTGTTGCCAGGCAAAGCCCTGCCTGCCGGCCAGCGCCGAAAGGACGAGCGCCAGCGCAATGAATCCGAGATTGGTTGTCAAGCGCGTCATGCGGCTGCCCCGCGCGATGCTTCAGCTCGCTTCTCGCTGCGCCACTCGCCAGGCGACGCCGTATCGAAGACGTGCCGGTTGAAGTGCCGCGCCGCGAGCGCGCCGGGCGGCGGCAGATAGCGCCCGGCGGCCAGCATCGCTTCCAGATAGTCAAACACAGATGTGACCGCACCCTCATCGTTGATGGAGTGCAGCCAGACCGTCTCGCCGCCAAACAGGATGAGAATGACGTTTGCGAGCGGGCAGGGGCCAAGGCAACCGGCGATGGTCAAATGAATCCGTAGCCTAAGTCCCCGCGCTTTCCATTCCCGCTTGTACGCCTCGAGCGGCACGGCCGGGAAACCGCGCTCCGTCTGCCCGCAGCAGCATCCCTGACACACGAAGAGCTGCCCTTCAATGACGCGCAGCTCCTTCACCGCGCCGTCGGCGCGCGTCACATCCAGAAAACGGTTCGGCTGGCTGACTTCCACGGCTTTGCCTCCCCTCAAGCTGACGGCGATTAGAACTGAAACGCTATGCCGCCAAGGCCAACCACTCCCGGAGCAAGCCAGCCGTTGCCGGTGAAGTAGCGCCGGTTGAACATGTTCTCGACCTTGCCGTAGAAGCGCAGCGAGCGGTCGCTGCCCACCGGCAACGTGTAGCTCCCCATGATGTCAGCCTTGACGTAACCCGGCACTTCAAAGGCGCGCGCCCGCCCGGCGGCAAACAATGAAGCGTAGGTTTTGCTGTACGCTGCCAGATCGAAGTTGAGGTTGACGCGCTTCCCGATGGTCTGGTTGGCGACCAGCGTGAAGGTGTGCCGCGCCACGCCGAAGACGCCAAAGAAGCCGCGCGCGGACACGTCGCGGTCTGTGCCGGCGCTCGTGTGCGTGTAGGAGCCGTTGAGGGTCAATGTCGCCGTGGGGCGCGCATTGAAGCTGGCTTCGACGCCGCGCGAAATCCCGCCCGAACCGTTGATGTAGCCCGACGAGCGCCCATAGGGGTCGGTCGCCGGATTCAACACGCCGCTGGAGTCAAACGCCGTGATCTGAACGACGCGCGTGTAAAAGCCGGTGATCCCAACCTGGAGGCGGTCGCGGAACAGGTACTGGTCAATGCCTGCGTCAAACGAGTTGTAACGGTCAGGCGCCAGGAAGGGATCGCCATAGGGCGTGAAGTTCACCACCCCGGTCGCCGGGTTGTTGAAAAAGCCGCCGCCAAAGCGCTCATACAGCGCCGGTGCGCGATACGCATTGCCGACGTGGGCGCGCAGCTTGGTTTTGCTTTCCGCGATGAAGTAGGACGCCGAAATATCGCCCGTATAGGCTGTTGGCGGCGCTTTGAGCTGGACGTTCGCATAGGCGCTGGTCGTCCCCGTCGCTATAAACGTCGGGCGATTGAGCCGGAAACCCTGCGACCGTCCCGACAGCGAAAGCTGTAAGCGGTCCGCGAGCAACCGGAATTGCGCCTGAAAGTAGCCGGCATGGGCGTTCTGGCTAATGTTGGTCTGCACATCCACGCGCCGCCGCGGATCGGGGATGCGGTTGTCCTGCCGGTCAAAGTAAGCCTCGCGCTCGAACTCGTAGCCGGCGGTCAACGTCAGCCAGCGCGCGGGCTGCAAGTTGACGCGCGAATCCACGGTGTCAATGTCGCCGACATAGTTGAGAAAGTTGGACGTAATCGGCTGAAACCCAAAGCCCCCTGGGCCGTTCTGGAACACGCGCGCCGTGTGAACCCGCTGCCAGGCGACACGGTAGCCGACAACCGGATTGATCGTGTGGTTGAAGATAACTGCGCCCGTAGCGAAGTTAGATGACCGACGGTTGTCAGGGTCCTGCCGGTTGGGAATCACGGTCGCGTCGCCCCAGACAATCTGCGCGTTTGGAACGCCGGCAATGAGCCGTCGCACTTGGTCGGCGGGCAGGAAGCGCGCCGGGATGATGCCCGTGGCAGGGAAGTTAGCCGCCGGAATGCCGAAGGTCGTCGGGCTGATCTGAAGCGCGACGAAGTCATCCGAAGCGTTGACGCGCCCGGTCAGCGAGATATTTGGCGTGAAGTCATAGCGCAGCGTCCCCTGAATGCCCGTGCTGCGCGTCGGCGTCCAGCCGTTGACGCCCTGCGTGACATTGAGGTGCGTCGTGGCGAAGCTGTAGGAAAACCGCTCGCCCAGGCCGCCCTGGAGTTGAAACCGGCCGCGAAACAGCCCCAACCCGCCGCCCTCAAGCTGGAGCGAGCCGGTCGTCGGGCCGCCGCCGCTGTTCGAGACAATGTTGACGACGCCGCCAACCGCGTTCGTCCCGTAGAGCGACGATCCCGACCCGCGCAGGAATTCCACCCGCCCAAAGTCAACAAAGTTGAGGTTGGACATAAACGATGTCGCGTCGCCCTGCGTGGTCGAGGCATCGCGGAAACGCAGGCCGTCATAGAGAATCGCCGTGGCGTCGGGGCGCAGCCCGCGCGTCCGAAGCTGGGTGAAAGCGCCGGGGCCGCCGTTGTTGAGAATTTGGATGCCCGGCGCGACGCGCAGCGCCTCGTACAGCGCAAACTCGTTGCGGTCGAGAATCTCCTGGCGGTCAATCACCGTCAGCGCCTTGGAGACCTCGTCGGCCGTCTGAGGCGCGCCGGCGGCGGTGACGACGATGGCATCGGCGATCCCCGTTACCCGGAGCGTCACATCGGCCGTGTCTCCAGCGGTCACGCGCCGGGTCGCCCGCGCAAAGCCGGGCGCGATGACTTCAACGATGTAATCGCGTCCGGCGAGGCTTTCAAAGGCGTAGCCGCCATCCGCGCCGCTCGTCGTCACGAGACGAACGCTGGCGTCATTGCCCTGAAGCGTGACGACGGCGCCAGGCACAGGCCCGCCCTGCTCATCCAGAATGCGCCCGCGAATGGCGCCCGACTGCGCAACGGCGGATGTGGCCAACAGCGCCGCCCAGAGCGCGCCCAGCAGCAGACCGCGAAAAACGGAAGTTGTCATGGCGTGGAAGTTCCTTTCAGGCTGGTCATCATTCAAATAGTAACTTTACGAGTTCGTCAAGCTCGAAGCGCGTAACTCGCGCAGCCATCGCGCGAGCAGCGCGACAAGCCGCGCGTTGGACGCCTCGTCGCGGACGGCCAAGCGCAGGTAGCGGTCATCGAGGCCGACAAAGTCCGTGCAGCGGCGAACCAGGACGCGATGCGCCTCGAGCCACCGCGCAAAGTCGGCGCCGCTGCCGCGCGGCAGGCGAAGCAGCAGAAAGTTGGCCGCGCTTGGAAAGACTGCGCAGCCCAGCTCGTCGAGCGCCTGTGCGAAGGTGCGCCGCGCGCATTCAGTGCGGGCGCGGGTTTGGGTGGCGAAAGCATCATCCTCCAGTGCGGCGCGCGCCGCTTCGAGGGCATGCGCGCCAACGGGCCAGGCGGCGGTCTGACGCCGCAACTCATGCGCCAGCGGCGGATACGCAACGGCAATCCCGATGCGCAGCCCCGGCATTGTGTAGAACTTGGTTAGCGAACGCAGCACGACGACGTTCGGCAGGTTCGCCGCTTTCTGGGTCAGTGAGTTTTCGGGCCGGTAATCGGCAAACGACTCATCCAGCACGACGCGCACGCTGTGCTGGGCTACGGTACGAATGAAGTCGAGCAGACGGTCGGGCGGATAGGCGGCACCGGTCGGGTTGTGTGGCGTATTGAGAATGACCGTGTCGATGCGGGCTTCCCGAAGAAACGGCGCGAGCCGGGCGAAGTCGGGCTGAAACACCTCCTCGGGGCGCAGTGGCCTGGTAACGAGGCAGGCATTGACGGCGACCAGCGCCCGGCGATATTCGGTGAACGAGGGTTCAAGCAGTAATACACGGCGCGGACGCCAAATGCGCAGCGTGTCGAACAGCAGTCCCGCCACGCCGTTGCCGACCACGACCGCGGCCGGGTCGAGGCGATGGCGCTGCGCGAACGCGGCGCGCAGCGCCGTGTCGTCGGGATAGCGCGTCCAGTCGGCGCGCGCGACGGCATCCTTGACGGATTGGGGCGGACCCCAGGGGTTGAGGTTGGCGCTGAAGTCGAGAATCTGGTCGGGCGCGACGCCCCATCGTCGTGCTGCCTCGAACACGCGCCCGCCATGCAGGGATAACCAAGGAGAAGGATGCATCACGTACTCCACAGGCAGAAGATGAGCGTGGCGGCGAACCCGAGCCACGATACACGGGACACCATTTGTTGGGCAGCGGTGATGGTCGCGACATCCAGCGGGCGGCGCGCGTCGCCCAGAAACGCCGTCGCGAGCGGCACGCCGGCGTAGTGGTTGACCCCGCCTAGGCGAACGCCAAGCGCTCCGGCTAAAGCGGCTTCGGGCTGGCCTGCATTGGGGCTGGCATGGCGGCGGGCGTCGCGCAGCCAAACCCGCAGCGCGCCGCGCCAGTCGTCGCCACCGAGCCAGGCAGCAGCGACGATGAGGGCGGCCGTCAGCCGCGCCGGAATCAGGTTGGCAATATCGTCCAGGTGGGCGGCGAATTTCCCGAACCAGAAATAGCGCTCATCCGCGTGACCGATACAGGAATCGAGCGTATTGATGGCCTTGTACGCCAGGGCCGCCGGAACGCCCCCGACGGCGAGGTAAAACAGCGGCGCGACGATGCCATCGGAGGCGCTTTCGGCCAGCGTCTCGACCGTCGCCCGGCAGACTTCGCTCTCGCTGAGATGCTCTGTGTCACGGCCGACGATGCGGGCGACGCGCTGCCGCGCGCCGGACAGGTCGCCGTGGAGCAGTCGGTCGGCGACGCCGGCGGCCTCATCCAGCAGGTCCTTGGTCGCCAGCGTCGTGGCCGCCAGGTAGGTCAACGCCATCGCCCCAACGACCGGCGACCACGCGCATAGCTCGCGCAACGCGAGCAGGCTGGCGCCGTAACTCAGCCCGACCAGCCCGAGCGTCAACGCCGCGCCGGCCAGGAACGCTGTCGCTGGCCCGCGCGCCAGCGGGCGTATAGCGCGCTCGCCGGCGGCGATGGCCGCGCCCATCCAGCGCACCGGGTGCGGCAGCCAGGGTGGATCGCCAATCAGGCGGTCAAGCGCGTAAGCGGCGGCAAGCAATATGGGCGACATCGCGCGTTATCCAGTTGGCTGCGCGGCGCCGTAGCCGAACGCAACCAAACACGTCTCATCGCAGAGACGCCGGTTTGGGAAACACGCGCTGGAAAGCGGACAGACTAAGACGACGCGCCGCAGTAAGCGCATCCAAAGACGACCGTCGGCCGCGCCGCTTCTTCCGCGAGAAGCTTTCTGCGCGCGTGGCTTCAGGCAGGTCTCCTGACTTCGCCTGTTCGCACCGGCCTTCCCACGCTTGGTTCAAGCGCAGTGGCCTTGGCGGAGGGGTGTGAACGTAATATGGCGTTACAGTGGCGGGACCGTGCGGGATTTGCACCCGCTTCCCTATTCTCCCAATCGTCCCTGAGCGGGATTGGGCACCTGAAGCCAAAGAGCATGGTTATATTTCACATGGTATATCTCAGCAACAAGCGGCGCAAGCCCGTTGGCTGGCTACCGCCGGCAGCCTATTGGATATCGTTGCGATGACCACGGTAAACCTTGGGGTTTGTCACTTTTGCCGGTGTGCCGGGTTTGCTATAAGGACTAACAAAGTCGTACGGTATCCCCCACTAATGCCGGCGGCGCGCACATCCATGAACCGTAGCTTACCCGCTGATTACTCTGTTCCACCCCTGCCCCACCCACCGGTCGTCTCCAGACGGCGGAGTTTGTGGTCGTGGGTTTGTCACTGGCAACGGACGCTGCTGATTGTTTGGGTTTTGGGGCGGTTTGCCTGGATGGTGTACCGCGACCTGCGCCGTGTGCGTCAGCATTCCGATAATAATCTTTCTGTGTTACCGCCTGCCCAACTCGAGGCTCAGGCCGCGCGCCTGCGGGAACATCTGATTCGGCTTGGACCAACCTTCATCAAGATCGGCCAGGCGCTGGCGACGCGCGCCGACCTGCTTCCGGTCCCCTTCATCGAGGAGCTATCCAAGCTCCAAAACCGTGTCCCTCCGTTCCCCAATGCCGAGGCCTTTGCCATCATCGAGCGGGAGTTGGGTGGCTCAATCGGAGAGCTTTTTCGGACAATTGATCCCCAGCCGGTGGCGGCAGCGAGTTTAGGGCAGGTGTATCGTGGCGTGCGGCACGACGGACAGGAAGTCGCCATCAAGGTGCAGCGCCCGAATCTGGTCGCCCGCATCAGCGAAGATATTGTGATTTTGCGCCGGCTTGCACAGTGGATGGCGCGTTCCAAGCGGCTCTTCAAGGGCAATGACTGGGTGGGGATGATTGATGAGTTCGAGCGAACAATACTGGCCGAACTTGACTACCGGAATGAGGCGCGCAATGCCGACCGCTTTCGCCGTAACTTTGCCGACTGGCCACGGGTTCACGTTCCAACGATTTTCTGGGAACAAACAACCTCCCGGGTTGTCACAATGGAGTTTTTGCGCGGCATTCGCGTCACCGATCTGGATGGGTTGAAAGTGGCCGGGATTGATGCCAAGGAAGCCAATGAACTCATGTACCGCACATATTTCAAGCAACTGCTTGAAGATGGCTTCTTCCATGCCGACCCACATCCAGGTAACATTCTCATCCTGCGCGACGGACGGCTGGCGTTTTTTGACTTTGGGATGGTCGGACACATTTCGCCCAAACTACAAAGTCAAATGATCAGCGCTTTCTTCCATCTGATTGACCGCGATGCGCCGGGCATTGTGCAGGACTTGGTGGGTCTCGGTTTTCTTTCACCTGAAGCCGATATGGAAGAATTTGCGCAGGTCGTAGAAGATCTCTTTCGGCGCAAATTAGATGTGAATCTTTCGGAAGTCCGCTTCAAGGATTTGGCATACGACTTGGGCGACATTATCTACCGGTATCCGTTTTCAACACCGGCGTCATTTACGTTCATCATTCGGGCGCTGATGACCTTGGAGGGGATCAGTATCACGATGAACCCACGTTTCAACTTCTTGGAAGTTGCGATGCCGTATGCGCGTGAGTTTCTGTTCCGACGCGAAAGTGCCCAACTGCGGGAGAAGGTCTGGGCGAGCTTACACGACGCCCGCAATGGTAAGCTCAACTGGACCCGTGTCTGGAATTTGGCACGAACGGCCCTGGCGCTGTACTTCGCTTAGCACTGCACAGCCGTCCGTACAGAAGATTTTGCACATTTGTTCACACATTTGGGAGATTTCGCACATTTGGAAGAAACGGTTGCGCCCGGTTCTTCTCTGAACGTGGCAGTGCTGCTCCGTAGTTGTGCTGCTGCCGACCGGCACGCCCATCTGCGCCTCGAGCTGTGGACTCAAGCAGTCGACCGGACCGCCGTGGTTTGACAGAAAGCTTCACCCAGACGCCGAGCGAGCTTGCCTGCACCGTATTCGGCAGGCGGTCGGCATATTGCTTGCCTTGTCTCTCCGCATGAGATCAAATTTCCCGCGCCACCTTCTCCAAGAGGCGCCGGTCGCCTCCCGACATCCTGACACGTATCTGTAATATGCCCTATGTCCTGCTCATGTGACATACGCCTGCGCTTGCCGGTCGCCGGTTTGTGCCTTTTTGTGCTCCTTGGCGGCGGAACCCTGGTGCCATCGTACGGGAAGTTCACCGAAAACAAGGCCCCTTTGTCGGCGCTTGAAAATCAACTGCTCGCCGCGCCGTCCCCAGAACGCGCTCGTCAGACGCTGCGAACGCTCACGGCTAAACCACACTTGGCCGGGACGCCCGAGGACTATGCGACGGCGCTGTACGTCCGCGATGAACTCGCTAAGGCCGGATTTCAGACCGAACTTGTCGAGTACGAAGTCTATTTACCACGTCCTAAGCGGCGGCGCGTCGAAATGACAGCGCCGATGAAATACCGCTGTTCGTTGACCGAACCGGCGCTTCCAGACGATCCCGATTCTTCCTCCCCACTTGCTGTCCCGACCTTTGCTGCCTGGTCGCCGTCGGGAAAGGTGGAAGCGCCAGTCGTCTATGCCAACTACGGTCTGCCACGCGATTACGAACTTCTGGAGCAGCTCGGCGTCAGTGTTCGGGGTAAGATTGTTCTCGTGCGCTACGGCGAATGCTACCGAGGGGTCAAGGCGCAGGTGGCGCAGCAGCGCGGGGCCGCAGGACTACTCGTGTACTCCGACCCTAAAGATGACGGCTACGTGCAGGGCAAAACCTATCCTGATGGTCCCTGGCGGACCGATAACTGCGTTCAGCGCGGCAGCTACCGCGCGTTTACGCAACCACCAGGCGATCCCCTCACACCCGGCCGTCCGGCAAAGAAAGGTGTTCCGCGCCTCAGTCCCAAAGAGGCTGGACTCCCCACGATTCCAATTCAACCGCTATCGTACCGCGATGCCTTGCCGATTCTGGAAAGCCTACGCGGCCCCGCAGCTCCCAAGGATTGGGTTGGGGGGCTACCGGTTGCGTACCACATTGGCGGGGGGGAGACGCGCGTCCGGATCGCGCTGGAAATGGACTATCGGCTGCGCACTATCTGGAACGTGATCGGTACACTACCCGGCCGGGACTTTCCCGACGAGTGGATTCTGCTCGGCAACCACCGGGACGCCTGGGTGTACGGTGCGGTCGATCCATCGAGCGGCACGACGGCCCTGCTCGAAGTGGCACGGGCGTTCGGCGAGCTGCTCAAACAGGGTTGGAAGCCCCGCCGGACGATCAAACTCTGTAGCTGGGACGCTGAAGAGTACGGCCTCATCGGCTCGACCGAATGGGTTGAGGATCACTTGGCCGAACTCCGTGAGAAGGCCGTTTGCTACCTCAACGTGGACAGCGCCGTTAGTGGCGACAACTTTCGCGCCGCTGCCGTGCCGAGCCTGTGGGCAATAACAATCTCTGTGCTGCAAGATACGCCTGATGCCAGCGGAACGCGCAGCCTCTATGCCAACTGGCGGGCGCAGGACAAAGATGCGCCGGAGGTTCGCTTTGGGAAGCTGGGCAGCGGATCGGATTACACACCGTTTCTGCACCTGGTCGGCGTGGCCTGCCTGGATATGTCCTCAACAGGGAGCTATGGGGTCTATCACTCAACGTATGACAGCTTCCGCTGGATGGAAAAATTCGGCGATCCGAGCTTCACACGCCATGCGGCCATGGCGCGCGCGTGGGCCTTGCTGGCGTTCCGGCTGGCGGAGTCATCCCGGATTGCGTTGAACCTGCTGGACTATGCCCGTGAGATTGAGTGTCTGGCACAAGAACTGGCTCGCGAATACCCCCAGCTCGATAGCACCGGACTGCTTGATGCCGCCCGCGACTTGACCATTGCCGCCGAAGCCTTTGAGGCCGAGCCGGAGACAAAGGCAACGCTGGCCGCGCGCAATCGCCTGCGGCAGCAGTTTGAAAGGTTTTGGCTGACGCCGGAGGGACTCCCGAAACGCTATGATGCGCGGCACGTTGTGTACGCGCCGGGTGTGTTTTCCGGCTACGGTGCGGAGGTGTTCTCCGGCATCCGGTATGCCCTGGCGCGCAATGATGCCGAAGACACGGCACGGGCCCTGGCACAGGTCATTGCCGCTCTGAAGCAGGCAACACAGGCCTTGCACGGATGCTAGCCCCTGTGCTTGTTGGGCACAAGTGCACCGTTGGTGGCAAGACCCAGTCTGTCTGGCGACTGCGCAGCAGTTATCGCCATGGCTCTCCAAAGCAGGTTGTGATGATCACGGAAGAGGTCTGTCCGTGCAGCGGGTTCCCGGTCTTACGTCCACATCACGGACGGGTGAACTCTTCTTCGGCCCGCTTGCCACACTGCATCGCGCGCCACAGCATTCATCCGGGTACAAGGTCGGCTTTCTGATCTGGCCCATCGGGCCTATTAGGTACTGCCTGTCGGGGCAAACGGCGCTGCAAGCTTGCCGGCGTGGTTGGAAGTCTCGGCATTTGGCATTATGCCGAACCGGCAAATGCCAAACACCACAATTGGAGGGTATCATTATGCATGTTTCACCAAACCCAACCGACTACCAGCGCCGGATTCTCCTTGCCGTCACAGGTCTGACGCCGCAAGTGGTGACGGAGACGCTGTATGCCCTGACCCAGCAGCAGTCGCCGGCCTTTATCCCGACTGAAATCCACCTGGTGACAACCGGGGAAGGTGCTGACCACGCCCAGCGCTGGCTGCTTTCAGATAACACGTCAGATAACTCCGGCTGGTTTCACCGGTTATGTCGCGACTGCCGGTTGCCGCCGATTGCGTTCGGCCGCGAACACATCCACGTTTTCAAGGATGCGCATGGCAACTCGCTCGAAGATATTCGTTCCCCGGAAGACAACGAGTCAGTGGCGAATACCCTGACGGATATGGTACGTAAGCTGACGGCCGACGAACGGTCGGCATTGCACGTTTCGCTGGCCGGCGGGCGCAAGACAATGGGGTACTACGCAGGCTACGCGCTATCCATATTCGGGCGGCCGCAGGATCGGCTGTCGCACGTGTTGGTGAGCGAGCTGTTTGAATCCAGTGAGTCGTTTTTCTATCCGGAACCTAAAAAACCCGGGATCGATGTTGGCGACGGCCGAATGGTCAATTGTGCCGATGCCCCGGTGACGCTGATCGAGATCCCCTTTGTTCGCCTGCGGGGTGGCTTACCGCCACGTTTTTTGAACGGTCGGGCGCAGATGAGCGATGTCATTGCCGCTGCTAACCGGATGCTACAACCACCGCTTCTGGTGTTGGATATAGGGCAGAAGCGTGTGTGGGCCGATGACACAGAGATTCACATAAAGCCGACCGAACTGAGCCTGCTGCTGCTATTGGCCGAGCGCGTCCACCGTGGTGAACCGGAAGTGGATCGGAGCAGTCCGAAAGTTTGTGACGAGTTTTTAGAAAAGGCCAAGCAAGTGATGGGCGATAAGATCGGCGATTATGAGCGATTAGAAAAAGCCATGACGGGGAGCGGTGGGCGCAAAAATGACCCCAAGCTGATGGCGGAATACTTCGAGCCACATAAGTCGCGGCTCAACGAAGCTTTCAAGGAGGCACTTGGCGAGCAGGCATCCCAGCGGTACCTCGTCCAAAGCGTCGGCAAGCGCAGCGATCAACATAGTTCTCGCTACTGCTTGATGCTCACTGAGGAACAGATCGAGATTCGTCAATGAGCCGTGCCTAATGTCGGTGTGTCTCTCCTTGCCCGGCAGTCATCAACCGATGCCACATCCACCTGGCGCGAGTTGCTCTTCCCACCCTAGCCGCCTGTCACGTGGCCTGCTTCCCGACTTGCCGGGAGAATGGCTGCCGGGCGTGGGTTTGTGCGGCACGGCAGCCTTCCGGAGGCGCTGGCGGCAGGCCCCGATCACGGTGCCGTTGCCTAAGCGACAGTAACCTGAGGCTGAGAACAAGGCTTCTTGCAGTGGCCTTGCGTTGGCGATGAATCCAAGGCTATTGGTCGGAATGGTGTTGGGTAATGGTTGCCCAACAATGGTTGCCCAACGATGTGAGCAGGGTGATTGGTTACCGCGCTGGATGCTGCAGCTTCCGGTGGCCGGCTGCAGGCTGTGCCGGCCGGGGATGGTGAGTCTAGATGCTTGCCGAGAGAAAAGCCTGGGGTAACGCTGAACGACAGCGCAACCTTCGCGAAAAGCAACCGCGAACAGTGAAAAGGGAAAGTGGCGCGAATCCGGTACGCTCGGCACCGAAACAGCGTACTTCAGCACCATGCTTCGGTAGCGTCAAAGCGTAGGTGCAAAACCTGGAGATGGATCAAAAGGTTCGGCCAAGACGGGGCAGCGGACGCTGTTTCCGGTGGGCGACGCCCTTCTTCACAGGAGAGGAAAATCACCCTGGCACCCCGGCGAAGCTCTGGCTCACGTGTGCAAAGTGAGGCACAGAGCCGGGCGTAACACAGGCGGCAGTTGCACCACACGGCTGCCGGTGCTTGTCCGACCGGTGTGTTTACGACTTAGCGCGGCGGGCGAAGTCGCCGGTTGTGGTATCCACGACAATTCGTTCCCCGACTTCAATGTACAGCGGCACTTTGACGGTCGCCCCTGTTGAAATCCTGGCCGGCTTCATAACCTTGCCGGCCGCTGTGTCGCCGCGTGCGCCCGGTTCTGTTTCGATGACCTCAAATTCCAGAAACTGCGGCAACTCAACGCTCACCAGGTTACCTTCATAGAACAGCGCCTTCAGTGGTGCATTTTCTGTCAGATAGGTGATCACATCCCGCATCGCCGCTGTGGGGAGCGTGTACTGCTCGTAACTTTCTTGGTCGAGGAAGTAATACTCGCCGCCGGACTCATACAGAAACTGCACAGGGCGTTGGTCAACATCCGGCTCGTCAAACTTGTCACCCGACTTGAAGGTTTTTTCCAGGACGCTGCCGGTGAGAACGTGCCGCACACGAGTCCGAACCAGGGTCGCCGCGCCACGCGCCGAAGGCGTCTGCACCGTCCAGTCCAAGACGACGTAGGGTTCACCGTCTACCAGAATATAAGCGCCACGTTTGAAGTCGGAAGTTGCAAGCATGACGGTTGTACTCCTGTCGGTTACGAAGTCTCGTAGTCGAGTGAGCGGGCCCACGCCTCATGCTTAGCCAGCTCGGCTAGTTGGCTTTCGAGTTTCGTGCGGATAAGGTCCACGGCGCGGTTGCCCATTGCCAAACGCAGCGGTGGGTCAGACATCCCGACCAGCTCAATCATCGCACGCGCTGCCTTGACCGGATCGCCGGCCTGTTTGCCGTCGGCTTGCTCGAAGTACCGCCGCATGACACCGGCCGTTGCTTCGTAATCGGGGATGGCCGGCGCAACCGCCAAGGACCGTCCGGCGAAGTCCGTCCGAAACGGCCCCGGCTCGATAATGACGACTTTGATGCCAAGCGGGGCCACTTCCTTAGCCAGCGCTTCGGACACCGCTTCGAGCGCGAACTTACTGGCACAGTAGAGACCCAATCCCGGATTGGCAATGACGCCGGCAATCGAGGACAGATTCAGAATCCATCCACGGCGGCGCGCCCGCAGGTGCGGCAAAAACGCCCGCATGACCGCCAGCGCCCCGAAGAAGTTGACTTCCATCTGGCGGCGGATTTGCTCATCCGTGACTTCCTCAACGGCGCCGGCTGTGCCGTAGCCGGCATTGTTGACGACGACCTCAACGTGGCCAAGCTGTTCAATGACTTGCGCAACTACCGGTGCAATGGTGTCGGGTTCAGTGAGATCGAGGCGGAACGCATGGGCGCGTCCGGGGGCAAGGGACGCAAAGGCGGCCACATCTTCGGGACGCCGGGCGGTGCCGGCCACAATGTGCCCTTGCTCAAGTAACAGTTTGGCTAGCTCCCGACCGAAACCTGTTGAAACGCCGGTGATAAACCACGTCTGCGGGCCTTCGCTCATGGGTTTTGTTGCTCCTTGCCTGTGGGTTGACGAAAAATGACTGCAGGCGAGTATAGGCGGCGAGCTACGATTTTTGACAACCGAACTGCACGAGCGTTGCGAGACTCAGGCTGCCGTGGAGTGTCCAGGCCAGTGTTCGCCACCAGTTCGTTTGCACCAGCCGTTCTAGCGTTGCCCCATTAAAGCCCTGCGCCAGCCGGTCATGACAGGGAACTGAAATCAGTGCCGTGACCCCGAAAGCGGTCAGGACACAGACTAAACCGCCCCACAGGGCCCAGCGCGAGACGCCGGCCGGCGGTTGAAAAGCCAGCCAGGTGGCGGCGATACCTTCTATCACCATCGGCAGCGCCACGACCGGGAAGATTGCCGTCACATGCCGGTGGTGGTAGTCGGTAAACCCTTCCGAACCGACATGACGCAGCAGCGGATAGTGGACGCACTGGACCAACCAGATGACACCGGTCATGTACAGTGCGGCCGCCGCGTTGAGACTCAACACCCACCACGCCAAACGACCAACCATACCTCACACTTCCATACCATACGGATACCCGCAGCGCAGTCCAGGCCGCATCGAGCCGGATAATGTGTTAGCTTTGTCACGGACGTCCTGCTTTCTTCGCAAATCTCCCACCCTCTTTCCACACGGAGGCATTATGGCAGTCAAAGTCGGTATCAACGGGTTCGGCCGCATCGGTCGCAACATTCTTCGGACGGCGCTTGGCCACAACGACATTGAGTTTGTCGCTGTCAACGACCTCACAGATTCCAAGACTCTGGCGCATTTGCTCAAGTACGATTCGATTCTCGGCAATCTGACACATCACACCGTTGCGGCGCCGGATGACGAGACCATTACCGTGGATGGGCATCCGATTCGCGTGTTCAAGGTCCGTAGCCCGGCTGAAATTGACTGGGCTTCGACCGGCGCGCAAATCATTGTCGAATCCACGGGACTTTTCACCAACAAAGATAAGGCGGTTGGGCATCTGCGCGACACGGTCAAAAAAGTCATCATCTCCGCGCCGGCTAAAAACGAAGACCTGACCATTGTGCTGGGCGTCAACGAATCCGCTTACGACCCGGCACGGCATCACGTGGTTTCAAACGCTTCCTGCACGACCAACTGCCTCGCCCCCGTGGCAAAGGTCATCCATGAGGTCTTTGGCATCGAAAGAGCGATCATGACGACCGTGCACAGCTACACGAACGACCAGCGGATTCTCGATTTGCCGCATGACGACTTGCGGCGCGCACGGGCAGCTGCGCTTTCGATGATTCCGACTAAGACCGGTGCTGCGCAAGCGGTTGAGTTGGTCATGCCGGAACTCAAGGGCAAATTCGACGGTATTGCCGTGCGCGTGCCGACGCCGAATGTCTCCCTTGTAGATGTCACCTTTGAAGTGGCGAAAGCCACCGACAAAGCCGGCGTCAACGCCGCACTGCGCGAAGCGGCAGAAGGTGCGCTCAAGGGGATTCTGGGCTATTCCGAAGAGCCGTTGGTCTCGATTGATTATCGCGGTGATGATCGGTCGTCCATTGTGGACGGTTCGTTCACGCGCGTCATCGGCGGGCATTTGGTGAAGGTGCTGGCGTGGTATGACAACGAGTGGGGCTATAGCTGCCGCGTACGCGACCTCATCAAATTGATGGCGAAAAGGGGCATTGAGCACCCCACGGCGTAGGGTGTCAAGGTCGTCCTCTCTTTTCGGAGAGGGCGAGGGCGACCACTGCCTGTTTGCAGCCGGCTTCGTACCGCTGGGGTGTGGCGTCGGATATAGGTGACGTTCATGACAGGAGGGCCGCTGCTGGTGGGGCAGACCCCGAGCTGGCTTGGCGCTCCCGTCCGCCGGTTGGTGGTTTGCAGGGAGTGTCTCCGGCAGGGCGGCCGTCTGTTATCCCTGACGACGCAATGGTGAGCAACCGGATGCAGCGGCGACCCCAGGGCAGAGGCTGCCGAGACATAAAAATGCGCCCACCGGGAATTGCCCGGTGGGCGCCAAGGAGATGCAATCCCACCACCTAGTTGGCGGCGATGTCTTTGGTGTTGGCAACAACAAACTGAATGATGCCCCACAACGCCGCATAGCCGCCGAGGACAAACAAGCAGGCGATCAGAATGGCGGTCATGGCTTTCATCCTCCTTCAGGATGCATTCGAGTGGGGAACACACTCGTTTGTATCACTCTATAAAACCAACATAGCGCGTTTGCGTCCGTTTTTGTACGTTGGATTGGGTACGACCCAACAGCCTACGTGCTTGAAACTGGTCCAGTCTTAAAAACCAGCAAAGGAGTTTCCTCTATGTCGAACCCGCTTCCGGCGGCGGCCGAACCTGTGACGGCAATTCTTGACGATGCACTCTATGAGCAATACCTGCGTGCTTGTGACATGACCTACCGTGGAACGGTTGATTTGTTTGTCCTCAAGGCCGCATATGAACTTGGGCTGTTTACGCGGCTGGCCGCAGGGCCGCAGTCGGTCGAAGCCCTGGCTGTTGCCACCGGTAGTCGTCTCAATCGGCTGGTCAAGTTCACCGATATGCTGGTTGAGATGGAGTTACTCGCCAAAGATGCCGAGGGACGACTGACGCTGACGCCTTTTACACGGCAGTTTTTCCTGCCGCCGCATCCAAGCAACGAGAACCTGACGATGGAGCCGTTTGTCCGCTATGCCGTGACCATTATGGAGCGGTATCACATCCATCTGGCCAAGGTCATTCGGGGAGAGATGGATTTTACGGCCCTGACGCCGTGGCCGCCGAAGACTCGTGAGGACAGCGCATTTTATGAGGAAATTCACCGCAGCAACAATCACTTCGTCCGGGCTTTACTCGTCGAGGAAGCCGACCTCGACGGGGTAACCCATCTGGTTGACGTCGGAGGAGGGAATGGTGATATTGCCGTTGCCCTGGCCAAGCGGTTTCCAACGCTTGAGCGGATTACCCTCATCAACTTGCCCTCGGCGCTCGATATTGTGCGTGACAACGTTGCTGCGCAGGGCCTTGCCGACCGGATTACACCGGTGGCGCTCGATATGTACCGCGATCCGTACCCGACCTGCGATGCCGTACTCTTTGCACGGATTCTCTACCCGTTCAATGCGCAGGTGTGCACGATGCTATTAGGCAAAGCCCAAGCTGCGCTGTCTTCTGGGGGACGGGTGCTGATTGCCGACATGCTGTTGCGCGATGAGCGCGGACTAGCCAACTACGACTACTTGGCACATTTCCTCACCAGCATTGGTGTTGACCCGGCAATCATGACGTTCAAGCGGCAGGATGAGTATTTTGATATCCTGCAGCAGCTTGGTTTCACAGACGCCCGCAAGGTGGAACGTCACGGTCACGTTTTGTACCAGGCGCGCAAACCATAGCTCCGGTGTTGCCGGCAGGGCTGGAAGGAGGACGGCAGCGCTGAAAGTAGGGGAGATAGGGTTTCGTTGGACGGAATCCGGTCTTTGCAGAGTGCGCTGGTGACACCTCCGCTCTGAGTGACATCGCCCATCGGCAAAACCTTGTCGGCAAAACCTCGGGCGCGTGCTTGTGCCGGTTCCCCAGCGCATCCGGCATCGGCTGTCACGCCACCTAGCCGGAGATACCGAGGGTGGCCAGGCTCATACCAAATGTTACCGGGTTACGCGGAAGGTCCTGTCCTTCAGGGCGGGGATGGATAGCGCAAATCGAAACGTTGTTCTTCAAAACTATTGAACTATGCAGCGACTTCAAGTCTACAAGTACGAATTGATGCCGACCGGCGAACAGCAGCGGCAGATGTGTCGCTTCGCCGGCGCGTGCCGGTTCGTCTCCACCCAGGCGTCGGCGGTCCAGAAAGGGCGTTACGAGCAAGGCGCGAAACAGCCGGGTTACGCCGGGCTGTGCAAGCGACGCACCGAGTGGCGTCGCGAGACAAGCCTGACCGGCGGAGGCGTCCGTGCATCCGCTGCAACAGGCGCGCACAGACCCGGCGCGGGGCGACCACCAACTGCTTCGCCAAGCGCCCTGACTTCCCGCGTTTCAAGAAAAAGAGCCGGTCGGACAGCTTC
>CALGZC010000048.1 GCA_937934745.1 uncultured Blastocatellia bacterium
TGCGCGCCTGCCCGAAACGTACCAGTGGCTCCTCGTGCCGCAGCAGGAGACGCCGCAGTCGCCGATCACCTTCGAGGCCATCCGTCTTTCGGGGAACGAGCCGCTGGCCGTGCGCGCCGGCAAGAAACTCCGCAGCGATGACTTGCTGGTGACATCACTTGGCGCAACGATGCTCCGCCGGTATCTCGACCAGGTGCCGCTCTGGCGCGGCAATCACGTCTCCGTGCGGCAACTGGTCGAGGACTTTGCAAGCTACCTGTACTTGCCGCGCCTTGCCGGCCCCGACGTGCTGGCGGAAGCTATCAAAGACGGCGTCGCCCTCCTCTCCTGGGAAGCCGAAACCTTTGCCTATGCCGACAGCTATGATGAGGCGACGGGCCGGTATCGCGGTCTGCGCGGCGGGCAGCATATCGCCCTCTCCGCCGACAGCGCCGGCCTGCTCGTCAAGCCGGACATCGCGCGCCGACAGATGGCGGAAGCCGAGACCGTCGTCACGGCGACTGCCTTATCGGCAACAGAGAGCTTCCCCGGCGCAGTCGTCGCCGATGACCATCGCGTGGTCACGCCGCAGAGCGTCACGGAGTTGCCTCCATCCCCGACTACAGCGCCGCCGCGCCGATTCTACGGCGTCGTCAAACTCAACCCGACCCGCGTCGGTCGGGATGCCGGACAGATTGCCGAAGAGGTCATTGCGCACCTGGTTGGTCAGCTCGGCGCGACCGTGACGGTCACGCTCGACATCGAAGCCCAGCTTCCCAACGGGGCAAGCGAGCAGCTCGCGCGGATCGTGACCGAGAATTGCCGAGCCCTTGGCTTTGAAAGCCACGGATTCGAGCAGGAGTAATCGCTGACGGAAGCCGCTTCCCGAGCAGACACGGAGCGCAACCGCGAGCCGGCGCGCGCCGGCCCCAGGAAGACGCGCGTCAACCGAATCGCCCGGCGAGATAGTCTTCCGTCCGCTTTTGGGACGGCGCGTTGAACACCACTTCTGTCGGGCCGAATTCCACCAGCTCGCCCAGATACATAAACGCCGTGAACTCGGCGACGCGCCCTGCCTGCTGCAAGTTGTGCGTCACGATGAGCGATGTCACCTGCGACTTAAGCCGTCCGATCAGCGCCTCGATGCTCGCCGTCGCCAGCGGATCAAGCGCCGAAGTCGGCTCATCGAAAAGCAACAGCTCCGGCTCGGTGGCAAGCGCCCGCGCAATGCACAGCCGCTGCTGCTGCCCGCCTGATAGCGCGTACGCCGAATCCCCCAGCCGATCCTTGACTTCGTCCCACAGCGCGGCATCCTGTAACGCGCGCTCGACCCGTTCCCTAATTTCGTTCTTGTCGCGCAGACCGCGCAGACGGAGCCCATAGGCAATGTTTTCAAAAACCGACTTCGGAAACGGGTTGGGCTTTTGAAACACCATGCCGATGCGCATCCGCGCGGCAATCGGGTCCGTTTCCGGCGCCAGCAGGTTGATGTTCTCAGGATAGAGTCGGATTTCGCCCGCGTACCGGTGATTAGGATAGAGGTCATGCATGCGGTTGAAGCAGCGCAGCAACGTGCTTTTCCCGCAACCGGAAGGCCCGATCAGCGCCGTCGCGCGATAGGCGTAAACCGGCAGGTTGACTTCGCGCAGCGCGGCCTTCTCGCCATAGAAAAAGCTCAGTCCGCGCGCTTCCGCCTTGAGCGTCTGGTGGTTGACGGCGCCGTTGGCGCTCTGCCCGTTTGATGGAACAACCGACTCAGTCACGGTGGATCCCCCTGCTACCGCTTGTTCACTGCCACTGCTGACGACGCCGCAGCCGGTAGCGCAGCCAGGCCGCCACCCCGTTCATGACTGCCGTCAGCGCCGTCAGCGTCAGCGCCGCCGCGGCCGCATTCGCGCGGAAGTCAGCGTTAGGGCGCGAAGTCCAGTCAAAGGTCACAATGGGCAGCGCCGTAAAGGGCGACCAAACCCAATCGAACGACAGAAAGGGGAAGTCGGCCGACAGCGGGGCCGGCGGCAGAAAGGCGATGAACGTCACCGCCCCAATGGTCACAATCGGCGCGGTTTCTCCGATTGCCCGCGACAAGCCGAGAATGACGCCGGTGAGCGTCCCCGGCAGCGCCGCCGGCAACACCTGGCCCCACACGGTTTGCCAGCGCGTCGCCCCGACGGCGTATGAAGCTTCGCGAATGGCGTTCGGAACTGTCCGAATCGCCTCCCGCGTCGCTACGATGACAATCGGCAAGATCAACAGCCCCAGGGTGAGTCCGGCAGTCAAAACGCTTGCTCCAAACCCCAGGAGGCGCGCGAAGAGGCCCAGCGCCAGCAGCCCGTACACAATCGAAGGCACGCCCGCCAAGTTGACGATGTTGATTTCGATCAGCGTCGTAAGGCGATTAGGACGGGCATATTCTTCAAGGTAAATCCCGGCCGCGATCCCCAGCGGCACGGCAACGGCGGCCGTGACCGTCATGACGACAAATGTTCCAACCCAAGCGGCCAAAATGCCGGCCCGCGCGGCATGGCGCGAGGCGAAGGTCAGGAAAAAATCCAGCTGCAAGCGCTCCCAGCCCGCCTGGAACAAGCCGGCAAACAGCCCGACGAACACCGCTGCCAACGAGGTTAGCAGCAGCCAGGCAAGCAGCAGAAAGCCGCGCTCAAGCTGTTTTGCGCGTCGGATGCGCAGCGCAAGCTGGCTTTGGTCAGTCATGGCGTATGGAGGCGCTGGCGGCGGCGAATCCAGTCGGCTGCCAGATTGAATGCCAGGGTTAGCAAGAACAGCACCAGCGCCGCCGCGAAAATCGTCCGGTAACTTAGACTCCCGTGGGGCACATCGCCCTTCGCCACCTGGACGATGTAGGTCGTGATCGTCGCCGCCGGCTCGAAGGGATTGAACGTCAGGCGCGGCTGCTGCCCAGCGGCCACGGCCACGATCATCGTTTCGCCGATGGCGCGGGAAACGCCGAGCACGTATGCCGCCGCGACGCCTGAAAACGCCGCCGGAAAGACGACCTGCCAGGCGGCTTGCAGGCGCGTCGCGCCCAGGGCGTAGGCGCCCTCGCGCAAGCTCATCGGCACTGCCCGCAGCGCGTCCTCGCTCAGCGAGGCGACGTAGGGAATGATCATCACGCCCATGACGAGGCCGGCCGAAAGCAGGTTGAAGCCGGGCAGCGCCGGCCACGCCTTCTGGAGCAATGGCGTCACCGTGTAAAGCGCAAAGTACCCCAAGACAACGGTCGGCACGCTGGCCAGGAGCTCTAGCGCCGGCTTGACGCTTTCGCGCAGGCGGTCGGCGGCAAACTCTGACAGGTAGAGGGCTAGCACAGTGCCGCAGGGGATGGCCACGGCCACGGCCACGCCGGAACTGGTGACGGTGCCCGCCAGTAGCACGCCGATGCCAAAGCGCGGGTCGGCAAACAGAGGCGTCCACTGGGTGTCCGTCAGAAAGCGCCACAGCGACACCGACCGGAAAAACGGCAGCGATTCGCCAATCAGCACAGCGGCAATGCTCAGGGTCGTCAGAACGGCCACCAGCGCCGCCGCGGCCAGCGCCCACTCAATGACGCTTTCCCGCCAACGCAACCGGCGCCTTAGAGTTGGCCGTATTGTTGTCGGTGTCATTGCGCAGCCTCCACGGTGCGCGCCCTACAGGGCGGCCGGCAGGTTCAACAAATCGCTCAGAGAAACGGCCACTGCCGGGCGGCCGTGGAAAATCGTGCCGACGCGCCGATTGTTCAAATGCCCGCGGATGGCGGCATAGGCTTCTGGTGGAAGCGGCACGCAGTGTACCTCATCGGCAAGTCGCCCGCCCTGCTCCAGCCAAAAATGAACAAAGTCCGCGACTTCTGGGCGCGCCAGGGCCTGCGCGTTGACATAGATGAACAACGGGCGCGCCAGCGGCGCATACTCGCCGGAAAGGATGGTCTCGACCGTCGGCGTCACCGGCGGCTGACCGGCAGCGCGGGCAATCGGCACAGCGCGGAGCTTGTCCCGGTTTTCATAGTAGATGTCAAAGCCGAAGTAACCCAGGGCGTTCGGGTCGCCGGCAATGCCCTGCACGAGAATGTTGTCGTCCTCAGACGCCATGTAGTCGCCCCGGCTGGCCCGCGCTTTGCCGTTGACGACTTCGGTAAAGTAATCGAACGTGCCGGAGTCGGTGCCGGCGCCATACAGGTTGAG
The DNA here is from genome assembly GCA_937934745.1 of uncultured Blastocatellia bacterium. Classification (GTDB taxonomy): domain Bacteria; phylum Acidobacteriota; class Blastocatellia; order Chloracidobacteriales; family Chloracidobacteriaceae; genus Chloracidobacterium. The sequence goes on from CALGZC010000048.1 coordinate 4,158, forward strand.
CGGCCGGTCGCCCCACGCCGGGTTGATGCGCGACCAGCGCCGAATGACGCCCTGCGCTTCCGGCGCCCATATGCGCCGCAACTCATCCAGCGTCATCGCGGCAACCTGCGTGTTCTGCGGATGCGTCACGACCACGATGGCGTCCATGGCGACCGGCAGCTCGTAGTAGGCCAGCCCGGCCTGGCGACAAGCTTCGCGCTCGGAAGCCGCGATGGGGCGCGAGGCCGTCGCGATGTCGGTCTCGCCGCGACAGAATTTTTTCATGCCGCCGCCCGTTCCGGAAACGCCGATGGTGACGCGCACGCCCGGATGCTGAAGCTGGAATTCCTCGGCAACGGCTTCCGCCAAGGGGTACACCGTGCTCGATCCGTCCACCCTGATAACGGGATAACCGCTTCCCGCCGGCGCACAGTAGGGCCCCAGCGCAGTCAAGATCACCAACCCAAGAACAAATAGGTTCTTGACCATCGTAGGTTTACCTCAGGCGGCACAATGTGCCACAGCCGAGGATGCTTAAATGTTACGCGGGTTTTTCAATGGTGTGACATAACTGCCGACCGGTATGGGCAATGCACGCTACCGTGCAGTTGTCTGAGGCTCTGATCACCGCGCCACTGCCCACCGGGCGAATAGGGCATCGGCAGAGCTTGCCTGTCAGGTGCTTCCGGGCGCGGATGCGAGTCAACCGGGGAATCTCTGAATCAGGCCGGCGCAACCTGTCAAAACGACGCCAATCGGAGGGCCTGGCAGAGAAATCCATCTGAACACGCCGATTCGGGCAGGATCACCGCAGCCTATGCCGTCGGCGGCGTGCGAACCCAAACCCGCGCGTCCGCCTGCTTGGCCCGTCCCCGCTCACTCGCGCTGCGCCGCCTTCACTCAGCGCAGCGGGAGATTCTGCCACTCGACCTTGGCGAAACCTCAAGCCGAGCGCGTTGGCTCGGCGTCAGAAACGGGCGGTTGACGGACTGAGGCCGCGTACAGTCCCCCCGACAACACTCCCAAGGCCACCCCAGCCAATGCCACAGCCACCTGCCACCCGCCTGACAGTAACGATAGCGACAGGGCAGTCGCCGCCAAGCACCCCATCAGGCACATGAAACCCCATCCCTCTAGTCGAGCCATGATGAGACCTCCCTTGACAGCTTCAACGATAACAATTTCATACAGTCACTCACTGCATCATATGTCCCCTCCCGCGAGCAAGTTGCGCGACGGGTCTTGCCCCTGCCGCCTATCTTCGGCTAAGGCTTATCCGGCTCAGGCCAGCGTCGGCCCGGTATGATCTCGGGCAGCCATGAGTCTGGCGACAGATGCACAATGGCTTCTTCAATCCTCGCGCTTGGCGGCGCCCGCGCCTGGCGGCTGCCGCGTCAGGCGCTCCAGGGCCTGCTGAAGGTCAACGTCCGCATTCCGCCGGATGTCCTGGAGGGTCAGGTTGATCGGGATGTCGGGCGTGACGCCCCGCCCTTCGAGCCGCGCGCCGCGGGCCGTGCGATAGTCGCGGATGCTAATTTGCAGCTTGCCCCCATCGGGAAGCGGATCCTGGATGCTGGCGAGGACGGCCCCGGAAGTCTGGCGCCCGATGACTATGCCGCGCCGCGTATCCTGAATTGCGGCGGCGAAAATTTCAGCGGCGCTCGCCGAGTTTTCATCCGTGAGAACCGCCACCGGCCCGACAAAAGCGCGCCAGTTGCCGCTGACGCGCATGCGCAGCGGCTTTTGGTTACGCTGGATGAACTCGCCAAAGACGATATCCTGCCGATAGATGAGCCGCATGCAATCCGCGAGCGTGTCGAGCAAGCCGCCGGTATTGTCGCGCAGATCGAAAATAATCCCCTTGGCTTGCGGGTGGGCCTGAATTTGCTCTTCCAGCCAATCGGCGGTTTTGGGGGCGAATTCGCTGAAGCGAATGTAAAGCGCGCCTTCCGGGAAAAGTTGCGCGCGTTGCTCCGGCGTGGTGGCGAAGGGGCGACAGATGACTTCGACGCGCTTGGCGTGATCGTTTGAGTCGAGCAGCTTGAGCCGCGCGGATTGCCCGGCCTTGAAGCTTTGCCCGGCTTTGAACCCATCGAAGGGGTGGCCATCCAGCTCGACGATGAGCCACCCCGGGCGAATCCCAGCTTCCTGGGCCGCCGAGCCGCCGAGCACGCGCGTGATGCCCACTGGCCTTCGACTTTGCGCAACTGAATGCCGAGACCAACCCGCGCGCCCTGTTTTTGCCTCGCGCGCCCGCGTCGGGGAAATGGCAAAAGTGTGCTGATCCTGCAAGCTGCCAAGCAACTGGTTGATCACCCCGTAGAGCGTGGACTCGTCCGCGGCCTCCGGCGCCGCGCCCCGAAACTGCCCGGTCAGCTTCACCCATTTCGCGCCGCGCAGCTTTGGGTCATAATATTTGCGCTCGACCAGCCGACACACCGTATCGAAAACCTGCGCGTTGCGCGCCGGTCTCCACCGCCGGGCGCGTTTTGCGGGTTCCGACGGATGCGCCGGCTGCGCGGGGCCGTCAACCGGGAACAGCGCAAGCATCGCGCCGGATGACCGGCGCCCGTGCTGGCGGGAGTTTCGGCGCGGCCGGAACTGCAGCGACATAGCGGCGGATGGAAAAGGCATAACTTCTAAAGCGCAGAGAGGGAAAGCCGTTCGACTGTTAGCCGGCTTGGTGCCAAACGCCGTTGGGCAGGCTTCTGCGCCGCGACCGGACGGGGCCACTTGGCTACCTAAAACGGGATTCCTGTTGCCGTCATTGCCGGTCGAGGCAATGGTGTGTGGGTGTGGTCAGGAAGCGCGGCTGCTGTGGCTTACCCAGCAGCCACTGTTGCTTCCCATTCAGTGTAGAGCTGCTCGAGCTGCTGCGTCAGGGTTTGGTACTGTTGGTAGTGTGCCGTATAACGCGCCGGATCACCGGCTACCTCTGGGGTGGCCATCGCCGCCGACACGGCGGCTAAGTCCGACTCAACGCGGGTAATGTCCGACTCAATGGTGGCCACCGGACGAACCTTTCCCCGACCCGGCTTCTTCGGTTTGAACTGTGAGGCGGCCGGCAGGTGAGAAAGGGCAGGCAGGGAAGTCTGGCCGGGTGGCGGGTTGGATGCGGGTGGTGAATCTTGCTTCGCGCGCCGGGCCGCTTCACGCTGCTCGGCCTGCCGGATTTCCCACAGCTCACTGTAACTACCGTCAAAGTCACGGCTGCTGCCGGGTTCAAGCCACAGCAGCCGCGTGGCAACATTGTCGAGAAAATAGCGGTCGTGCGACACGATAAGGCAGGTGCCCGGGTATTGCACCAGCGCCATTTCCAGCGCCTCACATGAGGGAATGTCAAGGTGGTTGGTCGGTTCGTCCAGAATGAGTGTATTTGACCGGCTGTAGATGAGCTTCGCCAGGGCTAACCGTCCCCGCTCGCCGCCCGACAGTACGGCAATGCGTTTGAAGACGTCATCGCCGGTAAAGAGAAAGCGCGCAAGAAATGACCGCAGCTCATACTCAGTCGCCGATGGATTGAGGCTTTGCATCTCTGCGAAAATCGAGTTGTCCAGCGTCAGCGATTCAAGCCGTTGATCGTAGTAGGCGGTTTTGACGCCATGGCCCCAGCGGAGTTCACCTGTCACGGGTGGAATGACACCCAGCAGCGTCTTGAGGAGCGTTGTTTTGCCCGCCCCGTTCGGTCCGACAATGCCGAGTTTCTCGCCCCGCCGCACCACCAGGTTGAACGGTCCTGCCACCGCTTTGCCGTTGTAGCCCACCCGTAGATTGTCCAGCGTCAACACCCACTCGCCTGAACGTGGAACATGTTTCAGGGAGAAGTTTCCCTGCGGGGCATCCACCGTGGCAGCTTCCAGCCGTTCCATGCGCGCCAATAGGTTACGCCGTGACTTAGCCTGTTTGGTTTTTTGCCCGGCAATGTTGCGGCGGATGAACTCTTCTTGGCGCGCGATCTCTTCCTGCTGTTTTTCGTAGTGCCGCTGCTGCATTTCACGCAGCGCATCGCGTTTAGCGACGTACTCTGTGAAGCCGCCCGTGTACGACGTCGTTTTTCCTCGGTCGAGTTCAATCGTGCGTGTCGTGACCCGGTCGAGGAAAAAGCGGTCATGGGAAATGACGACATAGGCCGCTTCATAGCCGAGCAGAAATTCTTCCAGCCACTCAATGGCGCGTAAGTCGAGGTGATTGGTCGGCTCGTCAAGGAGTAGGAGGTCGGGTTGCCGCAGCAAGAGCATCGCAAGGTGCAACCGTCCCTGCTGACCCCCACTGAGAGAGACTGCCGGTTTGGCGAAATCGTCCCGGCTAAAACCAAGACCGAACAGGACTTCTTCGGTGCGTGCCGGATAGGTAAAACCGCCCTGCGCTTCAAAGCGATGTTGCAGTTCGCTATAGCGTTCGAGCGTTCGCGCCAAATCTTCGGCGTTGCGTCCCGCTTCTGCCATGGCCTGCTCAAGTTGGCGCATCTCGCGCTCCATCGCCTGGAGTGCTGCGAAGACGCTCAGCGCCGCATCCAGTGTCGTCACATCTGGCGGAAAATGTGGGTGTTGCTCGAGCAGTCCAAGCGACAAGTTGTTGAGGCGCACAATCCGCCCCCGGTCGGGTTGATCGAGTCCGCACAACAGGCGAAACAAGGTGGATTTGCCCGCACCGTTGCGCCCTACCAAACCGATGTGCTCACCGGCATTCACCTGACAGGTCACACCCCGCAGGATGTCGTGACCGCCGTAGCTTTTGTGTACATCTTCAAAGCGGAACAGCATGGTGGTCACCATCCCCCGTTAGAAAAAATTCGCGTACAATTCGCGCCGACTGCGCTGACAAACGGCGAAGCGGCGATTGTGCCGGCCTGGCGCCGCTTCGGCAAGTCGCCTTGACCGGAACAAGTTGAAGGCAACCACCGGCCGCTCGCTGAAATGGCCGGGTTACGGCATGCTACAGACCTGCCGCTGACAGAGGCTTTGGCCGCTGGCAAGCCTACTTCTCAAGATGGGGTGTGGTTATGATGTCTGAAACGTCTTTGGTCGCCGTTGTAGTCGGACTGACGGACGGCCACCGTGAGCGAATGGCTGAGGTGGTTGCCGCGCTTGAGTCTGCCGGATTGACGGTGCAGCGCCGATTGGCGACACTGGGCCAAATCACCGGATATGTATCTCGTGACCGGCTTGCCGACCTGGAAAGCGTGACGGGTGTGGCCTATGTTGAACCATCCGGCGACTATCGCGCATGGTAATGCGGGTTGGGAGCTGATCGATCAGAGTCTGGTGTCGCTTGCATGACGGTCAAGATCTTCTATCACGACCACTGCTTCGACGGTGCCTGTTCAGCCGCGGTGTTTGCCTGTTTTTACCGGCGCGCTTTTGACGCGCGTGCGCAGTTTCGTTACGCCGGCCTCATGCACCGTCCGGGTGGGAGTTTTGGCGAAATCCACTTTGATGCCGACGAGCACGTCATCCTCGACTTCAAGTTTCATCCGAGTGAAAAGGTGACGTGGTGGTTTGATCACCACCAGAGTGCCTTTCTCACCGTTGTGGACGAAGCTTTGTTTCGGGCCGACACAAGTGGGAAAAAGTTTTTTGACCCAACCTACAAGTCCTGCACAAAGCTGATTGCCGATGTGGCGCGTGACCGCTTTGGAGTGGAACTGCCGGAGTTGGCCGAACTCATCTACTGGGCGGACATCGTGGACGGGGCGCAGTACCCCGACGCTGAAACGGCAGTCAATCTGACGGCGCCGGCTATGCAGCTGACACTCGTCCTTGAAGGCTCGAAAGACCATCGGCTGCGGCAGGACATTGTCCGTGCGCTCCAGGAACGATCGCTCGCCGAAGTTGCCACGGCGCCGGAGGTACAGTCGGCCTTTGCGCCCATTCGTGCGCGTCATGAGCGGGCGATTGAAATCTTCCGCAAAGTTGGTGAGTGCCAGGACGGCGTCGTGTTCTTTGATCTCACCGACCACGATATTGAGGGCTACAACAAGTTCATTGCTTACTGGCTCTATCCACAGGCGCGGTACAGTGTCAGTGTCAGCCGCGGCACCTATCGGTCCAAGGTTTCGGTCGGCTACAACCCCTGGAGTGGGCGTCCCCGTGAGCACAACATCGCCAGCCTGTGCGAGCGTTACGGCGGCGGCGGTCACGCCGTGGTCGGCGCGGTGTCACTGCCCCCAAACGAACTGGACCGCGCCAAAGTGATTGCACGGGAGATTGCCGCAGCGCTCCGAAATTGAACACCAATCTGTGATGTCGTCATGCAGCCGATTTTGTCCACCGCCCACATGGCCGCAGTTGATCGCCTGACAAGCGAGCAGTACGGCGTTCCTAGTCTGTTGCTGATGGAAAATGCTGCTGTTGGGGCGACTCTGGCCATTGAGCAACATTTTGGCCCGGTTCGCCGGCAGCATGTCCGAATCTTCTGCGGCAAAGGCAACAACGGCGGCGACGGCGCAGCCGTGGCGCGGCAGCTCTGGATGCGCGGTGCGCAGGTTGAAGTCTTGCTCTTTGGCAAGCGGGAAACCGCCCGTGGTGATGCGCGCGTCAATTTCGACATTGTTACTCGGCTGGCGCAAGCGTCATCGCGGATTCGCCTGATTGAAGTGCAGAGCGAGACGGAGTTCACTTCAGTGATTGCCAACAGCACCTCGCGCTTCACCCTCCACGTGGATGCCTTATTTGGGACGGGCCTGGCGCGTGGCCTAGAAGGGATGTTTGTCAAGGTTGTCGAATACATCAACAGTACTCGTCAGTATATTCCAGTCTGTGCTCTCGACCTGCCATCTGGACTGGCGGCCGATAGCCCACATCCAATTGGAACGCACGTCATCGCCGACCTAACGGTGAGTTTCACGGCACCAAAAATTGCCAACATCCTGACACCCGCCAAACACGCCAATGGTAAGCTCCACGTTGTCAATATCGGTTCACCGACGATTCTGATTCGCACCACAGAGCATCACCGGGCAACGCTGTATCAGGTAACCGCGGACGATGTGGACGACTACCTGAACCGGACGCGGCGGAGTCCTGACACACACAAAGGCCAGGTCGGCCACGTGCTCCTCATTGCCGGTTCGCGCGGCAAAACAGGTGCTGCCGCGCTGGCCGGCGAAGGTGTACTGCGGGCCGGCGCGGGCTTGCTCACCATTGCCTGCCCGGCCGGCGCGCAGGCGTTACTGGTAAGCCAGTGTATGCCGGAAGCGATGACGCTCGGCCTGCCGGACGATACCCAGGGGGAGCTTACCGAGGAGGGCGTGCGCGCTGCCTTGACGGCCGCCAACGAGCACACCGTCTGCGCTATCGGGCCGGGCCTGGGCACCGGAGCGGCGACCCGCCGCTTGGTGCAGTGGATTGTCGAGGCGGGAACGTCGCCGACCGTTCTCGATGCCGACGCACTCAATTGCTTGTCCCCCTGGCAGACCGGCCGGGGAACGCCGGCTCGCCCGCTGATCCTGACACCGCATCCGGGCGAAATGGCGCGGCTGATGGGTACGTCTGTCGCCGACGTTCTGGCGGACCGAATAGGTGCGGCGCGGCGTTTGGCGACGACCAACCACTTGTATGTTGTTCTCAAAGGCCATAACACGCTCATTGCCACGCCGGAAGGCGACGTGTACATCAATCCGACCGGCAACGCCGGCATGGCGACCGGCGGCAGCGGCGACGTGCTAACCGGCATCCTCGCCGGACTGTTAGCGCAAACGCCCCACCTGCCCCTGGAAGCGACGCTGGTAGCCGTGTACCTGCACGGCCAGGCCGGCGACCTGGCTAACGTGGCGCTGGGCGAACGGTCACTGGTTGCTTCCGACATCCTCCGCTTCTTACCCCAAGCATTGACGTCCCATGCGCCATCCCGATGATAACCCGGTGGGGACGGGCGCGATTGTGAAACGTCCAGGCTCCAGTGTGCGTGTTGTCCTTACCGTTTGGCTTGCGTCACGTCGGTTGTTAGCCCTGCTCCGTCTCTTGCGTAGAAGTCTTGTGTAGAAGGTGCCGGCCCCGATGTCCCCGGCCGGATTTTCTCAAAGTCCGTAAGGTGGAAGCCACCGGACCTGTTTGATGCCAAATGTTTGACGCCGGGATTGACGCGCACAGGGCGCTGCCGGCCGACTGTAGAACCGTAAGGATGCCAGCCTTCACCCGTGGCCGGTCAGAGAGAACCATTCCACCCTGCACGCTCATGATGGGCGGCTTTTCATGCACTTTTCAGGCACATTGAGCCTCTTGAAGGCAAAGGCCACGTCTTTTGCACACGTTGACAGCAAGGGGACGTCCGCCACAGAAGCCGAACGGCTCTTAGCTAGGTTGGCCGAAACACAGAAGAGTTTGGCGTCCTACCGCGCCGCCGTGCAGCCGACCGCATCGGATTTCGCTTGCCCGATGTGGAGGTTATGGTCCGCGTCAAAAACAAGACGCGCCTGGCCGTTACGCTCAAACCGCCGACAGCAAATGGCGCGCGTTGATGGGTGGTCTACCTACGCAACCGGGGATGCCGAAGCGTTATGTGCCACGGTCATTGCCGGGTAAGGCGAAGTTGACGGGAAGACTGTGGCCGTCACGTGCGTGGCCGGGCAGCAGAGCCGGCAGCAAACGCGGCACCGGCCCCGAACAACCGGCGATGTACGCTAGGGTTTACCGGCGGCACAGCAGGGGGCAGGCACCTACTTCCGTTGTTCACCGACTTCCCCGACGTGCTTTTCAGGGTAGGCCATGTGGCGCGGCTACCTGCGCTTGCGGGTTTGAGAACGCCTCAACCCGCCGGTCGTCCAAGTGGACGGATCCCCGTGCTTTAGTCGGCGTCAGGAGTGCATAAACAGCCGCTTGCTCAGGTAGGTCTGCCGGTAGTCTTCTCCAGAGATCTGAATGGTTTTGCACATTTCGTAGAGCCGGGAGCGGAGGCGCACACCGATCCGCTCCTCAAGGGTTTCATCATACCGTTCGGTCGGCTGATCGAGGTAATTGGACGTAATAATGGTTGCCTTCTGCTCGTTGTAGCGCGTGTTGAGAATGTGCGTGATGGTGTCGCGCACCCACTCTGTGGCCTTGCCGGCGCCGAGTTCGTCCAGAACCAGGACATCAACGTCATACACCGGACGCAGGACGGCGTATTCCGTGGTTTGTGTCTGCGGGTTGTAGGTTTCCTGGATCGCTTTGAGCAAATCACGGAAGTCGTAGAACAGACATGGCACACGCTTCGTTTTCATCAGCGCATTCGCCGTTGCCACCGCCAAGTGCGTTTTACCAACGCCGCACGGGCCGAGGAAGAGCAGTCCCAAGCCACGCTCGACCGGATATTCCTTGACATAGCGGCGACAGGCCAGATGGGCCGTGACCAGCGACGGATGTGGCTCGCCGCCGGGGTTGACGCGGAAGTTGTCAAAGCTGCTCTCACGGTAGCGTGCGGGAATGCGCGCGCGTTCGATGAGGCTCTCGACGCTGCCACGACACTTCGTGCAGCGCCGCGAGCGCCGCCCAACCGGATCGTACTCAAAGCCGGTGCCGTAGCAAACCGGGCACAGGTCCGGTGATGAGGCAGAGGGCAGTACGCGTCGTGGAAGCGAATCAGGGAGCGCCATTGTTGCGCGACCAAACACCCGGTGCATCTGCTGCGGGTGGTGTGCTGAAGGGTGAACCCGGTTGAAGTTACTATGAGTTTTCACGGGCGATTGAAAAAATCAAGCCGGTTCCTGTGTCTCTCTCATTAACTATTGCCCCATTTGAGTTTATCGCGCAGAAGACGGAAGTAATCCTTGTCGGCCGGCTCGATCAGCTTAAGTACGGAGACGCTCTTGCGAATCAGGACGCGGTCTTCCGGCTCAACTGCACACCCGGTTTGGCCGTCAAAGGTGAGAAAAACATCCTCGACATTGAAGGCGCCGCGCTCGGGACTGAGCCGTAGTTCAATTTCACTCGTGTCGGGAACAACCAGCGGGCGGTTTGTGAGCGTGTGCGGACAGATCGGTGTCAGAACAATCGCCTGCATCGCCGGGTGAATAATCGGCCCGCCGGCCGAGAGCGAGTAGGCCGTCGAACCCGTCGGTGTGGCAATGATCAGTCCGTCGGCGTGAAACGTAGAAACAAACTGCCCTCCGATCCGGCACTCAATCGGCACCAGTCGCGCCAGCATACTCTTGGTAAGCACACAGTCGTTGACGGCCTGCGCTGTCAGTAACGTCAATCCGGCCCGCTCGACCGTCGCCTCCAGCTTCATGCGGATATCGAGCCGCAGATCACCGGTAAAGACCCGCTCCAGGGCGGCATAGGCCGTTTCCGGCGTGTACTCCGTCAAGTACCCCAGGTAACCATAGTTGACACCCAAAACGGGAACATCGCGCCCACCGAGTAAACGGGCAGCATAAATCATCGTGCCGTCGCCGCCGATGACGATGACCAACTGCACTTGCTGTGCCAACTCGGCTGAGGGGAGGGCAACCACCGACGGCGGAAGCAGGTGTTCGACTGTCGTTTCCCCGACCACGCGACAGCCGCGCGCGATGAGCCACGCTGCCAGCTCGGTCAGATACACGGTGATCTTGGTCAAATGCGGCTTAACAATCAGGCCGACCGTTTCAAACAGGGCCATCGGCAGTAAAGACCTGGGCAAGCAATCATAACGGGCAAGGAGCTGTGAGGGGGCACTAATCAGACGAGGCCAGGGTCGGCTCGTAGCCTTCGGGCGGTGTCGCCAGCATATCTGACAAATCTGTGGTAACACCGACAGCCGTTGTGGTCGGTAGTGATGGTGGCGTAGTCGCTTGGTTTTCCATCGGCGGGGTCAGTGGTAAGACGATAGAAAACGCCGTCCCGACACCAACCTGGCTTCGCACTGCAACGTTGCCGCCATGAGCGGCTGCAATGCGCTTGACAATGGCCAAGCCCAATCCCGTCCCAAGGTCTTTGTTGCGGTTGCCTGCCTGGTAATAGGCGTCAAACACGTAGGGCAGGTCTTGCGCCGGAATCCCTTCTCCTGAGTCAACAACGCTGAAGACAACGTAGGGTACGCCTGCATCCACCTGCGTTCCTTCCATCATGCGCGCCTCGAGCCAGATTTGCCCTCCTTCCGGCGTGAACTTCACCGCATTCGACATCAGGTTAGACAATGCCCGGTGCAACTTGCCGGCGTCGCCGACAATCGTCGGGAGGTTGTCCTCGCAGCCGTAACTGAATTTGATGGACTTGCGGCGCGTCACCGGTTCAAATTCTTCACCGACTTGCTCAATGACTTTGGCCACTTCAAGCTGTTCAAGTGTGAGTTGCATCTGGCCGGCTTCGAGCTTTGAGAAATCAAGCAGCTCGGAAACCAAGGCAATGAGTTTGGTGGCCACTTTGTGTGCGCCTGTCACCAGCGGCAGAATGTCCGACTTCTTTGGGCGTGGATTGTCCAGCTCCTGTTCGATCAGCTCCATGGTGGAAACAATCGTGCCCAGCGGGGACCGAATGTCGTGCACGATGGCGTTGGTAAACTCCGACCGGAGACGCTCCAGTTCGCGCAACTTCTCATTGGCATCCCGAAGCGATTCCGCCTGCATCCGCACCTGAACGTACCGCCCGGCCCGCTTGAGGGCGCCACTGATCTGTTCCAGCGCGCGGCGTAAAATCTGCGTCTCCTCGCTGTTGGAAGCATTCTGGAGGGATTGAATTGCCGCCTGGAGTGATTGCATTAGCTCCTGCCATTTGGCTTGTTCTTCTAGGTCAGCTGCCTCTGCAAAATTCAGCAGGGGCTGCTCGCCGGTCGGACGGATGAAACGCTCAATGCCGTCTGCCACGGCTGAAAGGTTCGCTATCAGGCGTTGCCGCTCGACGGCCCACCGTTGCCGTTCAAGCATGCGGCGCAGCTTGAGAATGAGTTCTTGATGACGGAAGGGCACGGCCAGCACTTCATCCGCGCCGGCATGCAGCGCCGACGGCACGTCATCATCACGGGTTGCCATCGGACTCAGAATGATCACCGGCAGGTTGCGCAGGTTGGTTTGGCTGCGCACCCACTGGGTCAGGTCCAGGCAATTTTGGTGGCGCAACGCAATTTCGAGAATCAGGGCGTCAAAGGGTTGTGCCTCTAGCCGTGAGCGTGCGGCATCCCCGGTGTTCACCAGGTCAATCTCGTAGCCACTGCTGGTCAGTAAGGCGCCGACCATGGCGCCTAGGAGTTTGTCATCTGCCGCAATGAGAATTCGTTCAAACATGGTTTTCACCGGCAGAGGCTTTCACGTGTATCAACGTCCTCACCGTTGCAGGAAAACTGCCAGATTGTCCCTGAGTTAAACTAGGGCCGGCTACTGTGCCCGCCGTGTGGAATGGGTGCCGAATCAAAGACAGGCTAGGAACCATCGTGATCAATGTCAAGGTGGGGTCTACTACCCGGCCTTGCAATTTGTCGTCGCCTGCGCCAATTTCAGTCCGCTTTGCGCCGACGTCCGCAGGTCACTGCATGCCACGCAGCTCACTGCACGCCACGGATGTCAACCCAAAACTGCTATGGCGGCGTAGCTCAGCTGGTTAGAGCGACGGATTCATAACCCGTAGGTCTCCGGTTCGATCCCGGACGCCGCTACCACTTTATGCTATCAGGGCGCTGCGCCTACCGGTAACGGTAGGCATTGCTTTTTCATCGGCTTCCTCTGAGCGACCTCCCTTGTCGGCAATCGCCTTTCGATTGAAAGGGCCCAACGCTGCCGAGCATACTGGCGATTCTGTTCGCTGGATAACTTTTTGTGAAGGAGGCTGATTGTGAGCGACGAACAGTTTCGCATTGAACGAGACAGTATGGGGGAAGTGCGTGTGCCCGCAAAGGCGCGGTACGGCGCACAGACACAGCGCGCCGTCGAGAACTTTCCCATCAGCGGCCTGCGTTTCCCACGGCGGTTTATCGAGGCATTGGCGCTGGTGAAATGGGCGGCGGCCAGTGCTAACCGTGAGCTGGGATTGCTTGCGTCCGACCTGGCAGATGCCATTGCCGAGGCGGCGCTGGAGGTCGCTGCCGGACGGTACGACGACGACTTTCCACTTGATATTTTTCAGACCGGCTCCGGCACAAGTACCAACATGAATGCCAATGAGGTCATCGCCACATTGGCCAGCGCCCGGCTTGGCACGCGCGTCCATCCCAACGACCACGTCAACATGGGGCAGAGCAGCAACGACGCCATCCCGACGGCCATCCACGTCAGTGCCTATCTGTCTGCTGTTCACGACCTCCTGCCTGCCCTGCGTCACTTACATACAACGATTGTCACCAAGGCGGCGACCGTTACCCGGGTCGTGAAGACCGGACGGACGCACTTGATGGACGCGATGCCCGTGACGCTGGCGCAGGAAATGACGGGCTGGGCCTGGCAAGTGGCCCACGGCATCGAACGCATCGAGAGCGCGCTGCCGCGCCTCGCCAAGCTGGCCCAGGGAGGGACGGCCGTTGGAACGGGCATCAATGCCCACCCTGACTTTGCCGCACGCTTTGCTGCGCTCTTGGCCGAGCGAACCGGACTCCCCTTCCGCCCCAACGACAGCTTCTTTGAATCGCTGAGTGCTCAGGACGCCGTCGTGGAGTTAAGCGGACAGGTCAAAACGGTTGCCGTCAGTCTGATGAAAATCGCCAATGACCTGCGTTGGATGAACAGTGGCCCGCAGGCCGGCCTGGCCGAGATTCGACTCCAAGACCTTCAGCCCGGGTCGAGCATTATGCCCGGCAAGGTCAACCCTGTAATCCCTGAAGCTACGGCGATGGTCTGCGCACAAGTCATCGGCAACGATACGACCATTACGGTCGCCGGACAGTCAGGCAACTTTCAGCTCAATGTCATGCTGCCGGTTATTGCCTATAACATCCTGCAAAGCTTGACGCTGCTGGCAAACGCAGCCCGTCTGTTGGCGGATAAAGCCATAGCCAACTTTACCGTCAACGAAGCGCACTTGGCTGCCCAGGTCGGTCGTAACCCGATACTCGTGACGGCACTGAATCCGGTCATCGGCTATGAGTTGGGGGCCAAAATTGCCAAGCGCGCTTACGCCGAACAGCGCACTGTCAAAGAGGTCGCAGCTGAAATGACCGACCTTTCAAGCGCCGAGTTAGACCGCCTACTGGACCCCTACGCATTGACCGAAGGTGGCATTCGACGGTAAGCGGTGGACAGGCGGGTGGGGAAGGGGAATCATCTCCCCACCCGCCAGGCTATGCCGGATACCATCCCAGACGCACATTGCGGGCACAGCGCCGGCAAATGGTGGGGAACATAGGATCCGCACCAACGCTGGTGTCATAGTGCCAGCACCGTTCACACTTGACTCCTGCTGCCCGCTGAACCTGCACCTTCAATTCCTCACCCTCAGTGCGCTCGAGTGTGACTTGTGATACGATGAACAAAAACGACAGAGCTTCCGTACCGTAGTGCTCGGCAAGGGTGTAGAGTCGGCCGCCGGCTCGGAGGTCCACCCGTGCTTCAAGCGCCGACCCTATTCGCCCGGCAGCACGTTCCTGCTCCAGTTCCTTCAGAACAACAGAGCGGATACTCAGAAGCGTTTCCCACCGCTTCCGCAATTCAGGCTCGGCGCGCGCCGCATCGTAGGCCGGAAACTCCGCCAGGTGAACCGAACCAGCCTGGCCGCGCGTGAGCTTTTCCCAGGCCTCGTCGGCCGTAAACGCCAAAATCGGCGCCAGCAGACGAATCAGCGAACTCGCGATCTCGTACAGCGCCGTCTGTGCTGCCCGCCGCTCGTAAGATTTGGGTGCGTAAGTGTAGAGACGATCCTTGAGAACATCGAAGTAAATGCTCGATAACTGCGTCGTGCAGAAGTTCAGCAGCGCCGTGTAAACCGCCTGGAAAGCGTACTGTTCGTACCCTGTGCGAACGCGCCGCGCGAGTTCGTTGGTTTCTACCAGCGCCCACCGGTCAATCTCAAACAGCTCGGTGTAGGGCACGGCGTCGGTTTCTGGGTTGAAATCTGCCAGGTTGTTGACCAGATAGCACAGCGTGTTACGCAGCTTGCGATAGGCGTCGCCAATACGCGCCAGGATTTCTTCCGAAATGGGGACGTCGTCGGTGTAGTCCACACTTGCCGTCCACAGCCGCAGTAGGTCTGCCCCGCCCGACTCGATCAGCGCCTGCGGCTCAATGACGTTGCCGAGGCTCTTCGACATCTTTTCACGGTCTTTGTCGAGCACGTAGCCGTGCGTCACAACGGTACGGTACGGTGCATGTCCGCGCAACCCTAGGCTGACCACCAGCGACGAGTTAAACCAGCCGCGATACTGATCTGATCCCTCGATGTACACATCTGCCGCCGGTTCGGTCGCCTCGGCCAGGCCGGCACGTTCCATAATGCGCCAACTGATGCCGGAATCGAGCCAGACATCGAGAATGTCCATTTCCTTCTCGACGTCTCTGGCTCCGCAATGCCCACAGGTGAAGTCGGGTGGGAGGAAATCCGTTGCGGGACGGATGTACCAAGCATCGGCGCCTTCGCGCTCAAACACATCTGCCACGTGCTCCATAAAGTCGGCCGTGGCATGCACCGTTCCACAGGCCGTACAGCGCACGGCAGCAATCGGTACCCCCCAGGCGCGCTGCCGCGAAATGCACCAGTCGCCGCGATTGACGAACATGTTGCGCATGCGCTCTTCACCCCACGGGGGGAGCCACTGCACTTTCCCAATTGCCTCTAGCGCCTGTTGCCGCAGACCGGCAGCGTCCATTGAAATAAACCACTGGGGGGTAGCGCGAAAAATTGTCGGGGTTTTCGTCCGCCAACAGTGCGGGTAGCTGTGTGGGTAGTCTTCAGCAAAGACCAACTCGCCGCGCTCACGCAGCAGCTTGACAATGTCCGGGTTGGCCTCGAAAACCTGCCGGCCGGCAAAGTGTGCCACTTCATCGGTGTAGACACCGCGCTGGTCAACCGGACAGTACGGCTCGAGGCCGTACTGTTTGCCGATGAGGAAGTCTTCCATCCCGTGTCCGGGCGCCGTGTGAACCGCCCCCGTCCCGGCCTCCAGGGTGACGTGGTGGCCGACCATCAGCTTTGATTCCCGGTTGAGCCACGGATGCCGGGCAGCCTGACCGTCAAGGGCTGACCCTTTGAACGTCGCCAGCACACGCGCATTAGTCCAGCCGAATTTCTGCGCCAATGCCGGCAGGAGCTTTGCGGCGACAATGTAGGTCCGGTGCCGCCCCTGACCGCTAGGCGCAGGCGCTTCGACGGCAACGTAATCAAAATCGGGTCCGAAACTAATGCCGAGGTTGGCCGGAAGCGTCCAGGGTGTGGTCGTCCAGATGACAACGGCGACCTCACGCCCGGCCAGTTCCGGCGCAATAGCGGCCGGGTCGGTCGCCAGTGGAAAGGCGACATAAACCGACGGGTCCACAACGTCTTTGTATTCGAGTTCAGCTTCGGCCAGCGCCGACTGTGCCCCGATGGACCAGTGGACCGGCCGCAATCCGCGATACACGCTGCCTTGCCGGACAAAAGCTGCTAACGTCCGCAGAATGTCCGCTTCGTAATCGTAACTCATGGTTCGGTACGCATGATCCCAGTCGCCAAGGACACCCAGGCGCTGGAAGTCGCGGTTCATGTCGCGGATGTGGCGTTCGGCAAAAGCACGGGCTTCACGGCGAATGATGATCGGCGTCGGAGCGAGGCCCTTGTTCGGCAGCTTTCCTTCCAGCTCCTTGACGACCTTGGTTTCAATGGGCAACCCATGGCAGTCGTATCCAGGGATGTAGGCCGCATCGAAGCCCAGCATACTGCGTGATTTCACGATGAAGTCCTTGAGGATTTTGTTGAAAGCCGTTCCCAGGTGAATGCGGCCGTTGGCATAGGGTGGTCCGTCATGCAGGCGAAACTTCGGCCGTCCGGCGCGGGCCGTTCGCAACGTGCCGTAGATGTCTGCCTCCAGCCAGCGTTTCAAGCGTTGCGGTTCGGTCTGAGCGAGATTGCCCTTCATGGGCAGGTCTTTGGAAGGCAGATTGACGGTTTTTTTGAGGTCAAACGTCATCGGGTCAGGGGCAGTGTGCAAAGGGTTGAAAAGCCGTGTGCCACATTATGTGAAAAGGTGCTGCCCTTGAGCAATGTGGAGAGACTGCGGGCAGCGGTTAGCGCCACGGCGAAGCCGGCGGAAAGCCTGTGGTCTTTGCCCTGGTGTGGTCTTCGCACACGGTGCTCGACTGTGGCGGGGGCATTGCCGGGGCAAGCCGTTCGAGGAGCTGTGTTACCCGGGCGCGTTCAAGGTGAAAGGCTGCCCGGTTGACGATACACTGGGCACTGATGACAGCAATGGTTTCAAAGACTACCAGTCCGTTTTCAGCGAGCGTCCGACCGGTTTCAACGATGTCCACAATACACTCGGCCAAACCGAGCACTGCCGCCAACTCGACCGAACCCGTGAGCGGAATGATGTCCACCGGTGTGGCGCGGCGCTGAAAATACTTTTGTGTCGTGCGCGGATACTTGGTGGCTACGCGTAGCTTGGACAAGCGGTTTGCGGCCGTCCAGGAAGCATTAGTCCGTCCGGCGACCACCAGCCGACAGAAGCCAAAGCCCAAGTCCAGCGGTTCATAGACATCCGGCTCGTGCTCAAGTAAGACGTCGCGCCCACAGACGCCCGCCTGCGCGATGCCATGCTCGACATAAATCGGCACATCGCCAGGCTTGACGAGCAGAAAGCGGTACTCGCCTGCCGCGTCCTCCAGCACGAGCCGCCGACTCTCAAGCTGCTCCGGGCTCACCGCGATGCCGGCCGCCGCCAGCCGGGCAAGCGTGGCCTCTTGCAGCCGGCCCTTCGCCAACGCCAGCGTGATCACTGCGGATTGCTCACCCGCCGCGCGCGCGTGGACCTGACCGGGCCGCCGCGCGGGGCGTCCGGCTGGTCGTATCCGTTGTCGCGGGAAGGCGCGGCGTCATCGCCATCATCCGTTTGACGCTTCATCCGCCGGGCAATCTGCGGCGCATATTCCTTGGCCGCCGCCGCCAAGCCGAGATAGACCGTCTGGAACGCCTCGAACGTGATGGGCGTCTCGGTGCGCAGCGACCACTTCAGCCCGATGTCCTGCTCCTTGTCCACGAAGAAGCTGCCAAACGCAAGGGCTTCGTTGGCGTTGAGCAGGAGCGCCTGGAGGCCTTCGGGGTCCGCGGCTTGACCGATATTCCCGAAGGCATAGGAATACATCCCTACCATTTTCTTGCGCGGCGAATAAACCACGACGATGTCGAAGGCTTCGCCGGTGGTCGCCGTGTAGCGGCTCACGATGGCGTTTGGGTCTTTGTCCGAGCGCTCTAGCCGGACGCCTTTGATTTGTCGCAGATAGCCGCGCAGCGTCTCGTTCAGCGGCTTTGGCTTCGGCGCGTTGGGCGCATTGGGATCGGGTAGCGTCTGGCTCGTCGCGGCCGGCTTGGCGGCGGGCGGGCGCGCCGCTGCTGCCCCGGGCGTCCCGCCACTGGGCGCTGGCGCGGGCTTCCGGCGCGGCGGCGCGACCTCTTGAGCGAGTCCGGCAGACCCAACGATGGCGAGAGCGAGAACGGTCAGCATCCAGTTACGCAGCATTGATGTCTTCCCCACAAGCTTGAAGGATGGCGGCTTGGCGACTCGGCCTGGCAGCCGCCCTAATCATAGCGAAACCGCTGGCCGCGACGAATGAAAGGCTTTTCAAAGCGCGTCCATGAAAGCCACGCCAGCAGCAATGTGACAATGGCCGCGCCGATGGTCGTCAAAACGCGCGCTGGCGTGTCGAGGTTGGGCGCATTTCCAAACACGACCGCATGCGCCAGGCCGAGTATCGGCACGTGCAGCAAATACAGCCCGTAGGAAAACGTCCCGACGATCACAAAGCCTGACCAGCGGAAGAAGCCCGCCAGGCATCCGCCGCGATGCGTCAGCACCAGCCAGAACAACATCGTGTAGGCAACGGCTTGCGCCGCGTAAAACGCGGCAATCTGCGCCGGAGCGTAGAAGCTCAGTCGCTTTGAGTACAGCAGGAACAAAAAGCCGCTCGCCGCCGCCAAGATGGCCCACCACCAGCGCCGGCGTCGCGCAAGCCGCGACCAGGCTGTCGGATCGCGGTACAGCAGAGCCGTCAGCACGCCAAAGCCGAGGGCGTCAAAGCGAAAGGGCGTCAGCACGTACTGCGCCGTCGCGTTCGAGTAGGGCGTTAGCGCAAACCCGAAGCGCAGCAACGGCGCGGCGAGAATAAACCCGAAAACCGTTGCGCGTAGGCGATGCGGTGGCGTGTAGCGGATCAGCAGTGGCAGTCCGAGGTAGAACTGCTCTTCAACCGCCAGCGACCACGTTGGAGAAAGCCAGTACGCGCCGTATTCGCCCGCATACGCCATGGCGTAGTTTTGAACATACAGCAGGTAACTCGCCCACCAGCGGGCGTCGGCGGCGTTGAGCATCCCAACCGGACGCTGGATGAGCCAGTGCAGCGCGTCGAACCCGCCCGCCCAGGCCGTCAGCCGGACGATGAGAAACGCGCCGACGACGGCGTAGTAGAGCGGAAAAATCCGCAGGATGCGCCGCAGGTAAAAAGTTCTGAAGTAGTTTGGCTTGTCGCGCGCGTCGTGCAAGACGCCGGCGATCAGAAACCCGGACAGGATGAAAAACAAGTCCATGATGCCGATTGTCCAGCCCAAGTAGTCGGCAAATGCCTTAAGCGCGCTCGGCGGCGACTGGCGGGTGATGAGGTGCGCGTAGTGAAACAAGACGACGACCAGCGCCCCAAAGCCCCGGATGCCATCCAGTTCGTCAAGTCGCTCTGTTGCTCTCTGTAGCATGCCAATCCCGGCCTGGGCCGGTCGCGGATGCGCCGGTGTCGAAAAAAATCCAGCCTGTCCGGTAACAGCTTATTTACATAACAGGCATAGAGTCGGCGTCACTTTACACAAGTCACCCGTTACTGATGAATGTTCTTCTTGACCGCTGCGAATTAACTGGGGCTATGCCACGCCCCGTCAGAGCCGCAGCCTTAGATTCAGGAGCTTGAGCCAATATGAAATTAAGTGTGACTAGCGTTTGTTCGCCTCGCGCGAGGCGAGCGCTGACGCTTGGCGCGGTTGTTGGCGCAGCCGCGCTTTTCTGTTTGCCATGGTTGCGAATGACCCGCGCCGATGCGGCGCTGAGCAGCCCGGTCGCCGTCGCGCCGGCGATGGCGATGATTCCGTATGTCGAAACCTTTGACAGCCTTGGGACGGGACTGCCCCCGGGCTGGACGGTGCGCACCGGCGCGACGGCCACTTCGCTGGGAACGCCGGTGACATTTTCCACGTCCCCGGTGGATTGGGGGAACACCGGCGGCGCCTTCAAAAACTTCGCCTCGGCGAACAACGCCGGTTTTAACGCAACGACGCCGCCTGCCACACAGGACAGCGCCCCTGATCGGGCGCTCGGCATCCGCCAGACCGGCACGTTTGGCGATCCCGGCGCCGCGTTTACCTACCAGCGCGATACCACCGGTGAAACGATTGACACGATCAGCTTTGACGCGCAGATGCTGAGCGTCCAGCCGCGCAGCACAACCTGGACGCTTGAATACGGCGTCGGAACGTCGCCAACCTCGTTTGTAACACTGGCGACCTACACCGACCCCGGCGTCTGGGGCAACACGAACATTTCTGTGACGCTCTCGCCTACGCAATCGGCCGACGTCAGCAACAAGCCAAGTGTCTTTTTCCGCATCGTGGCGCTAGCCGCCAGCAGCGGCTCCGGTGCCCGCGATAGCTTTGGCATTGATAACTTTACTCTCAGCTCTGGCGGACCGCCCGCGACCGCGCCCATCGTGCCATCTTGCCCCGGCGCGGTCGCGGCATTTCAGGGAACTACGGCCGTGGCCTGCGGCTTGAGCGCCACGGATGCGGATAGCGTTGTCAACAACGCCACGCTCTTCAGCGTGACGCCGCCGACAACGGGCTTCTCGATTGTGGACTTCGCGCCAGCAAGCAGCGTTGGCGGCACGGCGACGGCAACGCTTGAAATTGCCAACACCGTCCCGGCCGGGACATATGCCGTTGTGGTTCGCTGGTCGAATGACGAGACCCCGCCGCAGACCGCGGATTGCTCGATCACCGTCACTGTCGCGCCGCCCGCGACGGTGACGCCGATCAATCAGATTCAGGGAACCGGCAACACATCGCCGTTGGTCGCCACGGTGCAGACGACGGAGGGAGTCGTGTACGGCCTCCGCTCCAACGGCTTCTTTATGCAGACGCCAGACGGTTCGGCGCTGGACGACGGGAATCCAAACACGTCAGAAGGCATTTTTGTCTTCACTGGGAGCGCGCCGCCCGTGCAAATCGGCAACTTGGTGCGCGTGCGCGGCACGGTCGCGGAATTCGTGCCGTCCGCCGATCCGAACCAGCCATCGGTCACACAACTTTCAGGACCACTGACCATTGCGCGGCTGGCGTGCAACGCGCCGCTGCCGGCGCCGACGGTGATCACGTCAGCGATTGCCAGCACGCCGTCGCCGCTCGAGCCAGCCCTGCCGCTGCGCTATGAGCGGTTTGAGGGCATGCGCGTGCAAGTCAACCATTTAGCGGTGGTCTCACCGACCGGCGGAAATGTGAACGAGACGACGGCGACGGCGACGACCAGCGGCGTGTTTTACGGCGTCGTCGCCGAGCCGTGCAGCAGCGGGTTTTGCTTCACCCGCCCGTTCCGCGAGCCGGGGATTCGCTTCCCCGATCCGGTTCCGAACGGCGGCGTGACGGGAACGCTTCCGCCGCCGGCCAATGTGCCGCGCTGGGATGCCAATCCAGAACTCATCCGCGTCGCCAGCACCGGACAACCAGGGACGACGGCGCTGAACGTTCATGCCGGAAATCCGGCTGATCTGCCGTTTGCCGGCATTGTGTCCGGTCTGATTGGCGCGATGGACTATGCTTTCCGAACCTTTACCATCCTGCCCGAAGCGGCTAACCCGCCGACGTTCCTCAATCCCAGTGCTGGGGTGGAAGCGCCGCTTCCGATTCTGCCGTCTGATCGCGTGTCCATTGCCTCGATGAATCTCGAGCGGTTCTTTGACAACCGGGACGATCCAGGGCGCAGTGAGCCGGTGCTGACCGCGACGGCATACAACAACCGGCTCAACAAGTTCTCGCTGCAAGTACGAAACGTCCTGCGTAATCCCGATGTCATCGGCTTGCAGGAGGTGGAAGCCCCGACCAACGGCCTGACGCTCGTTATTGCCGACATGGCCGCCAAGCTCAATGCTGACAACGGCAACCCGACCAACGGCAATCCAAGTCTGCCGTTTTACGACGGGTACATTTTCCCAACCAACGACATCGGCGGCATCGCCGTGGCCTACCTCATCAACGTCAATCGGATTACGGTCAACAGCGTGACGCAGGTCGGCGCCAGCGATACCTACACGCGCCCGGATAGCTCCTCGGCAATCCTCAACGACCGCCCGCCGATCATTTTGGAAGCCGCGTTGGGAAGCTATGCCTTTACCGTCATCAACCTGCACCAGCGGTCGCTGAACGATATTGCTGCCGGCGGCGCGCCGGTCAACGGCTATCCAAATGAAGGCTACCGCGTGCGCCATAAACGGCAGTTGCAGGCGGAGTTTGTCGCCAACCTCATTCGCCAGCGGCAAATCCTCAACCCGAATGAGCGGATGGTTGTTATCGGCGACTTCAACGGCTTCCAGTTCAACGACGGCTATGCGGACATCTACAACACGATCCTGGGTAATCCGCCGACGCCACCGACAACCGGCCCGAACGCCGACCGGGTGGTGTTGGCGCCGACCGCCGCGTGGAATCCGCCGAATCCGCCGCTTGTGAGCCTCACTGGGACGGCGGCAAGCACTGACAACTACTCGTTCATCTTTGACGGCAGCGCCCAGACGCTCGACCAGGTGGCCGTGACGCAAAACCTGAGCGCTGAAGGGGCGTATGCCGAGGCGGCGCGTGTCAATGCCGATTTCCCGCAAGTGGATCGCAACGATCCCGCTTCGCCGCGACGGTTGTCGGATCACGATCCGAAGCGGGTCGTGTTGGTCGTGCCGACGGCCACGCCGGTGCTTCAGAACTGCCGGGTTTCGCTCAATGTGACGAGTCAGGCGCTGTCAGGCAATACCTGCGGCCTACCGAATTACGCCGGCGACCTTGTGCTGACGGCCAGCTTGACCAACATTAGCTCACAGGTCATCTCAAATGTCTCGGTGCAGGTGGCGGGCTTGGGCTACCCGGACAGTACGCCGACGGGCGTCATCGTCGCCTCGCCGAATCCGCATCGTCTGCTGACGGCGGATAGCGCGACCTGTAGCAGCGGCGGCCAGGCCGGCGCGAGCCAGTCCACGGTCAACGGCCAGGCGCCAGTTGGCAGCAATACGCCGATTGGGACGCTCAATCCGGGGGACACGCGCGTGCTGACGTTCCGCATTGCGTTGCCACAGGTGCGACGGCTGCGATTCTTCGTCAATGTCTTCGGCGTTGGCGGAATGGCCTGCCCGGTGGCGTTCAATGAAACCCGCGCTGCCGGCCCCGTCATGGCGACGACGCTGACGCTCGATAGTTCGGCACTGGGCTTTGAGCTGCTGCGCGACAAAGACGGTGTCATCGTCAAGCCGATTGAAGACCGTTCGGTGACCGGTCGCACCAAGACGGCAGCCGGGCGGCGATAAGGCGACGTAAATCATAACGACGTTCCCGTTTTGGCTTTCTGGGTGGTGGAGCGTTGTCTCCGCCACCTTTGTTTGTTTGAGCGGGTGATTGCGCTGCCTTCTGAGAGAACAACGCTTGATGCCGCCTGCTCCCTGGCATCTTCTGCGCACGGGATGGTCTGCTTGCGTCGTTCTGTCCTCCAAGGATGTTTGGGTGTCGCGCGAATGTGCAATCTTCCCTGGTCTGTCACCGTTGCAACTCCCGGTCGCACATCGCAACCCCGGAGAGAACGGAGGGAATGGGGGGAACAAATGAAGGTTGGCGAGACCGGCTGGACGCAGTACAGTGGTACCGTTGGTGCTTGTCGGCACCAACGGTGAGTGCTAAGAAAGTATCTGTCGAACAAGCACCTGTCCTATGAACTGTGGGTGTCCGTGCTGTGCAGCCGATGGTGACCTGCATAATCTGTGTGGACGTGAGCTGTATGGGTAGGTAGCGTCATGCGACTTCAGATTTGGTTCGTCGGCACTGTGGAGCCGGTGGAGGTTCGCATGGACACTGAAGTAGAAAATGCCGACGCGCTTGGTATTTTGTTGTCACAAGCGCGCTGGTTGGCAGTAGATGGGGGTAGGCTGATCAATTTAGCGAACGTCCGCATGATTCGTCTTCTTCAAGCCAATGAAGCGGATCACTCTTGAGACGTGGGAGTGGAGAGAAAAACATGCTCTTTGGTAAGAAGCCCAAGAAATCGGCGACATTGCTGGAGTATGGCACGGTGACTGGCCAGGTCACCGGGCACAATGAAATCAAAACCACCGACGGCAAGACGTATCGGCTGTTTGAGAATCCTATTCATCTGAAAGACACCGAGCCGCGTCCACTTGACGTTTCGGGTAAGTTGGGCGCCACCATCAAGGTAGCCGGTAGTGTGGGGTCAGATGTTGTTTATGAAGCTAAATTGGTGACGTCCTGATGGTTGAAAGTGGGGTCCGGGAGCAGCGGCTTTCAGTCGAGTGCTGTGCACAGTCCAGATCGCCGCAACCCCTGGTCCCCAAACAAAACTTTGGCGGTGTGTTCGGGCTTGATTTCTTGTTGCCGAAGGACCGGGGCGCTGGAACAAAGCTATGTCGGTGATTGAGTTTGTGATGTACGTCATAGCTTATGTAGCGGTGGGCTTCTTGTTTGTACGCTTTGGGTTGCGTACGTCTGAAGGCCCGCTGACGAATGCCCAGGCACTGAAAATTGCCCTACCGGTCGGTTTGGCGATGGCCTTTGCCACACTTTACTTTAACCTTTAGACGGCGGTGAGAACCTTGAACTGAGTCTGACTTTTGCGTTTGACGCTAGGGAGGACCTTATGGGCCAGTACGTGCGTGAACCATACGAAGGCTATCTGGGTGGAGCATTCCACACCTACGCCGAAAGCTTCGGAGAACTTGTTGCGAGTATTGTCGAAGCCATCGGTGCTTTACTGAAAACCCTTGCCGAAGGTGCGATTGCCCTCATTTCGACGCTCATGCAGCCTCAGCCGACAACGCCGGCAGCCTGAAGGTAACCGCCTGAAGGCAACCTGAAAGCAGGACGGGAATGACGGCGCGTAGCAGCCTGCGTCGTACAGTCTGCACGCAGTCCTGTGCAGGACAAACGGCAGCGCTAGTGAGTGGCGGTGACGGCACTTTTGCTTGACGGCCCGGTGGGTTCGCTGGAAGCTCTTTACACGCCGGCACCAAACCCACGTGGCTGGGCAGTCGTTGTGTGCCACCCGCACCCAGTGTTTGGCGGTACGATGCACAACCGTGTTGTCTTTCGCACGGCAAAAGCCTTTGTCGCCGCCGGAGCACACGTTCTCCGCTTCAATTTTCGGGGTGTCGGAGCGAGTCGCGGCGGCTACGACGGGGGGATTGGTGAGCAGGACGATGTCGTTGCTGCGCTCGCGTATCTACACCGACGACACCCTGATAACCCGCTTGTTGTGGCGGGTTTTTCTTTTGGGTCCTGGGTCGGCTTTCGGGCTGCGCTACGTTGTCCACAGGTTAGGGGCCTGTTAGGCGTTGGTATCCCTATAGCGCACTTTGATTTTTCGTTTTTGTGTCCGGTTGCGTTGCCCAAATGGGTCGTCCAGGGGGAGCAAGATGCGTTCGGCCCTGCCGCAGCGGTCGCAGCGTGGTTGTCCCGCTGTTGTGAACCGAAAGGGATGACGATGGTGCGGCAGGCAAATCATTTTTTTGATGGTCGCCAAACAGAACTTGCGACGGCGCTCACGGACGCCGTAGTGTGGTTACAGAACCAGCTTGTTCACATTTAGGAAGCGGACGCCAAGACTGAAGCCAATGGGCGAGAAGCCCTCTGTGAGGTGCACGATGTCCATGCCAACGATGGATAAACCGGATATACGCACCTCAGCGGCTTCCAAAGCCGCTGAGGTGCCGACTGCTACTGACACCGCACAGATGGTGAACCACAATCCGGCGACCGAGACGTTGGAAGAAGAAAGTTTCAAGCAACTGCTCCGGGACTTCGTGCTGGGACGAAGCCAGAACCCAGATGACATGCCGGGGCTGCGGTTTTACATCGTGTTCGCCGGGATGTTGGCGCTGGCGCTGCTCGGCGTTGCCGTGGTTGCGACGCTCCTCGGCCTGATCCGGTGGATCGGTCTTTTATTCCGTTAGATCGCATCACGCCATTCGGCGGCCAACCCGGAATCAGCATGTGACTCAACGCAGGGGATGCACTGTGCTGAAGTCCGTCTGGCTCCGCATCTGACCGGCAACAGGCGCTAGCTGCGTCTAGGTTGGTTGGGCATCATAGGTGGCAACTTGCCCTTCCTGACCGTCCACACGTTGTTGAGCAGTTCGGCCGTATACTCGACCTGCGTCACGTTTCCGGCTTTGTCCATCAGCGGGACGAGAAACTTGGCTTGCGTTTCACTCTCAGTCTGATAGGTGACCGGATACAGTCCTCGCACAGGTAACTCGTAGTATGCCGATGTGTAGTTGCCGGTTTTGGGATCAAACCGAACAACGTAAATGCGGTCAAAATCCGCTATTGGGTCGTTGCTGAAGATCTGCTTGTCAAGCAGGAAGTAGTTTTTCAACACAGCGCCACTTTTATCGAGTGTTGCGCCGAAGGGAATGGCCCCGACCATACGCCGCCCGCTACCGATAATCCCGGCGACGGCGGGTGGCTCAATAAGTTCGACCGAGCCGCCGTACAACCATCCAACCCGGTAGATAGAACTTTCCGGGAAGCGCACAAGATACCACGTGTCGTACTTGATGTCGGATTCATCTGTTGTTGGTTTTTCGTTCTCATCCGTTGTGGGTGTACGTCGTTCAACCCGCTGCCGCTTGAGAACATCGAATTCAGTCCCGCCTTTGAGAACGGTGATGACCTCCGCCTCCCGGCTAGGTTGAATCCTCAGGCGTGTCTCGCGCTTGAGACGACCACCGATCTGTGCCTGGACGGCGGCGTATTCTTGTTCGAGAGCCTGACAGGCATCCAGCAAGCGCCGTGGGATGACATGCCGCGCTTCAATCCACCCGAACTTAGACTCACCTTCCTTACGGATTTTTACCCATTCGATGCCGTTAACTTCCGCGCGGTGATAAATAGCCACCCGGTCGCCTTTCCGAAGTTGTCCAATTTTGGAGTTAACAAGGGCCGTCGAGTTGAAAACATCCACACCCTCGTTCACAACCACGCTGTCATCTATTTTGGCACCCCTCACGACATCCTTTAGGCAGGCTGTTTGCCCGAGTAGGATGAACAGGGTGGCAACGGCAAACAACCAATCGCAACGCTGTCGTAGTGGGCTGGTCAACATGCAGGGCCAGTGTGTGGGGTAGTAGATGGAACAAACACCTTTTGCCACAGTCAGGGGGCTCTGCGCCCAAGATAGACAAAAATCATAGGTGCCAGACCAACGGTAAAACGCTATCGTAGCCTTTTTGCCGACGCAACGCCTGCTGTCGGCACGTGAGCCGGCCGCAGTGGTCAGCAGTTCGGTTGCCGGGTGAAGGAGGTACTCAGGTGTCGAAAAAAATGACGGTCGGCGTTGTTTTTGGAGGGCGTTCGAGTGAACACGAAGTGTCACTGCGTTCGGCGGCGACCATTCTTGCAGCGCTAGATGCGGCACGTTATCACACAGTTCCGGTCTGTATTACGCGCAGCGGGGAGTGGCTGACCGGTGCTGCCGCGCTGGCCCTGCTCCGGGCAGAGGCATCGCCGTTGCACCCTGCGGAAGCGTCAGTCAGGCAGGCGGCGACGCCGGCACAGGTCTTGGCTTCGCTGACCGGTGCACTTGGAGAACTCGATGTCGTGATTCCCGTGTTGCACGGCACCTATGGCGAAGATGGCACAATCCAAGGATTGCTGGAAATGCTGAACTTGCCATACGTTGGCTGCGGTGTTCTGGCTTCTGCCGCCGGCATGGACAAAATTGTGATGAAGCAGTTGTTTCGGGAGGCCGGCTTGCCTACGGTTTCGTTTCGCTGGTTGACGACCCAAGCCTGGTCATCTGATAGTCGGCGATTGACGGACGACATTCTGGGTGAACTTGGATTGCCGGTGTTTGTCAAGCCGGCCAATCTCGGTTCATCCGTCGGCATTACGCGCGTGGACGATCCGTCCAAGTTCGGCGCGGCCGTAGAACTGGCAGCACGCTATGACCGTCGCATCCTGGTTGAGCAAGGTCACGTTGTACGGGAAATTGAGGTGAGCGTTTTAGGTAATGATCGGCCGGAAGCCAGTCTCCCCGGTGAGATTGTCAGCAGCGCCGCGTTTTACGACTATGCCGACAAGTATTCACCTACCAGCCGGTCACAGTTGCTCATTCCCGCCCCGCTGACGCCGGAACAAACGGAGGCAGTGCAGCATCTGGCAGTGCGAGCATTCCAAGCGATTGATGGCGCGGGATTAGCGCGTGTAGATTTTTTCCTGTTGCGCCAAACAAACACCATTGTCGTCAACGAAATCAATACAATGCCCGGTTTTACGCGCATCAGCATGTACCCCAAGCTATGGGAGGCGAGTGGGCGACCGCTAGCGTCGGTTTTGGACCGACTCATTGAACTGGCCCTGGCCCGCCATGCCGAAAAAGCACGGCTTGCACGCGGTCCTATGCTGGAACCGGTCAGTCCGGCATGAGACGACCGCACCGCTGGAACATTGCTGCTGAAACGTTTGTTGAGAATCTTTTTGTGTGCCCAGCGTCTCCAAGGCTGCACGAAACGTCAAACCAGCATCTAGCAAACCAGCGTCTAACAGGAGTTGAGACAAAGACCGTTATGGCCAGACGAGTTGTGAAGCGACTGTGTTACCGACCTCTGGGATGGGTCCTGTTGTGCATTGGGATTGGCCTGGTTAGTTTTCCATTGCCTGCCCGGTATGCGCAAAACGCGCCGAATCGTGCTGCTGCGATCCAGGGCCGTGAAGCACGGAGTCGGGATGCTGGCGAAGATGTAATTCGGATTACTAACGTCACCGTTCCGGTCATCGTGACCGATCAGGACGATCGTTTCATTAGCAAACTCACAAAGGACGATTTTGAAATCTACGAAAACAAAAAGAAGCAGAAGATAGAATCGTTTGAAGACAAAACCGACCTGCCTTTGTTCGTTGCCATTCTGATGGATACCAGCGCGAGCATTAAGCCAAAGCTGAAGTTCCAGAAGGAAGCGACAATCTCGTTCCTGCAAACCATTATCCGGCGTCGGAAGGATCAGGCGCTGTTTGTCACGTTTGACTCGACGGTTCAACTGCGGCAGGACTTCACCGACGACACCAACCTGCTGGCCAAGGCCATCATGGAGGTCAAAGCCGGTGGAGAGACGGCGCTGTATGATGCGGTATATCGCGTGTGTGAGGAAAAAATGTACAACGTGCCGACGCCCCGCAAAATCATCATTGTCATTACCGATGGCGCGGACACGGCGAGCGAGCACACGTTGGAGGACGCGATTGAAATCGCCCAGCGGTACGAGGTCTTAATTTTCGGCATCAGTACCCGCAACGCCGGCTTTTTCGGAACGAGTGCCGGTATGGTGGCCGGCGAAGACGATGAAGCGTTGCGCAAGTTGTGTGTGCGCACCGGTGGCGACGTGGCCTTTCCGCAAAAGGTCATTGACCTGGAGCGTGCCTTCCAACGGATTGACCAGGCTGCGCGGCGGTACTACCTACTTTCCTACGAGCCACAAGACCCTGACACACCCGGCTATCGCAAAATTGAGGTCCGGGTTGTGACCCGTAAAAATGTCAAAGTGAAGGCGCGTGATGGGTACACGGTACGCCGCCGCTCCGCCGGCGCCGGCTCGTCGTTGTAGAGATTGCCTGACCCGATGCGCGCCGAGCGGCTGCCGTGGCGGGGAAGGGCGCAGACCGATTGAGAGGCTGATGCCTGCGGTTTGTATCGCGCAGACGGCGTAGCCGTTCCTTGACTTTGGCTGGGCCGGAAACTCCGCCTGTGGCTCGTTTCAGTGTGGGGTGTGCTGCGGCGCGATGGGTCGGCGCGCGATGGAAGGCGGCGCCCCGCCGCAGCTTGCAGCCAAGTCGGACGGCGCCGTTGACGCGCCGCTGCGCAGCTTCAGGTGTCCGCCAGGCGCTTGCGCACAGCGCAGCAGCCGGTCTCCTCCCCTGAGTCGCCACCTGAGGTTCAGCCACAACCGGAAGAAAGCGAAAGCCCGCGTTTGCACTCAGTCCTGCTGCGACTGCCTGCCCAAGACCTCGACCACAATCGG